>NZ_DASXQG010000103.1:0-12803 GCF_036493135.1 Nocardioides sp. | reverse complement strand
CCCCAACCCGTCCGACGAGACGCGGGACGGAACCACCCTGTACCTGACCTTCGAGGCACCACCGGGCGACACCTTCGTCGTCTACTACGACGCCTACATCCAGCCCGCGAGCCAGCAGGGCAAGTCGGCCAGGGTCGCCCTGCTCGAGCAGGGCAGACCCGCGGTGTGGATCGACTACCGCACGCGCCTGGCGCCGTGACCCCCATCACCCGAAGGAGTGTGACCTGTGGAGATCGTGATTCGCGCCGTCGTGATGTTCCTGTTCCTGTGGGCCGTCACGCGGGCTGTCGGCCGCTCGACCCTGGGTGAGCTCAGCACGTTCGAGCTGCTGCTCTACGTCACCATGGGGGACCTGATCCAGCAGGCCGTGACCCAGCAGGACTACTCCGTCACCTCCGGCGTCCTGGCCATCTCCGTCTTCGCCGTGCTCACCGTCGTCCTGAACTGGACCCAGTGGCGCTTCCCGCGCACGCGACCCGTGATCAACGGCAAACCGCTGGTCATCGTCCGTGACGGCGAGATCCTGCCGACACCCACGCGACAGCAGCGACTCTCCACGGCCGATCTCCTGGCGACCGCTCGCCAGCAGGGCATCCGCAGCATCGCCGACGTGGAGCTCGCGGTCCTCGAGGCCGACGGCAAGGTCTCCTTCTTCACCCACAACGAACCCGAGGGCGCACCCGAGACCGGCATCTCCTCCTGACCGCACGCTCAAGGAGGCACCCCGGCGTCCCAGCCAGCTCGGTGGGCTCACGAAGGTCATCACGGCGGTCACCGCATCGTGTGTGGCGCCGGCGTGCGGCACCGTTACGCTGGTGGTGCTCCTCGAATCTAGGGCGAGGGGCGTGCGCCCCGCGGCAGCCCCATGACGCCGTGGGGCGCACACATCTGTCCAACGACGCGGGGCAAGTCTGGCTACGAGAGGGCCGGCCGCGAACCCATGAGGTGAGGAGTGGCCGCCAGGACTCCCCGGTGCTGAACGGCCACCCCTCAGTGGCCCGATACGGGGAATCGAGCCACCCTCCGGCCCGGGCACACGCTCCCGGGCCAGTTCGTCGGGGGTGCACTCGTGCCCGCAGTACCGACCGCAAGGCCGGAGCGAGCAGATTGGTCCCCCGTTCAGACAGACGGGGGGATTTCGTGGTCGTGACGCGCATTCGGACAAGAAATCGTGCCGAAGCGCCCTGATCGGGCCCGCATCGCGTCACGAGTCCGGTAAAGCCAGGTCTAGGCATTGGCGCCCGAAACCCATGCGAGGGTGCTGCCTCGCGGCGCCGGGGGTACTCCCGCGCGCCGCGGGGCCAGGCGCGCCGTACTCACTCAGAAGGGTGATGACAACCCTCTGCACGCCCCCTTGACTGCGGTTGCGGCCGCCGGGCACGTCTTCTCGACGCAGGCGTCCGTCCCGGACCCCCGTGCCGGGGAACGCGCCTCGCCACTCGGGCCGAGCGAGGCGCGTTCGCAGGTCCGGACCCGGCTCAGGCGTCCTCGGAGTCGGTCTCCTCGCCGTGCGTGCCGGGACGTGGTGCCCAAGGCAGCTCCCGCGCGGGTCGTACGACGATCAGCCGGTCGCCGCGGGCCAGCTGGGTGACGGTCGGGTCGAAGTAGCGGTAGACGTTCTCGTCGCGGACGACCGCGATCACCTGGTCCGGCAGCGACTGCGGCTGCTGACCGACCTCCGCGACCAGCAGGTCGCGCTCGGCGACCTCGAGCCCCTCGCCGTACGTCAACAGGTCTTCCATCACCGTGCCCAGGGTGGGCGAGAGCGACGACAGACCCAGCAACCGGCCGACGGCGTCCGACGAGGTGATGACGGAGTTCGCCCCGGACTGCCGCATCAGTGAGGCGTTCTCGTGCTCGCGGACCGAGGCGACGATGTAGGCGTTCGGGTTCAGTTGCCGGACGGTCAGTGTCGACAGCACGTTGGAGTCGTCGCGGTCGGTGGTGATGATCACCTGGCTCGCCTGTTCGATACCGGCGCGCTGCAGGACCCCGCTGCGCGTCGCGTCGCCGGTGACCACGGCGAGCCCGTCGGCGTGGGCGTCGGACACCGCGGCGCCGCCCTTGTCGACCACTACGATCGACTGGCGCTGGATGCCGTTGTTGACGAGCGTGTCGACAGCGCTGCGGCCCTTGGTGCCGTATCCGACGATCACCACGTGTTCGGTCATGTGACTCCTCCAGCGTGCGATGCGGAACATCCGGCGGCCCTGGGTCGCCAGCACCTCGAGCGTGGTGCCGATCAGCAGCACCAGGAACGCGATGCGCAGCGGCGTGATGATGAAGGCGTTGATGAGCCGGGTGTGCGGCGCCACCGGTGCGATGTCGCCGTACCCGGTCGTGCTCAGGGTGACGGTCGTGTAGTAGAGCGCGTCGATGAGGTCGATGTGGTACCCGGGTGGGTCGTTGTTGTCGCGGTAACCGCCGCGATCGATCCAGACCAGGAGCACCGTGAACGCGATGATGCCGACGCCGATCAGGAGCCGGCGACCGAGTGACCACCACGGCGACCGCGTCGGCTCCGGCAGGATCACATGCCCGTGGCTCGATTGGTCCTCTTCGGGCGGCACGCGCCGAATCTAGTCCACGGACCCACCCGGCCCGTCGTCGCCGGACCGCGGGTGCGGAGGCCGTCGGCCGAGCTCCGACCGGGCCTGTGTGGTGCGCTGCTCGGGGAAGACGGTGTCGCACGCCGCGTTCAGCGCGGCGCCCACGAGGACGGCGATCGAGAGGATGTAGAGCCACAACAGGACGGCGATCGGCGCGGCGAGTGGGCCGTAGATCGACCTGGAGTCCGCGGCGGTGACGGTGAGGAACTCACGCAGTAGGAAGCTCCCGAGCAACCAGACTCCGAGGGCGAACGCCGCGCCCGGCAGGTTGACCCGCCACCGGGTCCGGACCGGGATCGAGACGTGGTACAGCGTGGCCAGGAAGAAGATGGAGGCGATCAGCACGGCCGGCCAGTAGAAGCTGACCAGGAAGTCGGCCCGGTTCGGCAGCCACTGATGGATCAGGCGCGGCCCGGCCACCGCCAGCGGGAGGGCGATCACCCCGGTGACGATCGCCAGCAGGTAGAGGCTGAAGGACAGCGCCCGCGTCTTCACGATCCCCCGGTGCCCGCCGAGCCCGTGCATGATCGTGATCGTCTCGACGAAGACGTGCATCGCACGCGACCCCGACCACAGCGCCAGTACGAAACCGACCGAGATCACGTCGAAGCGTCCGCCGCGCAGTACGTCGTTGATCGTCGGCCGGATGACGTTGTCGACCGCTGAGTCGGTCAGGAAGCGGGAGGCCAGATCGAGGATCGCGGTGCGGACGTGCTCGACCTGGTCGGGACTGAAAGACTGGGTGACGTAGCCGATGGCACCGGCGAGCGCGAAGATCAGGGGCGGCACCGACAACACGGTGAAGAACGCCGCCTCGGCCGCCAAGCCGGTCACCCGGTGGCGCATCGACGAGCCGACGGTCGAGACCACGAGGCGCCAGCCGATCTCTCGGGCGTGGATCACCCACAAGGGCCACCCGAAGCCGGAGCGGCCCGCGGCGTCCGCGGGCCGCGGCGGCTCGGGACCCGGCATGGTGTCTACGGTATCCACATGCCTACCCGCATCCGGGCAGCCGCGAACCAACCCCCGCCGCTCGCCGGTCACAACGTGGTCACGTCCGACGCCGCGCTGGTCGAGGCCGTCACCCGGCATGCCGGCAATGCGGTCGTGGACGATCTGATGGCCCTCGGCGCACAGGCCGGGACGGCCGAGGCCCGCGAGCACGGCCGGCTCGCCAACCGGCACGAGCCGGAGCTCACGACGTACGACCGCTACGGAAACCGGGTCGACGAGGTCGCGTTCCATCCCTCGTGGCACTGGCTGATGGAGCGGGCCGTCGGGTACGGGCTCCAGGCCGCGCCCTGGGAGCAGCAGGCGGACGGCTCCACGACCGCGCACGTACGCCGGGCCGCGGGGTTCATGGCGTGGTCGCACACCGACCCGGCGCACGGCTGCCCGATCTCGATGACGTACGCCGCGATCCCGGCGCTGCGGGCGGACCCCGCCTACTCGGCACTGGCCAAGGAGTGGACGCCGGCGCTGACGGCGACGACGTACGACCCGGGGATCCGGCCGGTGGCAGACAAGCGCGGCGCGCTGGCCGGGATGGGCATGACCGAGAAGCAGGGCGGCTCCGACGTCCGCGCCAACGTCACCGAGGCCCGGCCGATCTCGGCCGAGGGTGAGTACACGCTGCACGGCCACAAGTGGTTCACCTCCGCCCCGATGAACGACGTCTTCCTGGTGCTGGCGCAGGCGCCCGGCGGCCTGACCTGCTTCGTCGTACCGCGGGCGCTGCCGGACGGCACCCGCAACCCGATCGACATCGCCCGGCTGAAGGACAAGCTCGGCAACCGCGCCAACGCGTCGGCGGAGCTCGAGCTCGACGGCACGCTCGGGATGCGGCTCGGCGACGAGGGACGCGGGGTCCGCACGATCATCGAGATGGTGGCCGCGACGCGTCTCGACTGCGTCCTCGGCTCAACGGCCCTGCTGCGGCACACCCTGAACGAGGCGGCCTGGCACGTCGCGCACCGTTCGGCGTTCGGTGGGGTGCTCGCCGACAAGCCACTGATGCAGAACGTGGTCGCCGACCTCCAGGTCGAAGTCGAGGCCGCCACCGCACTGGCGGTCCGGCTGGCCGCGGCGGTCGATGCCGCCGACGACCCCCACGAGTCGGCGCTGCGCCGGATCGCGCTCCCGCTGGCGAAGTTCTGGGTCTGCAAGCGCACGCCCGGCTTCGTGGCCGAGGCGCTGGAGTGTCTCGGTGGCAACGGGTACGTCGAGGAGTCCGGGCTGCCGCTGCGCTACCGCGAAGCGCCGCTGAACTCGGTCTGGGAGGGCTCTGGCAACGTCAACGCGCTCGACGTCCTGCGTGCGCTCGGCCGCGAGCCGGAGGTGCTCAGCGCCTGGATCACGGAGGTCGGCCACGCTCGGGGCGGGGATGGGCGGCTGGACCACGCCGTCGACGACACCCTTGCCCTGCTCGGCGACACCGGCGCCGCCGAGGTCGGCGCCCGACGGCTGGCCGGGCGGATGGCGGCCTGCCTGCAGGGGGCCCTGCTGGTGCGGTTCGCCCCGGCCGAGGTGGCGGACGCGTTCTGCGGATCGCGGCTCGGCACGTCGTACGACGGCACCTACGGTGCGCTGACCTCGGGAGTCTCCGAACTGCGCACGATCGTGGACCGGGCGACACCCACGGTCGGGTGAACGTCAGGCCGCCTTGCGAGCGAGCTCGCAGAGCGTCAGGCCGCCTTGCGAGCAAGCTCGCTGCGTCGCTCCCTCGCGTACGGCGGTGGGGACTGCGTCCCCTCCGCCTACGCGAGATCGAGCCCCGGATAGAGCGGGTGGGCGTCGAGCATCTCGGCGCTCGACGCCTTGACCCGGTCGGCCACGCCGTCGGCGAGCTGGTACGTCGCCTTCGACGGCCCGCCCGCCTTCGTCGTACCGGGCTGGGTGTTCGACAGCACCTCGACCATCAGCTCGGCGACCTTGTCGAACTCGTCGGCCCCGAAGCCGCGGGTGGTGAGCGCCGGCGTCCCGAGGCGGACGCCGGAGGTGTACCAGGCGCCGTTCGGGTCGGCCGGGACGGAGTTGCGGTTGGTGACGACGCCGGAGTCGAGCAGCGCCGACTCGGCCTGGCGGCCGGTCAGGCCGAACCCCGTGACGTCGAGCAGCACGATGTGGTTGTCCGTGCCTCCGGTGACGAGCTTCGCGCCTCGCTTCAGGAAACCCTCGGCGAGGGACTTGGCGTTGTCGGCGATGGCCTGGGCGTAGGCATGGAACGACGGCTGCCGGGCCTCGGCCAGCGCGACCGCCTTCGCGGCCATGATGTGCGACAGCGGGCCGCCGAGAACCATCGGGCAGCCGCGGTCGACGTCGGCCGCGAACTCCTCCTGCGCGAGCACCAGCCCGCCGCGGGGACCGCGCAGCGACTTGTGGGTCGTCGTGGTGGTGACGTGGGCGTGCGGGACGGGGTCCTCGTCACCGGTGAACACCTTCCCGGCAACGAGTCCGGCGAAGTGAGCCATGTCGACCATCAGGGTCGCGCCGACCTCGTCGGCGATCTCGCGCATCTTCGCGAAGTTCACCCGGCGCGGGTACGCCGAATAGCCCGCCACGAGCACGAGCGGCCGGAACTCCTTCGCCTTCGCCCGTACCGCGTCGTAGTCGAGCAGCTGGGTCTCCGGGTCGGTGCCGTACTGCTGCTGGTGGAACATCTTGCCGCTGATGTTCGGCCGGAAGCCGTGCGTGAGGTGACCGCCCGCGTCGAGCGACATGCCCAGCAGCCGCTGGTTGCCGAACTCGTGCCGCAGCGTCTCCCAGTCGGCCTCGCTGAGCTCGTTGACGTTCTTCGCGCCGAGCTTCTCCAGTCCCGGGGTCTCGATGCGGTGGGCCAGGATCGACCAGTAGGCGACCAGGTTGGCGTCGATGCCGGAGTGCGGCTGGACATACGCGTACGGCGCGCCGAACAGCTCGCGCGCATGCTCGGCCGCGACCGACTCGACGGTGTCGACGTTCTGGCACCCGGCGTAGAAACGGTGCCCGATCGTGCCCTCGGCGTACTTGTCGGAGAGCCAGGTGCCCATCGTGAGCAGCACGGCCGGGGACGCGTAGTTCTCGCTGGCGATCAGCTTCAGGGACGCGCGCTGGTCCGCGAGCTCCTGACGGGTGGCCTCGGCGATCCGTGGCTCGACGGTCGCGATCACCTCGAGGGCCGCGTCGTACGCGGTCGAGGCGGTCTTGGCCAGGGTCTCGTCGCTCATGCGGCTCAATGTAGTCATGCCGACCGGCCGTGCGCTTCGGTGCCGGCCGAAGCTCCCGTGGGGTGAGATGGTGGAGACATGACCGAGTTCGCCGACCTGCACGGCGGCCCGCTCCCCCTGCTTCTGCCCAACGCCTGGGACGTCGCCTCGGCTCTCGCCTTCGTGGCCGCGGGCTACCCGGCGATCGGGACCACCAGTCTCGGCGTGGCCGCGAGCCACGGCGTCCCCGACGGTGGCCGGGCGACTCGCGGGGCGAACCTGGCGCTGGCGCGCGACCTCGCGCGACTCCCGGTCCCGGTCAGCGTGGACTGCGAGGACGGCTACGCCGACGACCCGGGCGGGGTGGCGGCGCTGGTCTCCGAGCTGGGGACCCTGGGGGTCGCCGGGGTGAATCTCGAGGACAGCGCCGCCGGGCGCCTGGTCGACCCGAGCGTCCTCGCCGACAAGGTCGCGGCGGTGAAGGAGGCGGCGCCGGAGGTCTTCGTGAACGCCCGCGTCGACACCTACTGGTTCCACCAGGACGAGACCGTGGAGGCGACGCTTGCCCGGGCGACGGCGTACGTCGCGGCAGGGGCGAACGGGATCTTCGTGCCGGGTCTCGCCGAGCCGGACGCGATCTTGGCGATCACGGCTGCGCTGTCGGTGCCGGTCAACCTGCTGCCCGTGCCCGGACGATCCCTCGCCGACCTCGCCGCGCTCGGCGTACGCCGCGTCAGCACCGGCTCGCTGCCCTACCGCGCCGCCCTGGCCGTGGCTGTCGAGGCGGCCGCCGCGGTGCGCGACGGCTCGACGCTCCCCGCGTCCGTGCCCTACCACGATCTGCAGGCCGACCTCACGGCGTACGCCGACGGTGCCTGACATTCGGCGTCACCGCGTCTCACATCGTGATCTGGTGTCTCACTCCTCGAGATTCCGGTTTGTGGAACCGCCGTCCACTCCCTGAGACTCGTTCCATGATCACCGTCGCGTACGAGATGCACCTCGTGGTACGTCGCCACGTGGACCTCGGTCGTACGCGCAGCATGATCTGTTGGCCTCGCTGACCACCGCCCCCCTCCGCTGACAACGCCGCGCCCACCGTCGCGCCGGCCCTCAGCTCCGGACCAGCCAAGGACCGACCACCTCATGCCTGACCTACGCTTCCAGCCGTCTCCGGCCACCCTGACCTCGATCCCGCGCCCCAAGCGCGGCGAGGGCCAGTGGGCACTCGGCTACACCGAGCCGCTCAACAAGAACGAGCAGTCCAAGAAGGACGACGACCCGCTCCACGTCCGCGACCGGATCCTGCACGTCTACTCCAAGCGCGGCTTCGCCTCGATCGACCCGGCCGATCTGCGCGGCCGCTTCCGATGGATGGGCCTGTACACCCAGCGCGCGCCCGGCTTCGACGGCGGCAAGACCGCGATGCTCGAGGAGGAGGAGCTGGACGACGAGTACTTCATGCTCCGGGTCCGCTCCGACGGCAAGCTGCTGAGCCACGACACCGTGCGGGCGCTGGGTTCGATCGGCGTCGACTTCGCCCGCGACACCGCCGACGTCACCGACCGCGAGAACGTCCAGTACCACTGGATCCGGATCGAGGACGTGCCCGAGATCTGGCAGCGCCTCGACGATGCCGGGCTCTCCAGCGTCGAGGCCTGCGGCGACTCGCCGCGACCCTTCCTCGGCTCCCCCGTCGCGGGGATCGCGGCCGACGAGATCATCGACGGCTCCAGCGCGCTGGAGGAGATCGCCGCCCGCGCGCTGGGCAACCCGGCGTATTCGAACCTGCCGCGCAAGTTCAAGACCGCCGTCACCGGGCACCCGAGCCACGACGTCGCGCCCGAGGTCAACGACATCGCCTTCGTCGGGACCGTGCACCCCGAGCACGGACCCGGCTTCGACCTCTGGGTCGGCGGCGGCCTCTCGACCAACCCGATGCTGGCGCAGAGGGCCGGCGTCTGGATCCCGCTCGAGGAGGTCGCCGAAGTCTGGGAAGGCGTCGCATCGATCTTCCGTGACTACGGCTACCGGCGCCTGCGCTCGCGGGCAAGGCTGAAGTTCCTGGTGGCCGACTGGGGTATCGAGAAGTTCCGCGAGGTGCTCGAGAACGAGTACCTCGGGCGTCCACTGGTCTCCTGCGAGTCGCCGTCGTCGCCGGCCGGGCACCGCGACCACGTCGGGGTCCACCCACAGCACGACGGCAAGGTGTACGTCGGGATCGCACCGACCGTCGGCCGGGTCTCGGGTTCGCTGCTCGTTCGGCTTGCCGACCTGATGGAGCGGTACGCCGTCGCCGGCGCGCGCCTCACGCCGTACCAGAAGATCGTGCTGGTGGGCGTCGAGCCGGCCCTCCTCGACGACCTGCTCGACGACCTCGACGCGATCGGCCTCTCGGCACGCCCGTCGGCCTGGCGGCAGAACACCATGGCCTGCACGGGCATCGAGTTCTGCAAGCTGGCGATCGTCGACACCAAGAACCGCGCCCGCGACCTGGTCGCCGAGCTCGAGCGCCGGTTCCCCGACATCGAGGTCCCGATCACCGTCAACGTCAACGGCTGCCCGAACGCGTGCGCCCGCACGCAGGTCGCCGACATCGGGCTGAAGGGCCAGCTGGTGATGGACGGCGACCGCCAGGTCGAGGGGTTCCAGGTGCACCTGGGCGGCGCCACGGGGTTGCAGGCGAACTTCGGCCGCAAGCTCCGGACGCACAAGGTGACCAGCGCCGGGCTCGACGACTACGTGACGACCGTGGTGTCGAACTTCCTGGTCGACCGGAAGAGCGACGAGTCGTTCGCGACCTGGGTCGCCCGGGCCGACGAGGAGCTCCTCCGGGGCGAGAAGACGCTGGTCAGCCCCGGGCTGGAGGCCGCCTCATGACGGAGCGCGCGGTTCCGTTCCACTGCCCCTACTGCGGCAACGAGGACCTCCGGCCGCACGAGGACCCGCACGGTGGCTCTGCCCCAGGTGAATGGGAGTGCCGGGCCTGCCTGCGCGCGTTCTCGCTGAAGCTGCTCGGGCTCGTCCGACCCTCAGGGGTGAGCCGATGACCGCCCTCACCACGAGCCGGGCGCGGGCCTTCCGCGGCACCCACACCGCCGGCCGGAGCCCCGAGGAGCTGCGGGAGCTGGTCTCGCACGTCGGCGCCGAGCTCGAGCTCGCCCCGCCCGAGCACATCATCGAGTGGGCCGTCGCGACGTTCGGCGACCGCTTCTGCATCACCTCGTCGATGGCCGACGCCGTCCTGGCCGACATCGCCTCGCGCGTCGCGCCGGGCATCGACGTGGTCTTCCTGGACACCGGGTACCACTTCGCCGAGACGGTGGGCACTGCCGACGCCGTGGGCGCCACGATGGACGTGACCCTGATCCCGATCACCCCGGTCCAGTCGGTCGCTGACCAGGATGCGGCGTACGGGCCCGAGCTGTTCCGTCGCGACCCCGACCTGTGCTGCGCGCTACGCAAGGTGCAGCCCCTCAACGAGGCGCTCCAGGACTACGACGCCTGGGCCACCGGCCTGCGTCGCGCGGAGACCCACAACCGGATCATCGCCCCGGTGGTCGGCTGGGACGCCAAGAAGTCGAAGGTCAAGGTGTCCCCGCTCGCGCGGTGGACCGACGCCGACGTCGAGAGGTACGCCGCCGAGCACGGCGTCCTGGTCAACCCATTGGTCTACGACGGCTACCCGTCCATCGGCTGCGCCCCGTGCACACGCCGCGTCGCTCCCGGCGAGGACCCGCGCAGCGGGCGGTGGGCCGGCACGCACAAGACCGAGTGCGGGATCCACTCATGACCCACCACCCGATCCCGATCGACAACGTCGTCGATGACGCCACACCAGAGATGAGAGACAACGAGAGGAGGCCGCGCTGATGACTGCTCCTGCACTGGTGGCCCTGGCTCACGGAAGCCGTGACCCGCGGTCCGCCGCGACCATCAAGGCGCTCGTGGACGAGGTCCGCGTGCTGCGCCCCGACCTGAGGATCGAGACCGGGTTCCTCGACCTGTCCAAGCCGTCGTTGAACACGGTCGTGGACAAGCTCGCGCGCGCGAAGTTCGAGGAGGTCGTGGTCGTCCCCCTGCTGCTGACCGATGCCTTCCACGCCAAGGTCGACGTCCCGGCCGCCGTGGCCGAGGCGGACGCCCGCCACGATCACGTCCAGGTCCGCGCGACCTCGATCCTCGGGCTCGAGACCTGCTTCCTCGAGGTGCTCGACGTCCGGATGCGCGAGGCGCTCAAGGCGTTGCGCGTGCGCGAGCTCGACGCGCTGGTGCTGGCCGCGGCCGGTTCGAGCGATCCGCTGGCCAACCAGGCCGTGGCGCGGCTGGCCCGGCTCTGGGGCACCCACCACAAGCTGCCGGTCACCGCGGCGTTCGCCTCGGCCGCTCCCCCGGCCACCGGTGAGGCCGTGCGCGCGTTCCGCAAGGAGGGTCGCCGGCACATCGCGGTCGCCTCGCTGTTCCTGGCCCCGGGCTTCCTGCCCGACCGGGCCAAGGAGCTCGCGCTCGAGGCCGGTGCCGTCGCCGTCGGCGAGCCGCTCGGCGTACACGAAGCAGTGGCCCGCACGATCCTCGCCCGCTACGCCGTCGGCGCGGTCGAGCTCGTGCCGGTCTAGGTCTAGGTCCGCTCCGCTGACCCGTCAGAAAGAAGCGGCCACATGCGCTGACCCGTCAGAAAAGAGCACCAGAAAGCCGCGACCCGGCAGAATCGAACGCACGTTTCTGCCGGGTCGGCGTCGTACGGCGTGAACTTCTGACGGGTCAGCGCTCTGAGGCTGCACGCTTCTGACGGGTCAGCGTTAACCGACGAACTTCTCCAGCAGGTGCTCCAGCTGGCGGGCCGGGTCGGTGGTCACTCCACCGTGCACCGGCCCCGGCTGGAGCACCGTGCTGCGTGGCGCCTTGAGGAACCCGAACCGCTGACCCGTGGGCTGGCGGGCCACCGCCCCGACCGACTCGTCCCCGGCGCACACGCCGCGAACGAACTCCAAGCCCTCGCAGACCGCGTCGACGTCGAGCCCGGATGCCAACGCCACGAGTCGCTCACGGTCGACGATCCATGCCGCCTGGAGGTACGACGCCTCCTCGCAGTAGACGACGACGCCGACGTTGACGAACTCCTCGCGGTCGACCCGCGGCACGCAGCGGAGCACGACGTACTGGTAGGGCATCGCGGTCATGCGGCCGACGCTCCCGGGAGCCAGGCGCGCGTGGCGAGGCGGGCGGACAGGAACGAGACGTACGCCGTGCGCAGCGCGTCGGGCGTCTCGGCGCCGGGCACCGGCTCGAGCCAGACGTCGGGCACGTCGGCCACGCACGCCGTGAGATCGGCCTCGGTCAGGTCGACCGCCGCGTCGACGGCCGGCAGCCGCTCGACAATCCGGGCGAACACATGGTCTCCGATGTCCCACGGCTGGGCGGCGAACCTGGCGGGATCGGTGACGCCGCCCGGCCAGGCGTGGTGGAAGTACAGCGACGCGCCGTGGTCGATCACCCAGACGTCGCCGTGCCAGAGGAGGAGGTTCGGGTTGCGCCAGGTGCGGTCGACGTTCGCGATGAACGCGTCGAGCCACAGGATCTTGGCGGCGACGTCGGGTGGCGTGCCGGCCTCCCCCTCGTAGCCGAACGCACCGGGCAGGAAGTCGATGCCGAGATTGAGTCCGGGGCTCGCGTTGAGCAGGTCCTGCACCTCCTCGTCAGCCTCGTAGCGGGCGATCTCCGGATCGAGGTCGAGCGCGACCAGATCGGGCGTGCGCAGCCCGAGCCGGGAGGCGAGTGCGCTGACGATCACCTCGGCCACCAGCACCCGCACCCCCTGGCCGGCACCCCGGAACTTGCAGACGTAGGTGCCGAGGTCGTCGCCCTCGACGAGTCCCGGCAGGCTGCCTCCCTCGCGGAGCGGTGTGACGTAGTGCGTCACCCGAACGGTCTCGATCACGTGACCGGGCTCTCCTCGAGCAGTCGGCGACGCTGCGCCTCGACGTCGAAGTCGGCAGGTGGCCACTGCAGG
>NZ_DASXQG010000102.1:0-31846 GCF_036493135.1 Nocardioides sp. | reverse complement strand
GTGATGCCGAGCTGGTTCACCCCGATCACCAGCGACATGTTCTCCATCGCGCGCAGCGTCGTACGCGCGAACCGCGAGCCCTGCTCGGCGCGGGGCTCGATCTGGGTACGACGTGCGGAGACCAGGGCGAACTCGGCCGCGACGAAGAATGCGTTGCCGAAGACCAGGAGGATCGCGAGGAGGACCGCGGTGCCCGTGCTCACGCCTCACCACCTCCGTCGAGGAGGCGGAGCGACAGCCGGTCGATGCGGAGCCCGTCCATGTGCTCGACGGTGAGGACGGCGAGGGCCTGGCGCTCGGGCTGGTCGGGGTCGGACCGGTCGGGGACCGGGACCTCGGCGACGTCCCCGCGCACGGGCACTCGTCCGAGCACCTGCAGCACCAGGCCGGCGATGGTGTCGTAGTCCTCGTGGTCGGGGAGCTCGATGCCCGTGAGGTCCTCGACCTCGTCGGGTCGCAGCAGGCCGGAGAGACTCCACGAACCGTCCGGGCGCCGGCGGCCACGCGCCCCGACCCGATCGTGCTCGTCGGCGATGTCGCCGACGATCTCCTCGATCACGTCCTCGATGGTCACGATGCCGGCCTGGTCGCCGTACTCGTCGAGTACGACCGCGAGCTGGCCCTCCTCCCGCAGCAACGTGAGCAACGGGTCGAGGCGCAGCGAGTCTGGCACCACGATCGGCCGGGTCATCAGGTGCTTGACCTTGGTGGTGTGGCGCTCCGGGATGGGGAGTGCCACGGCGTGCTTGACGTGCACCGTGCCGATCACCGCGTCGTCGTTGTCGAGCACCGGGAAGCGCGAGTGCCCGGTCTGCCGGGCCAGCTCGATCACGGCCCACGCCCGGTCGTTGGCCTCGAGGCTGACCGTGCGCACCCGCGGGGTCATGATCTCGCCGGCCGTGCGGGTGCCGAACTCGACCGACCGCTCCATCAGCTCCGCGGTGTCGGCGTCCAGGGTGCCCTCGTCGGCCGAGCGGGAGATCAGGGAGGCGAGCTCGGTGGAGGACCGGGCCGACCGCAGCTCTTCCTGGGGCTCCATCCCGAGCCGGCGCACGATCGCGTTGGCCGACCCGTTGAGGACCCGGATCGGGCCGCGCATCACCGCGGTGAAGAGGCGTTGGAAGCCCTGGGTGGCGCGCGCGGTCTCCATCGGCTTGGCGATGGCGAGGTTCTTGGGGACCAGCTCGGCGAAGATCATCGTCACCACGGAGCTGATGGTGAGGCCGATCGCGACCGCGATCGGGTCGACGGCACGCTCCGCGACGCCGGCGCTCTCGAGCGGGCCGGAGATCAGTCGCGAGATGGCCGGCTCGGCGAGGAAGCCGATCGCGAGGTTGGTGATGGTGATGCCGACCTGGGCGCCCGACAACTGGGTCGACAGCGACCGGAGTGCCTTGAGGACGCCGGCCGCGGGAGCATCACCCTCCGCCGCGGCCCGGGCGACCTTCGACCGGTCGACGGTGACGAAGGAGAACTCCGCGGCGACGAAGACACCGGCCGCGATCACCAGCAGGACCGACACCCCGAGCAGGAGCCAGGCGGTCAGCACCGGGTCACCGAGCAGTGCGAGGGGAACGGTGAGGGGCGACTGTCAGAGCCGTCCATGGGCGGTTCGGGGTCCTTCGGACTCGGGGGCTGGCTGTCGGGAGACTCTACCCACCCGGGGTGGCGCGGGCCGTCAGTCGGTGGGGGCGTCCTCGTTGACGGCCAGCCAGTCGACGAAGGTGAGCAGGGCGGGATCGTCGACCGTGACGTCGACCTCGTCGGCGAGGCACTGGGTGAGGGCCTCGCGCTGGCTGTTCGCCGTCGACCAGCCCGCCGTGAGGTCGTCGTCGCAGACGGCCCAGGCGGCGTTGTAGGCGTCGACCTGATCGGGTGTCAGGTCGGCCAGCTCGGGCGGGAGCGGGTCGGGGATGACCGGAGGTTCGGCAGGGTCGGTCGGGTCCGGTGGGCCGGTCGGGGTGGGAGTCGGCGTCGGCGTGGGGGTGGGCGTGGGCGTCGGGGTGGGGCCCGTGGTCGGGCTGGTGGGCGGGATCGGGTCGGAGATCACCGGACCGGGTGGCGAGGGCAGCAGGGTGGGGCCGGCGCTCGGCTCGTTGGTCGGGTGCCCGCCCCTCAGGTGGCGGTGGTGACCCCCCTGCTGGTGGAGCTGCAGCGGACCGTTGAACGAGACCGAGCGCACGGAGATGTCGGTCGAGGGCAGGAACTGGCTGCTGATGTGCAGGGCGTGCGCGATCGCCAGCACGGTCGCGGCGTACGCGTGGCTGTGGTTGTAACGCAGCAGCGCCGCGCGCTTCCCGGCCTTGGTGGCGAGGTTGTCGTGGTCGGCACACAGGTAGACGGCGGAGCCGAGGGCCGCGTCGTTGACGTCCTGGACGTCTCGCCGGCCGTCGCCGTCGCCGTCGACCGCGACCGCGGCCCACGTCGACGGGAGGAACTGCATGGGTCCGACGGCACGGTCGAACCGCCGGTCACCGTCCAGGCGTCCGGCGTCGGTGTCGCGCACCAGGGAGGTGCCGTGACGACCGTCCAGTCGGGGTCCGATGATCGCCGGGTGGGCGACACCGTGGCCGTTCAGTCGGCTACCACCGACCTGGCCGTGGTCCGACTCGACCTGGCCGATCGCACCGAGCAGGCTCCAGTCGAGCCGGCACGACGGATCGGCGGCGTCGATGACCGCGGCCGAGCGCTGGTACGCCGTCAGGGCGACCGGCGGGATGCCGCTGGCCCGGGTGGAGGGGCGGTCCGAGCCCGGCTGCGACGGAGAGGCGGGGCTGTGCACGGCCCGCCCGTTCGGGTCTGGGAGGTGGACCGGGGCGGTCGTCGGGGCGGGCGGCGACGGTGCGGCCGGCACCGGTGCGGTTGCCAGCACCTCTCGGGAGGGTTGGCGCCCACCGGCCACGAAGGCGGCGGCCAGGATCGCAACGGCGGTGACGCTGACCCCGATGCGCGCAGATGGGGGTCGTAGGCCACGTGCCCACGACCCTGCCCGAGATTTCAGTGCACCCCCGTACATCGTGCCTCCGACGGTAACCCCTGTCAGGCGGGATGCCCACCCCGGCCGTGGTCACGACCTGGTGAAGCCTGGATGAACCTGTCAGACGTTCGTCGCGCGCGATCGGTTCGCTTCGAATCTCCCGAATCTGCCGAATCTGCCGAATCCACCCCACCCGAGGCGCCGAGCGCCGTACGTTTCTGCTGTCCCGACCATCTCCCGCGTCGGTTTGGGGGCTCCCGCGCGGTCAGCGCATCACTGGAGCCCAGTCAGGGGTGGGGATCACGGGCGGCCCCCCGCCGACGGAGCTGTCGGGCCCGGTCTCTCTGATGACCGTCGGGTCGCTGGACGACGCCACCATCGCCGGCGACGATCAGTGGGACACCGACCCCGCCGGCAAGCGTCGACGGTCCGTGCACACGCTGTGGGACCACGACCACAGTCCGATGGGCACAGCGGTGCGGTCGACGATGCAGGCCACGCGAGACCTCGGGCCGGCGATCGCGGCGGCGGACAACTCGGCCACCTACGGCGCTGGCCGACGACCTGGAGTCGGACCTCCACGTCACCACCGACTACCGCCACGTGCTGGCCGAGATCGTGTCAGCGCGGTTTGCCGGCCGTCCGCCGGCCAAGGTGTTCCCGGGACTCGGCAGCTATCAACCGCTCGGCTTCATGGCCTGAACGGCCTCCCCCATCGGGCTCGAGCTTGCGGCGGCGCCGGGCCAGGTACGGGCGGCTCCTCGACGCCCTGTGGCGTGAGCCACGCGCACGTTCTCAGGCCAGAGGGGTACGGGGCCGGGATGGCCACCCGACAAGACATCCATTACACGACTCCCGGACTGAGCCGAGAGCAGGCCGAGCGCGTGATCGGGCTGCTGCAGTCACGGCTGCACGCGATGAACGACCTGCACCTGACCCTCAAGCACGTGCACTGGAACGTCGTGGGTCCGCACTTCATCGCGGTCCACGAGATGATCGACCCGCAGGTGGACGCCGTACGCGGATTCGCCGACGACCTGGCCGAGCGGATCGCCACCCTCGGTGGATCCCCCAAGGGCACGCCGGGGTCGATCGTCGAGGAGCGGACGTGGGACGACTACTCCCTCGGCCGAGCCGGAACGCAGGAGCACCTCGGCGCCCTCGACCTCGTCTACCGAGGCGTGGTCGGGAGCTACCGCGACGGAATCGCCGAGCTCGACGACCTCGACCTGGTGACCCAGGACATGTTCATCGGACAGACCGAGCAGCTCGAGCTCTTCCACTGGTTCATCCGCGCGCACCTGGAGGACCAGGGCGGGCGGCTGTCGACCGCGGGCGCGAAGGACGAGCAGGACGCGGCTCGCGCGGCCGGTCGCGCCTGACCAAGGAGACGATCTCGTCGGTGACCGACGCGGGCGTGCGGCGAGGCAGTGGTGGCACGTCATGTCGGGGGTCGCGGGCCGCACTACGATGGTGAGGACCGCCACACCAGGAGCTGCTCGATGACGACCGCGCCCACCACCGACAGGATCACTCTCGTGCGCGCCATCGCGTCGCAGCACCTGGGCGAGCGAGGTCCGCTGATGCCGGTCCTGCACGAGGTGATGGAGGAGCTCGGCCACGTTGCCCGCGAGGACGTCGAGACGATCGCCGACGTACTGAACCTCTCCGTCGCGGAGGTGCACGGGGTGGTCAGCTTCTACCACGACTTCCGGACCGCTCCGCCGGCTGCGCACACCGTCGCGTTGTGTCGCGGCGAGGCGTGCCAGTCGGTCGGGGCCGAGGCGCTGTACGACGGCACGCGGTCGCGGGCGGGCAGCCTCGGCGCCGATGTCGAGGTGGCCGAGGTCTTCTGCCTCGGCAACTGTGCGCTCGGGCCGTCCGGAACTCTGGACGGCCGCCTCTACGGCCGGCTGTCGCCCGAACGGCTCGACGCGCTCACGGAGGGATGGCGTTGACGCTTCCGACTGGCCGAGTGTTCGTCCCCGGTGACGCGGCCGCCGTCTCGGTGGGCGCCGACGAGGTGGCGGCCGCGTTCGAGGCGGCCGGCTCGCAGGTCGTGCGCAACGGCTCGCGCGGCATGCTCTGGCTCGAACCGCTGGTCGAGCTCGACACCGACGCCGGCCGGGTCGGGTACGCCAACGTGACCCCGGACGACGTGCCCGCTCTGCTCGGGGTGGTTTCGAGACGGTCGCAGAGCGACCTCCTCAACCACCGGGGTTGCATCGGGGTGGTCGACGAGCACGCCTGGCTGACCTCGCAGCGGCGGGTGAGCTTCGCTCGCGTCGGGGTGGTCGACCCGACCTCGATCGCCGACTACGACGCGCACGGCGGCTGGGCCGGGCTCCACCGGGCCCTGTCGCTCTCCCCCGCCGAGGTGGTTCAGGAGGTCACCGACTCCGGGCTACGCGGGCGCGGAGGCGCCGGCTTCCCCGCCGGCATCAAGTGGAAGACCGTCCTGGAGACGGGGTCCGATCTGAAGTTCGTGGCCTGCAACTTCGACGAGGGCGACTCCGGGACGTTCGCGGACCGGATGGTCGTCGAGGGCGACCCGTTCACGCTCGTCGAAGGCATGACCATCACCGCCCACGCCGTCGGGGCGAGCGAGGGCTACGTCTACGTGCGGTCCGAGTACCCCCACGCCGTCGCCGCCCTGCGGCGCGCGATCGACGCGGCGTACACCCACGGCTACCTCGGCCAGAACATCCTCGGCTCCGGCCTCACCTTCGACCTGCAGGTTCGCCTCGGAGCAGGGGCGTACATCTGCGGCGAGGAGTCCTCGATGCTCGAAAGCCTCGAGGGCCGACGCGGCGAGGTACGGGCCAAGCCGCCGATCCCCGCCGTCAAGGGCCTCTGGGGCCGGCCGACCGCCGTCAACAACGTGCTGACGCTGTGCGCGGTCCCGATGATCCTGGCGGACGGTGGCGCGGCGTACGCCGAGCTCGGCACCGGCCGCTCCCGCGGCACCCAGGTCTTCCAGCTCGCGGGCAACATCAAGCAGGGCGGCATCGTCGAGCTGCCCTTCGGGGTGACCCTGCGCGAGCTCGTGGAGGGGTACGGCGGGGGCGCGCTGTCCGGCCGCCCGGTCCGGGCGGCGCAGGTCGGCGGCCCGCTGGGCGCGTACGTCCCGGCGTCCGGCTTCGACGTCCCCATGGACTACGAGGCCCTTGCCGAGTCCGGCGCGATGCTCGGGCACGGGGGCATCGTGGTCTTCGACGAGACCGTCGACATGGCCCGGATGGCGCGCTTCGCGATGGAGTTCTGCTCGATCGAGTCGTGCGGCAAGTGCACGCCGTGCCGCGTGGGGTCGACGCGCGGCGTGGAGACCATCGACCGGATCATCGCCGGGCAGGACGTCGCGGCCAACCTGGTGCTGCTCGACGACCTCTGCGAGACCCTGACCCAGGGGTCGCTGTGCGCGATGGGCGGGCTGACACCGATGCCGGTGCAGAGCGCCATCAGGCACTTCCCCGAGGACTTCGAGCCCCAGGAAATCGAACGGAGCGGAGCACCCGTATGAGCGTCGACCAGCAGAGCATCTGGGATCCCGAGGTCGACTTCGGCACCCCGGCGATCCGCGACGCGGAGTCTGTGACGCGGTCCGTGACGGTCACGATCGACGGCCGCCAGGTCGACGTACCGTCCGGTACGTCGGTCCTGCGCGCTGCGACCGAGGCCGGCGTGGCCATCCCCAAGCTCTGCGCCACCGACTCCCTCAAGGCGTTCGGCTCGTGCCGGATGTGCCTGGTCGAGGTCGAGGGCGGCAAGGGCGTGCCCGCGTCCTGCACGACACCGTGCGCCGACGGCATGGTCGTCAGCACCCAGACCGAGACGGTGCGTGAGCTCCGCCGCAACGTCATGGAGCTCTACCTCTCCGACCACCCCGAGGACTGCGACGGCTGCGCCCGGGGCAACTGCGAGATCCAGGCGCTGGCCGCAACGGTCGGGTCCGCCGAGGTGCGCTACGGCCGGCCGGAGTCCCGCGGCCAGGTCGCGCACCCGCAGCCGGTCGACATGTCCAACCCGTACTTCGCGTTCGACGACTCCTCGTGCATCGTCTGCTCCCGATGCGTGCGGGCCTGTGCCGACATCCAGGGCACGTTCGCGCTCACCGTCGAGGGCCGCGGCTTCGACTCGAAGATCAGCGCCGGCGGCACCGACTTCCTCAGCTCCGAGTGCGTCTCGTGCGGCGCGTGCGTGCAGGCCTGTCCGACGTCCGCGCTGCAGGAGCACTCCATCGTCGAGCTCGGCATGCCGACCCGCTCGGTCGAGACCACCTGTGCCTACTGCGGCGTCGGCTGCTCGTTCCGCGCCGAGGTGAAGGGCGAGGGACCCGACGCCGAGGTCGTGCGGATGGTCCCGTCGAAGGACGGCGGCGCCAACGAGGGCCACAGCTGTGTCAAGGGCCGCTTCGCCTACGGGTACGCCTCCCACCAGGACCGCCAGATGTCGCCGATGGTGCGCGACTCCATCGACGACGAGTGGCGCAAGGTCTCGTGGGACGAGGCGATCGCGAGGGTTGCGGAGGGTTTCAAGTCGATCCAGGCCGAGCACGGCGTCGGCGCGATCGGCGGCATCTCCTCCAGCCGGTGCACCAACGAGGAGGTGTACGTCGTCCAGAAGATGGTGCGCGCGGCGTTCGACAACAACAACGTCGACACCTGCGCGCGCGTCTGTCACTCCCCCACCGGCTACGGCCTCAGCCAGACCTTCGGCACCTCCGCCGGCACCCAGGACTTCGCATCGGTCGAGCAGGCCGACGTCATCCTGCTGATCGGCGCCAACCCGACCGACGCCCACCCGGTGTTCGCCTCGCGCATGAAGCGACACCTGCGGGCCGGCGCCGAGCTGATCGTGGCCGACCCGAGGCGGATCGACCTGGTCCGCAGCCCCCACGTGGAGGCGTCCCACCACCTGCCACTGCTGCCGGGCTCCAACGTCGCCTTCATCAACGCGATGGCGAACGCCATCGTCACCGAGGGTCTGCACGACGAGGAGTTCCTGCGGGAGCGCTGCGAGGACGTCGACGACTACCTCGCCTTCGCCCGCGACCCGGCCAACTCCCCCGAGGAGACCGCGGGCGTGACGGGCATCGACCCGGACAGTCTGCGGGCGGCGGCGCGCCTGTACGCCGTAGCGCCGAACGGCGCCATCTACTACGGCCTCGGCGTCACCGAGCACTCGCAGGGCTCCACGATGGTGATGGGCCTGGCCAACCTGGCCATGATCACCGGCAACATCGGCCGCGAGGGCGTCGGCGTGAACCCCCTGCGTGGACAGAACAACGTGCAGGGCTCCTGCGACATGGGGTCCTTCCCGCACGAGTTCCCCGGCTACCGGCACGTCGGCCGCGACGAGGTCCGGGGCATCTACGAGGAGCTGTGGGGCAAGAGGCTGGACCCCGAGCCCGGCCTGCGGATCCCCAACATGTTCGACTCCGCGCTCGCCGGCACGTTCCGCGGGCTCTACGTACAGGGCGAGGACATCGCCCAGTCAGACCCCAACATCAACCACGTCCACGCCGCCCTGCGCGCGATGGACCTCGTGGTGGTGCAGGACCTGTTCCTGAACGAGACCGCCCGCTTCGCGCACGTGTTCCTGCCCGGCACCACCTTCCTGGAGAAGGACGGCACCTTCACCAACGCCGAGCGTCGGCTCGGTCGGGTCCGACCGGTGTTCCAGTCCCGGGTCGGCAAGGACGAGTGGCAGGTGGTCTGCGACATCGCCACCGCGATGGGCTTCTCGATGTCCTACGACTCGCCGGCGCAGATCATGGACGAGATCGCGGCAACGACGCCCACCTTCGCGGGGGTGAGCTTCGCCCGACTCGACACCGAGGGCTCGATGCAGTGGCCGGTCAACGACGCCGCCCCGCAGGGCACACCGACGATGCATGTCGGCGAGTTCGTGCGCGGGAAGGGTCACCTTGTCCCGACCTGGTTCGTCCCGACGACCGAGCGCACCAGCCGGAAGTTCCCGCTGCTGCTGACGACGGGGCGGATCCTGACGCAGTACAACGTCGGCGCGCAGACGCGGCGTACCTCCAACAACATCTGGCACCCCGAGGACGTCCTCGAGATCCACCCCGCCGACGCCGACATGCGCGGTATCTCCACCGGCGACCTGGTCGACCTGTCGAGCCGCGTGGGATCCACGACGCTGCGCGCGCAGGTCTCGGAGCGGATGCCGGCCGGCGTCGTCTACACGACCTTCCACCACCCCGTGACCGGCGCCAACGTTGTCACGACCGAGAACTCCGACTGGGCCACCAACTGCCCGGAGTACAAGGTCACCGCGGTCCAGGTCGGCGTCGCCAACGCCCGTGGCGAGGAAGCCGTCGCCGAGGCGCGGGAGCCGGCGGAGACCCACGCATGAACCACCCCACCGGCGCCTCATGAGTTCTCTGATCAGGCCCGAGGCGCGCATGGGCAACGACATCGCTCGTCAGTTCACGCACCTGCCGCCCGCCGAGGCGGCCGAGGTGATCGCCCGGCACATCGAGCGCTTCTGGGACCCGCGCATGCGCAAGGGGCTCGAGGCGTTGGCGGCCCAGGGCGACGACAGCCTCGACCCGCTCCTCGTCGACGCCGCCGGCCGCCTGGCTGCGCACGCCTCCCGCTCGGACCCCGACGCCCAGTCGTAGAGACTTGTCCGGGTCGGTCCCCCCGCCCCGGTCACGCGGAGGGAGACGGCTCGACCCTCCGCGTGACCACGCCCGACACGTCGGTCCAGGTCAGGAGGCGACCTCGTCGCGCACCGCGACCCACGGCGCGGTGACGCCGTGCTCGACGGCCCACAGCACGGCCTGGGTCCGGCTGCCCACGCCCATGGCCCGGTACGCCGTGCGGATGTGCGACTTGACGGTGTTCATCGAGAGTCCGAGCCGCTTGGCGATCTCCTTGTTCGGCGCGCCGGCGGCGATCAGGGCGACGACGTGCGCCTCGCGTGGCGTGAGTCCGATCGCGGGCGCCGCCTGCGGCTCGCTGCGTTGACCGAAGGCGACGGAGACGATGCGTTCACCGGCGTGGACCTTCTCCAGCGCGGCGACCAGCTCGACGGCCGGGAGCTCCTTGCCGAGGTAGCCATCGGCCCCGCCGAGCATGGCCCGCTCGACGAACCCGTCGCGGCACTCCCAGGTGAAGACGACGACGCGCGCCGCCCCGGGCGGCCGGGTCACGGTGGTCGGGGCACCCGCGTCGTCGTCGATACGCCGCGTGAACGGGTCGACCAGAGCCACGTCCGCCGTCTCGGCGCGTCCGGCCCCGAACGGCAGCACCGCCACCCGGTCGTCGTACTCGGCCAGCATCTGGGTCAGTCCTGCGTGCACCAGCTCGCACTCGTTCACGAGGCACACGCGGAGCGGTCTGTCGAACACCACGCCCGCTCGTACCCCCACGGATCGAGGTCATGCGCACGCTGGCGGAGGGGGCTCTGGCTACGCTCGCGGCATGCAGAAGCCTGGCAAGGAAGTCGTCGTCGCCGTGGTGGCCGTGCAGGCCGTGTCGGCTGCCTTCGCGTTCCGCGATCTCGCCCGACGTGGCGACGACGAGGTCCGCGGCCCCAAGCTGCTCTGGCGCCTGTTGATCGGGATCAATCCCGGCAACTCGCTGGCCTACTGGCTGTTCGGCCGGCGGCACTGACCGCGGTCGGCATGACCATGCGGTGGATCTCCTCGCGCGTGGCCTGTGGGCACCGGTCGACGGCGGAGGTCGTCGCGCTCGGAGGCGGCGCGGCGGCCGAGGTGAGCCGGAATCAGCGGTCGAAGGCCGCGCGCACGGCCGCCATGTCCGCGCCACCGAGCCCGCGCTCGGAGGCTCGGTCGTAGAGCGCCAGCAGCGTGGCCAGGAGATCGTCGGGGAAGCCGTTCTCCCGCGCAGCGTCCACCATCAACCCGACGTCCTTCACGACGCTGTCCAGGGCGAACGCCGGGTCGTCCCAGGTCCGCTCGGCCATCAGCACACCCTTCCCCTGGGCGTACGGCGAGTCCGACGCGCCGCCTGTGATCGCCTCCAGGAACAGCCGCTGCTCGAGCCCCAGCGACTCGGCGAAACCCATCGCCTGGGCGGTCGCGGCACACAGTGAGGCCACCCAGGAGTTCACCACCAGCTTCAGGGCACTGGCGTCGCCGAGCCGGTCGCCGAGCTCGAGGGTCCGGGCGCCGATCGCGTCGAACGCCGGTCGCGCCTGCTGCCTGGCATCCGAGGCGCCGGAAACGAGCACGGTGAGCCTGCCGTCCTCGGCGGGCTGCTTGGTGCCGAGCACCGGTGCGTCCAGCAGCCGGTCGCGGACCTCACCGGCCGCCTCGGCGATCCGACGCATCCCCTCCGGACCGACGGTGGTGCTCTGCGCCCACACGGCGTCTGCCCCGAGGGCACCGACCACCTCACCCGTCACGTCGAGCACACTGGCGGTGTCGAACAGCATCGTGAACACGACGTCGACGTCCAGCATCGCGTCGCCGATGTCGCCGCACGCGGTGATGCGCTCGGCGGCGACCGCCTCCGCGCGCGACGTCGTCCTGTTCCAGACCGACACGTCGTGCCCCTCGCGGGCGAGCGAACGGGCCATCGCGGCCCCCATGATCCCGGTTCCGATGACGGCTGTACGCATGGCTCGATGCTGCCACCGGCGTCATCGCGGCTCGGCGTGGGGTGTCGTCCTCAGCCTCGAACCGCGGCCACGTTGTCGCGGGTGCGGTGGTCGAACGTGCTGGGGCGGCCGGTGCCGGTCTCGACCAGCTCGCGCAGGCTCTGGCCGACGTAGAAGTCCCAGCCCTGGACACAGACGCCGTAGCACTCGTGGTCCTCGACCAGCCCGACGTGGGTGAAGGTCAGCGTCGTTCCGCGGTCGCTCGGCCGGATCTCGAACACCATCCGCGTGCCCACCCACTCGGCGGGGTCCTCGGTGAACGAGAACCGGTTCTGCAGGACCGTCCACTCGACCCGCTCCCCCGGCACCGCCTCGGTCACCCGGATGCGGCAGTCGTGCACGTCCTGGTAGGCGTAGTCGAACTCGCTCCCGGCGGTCGTGGTGTCGCCGACGACCTTCTCCGACCACCAGCCACGTACGTCGATCACCGCGTCGTACACGCCCTCAGGGGTGTGGTCGAGGCTGATCGTCGTCGAGTAGTCATGGGACATGATCGTCTCCTATCTGCAATCGTTGAGTTGCAGTTATTTAAGCCGCTGAAGGACTGCAAGTCAATGGTTGCAGTATGCCCAAGTCCCTATCGCTGGTGCGAGTGAGCGGCGCTACAGTGTCCTCGCCGTTGGGGGCAACGAGCTCGGGAAGCGACACCTGGGGGAAACCACATGCCTCGTCTTGGATGGTCCGGTCTGGCCGCGTCAGCGGTCTTCGTGATGGCCTCGGTCGGAGTACAGGCCCAGAGCGTGGGGGCACCCTCGGCCACCTGTGCCGGCCACCGGGCCACGATCGTCGGGACCTCACACAATGACGTCCTCAAGGGGACCAAGGGGCCTGACGTCATCGCCGGCCTCGGAGGGAACGACAGGATCCTGGGCAAGCGCGGCAACGACATCCTCTGTGGCGACGACGGGACCGACAAGATCCTCGGAGGCCGGGGCAACGACCACCTCTCCGGGAGCCGGGGAGCAGACCGACTGGTCGGGCAGCGAGGACGCGACGTACTGCGCGGAGGCGACCGCGACGACGTGCTGTTCGGCGGGCGCCTCAACGACCATCTCTCCGGCGGTCCCGGCAACGACATCCTCAAGGGTGGCAAGCGCGGCGACCGCCTCTCCGGCGGGATAGGTGACGACACGCTGGACGGCCAGAACGGCAGCGACACCATCTTCGGCAGCGCCGGAAACGACACCCTCCTGGCCGGCATCGGTGCCGACCACCTCACCGGTGGCCCCGACAACGACTCGCTGAACGCCCTGGACGGCATCGGTGACGACAGCCTGCGCGGCTCGTCGGGGACGGACACCTGTCAGGCCGATCATGGTGACATCGTCCACGGCTGCCCCTGATCCCGGCATCGGGTTCACGCCACACTGCTGAGAGCCCAACTCCCGAGCGCTCGGCGCGGCCGGCTGGCGGTAGCCATCTGCGGCCTTGACATATGTCGATATCGGAATATGTTGGTTCGATGGCCCGCTCCCCCGCGACGTCGGATGTCTTCAACGCAGTTGCCGAGGCGCGCCGTCGCGAGATCCTGGACGTGCTGATCACCGGCGAGAAGGCGGTCGGCGCGATCGTGGACGACCTGTCGATGTCCCAACCTCAGGTGTCAAAACACCTGCGAGTGCTCAGCGAGGTCGGACTCGTGAGCTGCCGGGCAGAGGGGCGTCATCGGCTCTACCGCCTGGAACCCGCGCGTCTCCGGCCCTTTCACGAGTGGTTGTCCCGGTACGAGCAGGCGTGGAACGACCGCATGGATCGAGTCGATGACTACCTCATTGAGCTACAACGACAAGGAGATCCGCAGTGACACCCCATCGGCACGGGTCGTCGATCATCGAGTTCCCCAACGATCTCGAGATCGTCCACACCCGACTCTTCGATGCTCCGATCCAGCTCGTCTTCGACGTGTTCACCAAGGAAGAGCATGTGCGCAAGACCTTCGCTCCGTTCGGGGAGGAGGTGACGGTCTGCTCGATCGACCTGCGTGTGGGAGGCAACTACCACTTCGTCATGGTGACCGACGACGGAACCGAGTGCTCGTTCCGGGGGACCTTCTTGGAAGTCGAGCCGCCGAACCGGACCGTCCAGACCTGGCGGTTCGAGGGGTGGCCGGATGCGGAGGCCGTCGAGACGATGGATCTGCACGAGACCGACGGCGTGACGACGTTGACGTACAGGCTGGCGTTCCGTGACCAGGCCGGCCGCAACCACATGACCAAGTACGACGGACTCGAAGCGAACTTCGACCACGTGGAAGACCTGTTGAGATCACTCGTGGATCCAGAGGGACCTGTCTCTGGATAGGTGAGCGTCGAGCCTCACTTCAACGCCATCCTCCGGCCCGGGTGAGTGTGGGTACGGCGAACGCGAGCGTGAGCGCGCGCCACTAGGGTGGCGGTCGGGACGCTGGTGTGGTTGGTCGACGGCGGCCGGACGAAGAACGGTGACTAGCTGTGGGGCATGACCGGCGCGAGCTGCTCGCGATCTTCGTCGGCGGTGCCATCGGAGCCTGGGCCCGGGCCCTGGTCGGCATGGGGCTTCCCACCCCCACCGGTGGCTGGCCGTGGGCGACGTTCCTCGTCAACGTGGTGGCGGCGTTCATGCTGGGGTACTTCGCCACCCGGCTCTTGGAGCGGCTGCCGGCCTCGAACTTTCAGCGTCCCTTTTGGGGGACGGGGCTGTGTGCTGGGCTCAGCACGTTCTCGACCATGCAGGTCGAGGTCGTTCGGTTGTTCGAGCACGGCGCATGGGCGGTCGCGGTGTCCTACGTGCTGGCGAGCCTGGTCGCCGGTCTCCTCGCCCTGCACCTGGCCACCGCCATGGTCCGCCGGGCGGTGGTCCGGTGGTAGCTGACGTGGTGCTGTGGGGTGCCTTCTCGGTCAGCGCCGGCGTCGGCGCGCTGTTCCGGTTCCTGCTCGACGGCATCGTCAGCCGGCGCGTGCCCACGTCGCTGCCGCTCGGGACGATGGCCGTGAACGTGACCGGGGCGTTCGCTCTGGGCGTCCTGGACGGCTCGGCGGCCCCGACCCACGTGGTCTTCGTGTGCGGGACCGGACTGATCGGCGCCTACACGACGTTCAGCACGTGGATGTTCGAGACTCAGCGGCTGACCGAGGAGCGGCAGGCGACCAGGGCGGCCCAGAACGTCGTCGTGAGCTTGATCGTGGGGGTCGCCGCGGCAGCCCTGGGTCTGTGGGTCGGAGGCAGGTTGTGATCGACGACTGGACGAAGGTCACCAGCTACTTCGGCGAACGTCTGCGAGTCGACGGGCGATTGTTCTCCGACGTCCTCCTGGACACCTTCGAGGAGCATGAGGTGTCCACGAGCATCGTGCTGCGTGCCTCGGGCGGGTTCGGTCTGCGGCACCATCTGCGCACCGACCAGACGCTGACGATGTCGGAGAACCCGTCGGTGATGGTGGTCGCGGGCGACTCACGTTCGCGTATCGAGGCGCTCCTCCCGCGTCTGGCAGAGCTGCAGCCACGCGGGATGCTGACGGTGGAACGGGCCTGGGCGATGCGTGGGGACGTGACACCCGAACCGATGCCCGAGGAGCTCAACGAAGCGACCAAGCTGACCATGTACGTCGGCCGGCACGACCGAGTGGCAGGTCGGCCGGCGTACGTGGCGATCTGTGACCTCCTCCACCGTCGCGGTGTGGCCGGCGCGTCGGTGCTGTTGGGCGTCGACGGCACGCTCCACGGCAGCCGCCAGCGAGCCAGGTTCTTGGACCGCAACCTCGAGGTGCCGTCGATGTTGCTCGCCGTCGGCGCCGGGGAACGCATCGAAGAGGTCCTGCCCGAGGTCATACCTCTGTTGCGGCGGCCGATGATCACTGTCGAACGGGTGCGCGTGTGCAAGCGCGACGGTGCGCTCCTCGCCCGCCCTCACGAGCTACCGGCCACCGACGGCGCCGGCCTGGGCCTGTGGCAGAAGCTGATGGTCTACACCTCCGAGTCCCAGCTGCACGACGGCCTGCCCGTTCACAGGTCGATCATCCGGCGACTGCGTCAGACCCAGGCGCGCGGCGCCACCGTTCTGCGGGGGGTCTGGGGCTACCACGGCGACCACGAGCCACACGGTGACCGGTTCACGCAGTGGGGGCGTCGCGCCCCGGTCGTGACCGTCGTGGTCGACACGCCCCAAGGCATTGCGTCGTCCTTCGACGTGATCGACGAGCTCACCGGCGAGCACGGCCTGGTCACCTCCGAGATGGTCCCGGCCCTGCAGTACTTCGATGTCGGCCAGCCCCGGCGCGGAGGACTGCGGATGGCCAGGCACCGCTACTAGGCAACGGTCGGCGCGATCGTGGGCAACACGCCGGTTCCGCGCACATCGAGCAGCAGACTCAGTTCACCACCTTCCTCGCCGCGCTCGGCTCGGTGGCGCTGACGCTCCTGGCCGGCGCAGAGATGGCCGGCCGCCGAGATCGCCGTCGTCGCGGGGCGGCCGTAGGCTTGAGGCATGCCTGACGCGCCCGATCACCCCATCGCCTACACGGCGCTCCGACCGGGCACGCCGGTGCAGACGAGTGAGGGGTACCGGTTCGCCACGGTGCAGGCCGTGCTGGTCGACGAGAAGGTCTCCGTGTTCGACGGCGTCGTCGTCGAGACGTCGGAAGGCACACGGTTCGTCGACGCCGATCACATCGGCTCGATCTACTCCACCTACGTCTGCACGACACTTTCCGCGCAGCAGGCTGCGCACCTCCCGCTGCCCGACGGATCGAACCTGGTCGACATCAAGCCGACGAGGTCGATGGCCGATCGGTTGGGCCGCATGTTCGGTCGGGGGAAGCGGTAGCGCCTGCGCGCGCACGCCGCAGTGAGCGATGAATCAGGACGAGGAGCCGCCGTCGCCTGAGGTTCGAGTCGCCGCAACGACTGCCGCTCCTCCTGCCAGGAGCGCCAAGGCTGCGAGCCCCGGTTCCCTCCGCGATCAGTGTCGGTCGACGAAGAGGACCTCGATGGCGTTGTTGCCGTAGCCCAGCCGGTTCCACGGCGGTACGTCGGGCTGAACGTTGCCCGCGGCGTCGGTTGCGCGGGCACGGAGGGTGTGACGTCCGATGTCGTTGCTGTCCCAGACGAATGACCAGTCCTGCCATTGGTAGGGCCCCGACGGCGGGTCCAGCCGTGCCGGGTGCCAGTCGCCTTCGCCGGTGAGGCTGATGTCGACCTGGGTGATTGGTCCGGTGCCCGACCAGGCCTTGCCCCGGACGGTATGGGGACCGAGAGGGAGGACGGTGCCGGGAGCGGGGTCGGTGATGCGGGCCCGGACGCGCATGAGGGTCACCGGTTCGTGGGGGCGATCGGGCCACTGGTAGATGTAGTGGCCGGTTTGGAACTCGCCGGTGTAGGGCTCGGTCAGGACGTCGATCCGGCTGAGCCACTTCACCGAGGCGACGGCGTACCAGTGGGGCGCGACGATCCGGAACGGTGCGCCGTGATCGGGCGTCAACGGTTCGCCGTTCATCTCATAGGCGACCAGGATCGCCGAGGACGGGTCGGCTGCCTCGACGAGGGGCAACGCGCGGACGAAGGTGAGGTCGTCCTGTTGGGTCTCCGGGAGGATCGCCTGCAGGTGGTAGGGGCCGTGATCGGCACCTTCGAACCGGACGTCGACTCCCAGGGCCGCAGGCTGGGCCAACGCGAGTACGTCGCTGAGCAGGGCGCCGGTCCACCGTGCCGTCGACACGGCGTAGTCGCCCCACGGTTCGCCGGTGGGAAGCGGCTTCATGTCCAGGCGTCCGTTCCCCGCACATTCCAGGGTGACCGCCTGCTCGTGGGCCGGCAGTGCGCGGAGGTCGTCGAGGGTCAGCGTCGTGGGGTTGTCCACGGCACCGCCGATCTCCAAGGTGCCATCGTGCGTTGGCAACGCGAAGTTGCTCCGCACGTAGTGGAGCTCGGTGGGGGTGATGTTCCCGACGAGGGCCTCAGGCGGTGCCTCGGCGTTGTAGGGGGCCGGATTGATCATCTCCAGCGCGGCGCGTGCCGACTCGACTTCGCTTGCACCAGTCATGGGCTCGGTCTTCCTCTCGGTTGGTCGTGGAGGCGGGCGCTCGTGCCTCAGAAGTCGGCGTCGTCGAAGGTCGGTTCTCGGCTGTCGTTGAAGGCTCCGATTCCTTCGACCCGGTCGGGGTGGACGGCCGAGCGCCAGTGTGCGTCCATCATGATGGCGATCGCCTGCTCGATCGGCTGCCCTTCGCCCAGGTGGACGGCGCGTTTGACCGATTGGACCGCTGTCGGTGAGTTGCTGGCGATCTTGTCCGCGATCCGTCGTGCGGCCGGCATCAGGTCACCGGGAGGATGGATCTCGTTGACCATGCCGAGACGGTGGAGCTCCTGGGCCGGAACCGGGTCGCCGGTCATCAGCATCTGCAGGGCCTTGCCGCGGGGCAGGAGCCGTGGCAGCAGAGCAGGTGAGCCACCTCCGGCGGCGAGGCCGAGCATGGCTTCGGGTTGGCCGAAGGTCGCCGTCTCGGATGCGATGATGAAGTCGGTGCTCTGGGCCAGCTCACAGCCCCCGCCGTAGGCGATGCCGTTGACGGCAGCGAAGATGGGCTTGCGCAGCTGGCGCACGGTGTAGAGGGTGCGGTCGAAGGCCTGGCGCTGTCGGAGCCAGTCCTCCTTGTCCATGCTCTTGCGCTGCCGCAGGTCGCTGCCGACCGAGAAGGCCCGGTCGCCGGCCCCGGTCAGGATCACGACCCGGACGGCGGTGCGCACCGCGATCGTCTCGACGATCTCGGTCAGCTGGGCGCCCATCTCGGTGGTGATCGCGTTGTCGGCGTGGGGTCGGTTGAGGGTGACCACTGCCACCTGGCCGCCGTCGAGGAAGTCGAGGAGCACGGGGGCTTCGGTCTCGACGAGGTCTGCAGGGGGTGGTCCGAAGTCGAGGGACCGCCATCGGTCCGTGCCGGATGAGCTCATCGCTGTGCGGTCCTCTCTCGTGGGTGTCGAGTGTTCACGTGTCCAGCTCCGAGAGCCAGCGCATAGCGTTCAAACCGGGGGCGAAGAGGTACTCACCACCACGGGTGACCACGAACGGCGGCAGGTTCTGGAGCTTGCGTCGGATCGGGCGCTGGGGAATGGTGAACCCGCTCGACTCGTCGTTCGGTCCGACGAGTGGGTCCCTCTCCTCCGGAGCCCCGATGAAGATGCCGTCGTTGAGCCACTGGGTCTTGACGAACTCGAACTGGCGCTTGAGGTGCGCCCCGGCGAACACGAAGATGATCCCCCGGTCTTCGCCGTCGTCCTCGAGCTCGCCTGGGGGCAACATCGGCCCGTAGCTCGTGCCCCGGCGGATCATGCGGTGCAGCCGGACGTCCACGCTGCCGTCCTGGTACAGGGAGTCGCGCGGGTTGGCCCGCCGGGCATGGGCACCCACCGGACACTTGAACCCGCGGGCGTCCTCGGCGTAGAGGAAGTCGTTGTTGCGCTGGGGATCGGCACCGAGCTCCGGGTCATCGCGGTCCGGTGCCAGGACGAGCGGAGCACCGCTCTGCCAACGCCCTACCATCTTCGCGCCCAGGAGCTCCTCATCCTCACGGTTCGACGCCCGGTCGCGCAGGTAGTTCCGGTACGCCGCCACCTTCGTGTGCAGCTTCCGGAAGACGACATAGGTGCCGTTGCGACCCAGGACCTCCGGCATCGGCATCGGCGGCAGCTCGCCGGTCTCGTCGGGGTAGCCCAAGATGATCTCGCCGGCCTTGAGGGATGGCTCACGAGGATTCGTCGACGGTCTCCCGCTGCCCTCGACCGCGGGCTGGCCGATGCCGTCCCTGAAGCCGAACGAGGTCCGACCCGTGACGAGTTGGTAGCAGTCCTGACGCCAGACCACCTCCAACCCCGGCAGCTCGGCGTGGGCCCTCCGGGCCTGTTCGGCGGCGGCCTCGAGCCTGGCAGCGTCTGGGGACAGGGCCGCAATGGCCACGTGCACGTCAGTACTGCCCAGCGGCGCCTCCCAGTGCTCCGGACTGCTCTCACCCACGTCTCCGAGCACGGCGGCACGCGCCGCCATCCCCTCCCGGAACTCCGGAGCAAAACTGTCCAGTGACGTCTGCGGGACTCCCAGCGCCTCGAGACCGTGATAGCTGAACGCCACGGTGAGGGTGGTGTCGTCCGTCCGCTCGGACGTGCGCGAGGCAGTGGCGATCCGATGCAGCCTGCGGACGAGCTCCCTGCCATCGGCACGGTCCGTGATGCGCAACAGCAGATACTTGCCGACGTACGGCGAGGGACGCTCGGCCAGCGCACCGGCCTGGATGTCGTCGAGTTCAAGGTCGGGATGGTGTGCCGCGGGCATGGCGTCAGCTGCCTTCTGTCGCTAGTGGTGCTCGGGGGCCTCGGGCGGGTCCGGGTTGGGCGGCGCCAGGTAGGGGAACGTGCGGGTGGCCGGAACCGTCGCGGAGTCGACGCCGTCCCGGATGGTCGGGCCCTGGCCGGCGTTGACGAGCTGGGTGAAGATCGTGTCCATCACGTCATCGTTCAGCGTCCGTCCGCCGCAGGTCTGGTGCGGCTGACCGCGTCTGGCCGCGAGCTCGATCTCGAGAAACGAGCCCTGCTCGACGTAGGGCTTGGTGACGTCGACGACGAGAAAGTCGGCGAGGATGAGCTCCGTCAACGGATGGTTGCCGTCCTCGTCCGTCGGCCAGTCCGCCTTGCCGTCCAGGCCGTCCCAGAAGGCGAGGTTGGCGTTCAGACGGGCCCGGTAGGCACCTTCGTACGAGTCGCCGAGGTGGAAGGCGTCCTCCATGTTGTACAGGTCACGGATCTCCAGGTCCCGGTTCACCTGGTCGAACTCCTTCGGCGCCAGCATCATGTTCTTCACCTCGGGCCGGCCGACGCGTTCGATGCGGACGTTCAGGGGCCCTCGCGTCAGTGTCTCGGCGACAACACCCACGAGGACGGCGCCACCCAGGAGGCGCGCGTCGATCTCGACGACGATGCTCAGCACGTTCTTGCCGTCCAGGAAGATCGACCCGTGGTCGGTGAACGCGAGCTCGTGGGTCGCGAGCGTCGTCAACGCTGCGCGAGCGTCCATGATGAACGGATCCCACCTGGTGCCGGCGAAGACCCGGAGCCCGGCATCGGAACCGCCCTGCGGGTCGTTGACAACGAACGAGACCGACTCCCCCGTCGACGAGGTGCAGGTGCCCTCCTGGAACGGCTCGTCCGCGGCGGGTTCCGGGGCAGAGAAGACGCAGTCGAGTACCAGTCCCTCGTCGGCGGGGACGAACGTCCAGCGGTGACCGCTCGGACCGGTGAGCGACCGCAGCCTGAAGCGGTAGACGAGCCCCTTCGAGAACATGTCCGACGGCTTGGCCATCGGCAGCGTGTTCACGACGAGGACCAGACGATCGGCCCGCTCAGGGCTCGGGAACGCGTAGACATCGGTGATGTCCGCAATCGGCTCGGCGAGCGCGCGCGGCCCGGAGATGTGGTCCGACATCGGCCGGCTAGTCGCCAGCCTCGTCGAGTAGCGGCTGCATTGCTGGATGCTCGAGCAGCTCAGCGGCCGCGGGGTGGTCGAGCACCTGCTGGAATGCTGCATTCACCCGTTGCGCCTTCTTGATCTCCTTGACCGTGCCGCCGTAGTTGCGGGCGTACGCCGCTGCCGCCTGCTCAGCGCCCAAGACGAAGCCCTTGACAGCGGCCAGGTCCTGCAACCCGTCATAACCGTCGACGTGGTCGAAGATGACGTCGAACAAGGCAAGCGTCGGCCCGGAGTTGAAGAAGTCCTCCATGTAGGCGTCCCAGGGGCCGTCGAAGCTGGTGATGAAGGCGAGTCGGGTGTCGTCGTCGAACAGGACGAAGCGCGCTTCATGGATCGTCTGGATGGCTATCCCGTAGTCACCCGGCCGGTACCCGGGCGTGTTTTGGAGGGCCAGGAGGGCGGTTCGCAAGGACGGTGCCAGACCGGGCTTCACGTGGAAGAACAGGCTGAACTCGCTGGTGGGACCGACGCTCAGGCCGGGTTGCGACGATGCCGGTGCGGACGACGCCATGGGGCCTCCAAGGATCTCGTGATCGTGCCCGGACTGACCCGGATGGGCCCAGCGGGTTCGTTCACGCGCTCGAACGATTCCAGGCACAGCAGACGCTAGGCACTGTGGGTCCTCCGCACCTCATCCGTTCTGGGTGAGGGAGCCGACTCGCCCTGACGCCGGCGTTGGTCCCTTGCGCCCAGTGACCCCCCTCGGGGGGACCCGGACCGTGAGCACCCGCGACCTGGCAGCGATCGAGGCGCAGCGTCCACGCATTCCGCGACCCGCAGCTACGCCCGGCCGGCGAACAGCCGGCCGCCACCGCGCGGGCAGCACCACAACCGCCGCAGAGGCAGGTCCTGCCCTAGCGTGGCAGTGCCTGCGACCAGAGGTCGTCGGGCCGTCCGCTAGACGTTCAGACACTGGTCGATCAACGTGTTCGGGTGCACGCTCATGCCGGTGATCTCAATAGGTCAACTTCGGGATGACCGGTTCAAGTCCCAAACCTTTCAGGCCCGGCTTCCCGACGGAAACCGAGCCTGAAATTCGTAGCGGGGCAGAGTGTCGCGCTGACAGTGTCCTCCAAGCCGCCTCACCGAACCTGTCACCTGTTCCTGCAGCAGTCCCCCCATACAGCGAAGCGACGAACCAATTGATTGCCCCCGAATGGCTCGGCGTGGTGAATCCCAGTCGTCGTACAGCGACGCTGGTGGCCTGGCACATCAAGACGGTCGCCGGAAGACCTTTCAACCTCGCCTCGACAGTGTCACCCTGGTGAAAGAGTTCGGGCTCTCACGCTCGGTGTCGCAAGAGGAGCGGCTGGGCCGGCGACGTCCGGTCCGGCCGAACGGGGAAATTGATCGGACCTGCCGAACAGATCTCCATCGGCGGCGGAAAGTCTGCCGATCTCTACCTGCTGCGCTTCGACGAGAACGGACGTCTCAAGAGCCCACAGACCGCAGAGCTGGCCATCCAGGCCGCCCGGTCCGCCTCTGACGTGTTTTTCTTCTCGCACGGCTGGAACAACGTCTATGCCGACGCCCTCGCCCGCTACCGGGACTTCACGGTCGGGTTCGTCGCGCAGCGTTCGGCCCTCGCGCTCCCCGTCGCCGTCGGCTACAGGCCGGTGCTCATCGGGGTGATCTGGCCGGCCACGTGGTTCGTGCTGGACTCCGAGGAAGGACCCGACATCGCGGGTGGCGGGGCGAGCCAATTGGGCTACGAGCAGATGCTGGCCGAGGTCGTCGGCGGGATGCCGGCCGACCAGGGTGACGAGCTGACCGAGCTGCTTGACGGACAACGAGTGCTGTCGAAGGAGTCGGCAACCAAGGCTGCCGAGTTGGTCCGGTCGGCGCTCTGGTCAGCCGACGACCCGGATGCGGCGACCGAACCCCCCGACGTCGCGGCCGTGCTCTCCTCCTGGCAGGCGATCGCCGCCGGGGGGCAGCCCTTCGTCGAGGAGGACGAGACGATCGGCACGGTGGGAGCGGGACCTATCGTGACTGGACCGGTCGACGAGCCGGAGCAGGCGGGATGGTCCGGTCTAGACCCACGTGGCCTGCTGCGGATGGGCAGCGTGTGGCGGATGAAGGCGCGTGCCGGGACCGTCGGCACCTACGGCGTGGCTCCGGTCCTGGCGCGACTCCTCGAGACCAACGCGAGGATCCACCTGGCAGGCCACTCGTTCGGCGCACGCGTCGTGCTGTCGGCCGTGGCCGCGCAGCCCCCCAGCAGGCCCGCATATTCCATGCTGCTGCTGCAGCCCGCGGTCAACCGGTGGTGCTTCGCCGACAACGTCGCCATGACCGGCCGCGTCGGGGGTTACCGATCGGTCCTCGACCGGGTCGAGCGGCCGATCATCAGCACCATGTCGTCGGCCGACAAGCCGCTTCACGAGTTCTTCCACTTGGCGGTCCGCGGTGACTCGCTGGGTGAGGTGAAGCCGGCCGCGGTCGGTGACACCGAGAGGTACGGCGCCCTCGGCGGTTACGGGCCGGCCGGGCTCGGACCCCTCATGCGCGAGCACCCGCTCGTCATCCTGACGCCGGGTACTCGCTACGACCTCAACGGTCCGGTCCGTGTCCTCGCCGTTGACGGCTCCGCGCGAGACGGCAACGCTCCCGCGATCTCCGGCCACGGCGACATCTGCAACGGCTACACATGGTGGGCGCTGCACAACCTGGTGGACCCGCCGCCCTAGCGGGCCAGACGACCGACGGCGCCACACCCCGAGGGAGGGACCCATGGCGGAACGGATCATCACCACGTGGAAGCTCGCGGTGCTGCGGGCCTGGCTGGACTACACGCAACGCGCGCCGTTCGTGGGCACGCGGCTTGACGGATACGTCGAGGGAACCGACACCACCTATTGGAACCGGCAGGTCTCGCTGGAGGAGTTCGGTCTGAGCAGCTCCTCCGCCGTGCCAGAGATGGTGCGTCTGCCGCCTGACCTCATCGAGGCAGTGCAGTCGACCGTGAGTCAGAGGATGGAGCGAGAGACCGTCTTGTGGCTCCGGCTAAAGCCGCCCTACGGCTACCTGGGCGCGGCTCCCTGGGAGGACCTGGCGGCCGACATCGGCATTCCGGTGCTGCGAGTCCCGGACCGACTGCCCGCTGCCGCTCCCCTGGGCCTGACGTGGCGGGTCGCCCTGGCTGTCAATGCCCCGAGCAGAGCCAGCTGGGGGGCACGGCACGCACAGGGCTTCATCTCAGCCTTGCGCGCGACCTTCAAGTACGGCGTGGAGGTCGACGTCTTCGCCGACGCGCACACCCGTGACCTGCTGCTGCGCACCGCCAACGCGTTGGACGCGTCGGTGCGTGTCCACGACCCCGACGATGCGCGCGCGGCGCACGAGCGTCGTACTGCCCGCAGCGACAGCCCGTCGGCGCCGCGACGAGGCTCCGGTCTGCGCGCCTTCGACCCGAACACGGACCCCCGGCTGCTGTGGTCGGACTGGATCGCCGAGGGGCTCGGCGGGACGGCGGTCCGCGCCCTGCACTTCGCGTCCGAGGGGGTGGTCACGCCCGACCAGGCGGGACTGGCCATCACGCCCGATCCGGCTAAGGCCGCGACGGTCAGGAACAGCGCGTTCGTCGAGACCGCGGACCTGCGGACCCTCGCGGACCGGCTGGGCGCGTCGTTGGTCTCGATCGCCGCGCCGGAGGTGCGTGGCCCCGACATCGGGGCGCGGATGGTCGCGGACAGCCTCGGCCAGCTGAGATCCGGACCGACCATCTTCTCCTCCATCGACCGTGACCCCGGCGGCCAAGCCCTCGCGGACGTCCACCTCTTCTTGGCCCGGCCGGGTGAACGGCAGCTGCCGGCCCACCGGTCGTGGTTCGGTTACGTCCAGCCGGACTCGCTCCAGCGGGTGCTCGACGAGCCGCTGCAACGGTGGCACACCGACCAGGACGTCAACTTGACCCAGGCCGCGGTCGACCGCGGTGCCAGTGAGCAACCCCAGGAGCTCGACCCGGCTCTCACCTCGGCTTATCAGTACGTCGACAACGTGCCGGTGTGGGTAGCGTCGTCGTCGCGGTTCCTCGAGGCCAAGCAGGGCGAGCTCAACAGTCTGATCTCGCTGCCAGGCCAGGGAAAGGCGAGCAAGCTGGCCTACGACCAAGGGGCCTCGGAGGCCCTCAACGACATCCAGAACCTGCTCTCTCGGCACGTCAGGGGGACCTGATGCGACTCATCGTGAGCTTCGACTCGGTCGGCCAGACCGTGGTGGTGAAGCTGAACAGGAGCCCGGCGCCCGTCGACGGCATCAACCAGGGCCGGACGGTCCGCATCGGGGCGCTGCGAGGTGCGAACGCACGGGCCCGTGGCGAGGAGCTGGTCAAGCTGCTGGGGCGGCACGCGCCGGTCAAGCAGGCCCTGACCATGGCGCTGGCCCAGCCACCGGTAGCACCACCGCAGCCCATCTACCTCAGGGTGGTCGCCGACGTCGCGGACGCCCTGCCCTGGGAGCAGCTCTACTGGAAGGCGCAGGGGTTCTTGGCCCTGGACCCCAGGTGGCCGGTGGGCCGGATCGCTGCGGTCGAGTACGACGTCAACCCCCGCTCGTATCTGGCACCGTTCCGGATCGTCGCGGTGCTGTCCGCGGCGCAACGGGAAGGCAGCAGCCAGCTCGAGGCGCTTGCCTCGGCGGTGGCTGACGCCCGTGCGCGCAAGCTGGACGTCAAGCTGCACGTGATCACGGGAGAACAGGCCGTCCACGACCGGGTCGCCACGCTGGGCAACAAGAACGTGACCTGCGAGTGGATCGGCGCCTGGACGGACCGGGTGGTGCAGCAGATCGCCGACGCCAAGCCGAGCATCCTGCACATGCTGTGCCACGGCGACAACTCGGCCGGCGTACGAGGTCTCCGGCTTGCTTCCCAGCCGGACTTCCTGGGGCAGGCAGATGCGGGCAGCGTGCCCCTGTCGCTCGGCGAGCTCGCCCGGGCGCTGTCACTGTGCGACCCCTGGCTGGTCGTGCTGGCCGCGTGCGAAACGGCCGGGGTCACCGAGACGAGCGGCGCGTTCGCGCGCGGCCTCGTCGACAAAGGGATCCCTGCCGTTATCGGGATGCGCCGGCTCGTCGACCTCGCGGCGATGAACCGGTTCGCCGACGTCCTCTACCCCGAGGTGCTGACCACGGTCGAGGTAGCCTTGCGACCCGACCCGCACGATCCCGTCCGCACCATCGACTGGATCACCACGCTGACCGCACCGCGTCGAGCCGCGATAGTCGGCGTCGACCCGGCCCAGGACGACGCGTGGTCCGACCCCGTGCTCTACGCCCAGCAGGACCTGCTGCAGGTGTACGTGCCGACCAAGCAGCGGATGAGCGCCAGGGAGTACGCCCTGGCTGTCGGCAAGATCGACACCTGGGTTGTCTACCGACGGGGCCTGGACCCTGGCACGACGCCGGCCGAGGTGCTCGCCGAGATCGATGCCAAGATCGCCGAGCTACGGGCTCAGCTCCCGGACGAGCCCGAGCGGGACGGATGAGAGCGCGACACCGGCCGCAGACCGGGCTCGCGGCCCACCTCCGGGCCTCCGGGGACTGATCGTGAGCGACCTACCGCTCAGCGTCCAGATCGACGCGTGGCCAGGACAACCGGCCTTCGGGCCACTCGCCGGCGACGCGCAGAACTGGGGCTCCCGCACCGGCCTGCCACCGAGCCAGGCGGGCCTGGCCTTCACGAAGCCTGCGGACCCGACGGACTGGGAGCACGACGACGTCGGCTACGGCATCCTGCTCCCCGATACCCCCGACAAGCAGTGGTCCAAAGAGAAGGTCACGGGGGCCAACGCCCCGGAGCCCGTGAGGCGGTTGCTCGCGGCCCGCCCCAAGACTCAGCTGCTTTACTGGAACGCCGAGCTCAAGAACGTCTACGTCCGGCGGTACTTCGACGACGGCACGTCGAGCGACCCGCTGATCGGGCTGACCACGTTCGGGATAGCCAGAAACCGGCTTCCGATGTACGTCCTGATCGTCGGCTGCCCCGAGCGCATCCCCTGGAGCGTGCAGTATTCGCTATCTCTGCGGCACGCCGTCGGCCGCCTCCCGTTCGAGGACGACGCCGACCTGGCGTCGTACGTCGACGCGATGCTCGATGGCGACCACGGCTGGGCCTCCACACCGACCGACGTGACCTCGCCAGTGGTGTGGACAGTGGACAGGGGCGCAACCGACATCACCCGCCTGATGCGCACCGTCTTCTCAGCGCCACTGGTCAAGGCCTTCAGCGGTACCCTCGCCGGTCTCCGGACGCTCGACGATGCGGCAGCCACCGGCACCGGTTTCACCCAGGCCGTGACCGCCGCCCAGCCTGCCGTAGTCGTCACGTCCAGCCATGGCGCGACACCACTCGACCAGCAGCAGCTGAGCGCCTCACTCGGCCTGCCCATCGACGCCACAGATACCACGGTTCCACTGGCGGACCTGGCCGGCTCGCTGCCGGCCGGGTGTGTCTGGTTCGCGCAGGCCTGCTGTTCCGCGGGGTCGGCCGCCGACAGCAGCTACATCCAGCTCCTGGAGGAGGGATCTACCGCGCGCCTCGTCGTGGACGCGGTCGCTACCCTCGGCTCGACCGTGGCCCCGGCACCGCTGGCGCTCCTCAAGCGCCCCCATCCGGTCCGTGCTGTCTTCGGCCACGTCGAGCCCACGTTCGACTGGACCCTGAGGGACGGGGAGACCCACCAGCGACTCGCCAACGACCTGGTCACAGGGTTGAGTGAGAACCTGCACTACGGGCAGCCGCTGGGTTTCATCCTCGCGGCGTACCGTCAGGGGATCGGCGTCTTGACGACGAACTGGGTCGGGACCAACGAGCGCCTCAAACGCGATCACGACATCTCGGTGCTGCCCGCCCTGACCCGACTCCGCCTCACAGCGTGGGACCGTCAGTCCCTCGTGCTGCTCGGGGACCCGACCGTACGCATCCCACCACTCCCCTGAACGCCCTTTGTCATCGTCGGCTCACGCCCGACTCAACCGATGACGGTCAATTGCTGCGCAATAACGTTTGAGGTTGAGAAGTCCTGGGGCCGACGCCGTGACCTCGCTATGACCCTCTGTGCCCGACTCAGCGGATGTCCAAGTGGTTTTTCTCGGGGGTCGCTGGCGGTGCGGTCTGTGACCGTTCTGTGACCGTGGCCCTTCCGGCGGATCCGGCCGGGAGTGAGTTACACCCTCTGACCTGCACAAACGCGGTCGGGCTGACCGGATTTGAACCTGCGACCCCTTGACCCCCAGGTCGGCGCGATCGCGAGCTAGACGTGGATCGCTGTCTCTGACGTCATGATCCCTATGTTCCCTCCCGCTCAGTCCCGATCGTCTCGACCGACCTTGGTCCGTGCTTGGTCCGTGCTTGGTCCCCATGTTGTTCGGTTCACTGATGACATGACGACTCAACACAGCGCCGTGCTTGGTCCGTGCTTGGTCCGTCGGACGCGGCCCGTCAGTGCGCTCGTCGCTCTCGGGGCACTCCTCGTTCCCACCAGTCGACACACGCACCCGCAGCGATCGTCGCCGCGGTGAACTCGACGTCTCCCGTGTTACAGAACTTCCACAGCTCCTTAGCCGCCCGGCTGTATTGGAAGAGGACGCGGTCCGTCTCGAACGGATCCAGCTCGCCGGCACGGAAACGGTCGACGCCCTCGCCCACTCGCTCGACCAGGTCCGCCAACCGAGCCTCGTGGTAGGCCGCAACCGCTTCCTGCGCCGCTCTCCGCTCCGAACGTGGGCACATGCGCACGAGGCTAGGCGGTCCACCCCAGCGGCATAGCGTGCGGTTGCAGGGATCCGGAACGGACTTGTTCCTCAAGGGTGCCGATGATGCGCGCAACGTCTTCGTCCGCCCGACGTCGCCGCAGGCACGAGGGGCGCGTATCAGCCGGGCCCAGAGTTCTCAGCGGCAGTCGACTGCGCGGGATCCGGAAGGCGCATCATGCGGGATGCGATGGCCACGCCGACCAGCGCCGCGAGCAACGAGACGAGCAAGGCGACCTGGAGCGCAAGGTCCCGGGCGTCGTCGTTGATGTTGAGAATCTCTTGTCGAACGGGTTCGGGCTGGCCGGCGAGGAGGTCTCCGAGCTGGGTGTCGCTCATCACCTGCGCGTCGTCCTCGAGCACCGCGGCGACGCGCTGCTGGTCGGCGGCCGGCAGGACACTGCTCGACTCCGCCATGTTGGTGAAGGCGATCGACAGGGTGGCGAGCATGACCGCTCCGGCGAAGGCAAGACCGAACGACAGGCCGAAGGAGCCGGTGGCCGACGTCACGCCAGCCGCCTCGCCCACGCGTTCCTCCGAGATGGGTGACAAGGCGTAGTTGTTGAGCTGGGAGGCAAGGAGGCCAAGGCCGGCGCCCGCAAGCATCAGCGGAATCACGAGGTGCCAGCCGGAGTCAGCCCTGGGCACCAGCGGGATGAGGATGACGATGGACGCAGCGAGCAGCACGAATCCCCCGCGGATGATGCTGCTCGTCCTCCGGTTCCCCACTTTCCGTCCGGCGAGCAGGGCGACCCCGAACATCGTGAGGGACAGGGGGGCAAGCGTGATGCCGGCCTGGAGCGCGTTGTAGCCCCACACCAGCTGCAGGAAGATCGGCAAGGCGATCAGCAGCCCACCCAGGGCGACTTGCTGGAGCATGATCTGCGCGACGCCGTGGCTGAACAGCTTGGACTCGAACAGGCTCGGATCAAGCAACGTCGACTTGCCTTCATGCTTGCGTCGGAGCAGCCAGTACACCAGGCCCGCCATCGCGGCTGCCCCGACCGCGAGAAGCAAAGCGACGGACTCGCCGCCCTCCTGCCACACCAGGACACCGACGACGAGGCCACCCATGCCGATCACCGAGAGAAACGCCCCTGCGACGTCGACCGACCGATCGCCGGTGTACGGCACGTCACGGATGCCACGGCTCCCGACGAGCACAGCAGCGATGATGAGCGCCTCCACCAGGAACCCGACCCGCCACGACAGGAGGGTCGTGACGAAGCCTCCGATCAGCGGGCCGACCGCGGCGGCGATAGCGGCGGACGCGCCGACGAGCGCGAAGACTTTCGCGCGGGTCTTCCCCTCGAAGTTGCCGTGGATCAAGGACTGCATGGCAGGGAGGTAGAGCGAGGCGCCGAGCCCGCCGAGGATCGCCCAGAAGACGATGATCGCCGTCAACCCCTGCGCGAACACCATCGCAACGGCGCCGACGGCATAGAGCACCATGCCTGCGACGAACGCCCGCTTGCGCCCCCACAGGTCACCGACCTTACTGCTGATGAGGATGAAGGACGCCGACACGAGCGCCTCGATCGCCACAGCCGACTGCACTCCGCTGACAGTCGTATCGAGGTCGTGGACGACCGCCGAGATAGATACGTTCATGAACGACGTGTCGATCACGAACACAAACATCGCCGCTGCTAAGAGGACGCCCTCACGAGGAGTGCCGCTCGGGCTGTCAGCCGGCTCAGCGCTCACGGCTCGAGAACCTCGATGTGACGCGACGCCGGGTGAACACTCCGACCCGAGACCCGGGTGCTAAGCCGCGATCGAATGAAGTCTCCACTCCGTCGGCCTTCCACAGCGGCGAACGTACCGCGTTTGGTTGTGCCAGACGCGGACCGTCAGCACCAAGTGGGTCGGTCCCGAGAGATCGCTCCAACGATCTGCAGCAGGCGGCTCCCATCCACGCACCGTTACAAGGTCCCCGCGGGGAGCACACTCATCGGCGATCCGCTCACTCTGGGCATCCGTCAGGAACCGTGGGCGGGATGCGCCACTACGTGTCCGACAGTCACCAGGAGGGGCCAGGCGTGGCTCGTCGCGTGCTGATCCCACGAGCTGGGGTGAACTTCGTTGTCGGCGCCGCCACCCGACAAGCGGTCGACGCTCTCCTGGCGACGATCCGGCCCGTTCCACCAGGAACGCGGCTGCGCTGATCGCACCCCGGCAATGGGCGCCGGTCAGCGGCATGAGCGATCCTTGGGTTAGGGCTGGGGTCGATGCTCCGCTCGGCGCTCCTTCCAGGGTGCGTGTCGGCGGAGCTCGGACTGGATCTGGACCTCGAGCGCGTCGAAGGCCCGGCCAGCCTCGAACCTGCGCAGCGGTGCGGGCTTGCCGACGCCGTGGAACCCGCCCTCAGCTTGGAGGGCTCGGAACAGCCGGACGACGGTCGGGCTCGCGTAGCCGTTGGCTCGCGCGCCGAGGAGGGCGCGCTCCCTCGGTGGCAGGTGCGTGTCCGGCATCAAGGCGACGAGGGCGTCATGTTCGGCGACCGGATCTGCGCCTGATCGGTCTGGGTCCTCATCGGCGAACCGTTCTGCGTCGGCCATGGCCTCCGCCCTAGCCGCGTCCCGCTCAATGGCCTGGTGCTCCGCGTCGGCCTCTACCAGCAGGTCGACGTACAGGGCGGCCCGCTGCTCCCGGTACCAGCGCACCGAGTCCTGCCGGATAGCCAACCAAAGCCGGTTACCGGTACGACGACAGCAGCGATCACGAGGCCCGTGATGGCGACGCCGGTGCCGATGTCCATGATCCGATCCTCGTGGGGTCGACGGAGACGCTCGGGAGGCACGCCGACTTAGGTCCTCAGTAGAGGTGGTCGGTGCGTCCATGTCAGCGGCATGAGCGGTCGGGACTAGCGGGCGCTCGGTAGCCTCACAACCGTCCATCCGGGCGGGACTTTCGTGCTCCGAGGGATGCAGACCTGATGGTGCTGGCTGTCGAGGACGACCGTCGTGTCGCTCGCGC
>NZ_DASXQG010000101.1:0-9040 GCF_036493135.1 Nocardioides sp. | reverse complement strand
CGACGTCCCGGTGAGCGGCGACACCTTCCGGTCGGTGCTCGGTCTGCGATCCACCTGGTTCACCATCTCGGTCTAGCGGCTGAACGGCGGTTCAGGTTAGGGTGGCGATGCCATGCTGATGAAGACGACGCCCTTCCACCCACGGCTCAACGAGCTCAACCAGACCGGCCTCTACGGCCACTGGTCGGGCTACCTCTCGGCGTTGCGCTACGACCTCGCCGCGAAGCACGAGTACTTCGCGGTCCGCAACTCCGCGGGGTTCTTCGACACCTCGCCGCTGTACAAGTACCGGATCACCGGGCCGGACGCCGAGCGGTTCCTCGCCGGCGTGATGACGCGCGACGTACGACGCTGCCGTCCGGGCCAGGCCATGTACACCGTCTGGTGCGACGACGCCGGCTACGTGCTCGAGGACGGCGTGGTGTTCCGGGAGGCCGAGGACGACTGGCTGCTGACCGCGGCCGACCCGAACATGGGGTATCTCGAGGACCTCGTCGGCCGGCTCCGGGTCTCGATCGAGGACGTCAGCGCCGACTACGGCATGCTCGCGGTCCAGGGTCCGCGCTCACGCGAGATCCTGGCCACCCTCGCGCCGGAGGTGAACGACCTGGCGTTCTTCGGGCTGACCCCCGCCAAGATCGGCGGCGCCCCCGTCACGATCTCGCGCACCGGCTACACCGGCGACCTCGGCTACGAGGTGCGCGTCGAGGCCGACGACGCGCTCGGCGTGCTCGACAAGATCATCCAGGCCGGCGACGGGCAGGGGTTCCGCCCGTTCGGCGAGGACGCGTTGCTGATGCTGCGGATCGAGGCCGGGCTGTCGCTGATCAACGTCGAGTTCTCCTCGGCGCGCTACGCGTTCACCGACGCCGAGCGGTTCACGCCCAAGGAGCTCGGCTTCGGCTGGATGCTCGGCAAGGCCGGCGCCGCGCTCGGCGACGACCGCCCCTTCATCGGACGCCGCGCCATCGAGCGCGAGCTTCGCGACGGCACCTCCCGCTGGGCGACCGTCGGCCTCTGGATCGACTGGGAGGCCTATCGCGATCTCCATCTCGAGCACGGCCTGATCGTGCCCAAGGACGAGAACCCCGTGCCCTGGGAGTCGATGCTGTACGGCGGGCCCGATCGCGACGAGCGCGTCGGCTACGCCACCAGCTTCATGTACAGCCCGGTCCTCCAGCGGCACATCGCGATGGCCCGCGTGCTGCCGGAGTACGCCGCCAAGGGCTCGACCGTGCACCTCGAGATCACCGTGGACCACGAGTACCTCTCCGTGCCGGCGACCACCGACCGGCTGCCGCTCTTCAACCCCGCCCGCAAGACCGGCTCGGCCCGCGAGCTGGCGCCGATCTCGATGCGAATGGAGCAGTGATGACTGCCAACACCTACGACGCGATCGTCGTCGGCGGCGGCCACAACGGCCTGACCAATGCGGCGTACCTCGCCAAGGGCGGGCTGAACGTCCTCGTGCTCGAGCGTCGCGGCTTCGTCGGCGGCGCCGCGATCACCGAGGAGCTCCACCCCGGCTTCTCCTTCACGACGTTCTCCTACGCCCTGAGCCTGCTGCGGCCCGAGATCATCCACGAGCTCGACCTGGTCAAGCACGGCTTCATGCCGCTGCTGATGCCGACGTCGTTCTCCCCGATGGAGAACGGCGACTACCTCCTGATGACCGAGGACGAGCAGTTCAACGACCTCGAGATCGCTCGCCACAGCAAGCGGGACGTCGACGCCTACCACCGGTGGGGTCATGACCTGGACCGGGTGATCCAGCTGGCGAAGCCGATGTTCGACGCCGCGCCGCCGGACATCTTCAGCGACGACCCGGACGACCAGGCCGACGTCGCCTGGATGATGAAGCAGCTGCGTGGCGCGGACAAGAAGACCCTGCACGACCTGGTGCGCTTCCTGACCGGCAGCTGCGCGGACCTGCTCGACGACTACTTCGAGTCCGACATCGTCAAGTCGTCGATCGCCTCGTCGTCGATCATCGGCAACAGGATCGGGCCGATGTCGCCGGGCTCCGGGCTCGTGCTGCTCTACCACCTGATCGGCGAGCAGGACGGCCATCACGGTGTGTGGGGCTTCCACAAGGGCGGCAACGGCGGGTTCACCCAGGTCCTGCAGCGCGCGGGCGAAGCGTACGGCGCGACCGTGAAGGTCGAGTCGCCGGTCGACCACGTGATCACCAAGGACGGCACCGCGACGGGGGTCGTGCTGGCCGACGGCACGGAGTACTCCGCGCCGATCGTGGTCAGCGCGCTCGACCCACGCCGAACCTTCACCGAGCTGGTCGACCCACGCGAGCTCCCCAGCGACCTGAACGACGCGATCAGGCGGTACCGCTTCCAGGGGACGTCGGCCAAGGTGAACTTCGCCCTCGACGACCTCCCGGTCTTCCCGGCGCTCAAGGGCCGGATCGACCAGTTCGGCGGCTTCGTGAACATCGGCGAATCCATCGAGTACCTCGAGCGGGCCTACGACGACGCCAAGTACGGCTGGTACTCCCAGAGGCCGTTCATCGACGGCGCGATCCAGTCCGTGGTCGACCCCGACATGGCGCCCCCGGGCAAGCACGTGATGAGCTGCTTCATCCAGTACGCGCCGTACGAGCTCAAGGGCAGCGACTGGGACACCGAGCGGCAGCCTTTCGGCGACACCGTCCAGGCGGTGCTCGAGGGTCACTTCCCGGGCTTCGGCGAGCTGGTGCTCCACCGCGAGGTCGTCACCCCGCTCGACATCGAGCGGGTGGCCGGGCTGACCGAGGGCAACATCTTCCACGGCGAGTTCCTGGCGCCGCAGATGTTCTTCATGCGGCCGGCTCCCGGCTACGCGCGCTACAACACCCCGATCGACGGCTACTACCAGTGCGGCTCGGGCACCCACCCGGGCGGCTGCGTGAGCGGCGGTCCGGGCAAGCTCGCGGCGATGCGGATCCTGGGCGACCAGAGGCCCTGACCGGCTCCGCCCATGGCCACCTTCACCCTTACCTGCATCGGCGATGACCGGCCGGGGCTGGTCTCTGCCCTCTCGGCACCGATCAGTGCGCACGGCGGAAGCTGGGAGCGGAGCCAGATGGCCCGGTTGGCCGGCAAGTTCGCCGGGGTTCTGCTGGTCGAGGTCGCCGACGAACGGGCCGAGGCGCTGGTCGCGGACCTGACGGCCCTGAAGGACGTCGGCCTCGAGGTGCTGCTCGAGCGGACAGACATGCCGGCCGAGCACCCGTCGCTGCGGCTGAGCCTCGAGCTGCTCGGAGCAGACCACCCCGGCATCGTGGCCGAGATCTCCGCCGCCCTCGCCGCCCAGCGGATCGGCATCGAGGAGCTCAGCACCGATGTCCGCGAAGCGCCGATGGCCGGGGGGATGCTCTTCGAGGCGCGGGCAGTGCTCGAGGCGCCGCCTGCCACCAGCACGGAGCAGCTGCGGACGATGCTCGAGGCACTCGCCGACGAGCTGATGGTCGAGATCAGGTTGTCCGACACCCCGTAGCCGGCCTCACTGGCACTCGGCGCCGAGCTGCTGCATCCGCGTGGCCACGCTCGGGTCGTTCGCTCCGAACGTCGGGTCGTTCAGCTGGGCGACCGTGTAGGTGTCCACCAGCTTCCCGGCCAGGCAGCGGGCCTGGGGGACCGACGCGCCGGAGTGCAGGAGGGTGGCCCCGACCAGGGTGCGCGTGGTGACCAGGTCGACCGCGGGCTGGAAGTCGGTGCTGACCGTGGCTCCGCCCACCCCGGGGTCGCAGGACTGGAAGGTGAGCACCCCGCCGCTGAGACGGACGCTCGCCGGGGATCCGGGGACGGCCGCGATCCACTGCTGGAGCGAGGAGTACATCGCGGACGTGTCCGCGGGTGTGCGGCCCCGGTAGGTCATCCGCGCGCAGGAGCGGCCGGCGGACTGGTAGCCCACGAACGAGTCACCGCCCCAGCCGTCGACGGTGTGCAGCGCTTGCAGTGCCGGGAGCCGAGCCGACAGCATCAGGTACCAGGAGAGTGCGCCGAAGTCGCCGGAGTCGAACTTCTTCTCCCGCTTGCCCAACGTCGGCGCCGGGACGCGGACGGCGCCCGTGTGTCCCTGGATCACCCGGAACGGGTCGACCAGGGCGATGTCGTACGCCGGCGGGTGCCGGAACAGCCGTGCGACGGCCGCGTTGCCGCCGTGCTGGGCGACGGTGCGGACCAGTCCCTCGCCGAGGTCGTACGGCGAGGACTCGAAGGCGATGATGATCTTCGGGATCCGGGCCAGGCCCTGCCGCGCCTGGCCGGCCTCGCGCCGCTGCGCGGCGATCAGCGCCTGTCGCTGCTTGGTTCCGAGAGAGCTGCCGTACGCATGCTCGGTACGCTGCGCGTCGCCCTCGGTGATCGCATGCAGGACCGACTGCTCGTCGTTCTTCGAGTGCTTCTGCTTGGCCAGCGTCTTGAAGAGGGCGCCGACGTGGAAGTACTGGTCCTGCAGGGCGTGAGTGAGCTCGTGGACGAGCGTGGCCCTGATCGAGGGCGTGATGTGGTGGCCACGGATGGTGATCGACCTGGTCTTGAACGAGTAGTACGCGAGCACCGCGGTCCCACTGAAGTCCTGCTCGGCCCGGACGAGGTCGACCTTCCCGCTGAGCAGGCCGAACGCCCGCAGCAGGCCGGTCTGCTGGCGGATCTGCCGGCGGTCCTTCGCGGTGAGCTTGTCCTCGCGGACGAGGGTCTTCCTGAACGCCGCAGGCGCCAGGAACCTCACCGCAACCGGGTGCTTGAAGCTCAGCCCTCGCTGCTTCTCGGCGATCCGGACCTCGGACTTGATCCGTTTGTCCCACTGAGAGGGGTAGTGGTGCTTCGGCGGGGGAGGAGGAGCGCTGGTGCCGTCGCTGCGGCCGTGGACGACGACGAACCCGAGCAACCCGGCCAGGCAGAGCGCCACCGCCGCGGCGAGCAGGACGATCCAGCTCGGGATCTCCGAGGACGACGGACGCGACGGCGGCGGGATCGGCGGTGGGTCGTAGGGCGGTGGTGGCGTGAAAGGGGCCCCGAGCTGACTCATGCCGCGAGGTTAGGTAGCGATCCGGCCCCCTGCGCCGCAAATCCCGCAGGTCTGACCGTTCGGTCACTCCAGGAATGGTCCGAGTAGGCCAGGCGTCGCCGTGGCGGCGAGCGCCGTCGCCGCGGCCTCGTCGAGGTCGAGCACCCGCACATGTTGCCGGCCGCCGGCGGTGGTGGCGACCAGGTCGGTGAGGCCGCCACGACGCTGGAACCACGTCGCGCGGAGGTTCCAGCCGATCACCGACGGGGTGTGCAGCACCTCGCGCCGGCGGTCGAGACTCCCGGAGCGGGCCACGAGGTGCCGGTCGACCAGCGCGTGGCCGAGACCCTGCCACCGGTCGTGCGCCAGGACCGCTCCGACAGCCAGGACGACGGCCGCGATCACCACCAACGCCCAGGAGACGGCGTACGACGTGACCAGCGCCGCCGTGGCGACGATCGCGGCCGGGACCATGGCACGCGTCCAGCGACGTCGCCGAGCGCGCGGACCGTGACCGACCAGGCCGGTGGTCACCGGCCTTGCCGTGCCGAGCACCTCGACGGCGACCCGGTCGACCTCGCCGCGGGGAGCCGGCGGCACCAGGACCGAGCTGCCCTGTTGCTTCTTGTCGAGCCCGGTCACGATCGCCGACAGCCGGGCTCCCCCCGCGAGCCTGAGGCCTAGTGGTTCGCCGATGCTGACGCCGCTGATCCGGGCGTCGTCGAGGCTGGTCTCGCGGGTCGTGAACAGCCCGCGGCGCAGATGCCAGGCCCGGTCCGACCTCGTGTGCGAGAGCTGGAAGCCGAAGTTCGTCAGCAGGTAGCCGATCACCGCGAGCACACAGATGCCGACCAGCACCACCGCGAGCCCGAGCACGATCAGCAGCGCCAGGCCGAGGTGGGCCAGCCCGGAGAGGTCGACCGACGGGGTGAGCTCGAGGGTGTGGATGCTCTGCGCCACGACACCCAGCGCGGCACCGGCGATCACGATGCCGGCGGAGGTGAGCGGGGCGAACCGAACCCACCGGAGGTCGAGGGTGAGCACCACCCGACGGTCGTCGACGGCGGCGGCCGCCTCGGTGTCCCCATCGGCGTCCGCACCGGTGACCGCCGACGGCGTGAGGTGCAGCAGACGCGCGCGGAGCGACGCGGCAGCAGGTGCCGCGATTCCGTCGAGGGCGAGTCGCTCCTCGCTCTTGCCGCCGCTCTGGCCGGTGCCGATCCGGAGGGTGACCAGGCCGAGCGCACGGTGGATCGGGGACGCGGTGAGATCGACGGTGCGGACCCGGTCCAGCGGCGCCGAGACCACTTGCTTGCTCAGCAGCCCGTGCCTGACCTCGATCCGGCTGCTGGTGATCCGGTAGCTGGTGGTCAGGTAGCGGGAGAGCCCCAGCGCGATCGGTATCCCGATGCCGATCAGGCCCCACCAGCCCCCGCTGTCGGAGGACCGGCCGAAGAGCAGGAGGCCGATCACCGCCGGCAGGAACCGGATCAGGTCACGGACGGGGTGGACCAGGAGCATCCGCGAGTCGAGCCGCTGCCACGCGAGAGCACTGTCGAAGGCGTCCATCGGTCAGGTGGCGTCCCCGGGCACGGAGTCGGCGGTCCGGGTGAGCTCCTCGACGATCGCCAGCGCCCGCTGCTGGTCGAGCCCCTCGATGGTGAGCGCGCCGGCCGAGGACGCCGTCGTCACCCGCACCGTGGCCAGGCCGAACAGCCGCGCGATCGCGCCCTCGCGGTGGTCGACGGTCTGCACCCGCGACATCGGTGCGATCCGGCGTTCGCGGGCCCACCAGCCGGTCTGGGTGTAGACGGCGGTCTCGGTCACCTCCCAGCGGTGCACGTGATAGCGCCACTGCGGGACCAGCAGGCCGTACGCCAGGAACAGCACACCGATCGCCACCAGGCTCCACGTCGGCAGGTCGAACCAGTGCCAAGGCCCGGTCGCCAGGACGAGCAGGACCATCGGCGGGACGCAGCGGAGCAGGTCGGTGCACATCCACATCAGCCTCGCCTTGGGGCTGACGCGTTCGCTGGGGGCGCGGAGGCGCACCGTGTCGGGCTCGGCCATCAGTCCTTGAGCTCGCAGATCACCGCGCCGTTGGTGACGGTGACACCCACCTCGGCCTGGAGTCCGGTCACGGTGCCGGCCTTGTGGGCCTTGAGCGGCTGCTCCATCTTCATCGCCTCGAGCACCACGATCACGTCGCCCTCGGCGACCTCCTGGCCCTCGTCGACGGAGACCTTCACGATCGTGCCCTGCATCGGGCTGGTGACGGCGTCGCCGCCCGCGGCCGCCCCGGCCTTCTTGCCGGCGGACCGTTTCGGCTTGTTCGCGCCACCGGCCCGGGCGCCTCCGACGGCGCCCAGGCCGCCTGGGAGGCTCACCTCGAGCCGGCGTCCGCCGACCTCGACGACAACGGTCTGCCGCTCGACGGTGTCGTCGGCCGCGGCGACGTCGCCGTCGTACGGCGTGATCCGGTTGTCGAAGTCGGTCTCGATCCAGGTGGTGTAGACACCGAACGACCACGTGCCGGAGGGGTTGGATGCGCCGACGTACGCCGGGTCGTCGACCACCGCGCGGTGGAACGGGATGACCGTCGGCATGCCGTCGACGACGAACTCCGCCAACGCGCGCCGCGAGCGCTCCAGCGCCTGGGTGCGGTCGCTTCCGGTCACGATCAGCTTGGCGATCAGCGAGTCGAAGGCGCCCGGCACGGTCTCGCCGTTCTCGTAGCCACCGTCGAGACGTACGCCGGGACCCTGCGGCGGGTGCCACGCCGAGAGGGTGCCAGGGGCCGGCATGAAGTTGCGGCCGCCGTCCTCGGCGTTGATCCGGAACTCGATGGAATGGCCGCGGATCTCGGGGTCGGCGTAGCCGAGCTCCTCGCCGGCCGCGATCCGGAACATCTCGCGCACGAGGTCGATCCCGGTGACCTCCTCGGACACGCAGTGCTCGACCTGCAGCCGGGTGTTGACCTCGAGGAAGGAGATGGTGCCGTCCTGGCCCACGAGGAACTCGCAGGTGCCGGCGCCGACGTACCCCGCCTCGTGGAGGATCGCCTTCGACGCCTCGTAGAGGCGGGCCACCTGCTCGTCGGTGAGGAAGGGCGCGGGCGCCTCCTCGACCAGCTTCTGGTGTCGGCGCTGCAACGAACAGTCGCGGGTGGACACCACCACGACATTCCCGTGGGAGTCGGCCAGGCACTGGGTCTCGACGTGGCGTGGGCGGTCGAGGAACTTCTCGACGAAGCACTCGCCGCGGCCGAAGGCCGTCACCGCCTCGCGCACCGCCGACTCGTAGGCCTCGGCGACCTCGGACATCTCGCGGGCGACCTTGAGGCCGCGACCGCCACCGCCGAACGCGGCCTTGATGGCGATCGGCAGGCCGAACTCCCGAGCGAACGCGACCGCCTCGTCGGCGTTGTCGAGCGGGTCCTTGGTGCCGGGCGCGAGTGGTGCGCCGACCTTCTCGGCGATGTGACGGGCCCTGACCTTGTCGCCCAGGCTCTCGATCGCCTCCGGCGGTGGACCGATCCACGTCAGTCCGGCGTCGATCACCGCCTGGGCGAAGGCGGCGTTCTCGGCGAGGAAGCCGTAGCCGGGGTGCACCGAGTCGGCGCCGGACCTCTCCGCGACGGCGATGATCTTGGCGATGTCGAGGTAGGAGTCGGCCGGGGTCGCGCCACCGAGGCTCTGCGCCTCGTCGGCCAACCGCACGAACAGCGCGTCGCGGTCGGGCTCGGCGTACACCGCGACACTGCCGATGCCGGCGTCCTTGCAGGCACGGACCACGCGCACGGCGATCTCGCCGCGGTTGGCGATCAGGACCTTCTGCAGCGGCTTCACGTCGGGCAAGGCGCACTCCTGGGTGTCGGGTCGTCCGCCGAGCACACTATCGCCGCCGGGCGGGGCGGTTTCCGCACCGGGTGTGGTCGGGCCCGAGTGGCAGGTGCGCCACTCGAGCCCGATTCACCTCAGGGGAGCCGTCGGTCAGGTGTGAGCTGCCAGCTGGGCCGCCTGCTTCAGCAGCGCCC
>NZ_DASXQG010000100.1:0-46113 GCF_036493135.1 Nocardioides sp. | reverse complement strand
AGTCCTCCTCGACGTCGAAGAGCGATCCGCCGGCGGTCGGCGCCGGCTTCTCCTCCGGCTCCACGTCGAAGAGCGAGCCTCCCGACGGCGCCGGCTGCTCGTCGACGTCGAACAGGGAGCCGCCGCTCGAGGGCGTGGTCTCGACGGGCTCGACCGACGCCGGCTCCTCGACGTCGAACAGGGAGCCGCCGGTAGGGGGCGGCGTGATCTCGGTGACGGGCTCGGCCCCGGCCTCGGTCTCCTCGCTGCGCGCCGTGGTCTCGACGGGCGCGACCGGCGAGGCTGCCGCCGGGGCGCGGGTGGCGGACTCGCCCTTCACCGACGCCAGCAGCATCTGCGCGACGTCGAGGACCTCGACCTCCTCGCGCGCACCTCCCGACGCCTGCTCGGCGGCGAGCCCGTCGGAGAGCATCACCCGGCAGAACGGACAGGCCACCGCGATCTGGTCGGCCCCGGTCGCCACCGCCTCCTTGGTGCGGTTGGTGTTGATGCGCTCGCCGATGTTCTCCTCCATCCACATCCGGGCGCCGCCGGCACCGCAGCAGAAGGAGCGCTCGGCCGACCGCTCCATCTCGACGTACGACGCACCCGGCAGCACCTGGAGCAGCTCGCGCGGCGGTGTGTAGACCTGGTTGTGCCGGCCGAGGTAGCACGGGTCGTGATAGGTGATCGTGCGCTGCGCGGCCCCGGCGCCCCCCTCACTCGCAGCGACCGGCGTCAGCCGACCCTCGCGGACGAGCCGGTTCAGCAGCTGGGTGTGGTGGACGACCTCGAGCTCGAGCCCGAAGTCGCGGTACTCGTTCTTCAAAGTGTTGAAGCAGTGCGCGCAGGTGGTCACGACCTGCTTCACCTGGTGTTGGGTGAAGGTCTCGACGTTCTGAGTCGCCAGGCCCTGGTAGACGAACTCGTTGCCCGCCCGACGCGCCGGGTCGCCGGTACAGGTCTCGCCGTTGCCCAGCACGCCGAAGGAGATGTCGGCCAGATGCAGCAGCTCGGCCACGGCGCGCGTGGTCTTCTTGGCGCGGTCCTCGTAGGCGCCGGCGCAACCGACCCAGAACAGCCAGTCGACCGACTCCAACGACTCGAGGTCCTCACCGACGACCGGCACGTCGAAGTCGAGGCCCTTGGCCCAGTCCATGCGGGCCTGGGCGGACATGTTCCACGGGTTGCCCCTGCCCTCGAGACCGCGGAAGAGCTGGTTGAGCTCGGCGGGGAAGTTCGACTCGACGAGCACCTGGTAGCGGCGCATGTCGACGATGTGGTCGACGTGCTCGATGTCGACCGGGCACTGGTTCACGCAGGCGCCGCACGTCGTACAGGACCAGAGCACGTCCGGGTCGATCACGCCGTACGCCGCCTCGTCGCCGATCAGCGGGCGCTCCAGCTCCTTGACGGCGCCGTCCGGCGCCTTCCCCGGCTCGCGGGCCAGGATCGCCGGCGCGGCCGCCAGCGCGTGGTCGCGGAGGTTCATGATCAGCAGCTTCGGCGAGAGCGGTTTCTCGGTGTTCCACGCCGGGCACTGCGACTGGCAGCGGCCACACTCGGTGCAGGTCTCGAAGTCGAGCAGGCCCTTCCAGGTGAAGTCGTGGATCGACCCGACCCCGAGCTTGGCGTCCTCGTCGAGGTCGTCGATGTCGTCGAGGGTGACCGGCTTCCCCGCGGAGGTCAGCGGCTTCACCGCACCGAGGGCGTCCGGCTCGCGGCCGAAGAGGACGTTCAGGGGCGCGACGAAGATGTGCAGGTGCTTGGAGTTCAGCACGAAGATCAGGAAGACCAGCATCACGCCGATGTGCAGCAGCAGGCCGAGACCCTCGAGAAACTCCAGGCTGTCGTGCGGCATCCCGTTCAGGAGCTTGCCGACGCCGATCGAGATGAACGCGCCGTTGTCGTAGGGCAGGTTCCCCAGTGCGGACGACGCCCCACGGAACAGGAACATCGTCCAGATGACGTTGAAGATCATGAACAGCGTGATCCACGCGCCCGACAGGTGCGAGCCGAAGAACCGCGAACGACGCCCCAGGTCCTTCGGAGCGTTCCGGAGCCGGATCCAGACGAAGGTGAGGATCCCGAAGAACGCCATCATCGCGATGAAGTCCTGGAGGAACCCGAGCACCGCCCAGTGACCCACGACCGGGATCGACCAGTCGAGCTGGTCTGCGCCGAACAGCAATGAAAGCAACGAGCCGTACGCCTCGAGGTAGACCGTTGCCAGGATCACGAACGCCCAGAACACGAAGAAGTGCGCGGCGCCCGGGAGGCTCCACTTGAGCAGCTTCCGCTGGCCGAACACCTCGACGACCTGTCGCTTCACCGCCGCGCCGAGCTTGCCGGTCACGCCCTCGACCCGATCGGGAGCGGGCTGGCCGCTGCTGATCAACCGGTAGAGGAACCACACCCGGCGCCCCGCGATCGGCAGGGCGATCGCATTGAGCAGCAGCCCGAGGATCAGTACGGCGGTCACATTCACTCCCAGCGGTGACGTCGAGACGGGTCAAGACGTGGTCGGCCCGACCCTACGGCTAGGCCGACCCACGGGTCACCGGGGCACGGACATCGGACGGGCCGCCGAGACGGGTCGTCAGCGCTGCGGCCGCACGGCGTACGGCCTCCGCCAGCCGAGCCGGCTCGTCCGGGTCGGGATCGGCATAGGTGATGGCGAGGCCCGCCACCGGGTGCCCGTTGTGGTCGAGCACGGGCGCCGCCACGCTCGCCAGCCCCGGCGTCACCTCGCCCTCCTCGGTCGCATAACCCCGTCGCCGCGTGTCGGTCAGCAGCGAGCGCAGCGCGCTCAGGGTCCGCGGGCCGGTGCCGTGGCGGTCGACGAACGCGCCGGCGTCGGGATACAGCGCCCGCACCTGGGCGGCCGGCAGGGCCGAGAGGATGGCGCGGCCGCTCGCCGTCAGGTGGGCCGGCAGCCGGACCCCGACGTCGGTGACCAGCGGTGGTCGACCTGACGCGCGCTCCTCCACGACGTACAGCACGTCGCGGCCGTGGAGGACGGCCAGGTGTGAGTTCTGCCCGGTCCGATCGACGAGGTCGGTCAGGGCGCGACGGCTGATCCGCTGCAGTGGCACCTGCCGGCTGAACCCGCTGCCCACCTCGAACGCGGCCACCCCGAGGCCGTAGCGGTGCTCGTCGGCGAGGTGGACGACGAAGCCTTCCTCGATCATCGCGGTCAGCAGGTGGTACGCCGTGGAGCGGGGCAACCCGCAGGCCCGGGAGATCCGGTCCAGCGGCACCGGCTCGGGTTGGCTGGCCAGGAAGCGCAGCACGCGCAGCGTCTTCGTCGCCGCCGGCACCTGACCCACGGCACCGATCGTCGCAGACCCCGGACCGGCACCCGCCCTCGATCTGCGGCTACCGCTCGGTGGGGGTGTCCGGCTTCAGGTCGGAGGTCTCGGAGCGCTCGTCGTTCCAGACGTCGGGCTCGTAGTCGGCGGCCTTGTGGTCCACGGCCGGGTCGACCTGGTCCGCCTCGCGGAGCTTGTCCTCGTAGCCGGCCTGTTCGACCCGATGGCCCTGCTCGGCGGTCGCCGCCTGCTCCTCGGCCCGCTCGGCCTCGGCCTTGGCCAGGTCGGCCTTCGCGCGCTGCTCCTCGGCCGCGCGCTGCGACTCGGCGAGGCCCGAGGCCCGGGCCGTGGCGTCCTGGCGGAGCTCTTCGGCGCGAACGCGGTGCTGCTCGGTACGGCGCTTTCCCGCCAGCGACACGAGCAGCGCGACGATGACGACCACGACGACGATCACGATCACCCAGATCAGCCAGGCGGGCATGGCGTCCTCCCTCTTCCGAGACTCTGCACGCCGGGCGTCCGGCGGCGACCCGACAGTAATCCGGCCCGCCCGTCGCACCCCCACCCCAACGGGTGGGCGTGCGGACGGATGGGCCGGCGGCCCCGGTCAGACGCCCCCGGTCCGGTACGTCGTTCGGGGCGGGCAGCGGGGTCGGTGTGGGGGGACCTGCGACCCCGCTGCCCTGGGGGATGGGTCGGTACGGCTGCCCCTGCCCGATTTGATACCGCCTTAACGAAGTGTGATCAGAGGGGTCACGCCGGCCGGCGAGGTTTTTACCTGGCCCGGCAGGTCTCGGATCTCAGACAGGTGGTCTGCTCCGGGTGGTGGCGTCGGTGTCGGGGCCGGGAGTTGGATGACGGCATGGAGAGCGTGCGGGTGGGCGTCGGCCCCGTGTCCTTCGACGACGTGGTGGCGGTGGCGCGTGGCGAGGCGCGGGTCGAGCTGACCGACGAGGCGCTCGCGGCGATCGACCGGGCACGGGCGGTCGTCGAGGAGCTGGCCGCGGCCCCGACCCCGGCGTACGGGATCTCGACCGGGTTCGGCGCCCTGGCGACCCGGCACATCCCGGCCGAGCTGCGCGAGCAGCTCCAGCGCTCCCTGATCCGCTCGCACGCGGCGGGATCCGGTCCCGAGGTGGAGCGCGAGGTGGTGCGCGGGCTGATGCTGCTGCGGCTCTCGACGCTGGCGACCGGCCACACCGGCATCCGACGCGAGACGGCGCAGCTGATGGCGTCGCTGCTCTCGTCGGGGATCACCCCGGTCGTCCGGGAGTACGGCTCTCTCGGCTGCTCGGGCGACCTCGCGCCGCTCGCCCACTGCGCACTGGTGCTGATGGGGGAGGGCGACGTACGCGACGCGAGCGGCACGCTGATGCCCGCCGCCGATGCGCTCGCTGCGGCCGGCCTCTCACCCGTTCAGCTCGGGGCCAAGGAGGGCCTGGCCCTGATCAACGGCACCGACGGCATGCTCGGGATGCTGGTCCTCGCGATCACCGACCTGCGTCGGTTGTTGCGCACCGCCGACGTCGCCGCCGCGATGAGCGTCGAGGCGCAGATGGGCACCGACCGGGTCTTCGCCGCGGAGCTCCAGGCGCTCAGACCCCAAGTGGGGCAGGGGATCTCGGCCGCCAACCTGACCCGCGTGCTGGCGAGGTCGGGGGTGATGGCGAGCCATCGCGAGAACCGGTTCCACCGGGTGCAGGACGCGTACTCGCTGCGGTGCTCGCCCCAGGTGCACGGCGCTGCCCGCGACACCGTCGAGCATGCCGCCGCCGTCGCCGGGCGAGAGCTGGCCTCCGCCGTCGACAACCCGGTGGTGCTGGCCGACCGAGTCGAGTCGAACGGGAACTTCCACGGAGCACCGGTCGCCTACGTCCTCGACTTCCTGGCCATCGTCGCCGCCGACGTCGCCTCGATCTCCGAGCGACGCAGCGACCGCTTCCTCGACCGCGCCCGCAACCACGACCTGCCGCCGTTCCTCGCCGACGACCCCGGTGTCGACAGCGGCCTGATGATCGCTCAGTACACCCAGGCCGCCATCGTCTCCGAGCTCAAGCGCCTCGCGGTGCCGGCGAGCGTCGACTCGATCCCCTCGAGCGCGATGCAGGAGGACCACGTCTCGATGGGCTGGAGTGCCGCCCGCAAGCTGCGTCGTTCGTTGGACGGACTGACCCGGGTCGTCGCCATCGAGCTGATGACCGCGTCCCGCGGCCTCGAGCTGCGCACCACGACCGGGGACACCGCCGGCACCACGCCCGCGCCGGCGACCGGAGCCGTCGTACGCCTGCTGCGTCGGCACGGGGTCGGTGCCCCGGGCCCCGACCGCTTCCTGTCACCCGAGATCGAGAGCGCCGTCGCGCTGGTCGCCTCGGGCGCCGTCCTGTCCGCCGTCGAAGAAGTGATCGGAGAACTGGCATGACCGACAACCCGCGCCTCCCCATCCACGCCCCGCACGGCACCGAGCTGTCCGCCAAGTCGTGGCAGACCGAGGCGCCGCTGCGGATGCTGATGAACAACCTCGACCCCGAGGTCGCCGAGCGACCCGAGGACCTCGTCGTGTACGGCGGCACCGGCAAGGCCGCGCGCACGTGGGAGGCGTACGACGCGATCCTGGCCAGCCTGCGCGACCTCGAGGACGACGAGACGCTGCTCGTGCAGTCCGGCAAGCCGGTCGGCGTGATGAGGACCCATGAGTGGGCGCCGCGGGTGCTGATCGCGAACTCGAACCTGGTCGGCGACTGGGCCAACTGGGAGGAGTTCCGCAAGCTCGATGAGATGGGCCTGATCATGTACGGCCAGATGACCGCCGGCTCATGGATCTACATCGGCACGCAGGGGATCCTGCAGGGCACGTTCGAGACGTTCGCGGCCGTGGCGGACAAGAAGTTCGGCGGCACCCTGGCCGGCACGATCACCGTCACCGCCGGACTCGGAGGCATGGGCGGTGCCCAGCCGCTCGCGGTGACCATGAACGACGGGGTCGCGATCTGCATCGACGTGGACCAGTCGCGCATCACGCGGCGGATCGAGCACCGGTACCTCGACGAGCAGGCGGATTCGCTCGAGGACGCCGTGGCGCGCGCCGTACGGGCTCGGGACGAGAGGCGGCCGCTGTCGATCGGCGTCCTCGGCAACGCCGCCGAGCTGCTCCCGAAGCTGCTCGAGATGAAGGCCCCGATCGACATCGTCACCGACCAGACGTCCGCTCACGACCCCTTGTCGTACCTCCCGGTCGGCGTCTCCTTCGAGGAGTGGCACGACGACGCCGACCGCGATCCGGCCGGCTTCACCAAGGACGCCCAGGCGTCGATGGCCGCGCACGTGCGGGCGATGGTGGAGTTCCAGGACGCCGGGGCCGAGGTCTTCGACTACGGCAACTCGATCCGCGACGAGGCACGCAAGGGCGGCTACGACCGGGCGTTCGAGTTCCCCGGCTTCGTCCCGGCGTACATCCGGCCGCTGTTCTGCGAGGGCAAGGGACCGTTCCGGTGGGCGGCGCTCTCCGGCGACCCCGCCGACATCGAGGCCACGGACCGCGCGATCCTCGAGCTCTTCCCCGACAACGCTCGGCTGCACAAGTGGATCACGATGGCGGGCGAGCGGGTGCACTTCCAGGGCCTGCCGGCGCGGATCTGCTGGCTCGGGTACGGCGAGCGTCACCTGGCCGGGCTGAAGTTCAACGAGATGGTGCGCACCGGCGAGCTGAAGGCACCGATCGTGATCGGCCGCGACCACCTCGACTGCGGCTCGGTCGCGTCGCCGTACCGCGAGACGGAGGCGATGTTGGACGGCTCCGACGCGATCGCCGACTGGGCGATCCTCAACGCGCTGGTCAACACCGCGTCGGGTGCTTCCTGGGTGTCGTTCCACCACGGCGGTGGCGTCGGCATGGGTCGCTCGCTGCACGCGGGGCAGGTCTGCGTCGCCGATGGCACCGAGCTGGCCGCATCGAAGATCGAGCGGGTCCTCACCAACGACCCGAGCATGGGCGTGATCCGGCACGTCGACGCCGGCTACGACCGGGCGGTCGAGGTCGCCGAGGCGCGCGGCGTACCGATTCCGATGCACGGGTCTCGCGCCGGTTAGCCGAAGGGGGAGTTCTCCGCCGCCGAAGTGGGAGCTCTCCGCCGCCGAAGTGGGAGCTCTCCGCAGGCCGAAGTGTGGGAGAAGCCCCACCTCGTGCCCGGAGGATTGCCACCTCGGCACGGGAGAAGGCCCCCCTCGGCACGCGAGAAGGCCCACCTCGGCACGGAAGAAGGCCCACCTCGGCGGTCAGGCGATCGGGAGGAGGGCTCCGACGCAGGAGCCGGAGCCGCGGTGAGAGACCTGCAGCGCCCCGCCGACCTCGGCGGCGCGCTCGCACATCGAGGAGAGCCCCACCCCCGGGGTCCACGGTCGGCCGTTGCGACCGCCGTCGCGCACGCTGACCGACAGCCGGCCGTCTACCACGTCGATCACCAGGTCGGCGATGTCCGAGCCGTCGCCGTACACCGTCACCGACTGACTGCTGGCCGAATCACGCGGGAGCGGAGACACGCCGCGCGTTCACCGAGCCTGACGCATACTTCAGGCATGTCGCAGTCCAACGAGTCCCGGCCCGCTCGCTCCCGGGTCGTCCTGCGCAACATCAGCTCCCGTGCCTGGGAGCACCCCGCCGACCGAGGCGCCCTCGTCGCGCTGCGGAAGCTCAAGGGCTTCGACACGGTCGTCAAGCTCATGTCGGGCCTCATCAACGAGCGCGCCGTGCGCCTGCTCTACCTCGGCTCGGCCATCCGCGTCGACGAGCGGTCGTTCCCCGAGCTCCATCGGGCGCTCAATGACGCGGCCTCGATCCTCGACGCGGAGGTGGTCCCGGAGCTCTACGTCCAGGCCGATCCGTTCTTCAACGCGATGACCATCGGCCTGGACCGGCCGATCATCGTGGTCAACTCCGCGCTGGTGGACCTCCTCGACGACGAGGAGCTGCGGTGGGTGCTCGCCCACGAGCTCGGTCACGCGCTCAGCGGCCATGCCGTCTACCGGACGATCCTGTTGCGGCTGCTCAGCATGAGCGGCGTCCTGACCGTGGTCCCCCTCGGCGTGCTCGGGCTGCGGATGATCATCGCCGCGCTGATGGAGTGGGTCCGCAAGTCCGAGCTCTCGGCGGACCGCGCCGGCCTGCTCGCCACCCAGGACCCCGCGGTCGCCTACCGCGCGCTGATGAAGATGGCCGGGGGCGGCCACCTCGACAACCTCGACCAGACGTCGTTCTTCGAGCAGGGTGCTGAGTACGACGCGGCCGTCGACATCCGCGACTCGGTGCTCAAGCTGCTGCTCATCGAGCGACGCAGCCACCCGATGCCGGTCTCACGGGGCACTGAGCTGCGGCGCTGGGTCGACAGCGGCGCCTACACCTCGGTCCTCGCCGGCGACTACCCCACGCGCGAGACGGATAGTGACGCGAAGGTCAGCGAGGCGGCCCAGGAGGCCGCGCGCAGCTACTCCGACGCGTTCCGCGACACCCAGGACACTCTCGGCCGGCTGGCCCACGACGCGGCGGGCTGGATGGGCAGTGCGAAGGTGTGGTTCGACGAGCAGTGGCGCCGTCGCGGCGACGAGGACGCGTCGTAGCCCGACCGGACGTGCTCGCCTCACTCGCCGCTCGCATCCCGCGACCGGGGCGGCCGGTGCTGGTGGCGGTCGACGGCGCCGACGGCGCCGGCAAGACCACGCTGGCCGACGACCTGGCGCCCCTGGTGCCGGGGGCCGTGAGGGCGACGCTCGACGACTTCCACCACCCGCGGGCCCACCGGCACGCCGAGGGCAGGACCGGTGCGACCGTCTGGGAGCGCGGCTTCGACCTGGACGCCGTACGCCGCGAGCTGCTCGACCCGTGGCGGCGTGGTGCCGGCTCGCCGTACCGTCGGCGCTGGCACGACCTCCCGAGCGACCGCCGCGTCGACTATCCGTCGGAGCCGGTGCCGGTCGAGGGGGTGCTGCTGGTCGACGGCATCTTCGCGCAGCGGCCGGAGCTCGCGGACGCCTGGGACCTCGTCGTGTGGGTCCACGCCGACGACGACGTCCGGGTATCCCGGATGGCGGCCCGTGACGGTGTCCCGGACGATCCCGACCACCCGGACCAGCGGCGGTACCTCGACGCGCAGGTGATCTATCAGGAGACCTGCCGTCCGCTCGAGCGCGCCGACGTGGTGGTCGACAACACCGACCCGGCTCGGCCGCGGATCAGGCGGATCAGCTAGCCCTGCAGCGCTGCGATCGCCTCGTGGATCGCGAGCGTACGGCGCGCCGACTCGACGTGGAGGTTCTCCACCATCCGGCCCTGGTAGGTCACCACGCCCGAACCCCGTCCGTCCTCCCAGGCCCGGAGGACACCCTCGGCGTCCTCGATCTCCTGCTCGCTCGGGGCGTACGTCGTGTTCGCGCCGTCGACCTGGCCCGGGTGGATCAGGGTCTTCCCGTCGAAGCCCATCTCCCGCCCCTGGCGGCATTCGGCCAAGAACCCCTCGGCGTCATGCACGTCGTTGTAGACCCCGTCGAGGACGGCCTTTCCGGTTGCCCGGGCCGCGAGCAGCGCCAGGCCCAGCCCGGGAAGCAACGGATGACGGCCCGGGACGTGTGCGGCGTACAGCTCCTTGGCGAGGTCGTTGGTGCCCATCACCAGGACGGTCAGCCGCTCGCTGGCGGCCGCGATCTCCTCGGCGTGCAGCATGGCGGCCGGGGTCTCGACCATCGCCCAGAGCTTCGTGTGGTCCGGGGCGTCGTAGCCGGCCATCGCGTCGACGAGCGCAAGGACAGCGTCGGCGCTGCTCACCTTCGGGACGACGATCGCGTCCGGGCCGGCGGCACAGGCGGCCGCCAGATCGTCGCGGTGCCACGAGGTGTCGGCACCGTTGACCCGGATCGTCACCTCGCGCGCGCCGTACTCGCCACTCGCGGCCGCCGCGCACGCGGACTGACGCGCGGCGGCCTTGGCGTCGGGCGCGACCGCGTCCTCGAGATCGAGGATGAGCCCGTCACACGGGATCGACGGGGCCTTCTCCAGCGCACGCTCGTTGGAGGCGGGCATGTAGAGCACGGACCGTCGTGGGCGGAACGCGTCGATCACGCTTCGCCCTGCCCGTCGACGATGGCGTCGTAGAGCTTCTTCAGCTCGGGGTCGCGCTCGGCCAGCTGCTCTGCGAGCGCGACCAGCACCAGGCACTGCTTGAGCGAGGCGTCGTCCTCCATCTTCCCGTCGAGCATCACCGCGCCGGTCCCGTCGCCGCCGATCGCCTGCATCGCCGCGACCACGCGGCGTGCGTGGGCGATGTCCTCGACGCTGGGGGAGAAGACGCGGTGGGCGATCTCGATCTGCGTCGGGTGGAGGCTCCATGCGCCCACGCAGCCCAGCAGGTACGCGTTGCGGAACTGGTCCTCGCAGGCCACCGTGTCGGAGATGTCGCCGAATGGCCCGTAGTACGGGTAGATCCCGTGTGCCGCACAGGCGTCGACCATGCGGGCGATCGTGTAGTGCCACAAGTCCTGCTGGTACGTCGCGCGCTCGGCCTCCACGTCGACCCCGTCGGAGGTCTTGCGCGCGTCCTGACGCACGACGTACCCGGGATGGCCGCCACCGACCCGGGTCGTCTTCATCCGGCGGTCGGCGGCGAGGTCGGCCGGCCCGAGGCTGAGCCCCTGCATCCGCGGGCTGGCGCCGCAGATCTCTTCGACGTTCGTCACCCCGCGGGCGGTCTCCAGGATCGCGTGGACCAGCAGCGGCTTGGTGAGTCCCGCGCGGGCCTCGAGCTGAGCGAGCAGACGGTCGACGTAGGCGATGTCCTCGACGCCCTGCACCTTCGGGACCATCACCACGTCGAGCTTGTCGCCGATCTCGGTCACCAGTGTCGTGAGGTCGTCGAGCACCCACGGGCTGTCGAGCGCGTTGACGCGGGTCCACAGCTGAGTGGTGCCGCCCTGCCCACCCAGGTCGGGCGTCGCCCGGGCGATCTTCACCAGTCCGTGCCGCGCGGCCTCCTTGTGGTCGGCCTTGACGGCGTCCTCGAGGTTGCCGAGCAGCACGTCGACGCCGCCGACCAGCAGCGGGACCTTCGCCGCCATCTTCTCGTTCGACGGGTCGAAGAAGTGGATCGCGCGACTCGGTCTGGCCGGGATCTCGCGCAGCGGCTCGGGTGCGCCGACCGCGAGCGGCCGGAAGAAGTCCTTGGCAGAGCGCATGCGCGGAACCTATCGCTCACCTTCGCGGTGCCGGTATGACCCACTCCACTCGCGGGACGTCATACGTTCCGGTCGTTAGAACGACCAGTTCGTATGACGTCCGCGCGGAGTCAGGCGTGGGCGGGGGTATGCGGGTCGATCTCGGCCGCCACGCCCTCGTCACCGACGTCGGCGGTGAAGTCGTCCCACCGCGTCTGGTCCTCACCGGGGTCGACCTTCATCGCCCGGAGCACGACGGTGAGCAGGATCGTCACGATCAGGTTGAGCGCGAAGGCAGTGGCCGCGATGTAGACCTTCGTGTCGGTCCCCGGGAACGCCGCCAGGGGCCCGCCGAAGTGCGCCTGGGTCGGTGAGGCCACGCCGTACGCCGTCCAGGTGCCGTAGGCCATGCCCGCGGCCCATCCGATCAGCACCGCCCATCGGTGGAACCAGCGGGTGTACAGCCCGACCACGATCGCCGGGAACGTCTGCAGGATCCAGACGCCGCCGAGCAGCTGCAGGTTGATCGCGAACGACCTCGACAGTGCCAGCACGAAGACCAGCGCGCCGACCTTCACCACCAGCGACACGATCTTGCTGACCTGGGCCTCCTCTCTCGGTGTCGCGTCGGGACGGAAGTAGGCGCGGTAGATGTTGCGTGTGAACAGATTGGCCGCGGCGATCGACATGATCGCCGCCGGCACCAGGGCTCCGATCGCGATGGCGGCGTACCCGACGCCGGCGAACCACGGCGGGAACTCGTTCTCGAACAGCTGTGGCACGGCCAGCTGCGGGTTGGGCGGGTCGCCGGCCACCTTCACGCCGGCGGCGACCGCGACGAACCCGAGCAGCGCGAGGAGTCCGAGCAGGAAGGAGTACGCCGGCAGCATCGCGGCGTTGCGGCGGATCACGCCGCGGTTGCGCGTGGAGAGGACGCCGGTGATCGAGTGCGGGTACATGAACAGCGCCAGGGCGGATCCCAGCGCCAGTGAGGCGTAGGCCCAGTGCAGCGTGGGCGGAGGGATCATCGCCTTCGGCGACGCCTGCCCGGCCGCGATCGCGTCGGCGTTGTCGCTGTTGAACTTCGTGAAGGAGTCGCTGGTGGCGCTGAAGATGTGGCCCCAGCCGCCGAGCTGCGTGGGCAGGTAGATCACCGCAACGATGATGACGACGTAGATCAGGACGTCCTTGACGAACGCGATCAGAGCGGGAGCCCGCAGCCCCGAGGAGTAGGTGTAGGCCGCCAGCACGGCGAAGGCGATGAACAGCGGCAGGTCCTTGAGGAACCAGTTGCCGGTGCCGCCGAAGCCGGCCACCTCCAGCACCGACTGGATGCCGACCAGCTGGAGCGCGATGTAGGGCGCAGTGGCCAGGATCCCGGTCAGGGCCACGGCCAGGGCCAGCGCCTTGGAGTCGTACCGTCCCTCGACGAAGTCGGCCGGCGTGACGTAGCCGTGCCGGTGCGAGACCGACCACAGCCGCGGCAGGAACAGAAAGATCAGCGGGTACACCACGATCGTGTACGGCACGGCGAAGAAGCCGACCGCGCTGCCCGCATAGAGCGTCGCGGGCACCGCGATGAACGTGTACGCCGTGTAGAGGTCTCCGCCGATCAGGAACCACGCGATGAAGGTGCCGAAGCCGCGACCACCGAGCCCCCACTCATCGAGGCTGTCGAGGTCGGCCCGGCGCCACCGGGCCGCGGCGAACCCCATCACGGTGACGACGAGGAACAAGAAGACGAAAACGCTGACGGCGACCGCGCTCATCGGAGATCACCGTCCTCAGGGGCGGCGCTTCGGCGCCGGTCGCCTACCTGCGAGAGCGCGTAGGCGACCCCGGTGAGCACCGCCGACATCAGGATCAACGCGAACTGGAACCAGAAGAAGAACGGGAAGCCCCACAGCGTCGGGTCCGTCTTGTCGTAGAGCGGCACCCAGAGCGGGATCACGACGGCCGGGAGCAGGATGACGATGATCAACGCCCACAGGCCGGTCGACGGCCTGCGTGTGGGGGCAGGTGAGTGCTGAGACATGACACCTCCGAGAGTCGCCGTCTCACGTACCCACCGCGGCGGCAGTCATGCGCAGGCGGACGACGATGTCGTCAGCCCGAGGCGGTCACACCTCCGCGAGAGCGGGGTGACGGGTGACCGGGTTCCACTCCTGGATGCTGGCGACGGTGACGCCGGGCGCCTCGTAGTAGGGGTCCTGGGCGAGGATCGCGTCGAGGTCACTTCGAGCATCGACGGCGAACACGAGGAGTGCCCCCGAGTCGTCGGCCCACGGCCCGGCGGCGAGCAACCGGCCCTCGGCGGCCAGAGCGGCGAGCCGCTCACGGTGTGCGGGGCGGAGCTCGAAGCGTGAGGCGTCGGCCGGATCACTCGCGAAGGCCAGCTGCACGGCGTACATGCGAGCCATCGTAGGTGTCGCCGGTGCTGGCCACGGGGCTGGCTACAGGGCTGGCTACGGTGACGGCATGGGCGAGGAGCAGGTGCCGACGCTGTTCGAGTGGGCCGGCGGCGCTGAGGCGTTCCGACGGCTGATCGACGCCTTCTACGACCGGGTCGAGCGGGACGACCTGCTGTCGCCGTTCTTCCCCGGCGGTGTGCGCGAAGCTCACCGGGCACACGTGACCGCGTGGTGGGTCGAGGTCTTCGGCGGGCACGCGTCGTACACCGAGGAGCACGGGGGCTACGACGCGATGCTGGCCCACCACCGCGGGCTGGGGATCACGCCGGAGCAACGGTTCAGGTTCGCGTCGCTGATGAGCCTCGCGGCCGACGACGCCGGACTTCCCGAGGACCCCGAGTGGCGCGCGGCCTTCGTCGGGTACGTCGAGTGGGGGACCCGCCTGGCGCTGCACAACTCCTCCGATGCCGAAGACATCGTCGATCACGCCCCGGTGCCGCGCTGGGGCTGGGGCGTCGCGCCGCCGTACCGGCCCTGAAATGGGTCGACCGGGATGCGGCCCGTCCACCAGGGTCGGGGCATGCCGAAGATCTGGTTCGACGAGGAGATTGCCGCGACGTACGACAAGGACTCGACCGGGCAGTTCGAGCCGGGCCTGCTGTCGGCCACGACGGACTTCCTGGCCGGGCTCGCGGGCGAGGGTCGCGCCCTCGAGCTCGCGATCGGGACGGGTCGGGTCGCAGTCCCGTTGGCTGAGCGTGGCGTGCCGGTGTCGGGCATCGAGATCTCGCGGGCCATGCTCGAGCGACTGCGGGCCAAGCCGGGCGCGGATGCGATCGGGGCCGTCGAGGGCGACATGACGGCCAGCCGCGTCGAGGGCGACTTCTCGCTGGTCTACCTGGTCTACAACACGATCACGAACCTCACGACCCAGGACGAGCAAATCGCCTGCTTCGAGAACGCCGCTCGGCACCTGTCGCCAGGTGGGTGCTTCGTGATCGAGGTCTACCTGCCGATCCTCCGGCTGCTGCCGCCCGGCGAGCGGTTCCATGTGTTCGCCGAGGAGCCGGGCTACCACGCCTTCGACGAGTACGCCGACGCCGCGTCGCAGCTCCAGTGGTCGCATCATCTGCGGTTGAACGAGGACGGCACCTACCGCCGGGTCTCGATCCCGTTCCGCTACGTGTGGCCGGCCGAGCTCGACCTGATGGCGCGGATCGCAGGCCTGCGGCTGAAGGAGCGGTGGGCCGACTGGGAGCGCGCGCCGTTCACCGCCGACAGCGAGCAGCACGTGTCGGTGTGGGAGAAGCCGGCCTGACCGTCAGAGGTACGACGCGCGTACGGCCTTCAGCCGGAGCGACGCCTGAACCAGCGCCGACGAGGGGCGGCCGGTTGCGGGGCCGGCGCCGCGGCCCGGCGGGCCGCCGACTCCCGGCGGCGGGCGAGTCGGCGCTCGCGCCAGTCGTCCACCTCGACCTCGACGTCGCGCGGCATCGTCACCAGGGGCGGGCCGTCGACGGGGGTGTAGCGCGCCTTCATCACTCGGGCGTTGAACTCCTCGAGCTCGCGGCGTACCTCGGACTCGGCGGTGTGCCGGTCGAGCTTCGCGTCGAGCTCGGCGTCGTCCTTGCGCAGCTGGAGGGCGGGCGGGAGGACGCTGATCTTCTCGCGCTCGACGAGCTTCTTGAGCCACCAGTCGGGATCGTGGGTGGTGCCGAGACCCTTGATCGGCTTGCCGGCCCCGGGCAGGTTGTCGAAGTCGCCGCGTTTCATGGCCTCCTGGATCTGGAGGTCGACCCACTGGTCCTTCTGCTGCATCCGCTGAGCCGCGGCAGCGCGGCCGGTGCGCTCGTCGCGCTCCACGGAACGGTCAGGTGTGCCCGGACTCCGGCCGGGCGTCTCCGAGGTGCCCATGTGCCATTCTCCCATGCGGGCCTGGGGATTCCGGCATCGGGAGTCCCTCGATCAGGGCCTGGTACCAGTCGATGCCGGCCAGGAACGCCGCGACGTCGAGGTGCTCGTCGTAGGAGTGGATCGCTCGACGCTGCGCGGCGGTCATCCGGAACGGCGCGAACCGGTACACGTGCTCGCAGATGCGCGTGAAGTGGCGCGAGTCGGTCGCGCCGGTCTGGACGTACGGCGCGATCACGGCGTCCGGGAAGTGCGTCGCGACCAGGTCGGCGACCACGTCGAACACCTCGTCGACGACCGAGACCGGGCTCGCCTCCCCGCGCTCGACGACCCTGATCCGCACCTCGGGGTCGTCGACCACGGTGCGCAGGTGGGCGAGGACGTCGTCGACGGTGTCGCCCGGCATCACCCGGACGTTCACGCCGGCCGTGGCCGAGGAGGCGATCACGTTGAGGGCCGGGCTGCCGTCGAGCGTGGTCACCGCGAAGGTCGTGCGCGCCATCGCCGCGGCCTCGGCACCCGCCGAGATCATCGCCCTCGCCAGCAGCGGCCGGGCCCGGTCGGCGCGTCGCACCAGCGGTCGGAGCGGGAGCGGCAGGTACGGCGCGAGCCGGCGCATCAGCTCCACGGTGGTGTCCGGGAGCCGCGCCGGCATCGGCGAGCGGTCGATGCGCAGGATCGCGCGGGCCAGCCTCACGGTCGGGCCGTTGCGGGCCGGCGTCGAGGAGTGCCCGCCTGGTCCCTCGACCCGGAGCTCCACGCTGGTGGTGCCTTTCTCGGCCACCCCGATCGCGGCGACCGCCCGCTTCACCCCGGGGAAGGCGTCGTGCGCGACGGCGCCGCCCTCGTCGAGGACGAGCCAGGGTCGTACGCCGCGGCGTACCAGCTCGTCGACGGCGGCCACCGCCGCCGGGCCCGAGATCTCCTCGTCGCAGCCGAACGAGAGCCAGACGTCCTGCGCGGGTAGGTGACCGCCCTCGAGGAGCCGTTCCACCGCCTCGCAGATCGCGGCCACGCAGCCCTTGTCGTCGAGGGTGCCCCGCCCCCAGATCGCGCCGTCGACGATCTCCGCTCCGAAGGCTGGGTGCTGCCAGGGTGCCGAGTCATCGACCGGTACGACGTCGAGGTGGGCCATCAGCACGACCGGCTTGTCGGCGGCGCGCCCCGGCCAGCGGAACAGCAGGCCGTGGGTGTAGACCCGGGTGAGCTCGAGGCGCTCGTGCAGCAAGGGGAACGACGTGCGCAGCTCGGCGTGGAGCCGGTCGAACACGGCGGCCTCCACCCGCGAGGTGTCGCGGTCGGAGACGCTGGGGATGCGGACCAGCGCCTGGAGCTTCGCCACCGCCCGGTCCGTGCCGCCGGTCATATGGGCGGTCGGCTCAGGGCGGACCTCAGGAACTCGACCTGCAGCAGCAAGAGGTTCTCCGCCACGGCCTCCTCCGACGCCAGGTGTGTGACGCCCGACAGCGGGAGCACGGTGTGCGGTCGCCCCGCGGCCAGCAGGGCCGAGGACAGGTGCAGCGTGTGGGCGAACACCACGTTGTCGTCGGCCAGGCCGTGCACGATCATCAGCGGTCGCTCGAGCCCCGCGGCGTCCTCCAGGAGCGAGCAGGTGCGATAGACCTCCGGCTGGTCGTCCGGCGTGCCGAGGAAGCGTTCGGTGTAGTGCGTGTCGTAGAGCGCCCAGTCGGTCACCGGCGCCCCGGCCACGGCCGCGTGGAACACGTCCGGCCGCCGCAGTACGGCGAGCGCCGCGAGGTAGCCGCCGAAGGACCACCCCTGGATCGCGACCCGGCCCAGGTCGAGCTCGCCGGGGAACCGGTCGGCGACACCGGCGAGAGCGTCGACCTGGTCCTCGAGAACCGGTCCGGCCAGGTCGTGAGCGACGGTCCTGTCCCACGCGGGTCCCCGGCCGGGGGTGCCTCGACCGTCGGCGACGACCACGGCGAATCCCCGGTCGGCGAACCACTGGTGCTCCAGGTAGGCGTGGCGGGCCGCGACCACCATCCGCCCCTGAGGCCCGCCGTACGGGCTGATCAGCACCGGCAGCGGTCCCGGTGGCCGGACGTCGTCGCGGGGCAGGACGACGGCCGTGCGGATCTCGCGCCGGCCGGTCCGGAGCAGGGCCGGGACCGGGTGCAGCGCCGGGATGTCCGCGTGCGAGACGAGCCGGGTGAGCTCGGCGTCGGCGCGACTGATCGTCCATGAGATGCCGACCTGGTCGATCGTGGCCGACTCCACGACGAGGACGTCGCCACCGGCGAGCCCGCGGTACAGGCCGGGCACGGTGGTCAGGCGCTGGAGGCCGGCCGACACCGACCACCGGTAGAGATGCCGCTCCGTCGACTCGTCGCTGGCCTCCAGGAGGACCCAGTCGTCGCCGGCGCCGGCGACCGCCGACACCTGCAACCCCTCGGGAGTCACGACCTCGTCGCCCACCCACAGCCGGCGGGTGTCGTCGAGATCGGCGAGCCACACCAGCCGGCCGTCGGCGAGCCACACCGGGACGCCGGCGTTGATGTCGACCCAGTGGGGATCGGTGTCCTCTCGCACGACCGTCGTCGCCCCGGTCTCGGCGTCGACCTGGAGCACCTGCAGGCGACGCTGGTCGCGGCTCTGGACCACGACGTACGGCGCGCGCCCGTCGGGCCAGCCGGCGCCGGCGAGATAGGGGAGGGCGTCGGTGTCCCACGCGACGTCGAGCCGCGCGCCGTCGAGTCCGACGATCGCCGCGGTGACGACGGCGTTCGGCGTGCCCGCGGCCGGGTAGCGCGTCTCCATCGCCGGCTGCTCGGGATGTGCGGGGTCGGCGATGTGCCAGCGCTGCACCGGCGACTCGTCGACCCGCGCGACGAGGAGCCGCTGCCCGTCGGATGCCCACCAGTGGCCGCGCTCGCGGCCCATCTCCTCGGCGGCGACGAACTCGGCCACGCCCCAGGTCACGTCGTCGGTGTCCTCGCCGATGAGGAGGCGACCGTCGGTGCCGTCGGTCACCACGACGTGGAGTGCTCCGCCGGTGACGTACGCGACGCACGAGCCGGTCGGGTCGAGCCGGGGGTCGATCACGGGCCCGGCGACCGGCAGCTCGGTCGCGCCGCCGGCGACGAGGTCCGCGAGGAACAGCCGGCCGGACAGTGCGAACGCCGCCGCCGTCGCGCCCGCGTCGGCGTCGTACCCCACGATGCCGCCGCCGATCTCACGCATCCGCTCCCGGCGGGCGCGCTCCTCGGGAGGTACGTCGTCGTCACCGGCCTCGAGGAGTCGCGCCGGGTCGGCGACCAGCCGCTCCTGGGCGCGCTCGACGTCGAGCACCCACAGCGCGTTGACGGGATCGGTGCCGCCGGCCGAGCGCAGGAAGACCACGCGCGAGCCGTCGGCGGCGACGGTGGCGCTCCGTGGCCGGCCCAGGGTGAAGTTCCTGGTGCGGGCGCGGTGACGCGGGAAGGACAGGGACTCGCCGGGGCCGTCGCTCACCGGGCGAGCATCCCACCCGCCGACCGCGACGCGGGACCGCGTGGCGCGGCCCCTCTCGGATCCGAGACGGGCTGAGCCGGGTGGCGCGTTGACCGGGGACCCCCGGGTCGCTCGAATGGACTCGTGTCAGCCCGTCGCGTCCCCCGCCGACCCCCAGGTCCCGTGGTGCACGACGTCCGCCTGGTCCCTGCGCGGGCGCTTCGTCGGGGAGCCGGACGGCGCCTCGTCGGGCAGCCGGTGACCGAGTGTGATGGCGCCGACCGGGTCGAAGTCGTCGGGGATGCCGAAGGCGGCCCGGGTCGCGCGCTCGTGCTCCGGCGGGATGCCGAAGAAGCAGGCGCCGAGGCCCTCGTCGACCGCCGTGAGCAGGATCAGCAGGCTGGCCATCGCGGCGTCCATGTGCCAGAACGGCACCGGCCAGCGGGCCTCATCGAGGTCGGTCCAGCCCTTGTCGGGCTGGGCGTACCGGTGGAGGTACGCCGCCTTGCTCGAGCACGGGATGATCACCACCGGAGCCGTGGTCATGCCGCGCAGCCAGCTGTCGGGCAGCTCGCCCGGCGTCGTGGTCACGTCCCAGAACCTCTCGACGTCGGCCGGCCGGTCGAGCACCAGGAACGCCCAGCCCTGGCTGAAGCCCGCGCTCGGCGCGCGCACGGCGTTGGCCAACGCTCGGTCGACGAAGGCGGGGTCGACGGCGGTCTCGGCGTACTCACGGATCATCCGGCGGCGGCGCACGACGTCCTGGAACTCCATGGGGGCGAGTGTGCCTGATCATTTCGAGGACATGTGGCGCACGATCCAGCCGCTCGGGCGTGCCGCACGCAGCGGCGGGTACTTCCGGCAGCCGTTCGCGAGCGCCGAGCGCGAGCTGGACGCGTGGTTCGTCGAGCAGGCAGGTGCTCAGCGGTTGCGGCTCGAGACCGACCCCTTCGGCAACCGGATCGCGTGGTGGGACAGCGGTGCCGGGCCGGGCGTGGTCACCGGCTCGCACCTGGACTCGGTGCTCGACGGAGGTGCGTACGACGGTCCGCTCGGCGTGGTGTCCGCGCTGGCCGCCCTCGAGGTGCTGCGCGACCGCGGCTTCCGGCCCGCGCGCCCGATCGGGGTCTCGGTGTTCGTCGAGGAGGAGGGTTCGCGCTTCGGGCTGGCCTGTCTCGGCTCGCGGCTCGCGACCGGAGCGACCGGCTGGGAGCAGGCCCGCGGATTGCGTGACCGGGACGGCGTACGCCTCGACGAGGCCATGGCCTCCCTGGGGTTCGATGACGAGAATCCCCAGCCCTGGTTGGGATCTGAGCAACTTGCGTGCTTCGTCGAGCTGCACGTCGAGCAGGGGCGGGACCTGGTCGACCGCGGTGCCGCGATCGGTGTCGCGAGCCGGATCTGGCCGCACGGCCGCTACCGCTTCGACATCGCCGGCGAGCCGAACCACGCCGGCACGACGCGGATGGAAGACCGCCGCGACCCGATGCTCACCTATGCGATGACGGCATTGGCGGCCAACAAGCAGGCGCGCGTCGCCGGGCAGCGGGCGACGTTCGGCCGGGTCGACACCCAGCCGAACTCGACGAACTCGGTGCCGTCGGCCGTGACCGCCTGGATGGATGCGCGGTGCGAGTCCGACGAGGGCCTGGCCACCCTGGTCGAGACCATCACCCGCCAGGCCGAGGACCGGGCCGAGCGCGACGGGACGCGACTCGCCGTCACCGCCGAGTCGGTGTCGGGGGCCGTCGACTTCGACCCCGATCTCGCCCGACGGATCGCCGTCGACCATGAGGACGGCGACTGGCCGATCCTACCGACCCAGGCCGGGCACGACGCCGGGATCATGTCTACGCAGGGGATTCCGAGCGCAATGCTCTTCGTGCGCAACCCGACCGGCGTCTCCCACTCCCCGGCCGAGCACGCCGAGCTGCCGGACTGTCTCGCCGGGGTCGACGCCCTGGCCGAGACGCTGGAACGGCTCGCCTCGTGAGCGACCCGACGGCGTACCTGCTCGAGCGGGCCTGGGTCGACGGGACCGTCCACGACGGCGTCGGGGTGGAGATCGTGGACGGTCGGTTCACCTCGGTGGAGGTGGGCGGGGCGGCCGAGGGAGCCGATCCCCTTCCTGGCCTGACGATTCCCGGGCTCGCGAACTGCCACAGTCACGCGTTCCACCGGGCTCTGCGCGGCCGCACCCAGCGCGAGCGCGGGAGCTTCTGGACCTGGCGCGAGCAGATGTACGACGTGGCCGGGCGGCTCGACCCGGACTCCTACCTCGAGCTGGCGACGGTCACCTACCGCGAGATGGTGGCCGCCGGGTTCACGGGCGCGGGGGAGTTCCACTACCTCCACCACCAGCCGGACGGCACGCCGTACGACGAGCCGAACGCGATGGGCCACGCGCTCATCGAGGCCGCGCAACGAGCCGGACTCAGGATCACGATGCTCGACACCTGCTACCTCAGCTCCGGGTTCGGCGAACCCCCGCAGGGCGTGCAGGTGCGGTACGACGACGGCAGCGCCAGCGCGTGGGCCGCGCGCGTCGACGGTCTCCGGCCGGGCGAGACGGTCCGGATCGGTGCCGCGATCCACTCGATCCGCGCCGTCCCGCGCGACCAGCTCGGCGGCGTCGCCGAGGCCGCCGAGGGTCGGCCCCTCCACGTGCATCTCTCGGAGCAGGTGGGGGAGAACGACGCCTGCCTCCGGGCGTACGGCGCATCGCCCACCCGGGTGCTCGCGGACGCCGGCGTGCTCGGTCCGCTCACCAGCGCCGTGCACGCCACGCATCTGACGGTCGATGACGTGAGCCTCCTGGGCGAGGCCGCGACGTACGCCTGCTTCTGCCCGACCACCGAGCGCGACCTCGGGGACGGCATCGGCCCGAGCCGGGCCCTGCACGACGCCGGCAGCCGGCTGACCCTCGGCAGTGACAGCCATGCGGTGATCGACCCGTTCGAGGAGATGCGCGCCGTCGAGCTCGACGAGCGTCTCGCGACGCAGCGGCGCGGCCACTGGCGCGCGGCGGAGCTGCTCGACGCTGCCACCCGCCACGACTCCCTCGGCTGGGACGACGCGGGTGGGATCGCGGTCGGTCGGCGCGCCGACCTGGTCACGATCGCGACGGACCGGGTCCGGACCGCCGGGACCGGCGCCGACGAGCAGACCGCGGTCTTCGCGGCGGTCGCCGAGGACGTGACCCAGGTGGTGGCTGACGGCCGGATCGTCTTCCGCGAGGACGATCGGGAGCAGCTGGGGCGCGACCTCGACGACGTGATCGGGAGGATCTGGTCATGAGCTCCTCCCCACGACTTTCTTCGCCTCCCCCGCTTCGCTCCTCCGTCGCAGAACGCCGCAGGGACCCCGAATGACCGCGACCGTGATCACCAACATCGGCGAGCTGGTCACCAACGACCCCGACGCCGACGACCTGCTCGGGATCGTCACCGGCGCGGCTCTCGTCGTCGACGGCTCGACCGTGGCCTGGGTCGGTGCGGCCGACCGAGCGCCCGCGGCCGACCAGCAGGTCGACGCCGGCGGCCGGACCGTCATCCCCGGGTTCGTCGACTCCCACTCGCACCTCGTCTTCGCCGGAGACCGGGCCGCGGAGTTCGCCGCCCGGATGGCCGGCGAGTCGTACGCCGCGGGCGGCATCCGCGCCACCGTGGCGGCGACCCGGGCCGCCACGGACGAGCAGCTGACCAGCCACGTCGCTCGGCTGGTGAACGAGATGCGACGCCAGGGCACCACGACCGTCGAGATCAAGAGCGGCTACGGCCTGACAGTGCACGACGAGGCGCGCAGCCTGGCCGTCGCGCGGCAGTTCACCGAGGAGACGACGTACCTCGGGGCGCACGTCGTACCCGAGGGCACCACGCCCGAGGAGTACGTCGCACTCGTCACCGGTCCCATGGTCGAGGCCTGCGCCCCCCACGCCCGGTGGATCGATGCGTTCTGCGAGACGGGGGCGTTCGACGCCGACCAGTGCCGGGTAGTGCTCCGGTCTGGGGCCGAGGCGGGCCTCCAGGGGCGGCTGCACGCCAACCAGCTCGGACCCGGACCAGGGGTGCGCCTCGCCTGCGAGCTCGGTCTTGTGGCCGTCGACCACTGCACGTACCTGACCGACGACGACGTCGCCGCCCTGGCCGGCTCCGGCACCATCGCCACGCTGCTCCCGGGGGTGGAGTTCTCCACCCGCCAGCCGTACCCCGACGCACGCCGCCTGCTCGATGCCGGCGTCCGGGTCGCACTGGCCTCCGACTGCAACCCGGGGTCCTGCTTCACCAGCTCCATGCCCCTGTGCGTGGCCCTCGCCGTCCGCGAGATGGGGATGACGCCCGCGGAAGCCGTCCACGCGGCCACCGCGGGCGGTGCGGCGGCCCTCGACCGCGACGACGTCGGCGCCCTGCTCCCGGGTCGGCAGGCCGATCTCGTGCTGCTCGACGCCCCCACGCACGTCCATCTCGCCTATCGGCCCGGCGTACCCCTGGTGACCGCCACCTGGGTGGCCGGACGCCCCACCACCGGTTGAAGGGCGGCTAGGTGGGTCTGAGGTAGTCAGATCCGTGGCCGGGGTCGCTTCTGAGGTAGGGCTCGCGCGTAGATAGGGAACGGTGCCGATGTCCGGCACTACCTCAGCGAGCGAATCTCTACGTGTCAGCCAGACACAGACACGAAGGGATCAGAGAGATGAACGACTTGTTCCTCCTCGAGCCGGAGTTCCAGTACCGCAGCAAGCGGACGCGGTCGGAGCTGAAGCCGGTCCGGTACCGCAAGTGGCGTCGTCGCCTCGAGTGGGACGGGCCCGATGCGGCCACCAACGAGAAGAACTGGATCAACTGAGATGTCGATGTCCGTGGTCAGCGACAAGATGGACCACATGACATCGGAGTTGGTCGGACGAGATGCCGAGCTGGAGCAGCTTCGCTCCACGCTCGGCATCTCTGTATCCGGCGGCACCACCGACCGGGACGCCGTTCTCCTCGCCGGCGACGCCGGCGTCGGCAAGACCCGCCTGCTGACCGAGCTCCGCGACCACGCCGTCACCGACGGCTGGCTGGTCCAGGCCGGTCACTGCCTCGACTTCGCCGACAGCGCCCTGCCTTACCTCCCCTTCTCCGAGATCACCGGCCGCATCGCCCGTGAGCTGCCCGACCTGTTCGACCAGGTCGCCGAGCGCCACCCCGCCCTGCTCCGTCTGCTCCCCGGCCAGCGGATGTTGACCATGGCCACCGACCCCGAGTCCCTCCCGGCAGACCAAGCCGCTCTCTTCGACGCCGTCCACGCCCTCGCCGAGGCGGCCGGCGCCCACCAGTGCCTGCTCCTCGTCGTCGAGGACCTCCACTGGGCCGACCAGTCCACCCGCGACCTGATGAGCTTCCTGTTCGGCCGCGGCTTCGACGCCCCGGTCGCGCTGGTCGCGTCGTACCGCTCCGACGACCTGCATCGCCGCCACCCGCTCCGCCGCCAGGTCGCCGTCTGGGCGCGGATGAGCGGCGTCGAGCGCGTGCAGGTCGAGCCGCTCCGCCGGGCCGACGTACGCCGTCTCGTGCAGCAGCTGCACCCCGACCCCCTGCCCGAGGCACGCGTCCGCGACATCGTCGGCCGCGCCGAGGGCAACGCGTTCTTCGTCGAGGAGCTGGTCGGTGCCACGCGCACCCGCACCGGCCGCATCCCCGAGGACCTCGCCGAGCTCCTCCTCCTGCGCCTGGAGAACCTCGACGACTCCGCGGTCACCGTGGTCCGCGCCTCCGCGGTGGCCGGCCGCCGGGTCTCCCACGCAGCGCTCAGCGCCGTCGTCGACCTCGAGCCCGCCGAGCTCGACCGGGCCGTCCGCGACGCCGTCGAGGGTCATGTGATGGTGCCGAGCAGCGACGACTTCTACCAGTTCCGCCACGCCCTGCTCGCCGAGGCGGTGTACGACGACCTCCTGCCCGGCGAGCGCACCAGCCTGCACGCGGCGTACGCGAAGGCCCTCCAGGACGGCCGCGCCAGCGGCACCGCCGCGGAGCTCGCCCGCCACGCCCGGCTCGCCAAGGACTACGCGACCGCTCTCACGGCGAGCCTGCGTGCCGGTGATGACGCGCGCGCGGTCGGCGGTGCCGAGGAGGCCGCCCAGCACTACCTCCAGGCCCTCGAGCTCTGGCACGACACCCGGCTCCCCGAGTCGCAGGAGACCGACCTCGACCACCCGCGCCTGGTCCGGCTCGTCGCAGACGCGCTGATCGCCGCGGGACATCCGGCCCGCGCCCTCGGTGTCGTCCGGGAGCAGCTCGACCACCTGCCGCCCGACGCCCCGGACGAGGTCCGTGGCCAGCTGCTCGGCACGCTCGCGGGTGCCCTTGCCTTGACCGAGACGCAGCAGGACCCGCTCGACCTCACGACCCAGGCAGCGGCCCTCGTCGCCGACGGTCCGACTCCCGCCCGGGCGAGGGTGCTGGCGGTACACGCCCGGATGCTGGCTCGCTCCGGCCGGTACGCCGAGGGTCGCGAGGTCGCGATGACCGGCCTCGCGCTGGCCGAGCGGCTCGACATGCCGCGCCTGGCCAGCGACATCCGTACCACCTTGGTCGGGCTGGAGAAGAAGGGCGGCCCGTCCGAGTCCCTGATCGAGGCGCTCCGCTCGGCGATCGCCGGCGCGGTCGACGTCGGAGCCGCCACCACCGAGCTGCGCGCCCTGCTCCTGCTCGGCAACCACCACCTCGACAACGCGGAGTTCGCCGAGGCGGACGCGGCCTTCACCCGCGGGACGACCCGCGCCAAGGCGGAGGGCACCCCGTGGGTCCCCTACGCCGCTGAGGCGCGCTGGATGCACGCCGTGTCGCTGCGGATGCAGGGGCGGTGGGACGACGCGCTGGTCGTGCTCGACACCTCCATGGAGGTGGTCCCACCGATCTACGACGCGCTGCTCTCGGGCACGCGAGCGCAGATACTGGTCGCCCGCGGCGAGCCGGCAGGCGAGGAGCTGGCCCACAACCTGCGGCCCTTCTGGCGTGAGGAGGGCCTGGTCGCGACCACGGCCGGGGCCGCCGAGCTGGAGGCCGCCGAGCTCATCGGTGACCAGGCCGCCGCCTCCCTCCTCTACGAGCTGATCACCGAGACTCTCACCAACATCTGGCACCCGCTGTTCCAGGCGCGTGTCCGGTTGGCCGCGACCACGCTGGCCGCCTTCGCCCAGGGCGCGGCTCATCGCAGCGCCACCGAGCGGGTGGCCGACGCGCCGCTGGTCGCGGGGCTGGTCGACGACGCGCACGCCGTACTCGAGCGCCGCAACGAGAAGTCCGGCACCTCCTGGGGCCCCGAGAGCCGCGCCTGGGAGGCGCGGGTCGAGGCTGAGCTGCTGCGGTGGCGCTGGGTCGCCGACGTCGACCCGCCGACCCTCGAGGCGCTGGTCGAGGCCTGGCGCGGCACCGAGTCCGGCTTCGAGGCGTTCGCCGCTCCGTACGAGCTGGCCTCCGTCCGGGCGACGCTGGCCGAGATCCTGGCGGCCACCGGTGACACGGCCAGCGCCCAGATCTTGACCAAGACCGCGCTGGAGGTCGCCGAGCAGCTGGGTGCCCGGCCGCTGCTGCGCCGCCTGGGTCGGGCCGCGACGTCAACCGCTCCGACCGCCGCCGCCCCCGGGCGACCGACGCTGACCCCGCGCGAGTCCGAGATCCTGGCGCTCGTCGCCGAGGGCCGCACCAACGGCGAGATCGGGCGTCAGCTGTTCATCAGCACCAAGACCGTGTCGGTCCACGTGTCCAACATCCTGGGCAAGCTCGGTGCCGCGGGCCGCACCGAGGCGGCCGCGATCGCCCGGCGCGACGGTCTGCTGCTTTGAGGGCTCCTCGGATAGTACGTATCAATCGGCCGGACTCGCCGCCGTCCGATTGATACGTACTATCCCCGGATGGCATGGTCACGTACTCGTAGTATGGCCCGGCAGAACGGAGCCGCCCATGACCACGCTCGACCGTCCATCCGAGCCCCGGCCGGACACCAGGGACCTCACCGCTCGTCGCTTCGAGCGGATGCGCCCGTTCGGGGGCGAGTCGGCTCCCCGGTTCGAGACTCGCGGCCTGCCACCGGGTCCGCGCTGGCCCGTCTGGGCCCAGTCCGTGGCCCTGCTGCGCTTCCGGCACCACTTCGTGCCCCGCATGTGGCGTCGGTACGGCGACGTGTTCACCGTCCGCATCGTGCCCGGCGGCCGCCCGCTGGTGCTCTTCACCCGCCCGGAGCACGCCAAGGAGATCTTCGCCGGCGATCCCGAGGTCTTCCACGCCGGCAAGGGCAACGCGATCCTCGGCCCGATCATGGGCGAGCACTCCCTGCTTCTCCAGGACAGCAGCGAGCACAAGCGCGCCCGCGCCCTGCTGATGCCGGCCTTCAACGGTCACGCCCTGCGCGGCTACCGGGGGTTGGTCGACGAGGTCGCCCGCGAGGAGGTCGGGCGCTGGCACAGCGGCGACGAGTTCCGCAGCCTCGACCGGATGAACGCGCTGACCCTCGAGGTCATCCTCCGCGTCGTCTTCGGCGTCACCGACGAGAATCGCCTCGTCGAGCTCCGACCGTGCGTGAACCGCACCGTCAACATCAGCCCCGCCGTCCTGCTCGGCTGGGGCTACCCGGCGCTGCAGCGCTTCGGCCCCTGGAAGAAGACCGTCGCCAACGCCTACCGCCTCGATGAGCTGATCTACGCCGAGATCCGCGAGCGTCGCACCGCCGTCGACCTCGACCAGCGCACCGACGTGCTCTCGCGGCTGATCCTGGCGGGCGACGACGGCGACCGGCTCACCGATGAGGAGCTCCGCGACCAACTGGTCACCCTGCTGCTCGCGGGGCACGAGACCACGGCGACCGCGCTGGCGTGGGCGCTGCACGAGCTCGGCCGCGACCGCGCTCAGCTCGCTCGTGCTCGCGAGGCCGCGCACACCGGCGACGACGACCACCTCGAAGCGGCGCTGAAGGAGGCGATGCGCCTGCACCCGGTGATCCCGATGGTCGTCCGCACCCTCATGCAGCCGGCCACGGTGGGCGGCTGGGACCTGCCCGCGGGCGCCACGGTGGGACCGTCGATCCTGATCGCGCACGGCCGCGCCGACAACCACCCCGACCCCGAGCGGTTCGACCCCGACCGGTTCCTCGGCCAGAACCCGCCGGTCAACACCTGGATCCCGTTCGGCGGCGGTGTCCGGCGCTGTATCGGGGCCGGGTTCTCGCTGATGGAGGGCGTCGCCGTGCTGCGGCAGATCCTCTCGACGTACGACGTGACGGCGATCGGGCCGGACCGTCCGAAGGTCCGCAACATCACCAGCGTGCCGCGCCGAGGCTCGCGGATCCGCGTGGGGTAGCCCGCCCGCCAGGGTGAAATCACCGACCGGTTGTCCGATTCCGGTGCCACGCCCGTTTCACGCGGGTCACAATGACTGATCATGGTTTGGGGGTCACGTCTGCGCGCGCTCCGCATGGACGTGGGGCCGTTCCGGGAGCATCGTGACTTCCGCCTGCTCCTGATCGCCGGCACGGTCTTCTACCTCGGCGGGATGATGACGTACGTCGCCATCCCCTACCAGATCTACCAGCTCACCCATTCCAACTTCGCGGTCGGCGCCGTGGGCCTCGTGGAGCTGGGCCCGCTGATCGTCTTCGGCCTGTACGGCGGCGCCCTCGCCGACCACGTGGACCGCCGGCTCCTCCTGATCTGGACCGGCATCGCCCAAGCGGCGTTCACCACGTGGCTGTGCATCAACGCGTTCTCGGACAACCCACGGCTGTGGGAGATCTTCGTCGTCGCCGGACTGCTGACCTCGTCCTCCGCACTGCAGCGGCCGTCGCGCGAGGCTCTGCTCCCGCGCACCGTCCGCCACGACGAGCTGACCGCGGCCAACGCGCTCTCGAGCTTCGGCATGCAGGGCGGCGTGCTGGTCGGCCCGACCATCGGCGGCCTGATCGTCGCCTCGGCCGGCGTCGAGTGGTGTTTCCTGGTCGACATCATCGGCCTGTTCGTCGCGTCGATGATGTACGCCGCCATGCGCCGCTACCCGCACGTCGGCGAGACCGAGGTGCCGAGCCTGGCCGGCATCGGCAGGGGCCTGCGGTACGCCCTGAGCCGTCGCGATCTCCTCGGCACGTACCTCGTGGACTTCGCCGCGATGCTGCTCGCGATGCCGGTGGTGCTGTTCCCGGCCCTGGCCGAGAAGGTCTTCGGCGACCCACATCTGCTGGGCCTGCTCTACTCCGCGGAGACCATCGGGGCGCTGGTCGCCACGGCGTCCTCGGGTTGGACCAGCCGCGTGCACCACCACGGCCGCGCCATCGTGCTGGCCGCCGCGGCGTACGGCGGATGCATCGCGCTGGCGGGCTTCTCGACCTCGATCTGGATGGCGGTGTTCTTCTTCGCGCTGGCGGGCGCCGCGGACATGATCTCCGCGGTCTTCCGCGGCACGATCTGGAGCCAGACGATTCCCGACACCCTGCGGGGCCGGCTCGCCGGCATCGAGATGCTCAGCTACTCCGTGGGGCCGCTCGCCGGGCAGGTACGGGCGGGCGTCGTCGCAGACCGCTGGACGGTTCGCGGGTCGATCATCAGCGGTGGTCTCTCGTGCGTCGCCGGGGTCACGCTCACCGCCGTGTGGCTGCACGACTTCTGGGCGTACGACGAGCGCACCGACGAGCACGCGCTGGCCCAGAAGGAAGCCCGACAGCTGGCCGGCGAACGCTCCCAGCCCTGAACGAGGAACCCTCCCGTTCCCGGCTCCGCGAGAGCCAGGGACGGGAGGGCATCGTGCCTCGGTGCAGACTCAGTGCAGCTTGAACACGTCGACCATGCCCATGAACGCGTGTGGCGTGCCGTCCACCTTGCTGGGCCAGAAGCAGGCCGAGAAGTACGTGCCCTTCGGCAGGGAGTACTTCCAGCGGAAGGTGTGGCCGGGGCTGATCACTCCGGTGTCGGCCGCGGCGCCGTCCTTGGCGATGAACGTCGGGGGACCCGTCGGGTTCATGAAGAAGTCCAGGACCTCTTTCCGGGTGGTGCCCTTCTTCACGTGCTCCACGTCCGCGAAGTGCGGCTCGGCCGCCCTGTTCGTGGTGTTCATCCAGCCCTTGTGGGCGTTGTGCTTGCCCGGCTTCCAGACGTTGCCCGGGGCGATGTTGAGGCGGCCGTCCGCGCTCGGCATGGAGCGCTTCTGGTTCTTGCCCTTGGCCTTGAACGTCGTCAGCGTGTTCTTGTCGAGGTTGACGACGTAGTACTTGCCGCGGTGGTCGATGTTCACGGCCCACTGGCTGTGCGACCCCTTCACGGCCTCCATGCCGCCGTAGAACACGACCTTCCTGTCGATCCGCCTGACCGCGGCGACGTCGGGCGGTGCGTTGTTGGGGAACGCCGCAGCGAAGTCGCCGAAGGCGTCCGTGAGGCTGTAGCCCTTCTTGAGCCGCAGCACCTGGAGCAGGCCACCTCCGTGCTTCCCGCGCACGACCTCGAACGTCGTGTTGCCCGGCCGGATCCTGCTGTCCGACAGCTTGACGCCCTTGCCGTTGGACGTGATGGTGACGGTGAGTTGAGTGGCCCGGGCGCTGGTGTGGTGCGTGCCCGAGGCCTGCGCGGCCCCGCCGGTCGCTGCCAGACCCGCCGTGGCCGTGAGCAGCAGCGCGGTGGCTGCGGCACGGTAACTCGTCTGCATGAGTGATTCCTCCTGGACGGGGTCACTCGGGACGGACCCCTACGGGGGTAGTTCTATGTCGGCGGCTCGGCACGGGTCAGCACTCGACACGCTATTTCGGCCGGGAGGATGACGCCTGAGCAGGGGAATCATCCTTTCGGATGACGACCCGGGGGTAAGGCTCCACCCGAGCGGTCCGACACCTGCGGATTCGGCACCGCTTGTCCCGTCCGCGACAATGGACATTCCAGGAGGAGGTGGGCGGCGACGTGAGGCCCGACGAGAAGCGACCGGTCGTAGCGGGGCTGCTGGCCCTGGTCGGGGTGGCCGTGGCGGTGGGCTTGATCGCCGCGGTGGCGGTCGTCGGCGGCGCCCATGTGCTCGGGCTCGGTGGTGGTCACGCAGCGGCCGTGGCCGGCGAGGGCGGCGCCACGATGGTCGTCCCGAAGCCGCAGAAGACCCAGCCTGCGACCGGACCCTCGATCACCCTCGGCTCCAACCCGACCTCGTCGAGCACGGACCAGGCGACCCCGACGATCAAGAAGCCCAAGAAGCAGATCTCGCTCCAGACCGGCCAGGGCTCGGTGGCGCCGATGGGCCGGATCGACCTGACCGGCACCTACCCGGGCGGCGAGGGCGCCGTGCTCAACGTCCAGAAGTTCAGCAACGGCTCGTGGCAGGACTTCTACTCGATCTCGGCCACCGTCACCAACGGCACCTTCTCCACCTACATCCAGACCGGCACCCCGGGCATGAACCGGTTCCGGATGATCGACTCCGACACCAAGCTCGCCTCCAACGAGGTGCGGGTCCAGATCCGGTAGGTCCGGCGGCGTCGGATGTCAGGCTGCGCCGCACATCTCGCCGCTTCGCGACGACACGTGCCGGCGCTCCTCGCTGATCTTCCGGTTCGCACGCTCACCGGAAACGCTCGTCTGACCCGCCACGACCCCGCCGAGCACCAGCACCATCCCGGCCGCCTGGGTCCAGCCGAGGGCCTCGCCGGCCACGATCACGCCGAGGCCCGTGCCGACGACCGGGTTGATCAGGCCGATCAGCGACACCGCCCCGGCGGGCATCGCCCGGAGACCGGTGAACCAGCACCAGTACGCGACGCCGGTGCCGGCGGTCATCAGCCAGAGGTAGCCACCGACGGCGGGAGTGTCGAGATGCGGCGGCGGCCCTTCGACGAGCAGGGTCACCGGCAGCAGCACCAGGCCACCTGCGACCAGCTGCCACGAGACGAGGGTGAGCATGTCGACCGGGGGGGTCCAGCGCTTGACCAGCACGAACCCGAGCGCCGAGACGACGACCGAGCCGAAGGCCGCGAGCAGGCCGAGCGTGTCCAGGTGACCGGGCGAGCGGAGGACCAGCAGGGCCACGCCGGCGATGCCGACGCCCGCGGCCGCGAGCCGGATCCGGCCGGCACGCTCACCGATGACCAGGGCGGCGAACGCCATCACCGCCAGGGGCGACGTCGCCTGGAGGGTGGAGGCGAGTCCACCGGGAAGCCGGTACGCCGCGAGGAACAGCAGCGGGAAGAACATGCCGATGTTGCACAGCCCCAGGAGGAACGCCCGCCACCACCACTCGCGGGACGGGAGGCGCCGCGTGACCGCCAGCAGAACCAGGCCGGTCGGCAGTGCCCGCAGCGTGGCCGAGAGCAGGGGCCGGTCCGGCGGCAGCAGGCGCTCGGTGACCAGGTACGTCGTACCCCAGGCGGCGGGTGCGAAGGCCGTGAGGAGATAGGCGCGCCACCGAATAGTTTCCATGGAAACTAATATACCTTCCACGGAAGATATAGTGAAGGGGTGGAGCCGGATCACGTGGACAAGATCCTCGAGCAGTGGGCCCAGGAACGGCCCGACCTCGACGCGTCGCCGATCGGCCTGATCGGTCGGCTGCACCGGCTCGCCGACGTCCTGAACATCGAGCTCCGGGCCGTCTTCGCGGAGGCGGGTCTCGGGGACGGCGACTTCGACGTGCTCGTCACGCTGCGCCGGCACGGCGCGCCGTACGAGCTGACACCGGGCGAGCTCGGCGCGTCGACCATGGTGACCTCATCGGCGGTCACCAAGCGGATCGACCGGCTCGAGCGAGCGGGTCTGGTGACCCGGACGGTCAGCCAGGAGGACGCGCGATCACGCCGGATCCGGCTCACCGACGCGGGCTTCGACCTCGTGAACCGGCTGATGGGCCACCACATCGCCAACGAGCAGCGCCTGGTCGCAGGCCTCAGCGAGCGAGACCGCGCCCAGCTCGCGGCCATCCTGCGCCGCTGGGGCCAATCCTTGGATGACGACCTCACCTGAAGAGCGTCAGAGGCCCGCGAACGTCTTCGGGCTCGGGCCGGTGCGTCCCGGACTCGCCACGGTCGAGGTCCGAGACGGCGGCCATGTCCTCGTCGGTGGGGCCGAGGCGCTCGGCGATCGCCCCGATCGTCTGGTCCTCGGCGATCCCTCCGCGAGCTGGGGGATCGCCGTAGCCTCGTTGAGGGTGGTGGTCGCGACGTTCGTGGGCGACACAGTCATATGAAGGCCGACAACACGATTGGGCAACGTATTCCGCCGGAGCCGGCCCGGACCGGGGATCGGTTGTCCCCACCCTGTTAGATGGGGGCCGTGCGTCTCCTCCGAATCCTGGCGCCGCTCGCGCTCGTCGCCGGCCTGGCGACCGCCTGCGGCAACGGCTCGAGCTCGGACTCGAGCTCCTCCTCCGGTGACTCGACGATCCTCGGCCCCACGTCCGGGTTCGAGGTCCGCACCGTCTACGCGCGGTACGCGCCGGGCGTCCCGTTCGGTCCCCAGCTGCCCCGGGCCCTGGTCCAGGAGATGTCGAGCCAGTCCTGCCCGATGAAGGCGCGCATCGTCAGCGGCCTCCTCATGGAGTGCGATGCCGGCCAGACCGTGTATCTGCTCAAGAACCCGATCGTGGAGGGCGACGTGGCCTCGGCGACGCCGGTCCAGTTCGGGCACAAGGACATCTGGTACATCGTGGTCAAGCTCCAACCGGACGTCGCCACGAAGATCGCCGCCGAGACGAAGTCGATGACCGGCCAGCAGCTCGCGTTCATCTACAACGGATCGGTGCTGACGTCCATCGCCGTGGACAGCTCCTTCCACCCCGCGCACTTCGACATCACGGGGGACTTCACGAAGGCCTCGGCGACCAAGCTCGCCCACCAGCTGACCGCCTGAGCCCGAGGCGTCCGAGAGACGGAGTCAGTCGCCCTCGTCGTTCGGCTTGCGCCACTGCCGCTCGAACGGCAGTCGCCAGGTGAACGGCGCCACCAGCTGGTGGATCTGGTTGGGCCCCCACGAGCCCTGCGCATAGGGGCGTACGACGGGTGGATTCTCCAGGAGCGGGGTCGAGATCTCCCAGAGACGCTCGATGCCCTCGGCGGCACCGAAGAGGGTCCGGTCGCCGCGTACCGCGTCGAAGATCAGGCGCTCGTAGGCCTCGAGCACGGCGCCCGCCCAGCCGGTGTCGTGCATGGCGAACTGCATGGACAGCTTGTCCAGCTTCATGCCCGGACCGGGCCGCTTGCCGTAGAACGACAGCGACATCCTGGCCTCGTCGGCGAGGTCGAAGGTGAGGTGGTCGGGACCGTGATCGCCGACGCCCGAGCCGGGCGGGAACATCGACCGCGGCGGCTCTCGGAAGGCGATCGAGATGATCCGGGCACCCTCGGCCATCCGTTTGCCGGTGCGGAGGTAGAACGGGACGCCGGCCCAGCGCCAGTTGTCGACGAAGCACTTGAGGGCGACGAACGTCTCGGTCTCGGAGTCGTGGGCCACGCCCTCGATGTCGCGGTACCCGACGTACTGGCCGCGGACGACGTCGGACGGCTCGATCGGCAGCATCGAGCGGAAGACCTTGTTCTTCTCCTCGCCGATCGCATCCGGCTCCAGAGCCGTCGGCGGCTCCATGGCGGTGAAGGCCAGCACCTGGAACAGGTGGGTGACCACCATGTCGCGGTAGGCGCCGGTGCTCTCGAAGAAGTCCGCGCGCTGCTCGAGCCCGAGGGCCTCGGGTACGTCGATCTGGACGTGGTCGATGTGGTTGCGGTGCCAGATCGGCTCGAACAGCCCGTTGGCGAACCGGAAGGCGAGGATGTTCTGGGCCGCCTCCTTGCCGAGGAAGTGGTCGATCCGGAAGATCTGCTCCTCGTCGAACACGCTGTGCAGCTCGACGTTCAGCTTGCGGGCGCTGGCGAGGTCGGTGCCGAACGGCTTCTCCATCACGATCCGGCTGTTCTCCACGAGCCCGCCCTCGGCCAGCTCGTGGACGACCGACAGCGCGGCCTTCGGCGGGACGCTGAGGTAGTGGAGCCGATCGAACTCGCCGCTCCGCTCACCCTCCGCCTCGTCGATCGCACGGCGCAGGCCCTCCGGGCCGCCGTCTCCCGGCGCCCAGTACAGCAGCTTGGAGAAGTCCGGCCAGCCGTCGGTGTCGTGGTCGTCGCCGCCGAACTCCTCGACCGCCCGATGCGCGAAGTCGATGAACGACTCGCGGTCGTGGTCGTCGAGCGACGTGCCGACCACGGTGATGTCGCGCATCAGCCCGGTCTGGAACAGGTGCAGCAGGCCGGGCAGCAGCTTGCGACGACTGAGGTCACCGGTCGCACCGAACAGGACGACGGTGGTGGGCTTCATCGGCATGGCCCCAGACTGCACCTCCCCGCGCCCGGATGAGAAGCGCATCGGGCTGTGCACGACGAGAAGGCCCGCGTCGGCACCCCACCTCGAGGGGTGTCGACGCGGGCCCGGCTCGACCCGAGGCTCGACCGTCAGCCGGTGCGTCCGTAGCGGAACACCCAGAAGGGCAGGTCGAACTGGTAGCGCGGCGGAGACGCCGACAGGCGGCGCTGGCGCCGGGCATGGCGCTTCTCGTGGCAGACCGCGCGCGCCTGCGCCCGGTCCTGCGCGTCCCGGACGCGCTCGTCGATCAGCTGGCGCGCCATCATGCTCGCGGCGCTCGGGTTGCTGGCGAAGCTGTTCATGGGATGCTCCTCGGGTCGTGGTGGTCCTTGCGTGCGTCCTCCACGTTTCCGCTAAGACGTCGCCCACGAATCCGGCAACTGCCCTAGATCGGGCCCGAGATCGCCCACGCCTCCTAGGCGACAGCCTCAGACCGACGGGGGTCACCGGCTGAGGCACGGCGCACGGCGCGTGCCTGGTTCAGGGCGTGACCGACCGCACCGAGGTCCCGGTCATCGCCGGGCTGTTGAGGTACCGATGAGGCGGGGTCAGCCCTGCGTCACCGTCTCCTCGCGGTTCTCGTCCTGCTCGACGTCGTCCTGGCCGGACTCGTCGGCCTGGGCGTCTTGGGCCTGGTCATCGGCCTGGTCCTGGTCGACATCCTCGTCCGCCGGGTCCTCGACGTCGTCGGCGTCGCTCGCGGCGGCCGTGTCGGACTCGTCCTCCTCGTCGGCGCCGAAGGCGGTCAGTGGCATCGCCGCTGTTCCGGTGAGCGTGGCCAGCATCTGCCGGACGTTCGACAGCTGGGCGTTGATGCTGTCGCGACGCTGGCTGGCGGCGGTGAGCTCGCGCTCGGAGTCGGCGCGCACGCGCTCCGCGGTCGCCTTGGCGTCGCTGACGATGCGGGCGGCCTCCTGCCGGGCCTCCTCGAGCAGCCGGCTCCCATCACGGCTCGCCTCCGAGCGAGTGTGCTCGGCGTCCGTGCGGGTGCGCTCGGCGAGCTGGGTCGCGTCGTCGAGCTGGGTCTGGGACTCGGCCATCTTCTGGGTGAACTCGTCCTCGGCAGCCTTACGCCGTCCCGCCAGCGTGGTCTCGAAGTCGGCGGCCGCCTTGGCGGCCCGGGCACGCTGCTCCTCGTAAACGGCCTCGGCCTCCTGCAGCCGGACCGACGCGTCGCGCTCGGCACTGTCGCGGTGCTCGTCGGCGGCCTTGCGGGCGTCCTCGACGATCCGCGCGGCCTCACCCTCGGCCTCGCTCCGGATCTTCGACGAGTAGTGGTCGGCCTCGTCGCGAACGGACGCGGCGTCGGCGTGCACGTTGGAGCGATGGGCCTCGGCCTCCGTCTGAGCACGCTCGCGCAGCTCGGTGGCCTCGGTGTCGGCCAGCGACAGGATCTGGCCGACGCGCTCGCCGAGGTGCTCGTAGCTCGGCGGCTCGCCCCCGCCCGAGGAGGCGTCGTACAACTCCTGCACGCGCGCGGCGAGGCCGTCGCGCTGCTGGGTCAGGGACGTCATCGCGGTCGAGAGCTCCTCGATCCGGCGGTCCACCTCGGCGGGGTCGTAGCCACGCATCACGGTCTTGAAGGTGCTGTTCTGATCAGTCACTGCTCTGGTCCTGTGGTGTCGGGGGTTGGGTGGTCGGGGTCGGGACTGCTAGGGCCTGGATGACGCCTGAGAGCTGGCCGAGCTCCTCGGTGATGCCGTCGCGTTGCCGGGCGAGGAGCGCCACCTCGGCACGCGCCTCCTCGACGATACGTCGTGCCTGCGCCCGGAGCTCATCGGCCTCGTGGCGGGCCTGGGCGACGATGGCGGCGCTCTCGGTGCGGGCCTGGCGCAGCTCCTCGTCACCCGTGCGCTGGAGGCGGAGCACCTCCTCGGCCACTTGCTCGCGGAGCGCACGAGCTCCCTGTTCGGCCTCGTCGAGCCGGTGCTGTGCGCGTTCGGCGGTATGAACTGCCGAGGCCTCGGCGTCCTCCCGGATGCGGGCGGCCTCGCGCTCGCCGGCGGCTCGGGTCTGCTGTGCCTCTTGCGCGGCGCTGGCCAGGGCGTCCTCGGCGGAGCGACGGCGCTGCTGCGCCTCGGTCCGGGACGTCTCCGTCTCGATGTCGAGCTTGTCGCGCATGCGAGCGGCCACGCCGACGATGCCCTGACGGGCACGGCGTACGACGTCGACCGCGTCCCGGTGACCGACCTGCCGGATGCGGTCGGCCTCCAGGTCGGCGGTGGCGAGCAGCGACTGCACGGTCTGCTGCGTCCACGACGTCTGCTCCGCGGCGGCTGCGAGCTGCCGCTGGGCCTCCGCCTCGGCGGCCGCGACGTGCTCCTCGGCCCGACTGCGGGCCTCGGCCAGCAGCTCCTCGGCCTGCACGCGTACGGCGTCGGCGTCAGCGGCGGACGACTCGCGGACGGACTGGGCCCCGGCGTCGGCCTCGGCGCGCAGAGCCTCCGCCTTGTCGGACGCGGCGGTCAGCAGCTTCTCGGCCGCGGCCTCCGCCTCAGCGGTCCGGGAGTCGACGAGGCCGCGGGTCTCGGAGTCCTGCTGGTCGGCCCGAGCGCGTGCGCTCGCCAGCAGGGCCTCGGCCTGCTGCTGCGCCTGTTCGCGGATGGACTCCGCGGTGGCGAAGGCTTCCTCGTGGGCGCGCTGCCCGGCGTCGACGCGCTCGGCCGCGGAGCGCTCCGCCTCGGTCACGATCTGGTCGTGGTGGGACTGCGCCGCGTGCATCAGCACCCGGGCCTGCTCGCCGGCGTCACTGACGATCTGGTGGGCGTCGGTCGAGGAGTCGTCGAGGACCTGCTGGGCTTGTGCGCGGGCCCGGCTCGCCTCGGCATGGAGCTGCGCGGCCTCCTCGCGCAGACCGTGTGCCTCCGCGGTGTGTGCCTGGGCGTCCTCCTCGGCACGCGCCTGGAGCTCGTCTGCCACCCGCTGGGCATGCCGAAGCAGCGCCGCGGCGCGTTCGCTGCCAGCGGCCTCGGGGGGCGGGCCGACCGGACCGTCCTGCATGGCGGTCATGCCCGCATCCTCCCAAACGATCGGCCTTTGCGGGAGGCCGGTGTCGAAGTCTCTACCAGACGCCGACGGACGGCCGCGCGCAGGGAGTCGCACAGCCGTCCGCGGGCGTCGTTCTCGAGTCTCAGTACACCGGGCGCAGGAACCGGAAGGCCGACGCCGGTACGTCGTGCGCCACCGGGGCGGCGGTACGGCGTGCCTGGCGGCGGGCGGCGCGGGCCAGGGCCCGCTGCTCGGCCTGGCGGCGGCGGTCCTGGATCGTCCAGCGGGCGATGTCGTCTGCTGCGTTCAGGTTCTGGATGAAGCTGGTCATCTCGACTCCTCGGGGGTCCGGTGGCGTGTGCCGACGTCCTCGAGATTCGCGCTAAGACGCCACCCGAGGGATCCGGCATCCGACGTACATCGGGGCTCAGATCCGACAGACCTGCTACCGAGAGTCCACGTGCGGACGCACTGAGGTACCTGAGGGTGCCGGGACTGCCCATCGCCTCGAGCTGCCCGAGGTCGAGACCGGGTGACATCGGCGTGCAAGTTGCGCAGTCCTGCGAGGCAATGCCCGGAGATCTGCGGATGTGGCCAGGGGCGAGACCGGCGACCGTGGAGCGGACATCAACCGCGGCCGCACGGGCCGCCCACGAAAGGAAGTCTCATGTCCTTCTCCATCACCCGAGGTCGGGCGGCGCCGGTCGCCGGCGCCGCGGCAGTGGCGGTCATCGCCGTCGTCGGCATCTCCCATGCGGCCGGGTCGCACGCCGGTCCGGCCCGTCAAGGGCATGGGCGGGCACACCCCTCTCACCACGACGCCCACCACGGGCGGGCCGGCACCACGAGTGGAGGCAAGGTGATGCTCGGGTTGTGAGTCGGCGTACGTCGAGGTGTAGGAGTTCTCCGGATGTGCCGGGTGCGTCTTAGCCCGAGCGTGATGGGTCAGCGGGCCGAGACAGACGGCCACCGAGCAAAGGACCAGCCATGACCATCACCGCTCCCACCCACCACCGGTTCTCCGCGAGCGTCGCGGCGGCGGCCTTCGCCACCGCGATCACCATCGGGGGAGTCGCCGCGGGACCATCCGTGCTCTCCGCGGATGCCTATGCCGGCACCCAGTCACCCGCCGCGCTGTCCGCGGCTCCGGTGTCCGTTCAGCCGGCGTACCACCACTTCCGCCCGGGCTTCCGGCACTTCCGCCCGGAGTACCGGCACCACCGCCCGGGCTTCCGGCACTTCCGCTCCTGACGTCGCTGTCGGCCTGCCGGGGAAGGTGTAGGAATTCGCCGGATGTCTCGGGATGCGTCTTAGCCCGAAGGTCCTTCCCAGACGGTCGAACCACGACCGGGGGAAAGGACCCACCATGAGTACCGCAGCCACCACCCAGCACCGCTTCCCGCACCAGATCGCCCTGGCTGCCGCCGCGACGGTCGTCGTCGTGGGCGGCGTCACCGCCATCGGCATCGCCGCTTCGCAGGACAGCACGACGACGCCGACCGGGACGACCTCGGCCACGCACCACTGGCCGGGCTGTACCGATCCTCGCTGCCTCCCGCCCGATCAGCGGGCGCACGGCCAGGACAAGGGGCACCCGGGGCAGTTCCCGTCGCCGGCCCCGGGCGGGCAGCCGCAGATCGGCCTGCCCTGAACCGTCGGGACCTACCGAGGAGAGGACCAGTCATGACCATCACCGCACCCGGCCACCAGCACTTCTCCAGGAACGTCGCCGCGGCCGCGGCAGCCACCGTGGTCACCGTCGGCGGCCTGGCCGTCGGCGGGATCGTGCTGTCGGCGCAGGACGCCACCACCACTCAGGCGCCCGGCGCCACCATCCAAGGGCCGCCACCGCCGGTCAGCCAGGGGCACACCCACCATCACGCTGGCCCTCCTCAGCTGTTGCTGCGGTTGCACGGTCGGCACGCGGTGGGTTCCTACCCGTGACGGCCCGTGACGGCCAGTTACGGCCGCCGGGCGGTCATCGATGCCACCGCAGGGTGACGATCTGGAACGGCCGGAGAGCGAGCTCCTGACCGCTCCAGTCGGCGCTCGCCAGCGGATGCTCGAGGAGGTCGACGACCTCGGCACCCGACGTCTCGAACGACGCGGTGACCCGCACCCGGGTGCGGGCGCCGAGGGGCTCGTACAGCCGGACGACGAGGTCGCCCGACCCGTCCTCGGCGAGCTTCACCGCCTCGACGTACGCCGTGCCGTCAGCGACGTCGACCAGCGGCTCGACCGCGCGACCGCGACGCCGTCGGAGAGGCAGGTTCAGTCCGTAGCCCGCCCGGGCGGCCTCGGCGACACCGGCACCGGGCACGATCGCGTGCCGGAACGAGTGACGTCCCCCGTCGGTCCCGGGGTCGGGGAACCGCGGCGCGCGCAGCAGGCTCGCCCGGAGGCATGAGTAGGTGCCTCCGTCCGGGCGAGGGTGTCGCGTCACGTCGTGCCCGTACGACGTGAAGTTGGCGAGCGCGACGCCGTACCCCTCCTCGCCGACCAGCGCCCATCGGTGCGCGCACACCTCGAAGCGGGCGGCATCCCAGCTGGTGTTGACGTGCGTGGGCCGTACGACGTGCCCGAACTGCGTCTCGTAGCGCGCCTCGTCGGTGTGCACGTCGCAGTCGACGGCGAGCTTCAGCAGCCTCTCGCGCTCGTGCCAGTCGACGTCGGTGTCGATCTCGATCCGGCCGAGGTGCAGAGCGATCCGCTGTTCGACCCGAGAGTCGCCGAACGACCGTCGCACCACGACGACGTCACCCTCGATGCCCACGTGGTCGGCGTCGGTCAGCGGCGTCACCGTGCGTCGGTAGTGCTCGTCGAGGTCCCAGGCGTCCCAGCGGTTGGGGTGATCCGGGTGCAGCTCCAGCAGGTTGGCCGCCCCGCCGGGCGGAAGCACCTCGCGGTGATGACGAAGATCGAGGACCGACCGGATCACTCCGTCCGCGTCGACGGTCACGCGGAACCGGTCGCTCTCGAGCACCGCTCCGCCGTCCTGGGTCGCGACCGCGGACGAGGCCAGCCGCTCGTCGCCCGGCGGCCCGGCGCCCATCGCCGGCACGCCGAGGCGCGCCATCGGAGCGGCGTTGAAGGCGACCGGTTCGTCGCCGTCCCCGGCGAGCACCTCCAGCGCACGCTCGATGATCGCCTCGAGGTCGGCCATCACCCGGGCGTACGTCGTGCGCGCCTCGCGGTGCACCCATGCGATCGACGAGCCGGGGAGGATGTCGTGGAACTGGTGGAGCAGCACCGTCTCCCAGGCCGCCCGGAGCTCGTCTGCCGGGTAGTCGAGGAGCCCGCGGACAGCGGCGGTCGCCGACCACAGCTCCGCCTCGCGGAGCAGGTGCTCGCAGCGGCGGTTGCCGTCCTTCATCGCGGCCTGCGAGGTGTACGTGCCGCGGTGGATCTCGAGGTAGAGCTCGCCGGCCCAGACGGGTGCCCGCTCGGCGTACTCCTTCTCGGCGGCGGTGAAGAAGGCCTCCGGTGTCTCCACGCGCACCCGTGGCGAACCGGCCAGGTCGGCGGTACGGCGCGCGCGGGCGAGCATCTCGCGGGTCGGGCCGCCACCCCCGTCGCCGTACCCGAACGGCGCGAGCGCGCGCGACGCAGCACCCTTGTCGCGGAAGTTCGCGGCCGAGTGCGCGAGCTCCTCGCCGGTCAGCTCGGCGTTGAAGGTGTCGACCGGCGGGAAGTGCGTGAAGACGCGGGTGCCGTCGATGCCCTCCCACCAGAACGTGTGGTGGGGGAAGGGGTTCGTGGTGTTCCACGAGATCTTCTGGGTCAGGAACCACCGCATCCCGGCCAGGGTGACGATCTGGGGAAGGGCGGCTGTGTAGCCGAACGAGTCCGGCAGCCAGACCTCGCGCGGGGTGACACCGAGATGGTCGCGGAACCAGCCCTGACCGACCACGAACTGCCGCGCCATCGCCTCCCCGCCGACCAGGTTGGTGTCGGACTCCACCCACATCCCGCCGGCCGGCACGAAGCGACCCTGGTCGACGTACTCCTTCACCCGCGCGAACAGCTCCGGGTACGCCGCCTCCAGCCACGCCCACTGCTGGGCACTCGACATCGCGTAGACGAGCGAGTCGTCGGTGTCCATCAGCTGTACGACGTTGGCGACGGTGCGGGCCACCTTGCGGACCGTCTCGCGCACGGGCCACAGCCATGCGGAGTCGATGTGCGCGTGGCCGACGGCCGAGATCGTGTGTCCTCCCGGTGCGGCCGCGGTGCCGAGGGCGCCGGCCAGCTCGGCCCGGGCCGCGGTCGCCGTGCCGACGACGTCGGCGAGGTCGAGGGCGTCGAGCGCCGCCTCGATCGCGTAGAGGATTTCGCCGGCGCGCTGGTCGTCGGGGAGGCTGCGCCGTACTCCCTCCAGCACCTCGAGGTCCGCGACCAGCTCGGCGACGCCCGTCTCGCGCCGACACAGGTCCGCTCGCGCCAGGCGGTACAGCGGAGCGGTCGAGCTCGTCAGCCGGTCGCCCTCGTCGGTCGGGCGGAATCCGGTGAGCAGGGTGGGGTTGGCGGCCGCTTCGACGTACCACTCGACGGCCCCGGCGCGCGCCGGGATCCAGTCGTTGCGCGGGTTGAGGCCCTTGACGATGCGGCCGTCCGGCTCGTGCACGAGCCCTTCGGCCTGGAAGCCGGGGTGAGCCTGGGTGAAGCCGAGATCTACGACGCCCTCGGCATCGGCGAGATCGTCCGGCACGCTGCCGGTGAGCCGGAACCACGACGTACCCCACGCCGGGCCCCAGAGCTCGCCGCTGTCGCAGGGCAGGTACGCCGACTCGCGCGCGACCGCGAACGGCACCGGCTCGCCGACGCGGCCGTCGCTCGCGCGAGGGACGTGCCACACCTCGACCGACAGCGGTGCGACGGTCGTGTGGACGGCCGGGCGAAGCCGCTCGACCAGCGCGCGGGCGAGCCGACCCTCGATCTCGCCGCGCCGATCGTGCATGGTCTCGACGCTAGCGGGCCGGACGGTCGTGGTCAGAGGATGAGCTGGTACCAGGCGGTGTCCAGCCAGCGGTCGAACTTCCGGCCGACCTCGCGCATCGTGCCGAGGTGCTCGAAGCCGCACGCCTCGTGCAGCGCCACGCTGGCGGGGTTGGGGACGGCGACCAGGGCGAGCACGACGTGGATCCGGTCGGCGCGGACGCGGTCGATGAGGTCGTCGTACAACCGGCGACCCAGGCCCTGTCCGCGTGCCCGTTCCGAGAGGTAGACCGAGACCTCCCGGGTCAGCCGGTAGCCCGGCCGAGGCCGGTAGGCCGAGGAGTAGGCGAAGCCGACGACCTCGCTCGCGTCGTCGGCCACCAGGAAGTGGTCGCCGGGCTCGGTGCTCGCGAGGTGGTGCTCCCAGTACGAGACGGGAGGCGGCTCCAGGTCGAACGTCGAGATCCCGGTGTGCACCTGCTCGTCGTAGATGGCAGCCGCACCGGCCAGATCCGCTGCGCTCGCCGGTCTGACGTCGGTCACGGGATCAGGCCGTGGGCGCGGAACATCCGGTCGTAGATGTCGAGGACGACCGGCTCCTTGTGGGCGTTGTAGTCCATGCCGGTGCCGCCGCCCGGGCGGGCGTTCATCTCGGCGGCGGCGGTGCGCTTGGCCGCGGCGTACCGCTGCCGGTCGTCCTCGTGCTCGAGCATCCAGTCGTGGAACATCCGGTGCCGGACGACCTCGGGGCAGTCCGGTCCGAAGATGTGCACGTAGGCCACGGGGTCGTCGTACTTGACCAGGCGGTGCTCATGCCACCACGGCTCGCGGACGGTGTGGACGAAGCCGGCCGCCACGAGGTCGGGGATGTACGCCGCCTCGTCGGCGGAGTCGGCCACGACCAGGTCGACGTCGATCACCGGCTTGGCCGGCAGGCCGGGCACGGACGTCGACCCGACATGGTGCAGCTCGAGCACCCGGTCGCCCAGCGCTCCGCGGACCCGCGCCGCGACCCGCTCGAAGTCGGCCGGCCAGCGCGCGTCGTACTCCACGACCTGGATCTCGTAGGGCTGGGCCGGCCCGTGGACCCACGGATCGCTTCCCGCAGGCGGGTCGTCGAAGTGATGGCGCGTGATCTCCTCGGGGGTCGGCATCGCAGCGACGCTACCGGTCGCGCAGCGCCACCGCGCGCGCCGGTCTGTTGGTGGTGATCATCCAGATCCTCTTGTCGTGCAGGAAGCGCTTCTGCAGCCAGGTGGAGTCGACGGTCCAGACCAGGAGCGGGACGCCGATGTGCGTGGTCCAGCGGGCCAGCCGGATCATCGCGAGCGCGAAGTGGGCCGCGACCGCGTCGGCGTCGGACAACCGGAAGCGCAGCTGGGGGAACAGCTCGCCCCAGCGCCGACGGACGGCGTTCTGCCACGTCATCCCTCGGACGCTGCCGCCGATGCTGAGGGCGACGACGACGGGTGCGTCGTGGTCGTGCGCCCAGGCGCGGATCGCCGTGGTCGTCCTCTGCACGCCGCTGGTGACCACGACGCGCGACGGGTCGAGGCGGGCGGTGACCGCGGCGACGGCGTCGACCTCCCAGGCGTGACCTGCCTTCTGCTCCCTGGCCGGCGTGCGGAACTTGATGTCGACGTGGGCACCGAGGCCGTTGGTCTCGAGGGCCGCGAGCAGGTCGTCGAGGGTGCAGACCCCGGGGGCGCGGTCGTGCAGCTCGGGCCAGGTGAGGTCGGCGATCACGACATCGTCGTCGCCCGTGCCGCCGTCGGCGTCGTGGGCGACCACGAAGGTCCCGTCGGAGCAGCGGCGGACGTCGAACTCGCAGTAGTCGGCGCCGACCCTCGCCGAGTGGGCGATCCCGGCGAGGGGGTCCTCGTGCCCACCGATCGTGCCCAGCTCGGCGTACCCGCAGCGGTGGGCCGAGACCAGAACCCGATGGCGAGCCACGGGGCCCCACGCTAGCGGCGGGTGGCCATCTTCGGGTCGTCCGCCCGAGCGGGTGCTCTTGTAGCCAGTCAGGCGGACGACCCGGAAGTTCATGGGTCGGAGTGGGAACAGATCGGGGTACGGCGGTCGTTGTGCCCGGTGTAAGACTTGAGTGCAAGTGGCTCAAGAATTTTGTCAGTCCCGTCCTCTCCGCGAGGATGGGCTCACCCACAGACAGACCGGCCGGACGACCCGGCCGGACGACCCGGAGGTAACCAGACATGGCTCGTGCCGTCGGCATCGACCTCGGTACGACGAACAGCGTCGTCGCCGTACTCGAGGGTGGCGAACCCACCGTCATCGCCAACGCAGAGGGCGCCCGCACCACCCCGTCGGTGGTCGCGTTCGCGAAGTCCGGCGAGGTGCTCGTCGGCGAGGTCGCCAAGCGTCAGGCGGTGACCAACATCGACCGCACCATCCGCTCCGTGAAGCGCCACATGGGCACGGACTGGAAGGTGACGATCGACGACAAGGAGTTCACGCCGCAGCAGATCAGCGCGTTCGTGCTCCAGAAGCTCAAGCGGGACGCCGAGTCCTACCTCGGCGAGACCGTGACCGACGCGGTGATCACCGTGCCGGCGTACTTCTCCGACGCCCAGCG
>NZ_DASXQG010000099.1:0-28299 GCF_036493135.1 Nocardioides sp. | reverse complement strand
GTGCGGCTTGAATCAAATCATGGTCTGACTCGCGCCAACGCCCGAGAGCCCATCTTCCTGCCTCTTCCCTGGTCACGACCGAACGGTCAACAAGGTATCGAAGCACTCGACAACCGTTAAGGACCATCCGATAGAGGGGGCTCGCTCCTCGGAGCGAGCCAGCTGGACCAGCAACTTCTGCAACGCCTCGTCGGAACTATCTGGTGGTGCGGGCATGAGGGACACGCTACGGGGACTTGTGCTGCTAAGCGACCGCTCATGCTGACAGACATTGCGGCATAGCGTTCCGCTCATGCCGCCCGTGGTGCGCGGTTCTGCCGATGAGCGGTTCTCTGCCAGACACCACACACGTCCGATGGGAAGAGCCATCTCATCCGCCTCCACGGTCGCGAAGATCCGGCTGTAGATGTCATTGATCGCCTCGTCGATCACCTGGGTGGGTGCGAAGCGAAGCCAGTCCCGAAAAGGCAGATGTCTCATTGGTTCAGGTGCGCCCACGGGCAACACGTGCAGGTTCACGTCCTCACTAGCGCTCACCACGTCCCGTGGCCATCCCACCATGGCTCTCGCAGCACCAGCCGATAGCCGAATGCACGTAGAGAAGGCACGTACCTGTCCTCGTCATCCGCGTCAGACAATGTCATGTCGATGTCGATGATGGGCTTGGCGGCGAGGCCGGGCACCGACGTTGAGCCCACAGCTCAACTCTCACAACGAGGTCACCGAGGCCGCCGTGTAGAGCGCCCAATGCGTCCGCGAATCGATCCCCCACGCGGGTTGGGTCCTCGATGACAACAGCGTCGAAGAATCTCGGCGCGGAAACCAGGAGCGACCTAGCAAGGGGCCGCGTCAGGCAACGTTTGGCCCTGACCGCGACCCTATTTCCGGCGTCACTTCTCATCGTCGCCCCGATCGAACCCCGTCACCTACCGGCGGACTGGAGTCACGCTACGTACGTCGCATGCAAACCTTGCCTGACAGGGCATGAGCTGCTCTGCCGTCAGAAGACCACCGACACGCACCACCACCCCGGCACACGAGCATGCCGGGGTGGTCCGTGGGTCAATCGGTCAGCGCGCGGTCAGCCGAGCGGTATGGGTAACCAGCTTCGAGGTGTTGCCGACGCGGTCGATCGCGGAGACGCGGTAGACCAGGGTGCCCTTGGTCAGCCGGCTCAGGGTTGCCGCCCATCGGTGGCGGGGGTTGGTGGTCAGCGAGAAGCCACGGCCTCGGGCGAAGGCCTTGGCCTTGCTGGCGGCCTTGACCCAGGAGTTCGTGGCCGGCCGGTAGCCGTACCAGTGCCCGCCGCGCTTCTCCACCACGCGCAGCCGGACCCTCTTCACGCCAGTGCCGGCGGTGTCGGTCGCGGTGCCATGCAGGGTCTTCCAGGCGCGCACCGAGTGGCGATGCCTCTTCGGCAGGAGAAGCTTGACGACGGGGGCGACGGAGTCGACGTTCACCACGACAGCTGAGGACTCGAGGATCGCCGCATTGCCGGCCTCGTCGGTCGCGGTGACCGCCGGTGTGAACGTGCCACCGGTGCGGTAGACGTGCGTCAGGGTGGTGCCACTCGTCCACGGCGTGGTCGCACCGTCACCCCAGTCCACGCTGCGCGTGATCTTGTCCGCCGGGCTCCAGTTGTCCGCCAGTGCCGTCTGGGTCACCCGCACCCGGGTGAGGCCGGCCCAGGCCGAGGCCGGACCCGCGGTGAAGGTGCCGGTCGGGGTCTCGGCGTCGTTGATGACGACCGCAGGAACCGCGACGACGATGCCGTTGTCTGCCGCGTCGTTGAGCGTGACCGTAGGGACATAGCGCGCGGCGGTCAGGGGGTAGGTGTGTTTCAGCGTCGTGCCGGTCGTCCACGCCACCGCCGCGGTCCCGTCGCCCCAGGCGACCATCCGGGTGACCTGGGAGGTCGGCGAGTCGTCGGTCAGCGAGTCCTGGGTCAAGGTGGCGATGCCGGTGTTGTTGTCCCACGTCGATGAGTAGATGCCGGTCGGAGCGGTCACGTCCGGGAGCGGGACACTGATGGTCGACGCCTTGCCCGGCTGATGCCTGATCACCGCCCTGACCGAGAGGGACACGGTGCCCGGGGTCGTCGCGAGCACGGGCGTCCAGGTCGGCGTGGTCACGGTCTTGGACGCCAGCGTGGTGCCGGCCCGCGTGATCGCGACCCGGTAGCTGGTCGCCTTGGCCACGGGGTTCCAGGTGGCGGCCACCCCGTAGGTCAGGTCACCCGGGGTCACCTGGGCAGCAAGGCCAGTCACGCCACCGGGCTTGGACGGCTTCGCTTCGGCCGCGGTCGTTCCCACCGCCCCGACGACAAGGCCGAGGACGATACCCCCAGTCAGCATGCGCAATGGGCGTACAACGTTCATGGTTCCCCCCAACAAGGCCCGGCTCCCCAGCCGGCGGGGCGCAGCTCCCCGAGCCGCGCTACTGGGAATTAGACACCGAGGCGTGGGATCGGCGTGCCGAAACAGAAACATTCTCAGGGAAATTCTGGTCCGCTGATCGAAACGCCCGCACCGCTGTCCGCGCTCGACCAGGGGCCGAGGACTGGTGGGGACGTCCGGCTGCGCCAGTCGGAGCCGGATCACCCAGGGGAACCAGCATCGGGCGGGACGAGCACCGCCAGCAACGGTGCCTGCGCACCGTCGAGATCCAGCGACCAGGTGGCGGGTCCTCCTGCGCTCACGAGCGCCGCGATCCGGTCACGAGCGGTCCGAACGGCGTCCCGGAGGGCGGTCGCCCGGGCCCGCTCCTCCTCACCGGGCGCCGTCGTGACCAGGTGCGTCAACCGGTCGTCGAGGGCGGACACCCGCGGAGCGGCCACCGTCCAGCCGCCCGCGACACCCGCGAGGGAGCCTGAGCCGCGCAGCTGCGGGACGAGGTCGCGGGCGAACCAGCCGACCTCCCGCTCGGCGGTCGCCACGTCGGACCGCCAGGTGCGGCCGCGGCGCGCCCGACGTACCAGCAGCACGGCGACGAGGGCGCCCACGACGAGGACGACGAGCGCCAGCCACCACCAGCCCGTGCTGTCGCTGGTCCCGTCGTCGGTGTTGCCCTGCGAAGGTGCCGGTGACGACGACTCCGTGGGCGACGACGAGGCGGGCACGCTCGTCCTCGGCGGCCGACTGGTCGGTGGCCCTGACGTCGGCCCTAGCGTCGGCGCTGACGTGGGCGCTGACGACGGCGCGGCTGCCGACGATTCACCCGGCGTATCGGGCGTGCGGGTCGCGGTCGGGCGCTCGCGCGTCGGTGACAACGACGCCGTGATACCGGGGCGATCGGCCGCCCCGCTGCTCCCGCTCCCGCCGCAGGCGGTGAGGAACGGCAGCAGGACGACTCCGAGCAGAACGAGGCCGCGCAGGGAACGGCGCAACATCGGGACCTCGCTCGGGGTGGGAGACGATCCACGATCGCCGAGACCGCCCTACACCTACGTCACCCGGCGCGGGTGAACTCTGAGGTCAGCTGCCCCCGCCGCCGGCCTTGCGCCGGTGCATCTTCGGGCCGGCCCCACCGTGCACCTCGGACCCGTGTGCCTTCTCGCGGACCGGAGCATCCTCGCGGACGCCCTTCGCCTTCGCGTTCTTCCGGTCCAGGGCCTCGCGCATCTTGGCCTTCACGTCGTCGAGGTCGTCGTTCGCGTTGTCCTGGCTCATGCCTCCACCTTGCCACCCGGCCGGTGGCAGGGTCGAGGGGTTACCCGACGGACGCGGGCTGGGGCGGGATCGAGGGCTGATCCGACGGCTGTTGGGGGGCGCCGCTCTGGCTGTAGCCCAGACGGGCGGCCGTCTCGCGGGCCGCGTCGGTGACCGGGACCGCGACGACGGCGGTGCCGTAGGCGCAGATCTCGGTCCAGGTGTCGCCCATCTCGGAGGTGTCGAAGCGCATCGCGACCACGGCGTTGGCGCCGCGGTTGCGAGCCTCGTCGATCATCCGGCCCATCACCTCGTTGCGGCTGTTGATCAGGTTCGACGTCATCCCCCTGAGCTCACCGCCGACCAGCGACTTGAAGCCGGCGCCCATCTGCGAGAACGCGTTCCGCGAGCGCACGGTCAGGCCGAAGACCTCTCCGCACACCTGGCGGACCTCCCACCCGGGAATGTCGTTCGTCGTCACCACGAGCATGGGTTCCTCCATCGAAGCTCGATCACAGCGGGTCGTTGCTCGCGCCAGCGAGCGCACGCACAGCGTAGGTGCCGCGGCAAAGGCCGGTCATTCCCAGGTGACCGGCACGCCGTGCGGCGCCATCCGGCCAAGGAACGCGCGCTCGCCACCGCGTGCCTCGCCATCTCCCGGCCACGCCTCGGCACACACCCAGAACCGGTGCTCGTCCTCGGGGGTACGCCGGGTCGGCTCGGCGAAGAGATGGACCAGCGGCGCGTCCGGGGTCGCCGTCGCTCCGAGCGCGGCCAGCCGCGCGGTCACCCCCTCCTGCTGGTCGCGCGGCACGTACTGCCACATCACGCTGTGCCAGAGCACCGTCAGGGTGCCTGGCACGACCTCGAGCCGCTCGACGTACGACGCAGCGTCGGCGCGCTCCACGGCCACCGGCGCCTCCCGGGCGAGCTCGATCGCCCCGGCCAGCCGGGCGTGCCGCTCGCTCATGTCCGGCCACACGTACGACGTGAGCGTCAGCCGGCCGTCCTCGGTCGTCACGTCGACGGGTTGGGGGTCGGAGCCACTGCGTGCGACCACCTCGAGCGGCGCGGCCGGCGGGAGCGGCTCGCCCTCCCAGGCCCGGTCGAGGAGCACCGGGCTCGCCGGATCCCCCCAGCCACCGCCGGCGCGGTCGGTGATCCGGAACCGGTCCGCCTGGAGGTTGAGCCCGCCACTGGAGCCGATCTCGAACAGCCGTACGGGGTGCCGCCAGCGGTCGGCGAGCCGCAGCAGACCGCCGACCAGCGCCGCGGACCGGCCCACCTCGTTGGTCTGGGGTGCGTGGTCGAGCAGGGGCCGGACCTCGTCTCCGCGCCGGGCCAGGAAGTCGAGCACGACCGGCACCCCGGCGGTGCTCCACGTACCGCCCACAGTCGGGTACGCCGCGGCCAGCTCGCCCGCCTCGCCGGCCAGCACGAGCCGATGGATGCTGCCGGCCAGCCGGAGCGCCAGCCCGGAAGGTCCCGGATCGTCCTCGTGGCCGCGCAGGACCCGAGCGGTGGGTCCGCCCGCCTCGAGGTCGTCGGCGAGGGCGGCGAGCAGCTCGGCGTACATCGGCGACCCGAGCTCGTCGCACGCCTCTGCCTGCTGCCGGAAGAGTGCCGGCTGGGATCGGTTCACGCCTCGCGCGTCTTGCCGAACGGGTTGGGACCGTGGCCGGTCTCACGCGTCGCGAAGAGCGCGGCCAGAAGATCGTCGTCGCAGGAGCCGGTGACGAACTCGGCCAGCCGCCGCAGCTGTTCGGCCGCGACCGCCTGGTCGTCGCTGGTCATCGCCTCGAACTGGGTGTCGACACACCGGTCCGCCCGTGAGTCGCGCAGGAAGTCCTGGAGCCGGCGTACCCGGTTGATCTGCTGCTCGGCGACCCCGGGCTCCTTCTTCTGCCAGAACCCGGAGGTCGAGGTCATCTCGACGTCGCGACGGTTCAGGACGTAGAGCGGATCGTCGAAGGCGAGGTCCATGAACCCGAAGAAGTCGGACCACTCCTCGGGCTTGATCCGGTGCCAGAGCACCTCCTTGAAGCCCAGCCGGTCGACGTTCGACGGGGCGACGTCACCGAGCAGCTGCTGCTGCACCAGCTGGCGGACCGATGCCGCGAACGCGTCCAGGTCGACCTCGCGCAGGCCGTAGAACGCCGACGACGCCTTCGCCGCGCCCGGGCCACCGAACTTGTCCTTGAACGTCTCGAGACTGGCGTAGGCGCGGAAAATCGGCAGCAGGTACAGGTTGTTCTCGCCCCTCACCAGGGTGCGCGGCAGCGTGTTCAACATCCCCTGCGTCAACGTCGAGCCGGAGCGGCCGTAGGTCACGACGAAGACGAAGCGATGGGTGGGCGGCTGCGTCACAGCTTGTAGTCTTCCAGCAGCCGGCGGCCGATGATCATCCGCTGGATGTCGGCAGTGCCCTCCCCGATCAGGAGCATCGGAGCCTCGCGATAGAGGCGCTCGATCTCGTACTCCTTGGAGAAGCCGTAGCCGCCGTGGATCCGGAACGAGTCCTCGACGACCTGGTGGCAGTACTCCGATGCGAGGTACTTGGCCATGCCGGCCTCGAGGTCGTTGCGCTCGCCCTGGTCCTTGACCCGCGCCGCCTTGACCATCATCTGGTGGGCGGCCTCGACCTTGGTCGCCATCTCCGCCAGGCGGAACAGCACGGCTTGGTGCTCGGCGATCTTCTTGCCGAAGGTCTCGCGCTGCTGCGCGTAGGCGACACCGAGCTCGAACGCGCGGTTGGCGACGCCGCAGCCGCGGGCCGCGACGTTCACGCGGCCGACCTCGACACCGTCCATCATCTGGTAGAAGCCCTGGCCCGGTGCGCCCCCCAGGATCTGGTCGGCGGAGATCCGGTGGCCCTCGAACACCATCTCCGTGGTGTCCACGCCCTTGTAGCCCATCTTCGCGATCTTGCCGGGGATCGTGACGCCCTGGGCGGTCTCGCCGAAGCCCTCCTCCTTCTCCACCAGGAACGTCGTCATGTTCCGGTAGACGGAGTCGGCGCCCTCATCGGTCTTCACGAGTACGGCGACCAGGTTGGCCGAGCCGCCGTTGGTCAGCCACATCTTCTGACCGGTGATCTCGTAGCCGCCGTCGTCCCCTTTGACCGCCTTGGTCTTGATCGCGCTGACATCGGAGCCGCAGCCCGGCTCGCTCATCGAGAAGGCGCCGCGGACCTCGCCGGTGGCCATCTTGGGGAGGTAGTTCCGCTTCTGCTCCTCGGTGCCGTGCTGCTGCAGCATCCAGGCCACGATGAAGTGGGTGTTGATGATCCCGCTGACGCTCATCCAGCCGCGGGCGATCTCCTCCACGGCCAGCGCGTAGGTGAGCAGCGACTCGCCCAGGCCGTCGTACTCCTCGGGGATCATCAGTCCGAAGAGGCCGAGCTCCTTGAGCCCCTCGACGATCTCGGTCGGGTACTCGTCCCGATGCTCGAGCTCGGTGGCGACGGGGAGGATCTCGCGCTCGACGAAGTCGCGCACCGCCTTGAGGATCTCGGTCTGGTCGTCGGTGAGCCCGTCGGTCTGGCAGAGGCGACCCATGGCGTCGTCGATCCTTTCCGGTCCGTGCTGGTTGGCCAGGCTTGCTGCCGGGATGGCGCCGACCAGTATGTCCGCCGGGGCGGGACACCCGAAATCGACTGTGACCCATTCGACGGCCCCCTCGATGACGGCCCGGCGGACGGTCGGTCGCTCGGCTCCCGGCCGGTCCGGCGACTGGCAGACTGCCGTCATGGCGCAGTGCGTGGTCGTCCACATCGGGCTGATGAAGTCCGGGACGACGTTCATCCAGGGGCGGCTCAGTGCCAACCGCGCACGGCTCGCCGCTCAGGGCGTGCTGTTCCCCGGACCCGGCTGGCGTCGGCACGTGAACGCCGTCCAGGACCTGATGGGTCACCCGGGACACACCCCCGGCTCCTGGGACTCCCTGACCGAGGAGATCAATGCCTACGAGGGCACCGGGGTGATCTCCATGGAATACCTCGTGATGGCCGGACAGCGCGGGATCGGGATCCTCGCCGACAGCTTCGGAGATGCCGAGCTCCGGATCGTCGTCGGCGCGCGCGACCTCGGCCGGACGGTGCCGGCGATGTGGCAGGAGGCGGTCAAGAACCGCTCCATCCGGACCTTCGGTGAGTACGTCGACGGCATCCGCGACGGGGCCGACAACGGCCGCCGGTTCTGGCGGCAGCAGCACGCGGGCCGGATCGTGTCCCGCTGGGCCGGGCGGCTCGGCTCCGAGCGCGTGTACGTCGTGACCCTGCCGCCCCCCGGGGCGCGCGGTGAGCTGCTCTGGGAGCGCTTCTGTGAGGCGGCCGGCATCCGCGAGGAGTCGTCGTGGGACGACGCGCCCCGCATCAACGAGTCGCTGGGCGTCGCGTCCGCCCTGGTGATGCGTCGGCTGAACGAGATGACCGGCGACCTCACGGTGAAGGACTACAAGCGCCGGGTGAAGGCGGTCGGCAAGCACCTGCTGCCTGCCCACCGGCCCCAGGAGGAGGCCATCGGGTTCACCGTTCCCGACTGGCTGCGCGAGGAGGCCGTGCTGATCCGGTCGCAGATCTCCGACAGCGGCGTGCACGTCGTCGGGGACCTCGACGACCTGACGCCGTTCGACGTCCCGGGCGGCGACCCGGACTCGGTGAGCGCGGAGGCGCAGCTCGACGCCGCGCTTACCGCCCTCGAGGGGACTCTGCGGCAGGCGACGCGGATCCGAGCCGACTAGGTCGCGCTGGGCACGGCCGACTCCTCGACCTCGTCGGTCTCGTCGTCAGCCACCTCGTCCACGCGCTCCTTCCGGCGCCGGCCGAACCAGCCCAGGGCAAGCGCGCCGAGCAGCCCGAGACCACCGGCCGCGAGACTCGCGGTCAGTCCCGGCGGGGTGTAGGTGAGCTCGAGCCGGCCGGCGGCGTCGGGCGGAAGGGTGACGGTGAGCAGTCCGGCCGAGTCGCGCCCGACGTGGGCATCGTGCCCGGCGAAGGTCGCGTGCCAGCCCGGCCAGCCGAGCATCGCGAAGACCGCTTGGCCCCCGTTGCCGGTCGCAGACAGGTCGACGCGCTCGTGCCGGATGTCGACGGTGGCGGCCGCGGTGACCGTCGCGCCGTTCGGGACGAAGCTCAGGCGGCTGCCGGGCCAGGGCAGTGGTTGCGTACGTCGGTACACCTGCACCTGGGCGTTGCCGGTCACCTGGGTCCAGCCCGCGGGCGGTGTGACGCCGGCGGCGCGCGCCTGCTTCGGATCCACCACGATGGTCTCGACCTTCATCAGGTCCGCCAGGGGCGGCAGCGAGAGCTGCGGCGACTGGAAGATGCTGCGATAGCCGCACGGCCGGGTGAACCCGTCGTACCCCATGCACAGGCTGCGCTGGAAGCGCACCAACCCCATGCCGGTGTAGTGGTTGACCGCGTCGACCTCGGTGACGTCGTACAGGCTGCCGGGCAGGAAGTACTGCCACTTGGCGGTGAGCGCCTTCAGCGTCTTCTGGTGCTGGAGGTGCTCGAAGTCCGAGAACTGCATGACCGTGCCGGAGCGGTCGTTGAAGCGGCTGTTCATCGCCGCCACATTGCTCGGGGTGTGCCAGACGCGCGAGCCCTTGTTCTCGCCGAACGCCTTCATCTGCAGCGTGACACCGAGACCGGTGCCGATGATGAACACCCCGGCCAGGGCGGTCGTGCGCAGCGGGCCCAGCCGAGCCGCCAGCAGCGCGAGCACGGTGAGGACGACGACCAGCGCGGAGCCGGCAGCGAGCCGATGCAGGGCCGACGGATTGTTCGCCCAGGCGAGGTACGCCGGCACGCCGATCGCGACGACCGATCCGACGACCCGCTCGCGCACCTGTGTGGTGGCCAGCCCGCGGCTGAGTAGCCGGGCGAACAGCACGAGCAGCCCCAGGTAGAGGTACTCGGTGACGCGCAGCGGCCAGCGGAACATCCAGAGCTTGGAGGGTGCGAGCACCAGCGCGAGGTAGACGACCGAGACCGCCATCGGGGCCACGATCGGACGCAGACGCCCCCGGAGGTCGCCCCAGCGCAGCCACGGCAGCAGGGGCATCACGAACCATGCGAGGAACGTCGCGGGCACCGTCATCGGCCCGGTGATCGCCCGGATCGGCGGCACCGCAGTCGGGTTGCTGGCCTGGAGGAAGTCGCCCGCCACCGGTTGCAGCTTTCCGGTGTTCCCGAGCAGCGCCCCGAACGCGCGGACGGTCAGGTCGCTGGTCTGGAGCAGAGGCAGGAACACCAGCGGGAGCAGCAGGGCGGCGCAGGCGCCGACCCCGACCAGCTTCAGCACGCCGGTCCATCGATCGGTGCGGTCGACGTCGAGGAGTCCCTCGAGGACCAGGCCGAGGCCGACCACCACCAGGGCGAGAACGCCGTACGGGTTGCCCTGGGTGACCGCGAGCGCCCCGACCACGAAACCCCAGAACGGGTTCGCGGTGCCCCGCATCACCCGCCGGAGCACGAACCAGACCCACGGCGTGTAGGAGAAGGCGATCAGCCCGGACGCCCAGGAGCCGGCGTCCCAGAAGAGCGTGAAACCGCAGAACGGCAGCGCCACGGCGACCGAGGCGGCGGCCCACGCCTCCGCGTCGTACTCCCGGCAGAGCAGGTAGGTGCCCAGGGCCAGCAGCACCATGAAGCAGAGCTTGATCAGGAACATCGACGTCATCAGGTCGCCGCCGGCCGACATGGCGAGCCAGACCGGGATGTTGAGCGGGTCGTAGATGCCGAACAGCGCCTCGGCGGCGTAGTTGCCGCCGGCCCAGGCGTTCGGGTCGAGCCAGGCGGGGAAGACGCCGTCACGGGTCAGCTCTCCGAGGTGGAACCACGTCGGCGCGAACTGCACCGCGGTGTCACCGCGCTGGTAGAACCAGGTCGTCGCGAGCTTGGGGATCGCCGCGAACACCGCCGTGGCGACGACGACCACGAGCGGCCACACCAGTCGTCCTCCGATCAGGCGTGCCTTCACTCGTCCTCCAGCTGGTGGGTCGCGAAGCGGTCCTCGTGCTCGGGCCCCAGCGCGGTGGTCACCGCCGTCGGGACGCCGTGGCTGCTCTCCTTGAGCAGGAACAGCGGGCGGCGCTTGGTCTCGGCATAGATGCGGCCGAGGTACTCGCCGATCACGCCCAGCAGGATCATCTGCACGCCACCGAAGCCCGAGATGGCACAGATCAGGGTCACGTAGCCGGGCGCGGAGTTGCCGTTCACGATCGCCGATCCGAGCACCCACAACGCGTACAGGACGGCGACCGCGGTGACCATCACGCCGAACCAGATCGAGAGTCGGAGGGGGCGGTAGTTGAACGAGACCACGCCGTCGATGCCGTAGTTGAACAGGTCGGACATCCGCCACTTGGTGGTGCCCGCGGCGCGCGACACGTTCTTGTAGTCGACCACGGCCGTGTCGAAGCCGATCCACGCGAACAGGCCCTTGGAGAAGCGGTTGGTCTCGCCCAGGGTGAGCAACGCCTTGACCGCCGTACGGTCGAGCACGCGGAAGTCACCCACTCCGTCCTCGAGGTCGACGTCGATGAGGCGGTTGATCAGGCGGTAGTAGGTCTTGGAGAGGAAGGTCCGCACCGCCGGGTCGTCGTCCCGAGTACGGCGCGCCACGACCTGCTGCACGTCGCCGTCGAGCAGCGGCAGCATCTGCCCCAGCAGCTCCGGCGGGTGCTGGAGGTCGGCGTCCATGATCGCGACCTTCTCGCCACGAGCGTGGCTCAGGCCGGCCAGCATCGCCGACTCCTTGCCGAAGTTGCGGCTGAGGGCGAGGTAGCGGAAGCCGGGGTGCGCCCGGGTGATCTCCCGCAGGATCGGCAGGGTGCGGTCGTGGCTGCCGTCGTCGACCAGGATCACCTCGAACGACGAGACCAGCTGCGGCAGCTCGGCCGAGAGCACCTCCACCAGGTGTGGCAGGGAGTCCTGCTCGTTGTAGCAGGGGATCACCACCGACAGGTCGGGCCGGTGGTGCTGCCGCGGCGCGGGGTCAGCCACGTCGCCTCCGCTGTGCTTCCGCACGTGGGGCCGCCTCGAGCAAGGGCACCAGGCTCTGCTCGATCCGTGCGACGTGCTCCTCCAGCGGGACCGCGAGCAGCGCGTTCTCACGGACGCCCTCCTCGAGCCGGCGCACCCGACGAGCCAGGCGGACCGTCGGCAAGGCCGCGTCGGTGCCCTTCCTGAGCACCTCCCTCGACGGCCTCACAGGGACTCCTGGCGGTAGCGACGCAGGGCCCTTCCGGTCACGCCCTCGTCCTGGGACTCGGGGTCCAGGAGCAGCTCGGTGACGAGGTCCTGGAGCGTGGCGATGCGCAGGTGGAGACGCCGTGCCTGCTGCACCTCGCGCTCGAGCTCGTCCACGCGCCGGCTCAGCTGCCGCACGCGCACGTTGTTGTAGGGCCCGGCCGCGCGGACCGCGAGGTTGCGCACCCGCTGGCGGCGGCCCGGCGGCACCGGTGACGGTGCCGGCGCCAGTGTCGGCGTCGGGCCGGCGCTCCGGTCGCGCATGGTCACCACGAGCGACGAGATGCAGACCACCGCCGCCTCGGTCAGCTCGGCCTCGGTCACCTGGCTGGGGAGCCGGTCGGCGGACGCGGCCGGCTCGAGGTCGGCGAGGTCGCCGTGGACGACGTACCCCCCGGAACGGATGCGCTCGATGGCGCGTCGCCAGACCTCGGCCGCCTCGGCGGCCTGCGCCTCAGGCACGCCGATGCGCTCGCTGCCGAGAGGGGCCAGCACCTCTTGGGCCAGCAGGTCGCGGATCCAGACCGAACGCTGCCGGCTGCCACTGATCTGGGTGCGCAGCGTGCCGTTGACCCGGCGCAGCAGCTCGGCCTGCACCACGCCCATCGACTCGTTGGCGCGGCTCACGTCGAGGGAGACATCGAGGCCGTCGAGTGCGCAGGCGTCGGCAAAGCGTCGCCACAGCTCCGAGGGGCCGGCCTCGGGCCGGGGCGCGGTCACGACGTGGACGTGGTCGGGCGGCAGCGTCGAGCCCCAACGCTCCGCGACCCCGGAGGGGTCCAGGGTGCGCCAGCCCCACTCGCTGCTCTCGGCCGACTCCGGCTTGGGCTGCCACCTCTCCAGCGGCGTGGTCAGGCCGAACTTCAGCCGCTCCTGCCAGGCCGAGACCACCGAGCGGCCCAGGTCGCGCGCGGACACGACCACGTGCACGTCGTACGCCGCGAGGTCCTTCAGGACGCGGGCAGCCTGCTCGGCCGAGGCGACCGCGAACAGCTCGTAGCTGAGGACGGCCGACGGGCCCTTCCAGCCGTCGATCTGGCGCACCAGGCGGGTCCACGCCGTCCGCGCCGACTCCGGGAGCTCGGCGAGTCGCGGGTCCTCACGGACCGCCATCGCGGCATGGATGCGGTCGAGATGGCGCTCACCGACCAGCAGCGTGCCGGCGGCCTCGAGGGTGGCCCGGTTGGCGTCGAGCACGCGCTGGAGATAGGTGGTCCCGGACTTCGGTGCGCCCACGTGCAGGTAGACGCGCTCCGTCATCGTGTGCTCCTCGCGGTCGGTCCCCACTCGACGGTCATGCGCCATGTGGCGGGAGGTCCTGTGCGGACGGCTCGCGCGGCCTCGTCGAACCCGGCGCGGGAGACGATACGCCCCCCGGACGCCTCGGCCTGAGTCGCCACCCGGTCCGGGTCCAGCGACCGGATCCGCCCGGACTCGTGGCGCGTGTGCCACGTATGGGCGTCACGGGGCGTGCGGGCGACACCCTCCAGGTAGGCGCGGCCGCCGCGCCGCAGGACCATCTTGCAGAAGGTGAAGAACGCCTCGGTGCTGTCGGGCGTCAGCGACTCGAGCAGGTGCCGGGCGACCACCGCCTGCTCGCCGTCACGCCGGGAGAGCTGGGCACCGAGCGTCAGCACGTCGCGGAGGTCGTCGAGGCTGAACTCTCGGGTCGCTGCGGGCCGATGACCACCCGCGCCGCGCGGCAGTGCGTAGTCGAGGCCGAGCACGCGCCGCCTGTGCGCGGCGTACACGGGAAGGTCGAAGCCCGCACCGCAGCCCACCTCGATCACCCGCCCGACGCCCACGAGCTGGGGGTCGACCCAGCGGGCGAACCGCGACGGGCGCCCGCCCTCCTCAGCGACCCGGGTGTTGTGGGCGTTCCAGTCGCGCCGCCACTTCATCAGCGAGCCGAACCAGCCGTCGAAGCGCTGCGTGATGTCCGGGCCGGGCAGGTGCCGGAACGACGGGTCCGGAACCTTCCACCCGGGACCGTAGGAGACGGCGAGGAGCAGGTCGGGGTCGGCGGGCGCGGGCAGCCGATGTCCCTCGAACGGCAGCTCCCGCAGCGGCAGCACCGCCTCGCGGGGTACGACCTCCCGGACGGTCGCGGTCTCGTGCAGCCGGTCCTCGACGTAGAAGCACGTGTAGACGTCCAGGTTGCCCCAGCCGCCGTCGGGCACCTTGAACCGCACGGTCACGAAGCTCGCGGACCGGTGCTGCACCTTGAGTCCGGCAGCGCGCAGGGCGCGGCCGATGTCCCAGAGCTCGACGGCCATCTCGGCCGGGGTCTGCTTCTCGCTCAGGTAGTTGAGGTCGATGTCGGAGTCGTGGCCGATCGCGCGACCGTCACGGGCCGCGCCGAGCAGCGTGCCGAAGGACAGCCAGCCGTCGATGCGGCAGTCGTCGCGCATGATCTGGAGAACCCTCCGCGCCATGTCGACCATCGCGTCGACCACGCCGGCCTCGCGTCGACCGTCGAACGGGCGCTGGATCAGGCCCCATTTGTCGATGAAGATCGGGATGCCGTTGTTGTCGACGAACCGGGGACGACCTTCGCCGCCGCCGAACCTGACGGTGCCGGAGAAGAGCTCGTCGCCACCCGAGATGATCCGCACGTCCGCGCTGCCCTCGAGGCGGCGGCGGAGCCGCTTGGGCCACTCGACGGTGGTCACCGACGGCGCTGCGTCCGTGGTGCCGAACGACCAGACGCGCTGCCCGTCCATCATCACGTCCAGCGAACCCGAGAAGCTGTCGCCGAAGTGCAGGCCCTGGTCGTCGACCCGCATCGGAGGTCTCCCCACCCGACGACCGAGCGCGCGCGCCCGCATGAGCCTCACGTTCTCTCCTGCCTCATCCGTGCCGGGCCTGACGGGGTGCCGGGTGCGTCCTCCGGTCCTGGTGCCGAGCCCCGGAGACTACCGGGTCCCGAAGAGGGCGGACAGCACGTGGTGGTCGGTCGTCCGGCGCACCTGCGCGGAGTCGTCCATCAGCGCCTTCGAGAAGGAGCCCTTCGACCCGAAGATCCAGTCGATCCGAGCGCCCTTGGGGAGCACGCACCTCCCGTGCGCGTAGCTGCCGCCGGTCGCCGCCTCGAGCGGCGTCTTGCCGGTGATCGAGCAGAACGCCGGGGCGATCTCGTTGAAGTCGCCGGTCAGGAGGATCGGCAGGTGGTCGCGCTTCAGCTGGTGGATCGCCTTGAGCAGGATCTTCATGGCCTTGTTGCGATCGGCCTGGTGGGCACGCCTGGCCGAGAAGTGCACGTTGATCCAGTAGACCTGGGCCCCGGTCGCACGCTGCTGCAGCTTCACGATCGGCTGCGGCCGCCAGCCGCCGGTGAACGGGATCGAGATCGAGCTGTGCCAGGTCAGCTTCCAGGCGTCGCGCTTCCACATCACCGACTGCGGCGCCCCGGCGTACCCCAGGGAGTTGCCGGGATAGAACTTGAACGCGTGGCGCGTGGCCGAGTCGAGCGCCACGATCTGGTCGGGCTGAGGCTCCTGCATGCCGACCAGCGAGGCGCGCCGCATCCCGAAGTAGGTGCTCGCCCACTCCGCGCGGATGCGCCCGGGTGCCATGTTGGGCTCGTCGCTACCCGGCGCCGTGTGCTGACTGCCCAGCATGTTCATCGACATGATCGTGAACGGCGTGACGCTGGTCCGGCGGGCGCTGGTGCGCGACCGGTCGGGCACCGACGGCCGCGAGGCGAGGCCGGTCCGTGCGATCTGCCGCGCTGAGGCGTGGTCGAGATACCGCTTCGACGGCAGGTCGCTCCGGCGCAGGTCGACCTGGTGTGCGGGTGACTGATGGGCGGTGCCGAGCTTCTTGACCGTCTGGGTGCCGCCGTCGCCGAGCTGGCCCATCTCGTCGTTCCCCCAGCAGGTGAACGTGCCGCCCACGGGGATCGCGCAGGTGTGGAGCCAGCCGGCGGAGGTGATCTGGATCGGCGACGTCAGGGCCGCGACCTCGGTCGGGGTCGGCTTCGGCGCGGACGTCGCGGCGTCTCCGAGCTGTCCGTAGCGATCGTCGCCCCAGCACCACAGGCGCCCGTCATCGGCCGTGGCGCAGGTGGAGCCGTCGCCGGTGGTCACCTGGGTCCAGGTCTGCCCGCCCAGGACGGTGGTCGGTCGGGCGTGGTTGGTGAGCGTGCCGTCACCGAGCTGGCCCTGCCGGTTGAAGCCCCAGCAGAGCATCCGGCCGGTCTGGGTGATGCCGCAGGTCTGGGCCCACGCCGAGCTCAGCTGGAGCCACGTGGCTCCGCCGTAGACCCGGACCGGCGCGCTCCGGGTCCTGGTCGTGCCGTCACCGAGCTCGCCGAAGCTGTTGTGACCCCAGCAGAACGCCTGGCCGGCGACGTTGAGGGCGCACGAGTGCCAGCCGCCGGTGGTGACCGACTGCCAGTTGATGGCGGTTCCGACGCGTTGCGGCTTGCCGTGCCGACGGTCGACGGTCCCGATCCCGAGCTGACCCCAGAGGTTCTGGCCCCAGCACCACAAGGTGCCGTTGGTCTTGGTGGCGCAGGTGTGCGTCCAGGCGTTCGAGACCGTCGCCCACTTCGTGCCCGTGCCGACCTGGTTCGGACGGTGCCTGGGCACTCCGTGGCCGATGCCGAGCTGGCCGTAGTTGTCGAGGCCCCAGCACCACAGGGTGCCGTCCTCCTTGACGCCGCAGGTGCTGGCACCACTGGTGCTGATCGTGGCCCAGCCCCTGCCCACGACGTTCGCCGGAGTGTCGCGCCGCGTCGTGCTGCCGTCGCCGACCTGGCCGTAGTCGTTGCGGCCCCAGCAGCGGGCGGTGCCGTCGGACCGGGTGACGCAGGTGGTCTGCCCTCCGGCCGAGAGACTCACCGACGCCGGGGTGATCTTCACCAGGAGTGATCCCGTGTGGCCCGTCGTGACCGGCTGGGTGTTGCTGGTGCGGTAGGTGACCCGATACGTGCCGGACTTGGTCGGCGTACCCGACACGAGACCGGTCGAGGAGAGGCTGAGGCCACCGGGGAGTCCGGCGGCTTCGGTCCACGCGACCCGGCCGCGGGTCCCCGGCGCGACGGTGAGCTGGCGGTGCACTGTCGCGCCGACCGCGCCGGTGAGGACCTGGTTGCGGGGACTCGGGACCGGCCACAGGGCCAGCTGGTGCCACGCGTCCCTGGCGACGGCCCGCATCGCGGGCGAGTGGACGTAGGAGCGGGCGGCGGTGATCGACGCGCGCACGCCGGCCCGGGACGGGTCGCAGACCAGGTCGTGCCGCATGCAGACCGACCACACGGCGTACGAGCCCCCCGTGGCCGGCACGTCCGAGATCGGCTTCAAGACCTCAGGGAACAGGCCGTGGTGGCGCCGCAGCGCGGCCGGGTCGCCGAGCACCGGGTGGGCCACGGAACGGGAGACCCGGTCGGGGTCGGAGACCAGGACGCCGCCGACGAGCCGGGTGAGCCCGCCCTCGGCTGCCGCCCGGACGAGCACCCGGTGGACGACGGCCGCGCCCTGCGCGTAGCCCACCAGCAGCACCGGGCGGTCGGGGCAGGCCGCGGAGGCCGCGCCCACGAGCCGGCGCGTGTCGCGCACGCCGCTGGTCACCGCGGAACGCCAGTGCCGGACCTTGCCCTTGCTCAACACCGCCACGGTGTGGGACGTCGCGGTGTGGCGGTCGCGCAGCACGGCGTTGGGCTTCTGGGTCCGCAACCCAACACTGCGGACGGCCACCCGGCGACCATGTGCCTCCGCCCTGGCGACGACGCGGCTCACGACGGCGTTGACGGTCTTGCCGTAGGCCTGCCCGTAGCCGTGGTGCTCGGCGTTCCCGTTGACGCCCACGACCAGCACGTCGGCGCACCCCGAGCCCCCACGGTCCGCGACCGGCGCGGCTGCCTGGGGAGCGGGGTCGTCCCAGTGGCCGATCGCGACGAGGAGCGCGCCGACGAGGAGGACCGACACGGAACCGACGACCAGTCGCCGGTCCCGCAGCAGCCTCGTCGGCGCGCTCAGCACGTCACAGGTCCTTGCGGATCAACGCGTAGGGGTCGACGTGACGAGCCCGCGCCCGGGCGAGCACCGAACGATCCGGGGCCGTGCCCACCGTGTCGCAGTGACCCGGCTTCCAGGCCACGGGGACGTGGGTGAAGAGGTAGTCGATCCAGTTGGAGTACTCCGCCGTCGCGTCGCCCTTCTGCAGGATCCCGACGACCTCGTCGCTGGACAGTGAGACGGGTGTCCAGTTCGCCGAGCCGTTCCAGGTGTAGCGCGCGTGGGTGTTCTTGCCGTAGACGCCGCTGATGGTCATCGACTTCATGTGCACGTACTTGTCGTAGATGCCGTTGCAGTCGGCGTCGTAGGCGAGGTGGGTCAGCGGGACCTTCGCCCCTCGCAGCACCTTCAGCGCCTTCTGGCCGAACATCGCGTAGACGATCCGGATGTTGCAGCCCCGCTGCTTCATCACCGCGAGGCGCTGGGCCAGGGCCAGGCCCCGTTCGCCGTACGTCGCGGTCTGCGCGACCCGGATCTTGGTGTGCCCGCGGATCCCGGTGCCACGGGTCGCGCCGGAGCACCGCACCTGGTTCAGCACGCTCAGCACCGGGTCCCTCTGGGTGCGCTTGCCGGTGTAGGGGTAGAAGTCGATCCCGATCCGGCCGTGCTGGTAGTGCTTGAAGCCCTGACGGACTGCCCTGTCGTGCTTCATCTGGTTGAAGACGCGGATGAACTCGTGGTACTTGTCCGGGCTCCTGGTGAACGTGTAGACGTCGTTCCACTGGATGGTCGCCGCCAGCTCGGTGGCATTCGCCGACCCGTACATCACGACGTTCCCGGTCCGGTTCACCTTGTCGAAGGCGTAGAACTTCACGTGCGCGATCCCGTGGTGACCGCGGCAGGAGCCGCGGCAGCGGCGCAGCCAGCTCTTCATCGGCTGCTTGCGGTGCTTGTCGCCCTTGGACAGCGCCGCCTTGGTCCGCCGCGCGATGTCGTTGCGGATGTCGGGGTTCCAGTTGCCGTAGTCCATGAGCACCCGCACGCTCACGCCGCGCCGGTGGGCGGCGATCAGCGCGTTGGCGATCACGTTGCTGCGGAAGTTCCATGACGCGATCCGGATCTTGTGACCCTTCTTCACGCTGTTGATGGTGCGCACGAGCTGGTGCACGATCCGGTGCGCCGCGATGCTGCCGCCGTACGGGTTGTTGAACGTCGCGCCCTTGGGCGGGTTGTAGTGGTCCGGCGACGCCTGCGCCGGGCTCGAGGCGCCCGCCGCGAAGACGACGAGGACAAGAGGAAGCACGAGCGCGAGGCACAGCTTCTTCCGAAAGGAAGTGGTCATGGTGTGGTTTCCGTCCAAGGTGGCGCGTGGGATCCGTGGCGCGATGGTTCGGACCCCGATCGATCCGTGGGAGTGTAACTCAAGCCACACCAGCCCCACGGGTTCTCAGCTGCAGGTAGCTGCTGAGAGTTGCTCGAGGATCAGGCCTCGCAGACCGCCATGGTCTGGCGGAAGCCGTGATCCTTGGCCAGCGTCGTTGCTGCCCGGGAGATAGTACGGCCCGGAGCGGCGTAGAACGCATGCGCGTAGGTCACGAGGCGGTGGCCGTCACTGCACTGGTAGACCACGGCCTTGACCCACCCGGCGTCGATGACGCAGCCGCGGTAGTGCTGGGGCAGGGTGGCGCCCTTCTTCCAGACCGTGGCACAGACCGGTCCGCTGGGATCCTGGCCGGAGGTCTGCGAGGTCGACGGCGACGTCGGACTCGACGGCGTGGGGTCCTGGGCGACGGTCGAGGAGTCGGATCCGCACCCGGCGAGCGTGCCCGCCGTCAGCAGCGCGGCGGCCGCCAGAGTGGCGGCCCTGGCCGGGTTCCCCATGGGCCGATGGTACGCCGTCACCACGCCGTCATGGGGTCGTTCCCGGGGCGAACCAGTCGGAGGTCGCGGTCGCGTCGGAGTAGAGGTAGTAGTGGTCGCTGGCCCGGTGGAGACCCGCGGCGTCCTGTCGGTATCCGCTGAAGCTGGCGCCACCGCCACCCATGATCCAGTCGACCCGCAGAGGCGGCGGCGGCAGGTGGCAGCCACCGGCACCGCTGCCGCCGTTGGCAGCGACCATCCCGGTCGACGCCGCGACGCGGCAGAAGAACTCGGTGTGCTCGTTCATGTCGCCGGTGATGATGACCGGGACGCCGGTGGCCCTGAGCTGGTTGATCAGGCTGATCTCGACCCCGGTCGCGGCGTCGCGCTGCGCCTCCAGGCCGCCGGCGGAGTTGTGTGTCGTGATCATCCAGAACTCCGCCCCGGTCGCCCGGTCACGGAGCAGGACGTAGGGCAGCGGGATCCGCTGGCTGGCGAACGTGTAGGTGACCGAGCCCGACTTCTCCATCGTGAACCGGTCGGAGCGCCAGTAGACCTGGAGCCGCTCGCCGTTGTGGCCCAGGCTCGAGGCGGGCCAGAAGGAGTACGACGGCATGTGGCTCTGCAGCACGCCGAGCTGGTCGGACTGCACCTCCTGCATGCCGCCGACGTCGACGCCGCGAGAGATCAGCAGGGACGCCGTGATGGCCGCGCGCGAGGTGCCCGGCCCGTAACCGCCCCGGCCGGCGCTGTGCTGGCTGCCCAGGATGTTGGACTGCGCGATGGTGAACGTCGAGTGGGCCGGCGAGAGCGCGTTGATCTTGCGGGCCAGCGCCGCTGCGGGCTTCAGGGCCAGGGACGTGCCGTGATGGACGCGGTACGGCGAGCTCTGCTGCCGGTCGGACTGCCGAGAGACGTCGACCCGCTGCGCGCCGTCCGGTGCGTGATGAGCGGTCTGGGCCGTGCGCCCCGAGGTCGTGCTCAGGGCGTCAGCGGCGCGGTCGGCGTTGCCGGACGCCATCCCTTGCGCCACGGCGACCACCGTCAGGGTGGCCACGCCGAGGAATCCACCGACGCTCCAGGCGAGGCCGCGGGGCACCGTGTGCAGCAGAGGCTGCCGCCGGGTCCCGAGGTGCTTGGCCATGGAGATCGCTCCCTGAGCGGTCGGAGGGTGGACACAACACCGCTTCCGTCATCGGCCCGGCGCTGGTCCGTCAACAGGTGGGCGTCGACTCACGAGTCTAAACGGGCTGCGCTCGGGGCGGGTAGTTACCGCGTAGTTGCCGGGAACCTCGTCGTCGCGACGGTAGCGTTGAGGTCTGTGAGCACCGCCCAGTCGGGGCCGGCGAAGCCGGGCCGCGTGTACGCCGCACGCCTGGTCGGCCTCCCCATCTTCGACCCTCAGGGCGACCAGGTCGGAAAGGTGCGCGACCTCGTGGTCGCCATCCGCTCCGAGACCAACCAGCCACGCGTGCTCGGCCTGGTCGCGGAGGTGTTCGGGCGCCGCCGGATCTTCGTCCCGATGACCCGGGTCACCCACATCGACAGCGGGCAGGTCTACACCACCGGACTGCTCAACATGCGCCGGTTCGAGCAGCGCCCGACCGAGACGCTCGTGATCGGACAGATGCTCGACCGTACGGTGACCATAGAGGCCGGCGAGCGCCGTGAGCATGGCGAGGGCGGTATCACCGGCACCGTGTACGACGTAGCGATGGAGCAGGTGCGCACGCGTGACTGGGTGCTGAGCCGGGTCGCCGTCCAGGAGCCGGGCAAGGGACTGCGGCGCAAGAGCCTGCGCGGCCGCGGCCAGACGCACGTCGTCGAGTGGCGCGACGTGGTCGGGCTGGTGGGGCGTGAGCCCACGCAGGGCGCCACCCACCTGATCGCGGCGCTGAACGAGATGCGCGCCGCCGACGCCGCCAGCGTCATCCACGACCTGCCGCCGGAGCGGCGGTCCGCCGTGGTCGCCGCCCTGGACGACGAGCGACTCGCCGACGTCCTCGAGGAGCTCCCCGACGAGGACCAGGTCGAGATCCTGGAGCACCTCGACATCGAGCGCGCCGCCGACGTGCTTGAGGAGATGACGGCCGACGACGCCGCCGACCTGATCGCCGACCTGGCACCCGAGACCGCCGCCAAGCTCCTGGAACTGATGGAGCCCGACGAGGCCGAGGACGTCCGCCGCCTGATGTCCTACGCCGAGGAGACGGCCGGCGCGATGATGACACCCGAGCCGGTGATCCTCGGGCCCGACGCGACCATCGCGGACGCGCTGGCCCAGATCCGGCAGGTCGAGCTGCCGGTGTCGTTGGCGGCGATGGTCTACGTCTGCCGCCAGCCGCTCGAGACGCCGACGGGCAAGCTGCTCGGGGTGGCCCACTTCCAGCGCCTGCTGCGCGAGCCGCCGTCGACGCTGGTCGCCGCGGCGCTCGACCAGTCGATGGACCCGTTGCACCCCGAGGCGACGATCGACGAGGTCGCGGCGCACCTCGCGACGTACAACCTGGTGGCGGCGCCGGTCGTGGACGACGACGGCCACCTGCTGGGCGCCGTCACCGTCGACGACCTGCTCGACCACATGCTCCCCGAGAACTGGCGCGACCAGCCGATCAGCACGGAGGCCCGACGTGGCTGAGCGCCGGGGCGGTCGGCTGGACACTCCCAAGGAGCAGCGTCGGACCCTGATCCCCACACCGACGTACGACCGCGACGCGTTCGGCGTCTTCGCCGAGCAGTTCGCGCGGTTCATGGGCACCGCCCGGTTCCTGATGTGGATGACCGTCGTCGTCGTGTTCTGGATCGCCTGGAACACCTTGGCCCCGCATCACCTGCGGTTCGACGAGTACCCGTTCATCTTCCTGACCCTGATCCTGAGCCTGCAGGCGTCGTACGCCGCGCCGCTGATCCTGCTCGCCCAGAACCGGCAGGAGTCGCGCGACAAGGTCGTGGCCGAGCAGGACCGCCAGGCCAACGCCCGCGGCCACGCGGACATGGAGTTCCTGGCCCGCGAGGTCGCCTCCCTGCGGATGGCCGTCGGGGAGGTCGCGACCCGCGACTTCATGCGGTCCGAGCTGCGGTCGCTGCGCGACGACCTCGTCGACCCGGACGACGACGAGGCGGCCACCCCGGCCTGACCCGCCGCCCCGTAGAATCGAGGCATCATGTCCACCCCTGATGTCGCGCGCCTCACCACTGCCCTGGCCACCGTCCACGATCCCGAGATCAAGCGGCCGATCACCGAGCTGGGCATGGTCGACCACGTCGAGATCGACGACGCGGGCCTGGTGCGGGTGACCGTGCTGCTGACCGTCTCCGGCTGTCCGCTCAAGGACACCATCGACCGCGACGTACGACGCGCGCTGGGCGAGGTGGAGGGGGTCACCGGGGTCGATCTCACGCTCGGGACGATGACCGCCGAGCAGCGGGCCGAGCTGCAGCAGAACCTGCGTGGCGGCCAGGCGCCCAAGGAGATCCCGTTCTCGCAGCCGGGGTCGCTGACCAAGGTGTTCGCGATCGCCAGCGGCAAGGGTGGCGTCGGCAAGTCGTCGGTGACGGTCAACCTCGCGCTGGCCCTGGCGAAGGCGGGTCGCACGGTCGGCATCGTCGACGCCGACGTCTACGGACACTCGGTTCCGGCGATGCTCGGGATCGCCGACCACCGGCCGACCCAGGTCGAGTCGATGATCATGCCGGTGCCGACCCCCTCGGGCGTCTCGGTGATCTCGATCGGCATGCTCAAGCCCCGCCGCGACCAGGTCGTGGCCTGGCGCGGGCCGATGCTCGACCGGGCCCTCGTGCAGATGCTGGCCGACGTCTACTGGGGCGACCTCGACGTACTCCTGCTCGACCTGCCGCCGGGCACTGGCGACATGGCGATCTCGCTCGGGCAGCACCTCCCGGGTGCCGAGATCGTCGTGGTCACCACGCCGCAGGAGGCCGCCGCCGAGGTCGCCGAGCGTGCCGGGACGATGGCCTCGATGGTCCACCAGCGAGTGGTCGGCGTCCTCGAGAACATGAGCTACCTGGTGTGCCCCCACTGCGGCCCCGAGCACACGCTGGAGCTGTTCGGCAGCGGCGGCGGCGAGCGCGTCGCGAAGACGCTGTCCGACCGTTTCGGGTACGACGTACCCCTTCTCGGGCGGGTGCCGATCGAGGAGTCGCTCCGCGAGGGCGGCGACGCCGGCAAGCCGGTGGTCGACTCCGACCCCACGTCGGAGGCGGCGCAGGTGCTGATGTCGGTGGCCGAGCGCCTCGACACTCGCGGACGAGGTTTGGCAGGACGCCAGCTCGGCCTCACCCCCAGCGCTAAGTTCTGAACCATGTTCGGAGTCGGACTACCGGAGCTGGCGGTGATCGCGTTCGTCGCCGTCCTCGTGTTCGGTCCCGACAGGCTGCCCGAGTTCGCGCGCCAAGCGGGGCGGTTGGCCCGGCAGGTGCGCGGGTTCGCCAACCAGGCGCGCGACGAACTGCGTGAGGAGCTCGGCCCGGAGTACGCCGACCTGGACCTGCGCGACCTCGACCCGCGCGCGATCGTGAAGAAGCACATCTACGACGCGATGAACGAGGGGATGGACGAGGAGGACCCGCGCCAGAAGGTCGTGCCCCTCGCCGCGGGTGAGCTGCCTCCGTTCGACTCCGACGCGACGTAGGCGGTCACGATCGACTCTGCACCGCCGACAGCGTCTCCCTCGCGGCCAGCACCACCCGGCCCTCCCCCACCGTCATCTCCGCGAAGTCCGCACCCACGCGCGTGAGCACGCCGTCCCGGGTCGTGCCGTCGACGCGGTGGAGGCGGCAGGGCACGGCGGTGTCCGCGAGGCGCCGCAGCGCCGACCCGAGCCGCAGCCGGCTCACCGGTGACCAGGCGACCTCCGGGACCGAGCGGGCGGACGCACCCTCGACCCCCTTCACCGCGGCCAACCGGACCACCCAGTCCTGGGCGGACCCGTGGACCAGGCACCAGTCGGGTCCGACCCGGCGCACCCGGCCCGAGACCGGGCCGACGCCGAGGAGGTCGAGGGTCACGTCCTCGTCGAGCGACGCCATCAGCCTGCTGACCAGGGTGACCGCGGCGTACTCCGAGCGGCTGCGGTCGGCCAGCTCACTGGCCCGGTCGGCGTCGTAGAGGGCCTGGGCCTGCTGCTCGAGGTCGTCCAGGATCGCGAACAGCTGCTCGTCCCAGTCCATCCGGCCACCCTGCCACGGCCCCGGCCCGCCACCGAGTCATCCACAGCCGTTGACCGCTCCCTTGTCAAACAGCGATAACAGTCGTTGACTGAGGCAAACAGATACAAACGAAAGGTTTTTCGCGGTGCTTCTCGGGGACCGCGGCAGCCGGTGGCGCTGCCTGTTCGTCTGGGTGTCGGGGACGTCGACGCTCACCGCCCTCGTGCTCTTCCTGCTTCTGGAGCCGAGCCCGGCCCGGGATGGGCGCGGATCACTCGACACGGTGGCGTTGGACCGGGCCCTGGTCGACCTGGCCTCGGTCGCGCTCCTCGCCTGCGCCGCCTGGGCGTGGGTCGTCCTCACCGCGACGGTGGTCGAGGGCTGGCGCGGGGTGTGTCCCGTGCGTCGCCGGCCGTGGCACGCACCCGCGGGCGTACGCCGTGCCCTGCTGGCCGCGTGCGGGGTCGCCCTGACCACGACCGTCGCCGCTCCCGCTCTGGCCACGGACCATGAGCGGAGCCACCACCATCATCAGTACAAGCGGCACGGCGCTGCGCTCCTGGACGGCCTGCCGCTCCCCCAGCGCACCGTCGCGCCGACCGGGTCCCCGGTCAGCCGTGTTCGGGTCCGCACCGTCCTGGTCCGCCCGGGCGACTGCCTGTGGTCGATCGCCGCGCGCGATCTGGGGGCCGGCGCCTCGGACTCCGCGGTCGACGCCCGCTGGCGCGCGATCTACGCGGCCAACCACGCCCTCGTCGGCCCCGACCCCGGCCTGGTCGAGCCGGGACAACGACTCCATCTCCCAGAAGCGGGTCTCTCAGGAAAGGACGCGTCATGACCTCTGTCTCCGAGTCCGCTGTCTCCGAGCTCGACGGCGCCGACGTGGTCCCGCTCCCGGTGGCACCGGCGATCCCGATCGCCAGCGTGCAGGGGACGCTCGCGCTCGACCTCGGCCCACGGCTCGACGTACCCGAGCCGGACCTGTCGGGCCGACCGGCAGCCGGGCTCGACGTGGTGCCCGTCGACCTCGTGCGACGGCGCCGGTTCGAGCAGCACGCAGCCCGGATCGGCGCGGCGGTGGTGGAGATCGTCGGTGGCGACCGACCGGTCTCGCAGGTCCTGCGCTGGACGACGCCGGAGGTCTACCAGGACCTCGCACGCCGGGCGCACCTCGTGGCGAACGCGGTCGGACGGCGTCCGGGCACCGGAGGTGTCCAGTCGGTCCGCCCCCACCTGGTCGCGGCGCACACGAGCTTCGTGTCCGAGCGGTGCGCGGAGGTCAGCCTGCACGTGCGGTACGGGCAGCGCTCCCGCGCCGTCGCGGCCAGGTTCGAGCTGATCCGCGACCGTTGGCAGGTCAGCGCCCTCGAGTTCGCGTGAGGACCGGTCACCCGTTGATGCGCGCGGTCAAGCCCGTCGGGCCGCCCGGTGCACCGTGGCAGCGCTTGTACTTCTTGCCCGAGCCGCAGGGGCACAGCGCATTCCGGCCGACCCCGGCGAACTCGTCGTCGGCGTTGGTGATCGTCGTCCCCGGCCGGGTCTCGGGCTGGGCATCGCCCCCGAAGGCGGCGGGTACCGCGAGTGCCGAGTCGTCCTCGGACGGCGCGGAGTAGGCCAGGTGCTGTGGGGTACGGCTCTGGTCGAGACCCTTGGCGCTGATCTGCGGCCGGTGGTCGTGGCCGTCGTGGTCGTGCTGGTCGAGAGACCGCAGCTCGCGCCGCAGCGGCTCTTCCTCGACGTCGTCCTCGACCGGCTCGTCCTCGTCGACGAGCTGCACGTCGAGGTTGAACAGGAAGCCGACCGACTCCTCCTTGATGCCGTCCATGATGGCCATGAACATGTCGTAGCCCTCACGCTGGTACTCGACCAGGGGGTCGCGCTGGGCGTAGCCGCGCAGGCCGATGCCCTCACGGAGGTAGTCCATCTCGTAGAGGTGCTCGCGCCATTTGCGGTCGAGCACCGAGAGCACCACACGCCGCTCGAGCTCGCGCATGACGTCGGAGCCGACCTCCTCCTCACGGCGCTGGTACGCCGCGTGGGCGTCGCCCTGGAGCGCCTCGATCACCTCGTCGCGGTCGAGACCCTCGACGCCGCCGACCTCGTCGGCCATCCGGTTCAGGTCCAGCGACAGCGGCCAGAGCTGGCCCAGCTGCGTCTGGAGGGCGTCGAGGTCCCACTCCTCGGCGAAGCCCTCGGTCGCACCGGTCACGAAGCCCTCGACGACGTCGTCGATGAACGTGCCGATCTGCTCCTCCAGGTCGGCACCCTCGAGCACCTTGCGGCGCTCGGCGTAGATCACGTGACGCTGGCGGTCCATCACGTCGTCGTACTTCAGGACGTTCTTGCGGGAGTCGAAGTTCTGCGCCTCGATCTGCCCCTGGGCGCTCGCGATCGCACCGGTGACCCGCTTGTTCTCGATCGGCACGTCGTCGGGGATCTTGAGAACTTGGAGGATCCGGTCGACCCAGTCGGACTTGAACAGCCGCATCAGCTCGTCCTCGAGCGAGAGGTAGAACCGCGACTCGCCCGGGTCGCCCTGACGGCCGGAACGGCCGCGGAGCTGGTTGTCGATACGCCGTGACTCGTGTCGCTCGGTGCCGACGACGTAGAGGCCACCGGCCTCCTTGACCTGCTGGTGCTCGGTGGCGACCTGGGCCTTGATCCGCTCGACGGTGCCCGGCCACGCAGCCTCGTACTCCTCGGCGGTCTCGCCGGTGGGCTCCAGACCCTTCTTGCGCAGCTCCTCGTCGGCGAGGAACTCCACCGAGCCGCCGAGCATGATGTCGGTGCCGCGGCCGGCCATGTTGGTGGCGACCGTGACCGCGCCCCGGTGCCCGGCCATGGCGACGATCTTCGCCTCGTCGGCGTGGACCTTGGCGTTCAGCACGGAGTGCGGGATGCCGCGGGCGCGTAGCTTGTTCGAGAGGTGCTCGGACTTCTCGACCGAGACGGTGCCGACCAGGATCGGCTGGCCGTTCGCGTTGCGCTCGGCGATGTCGTCGACCACCGCCTCGTACTTCGCCTCCTCGGTGCGGTAGACGAGGTCCGCCTGGTCGCCGCGGATCATCGGCAGGTTCGTCGGGATGGGGACCACCCCGAGCTTGTAGATCTTGTCGAACTCGCTGGCCTCGGTCATCGCTCAGGCTGGTAAGAAGGGCAATGTCGTCATTGCTACCAACCTAGCCGGACGTGGCGTCGACATTATCTTGGGAGGAACGCCATCAACCCCGGAAGAACAGCAGGAAGTGAAGGATTTAGGAGGACTATTTGTGATCGGTACCGAACGCCATGAGGCTCGTCGTATCGACAACCAGCTCCGCGGCCGTTCCGGACGTCAGGGTGACCCGGGCGAAACCCAGTTCTATGTCTCATTGGAGGATGAACTGATGCGCGTCTTTGGCTCAGAACG
>NZ_DASXQG010000098.1:0-10559 GCF_036493135.1 Nocardioides sp. | reverse complement strand
GCCGGTCCAGGAGAGCCCGGTAGCCGTGCAGCGTGTTCGGCCGCAGCTGGCGCTCCCGCAGGTAACGCTCGGCGTACCTGCCGACCGTGTTGTGCTGGGCCTGGGTGTGCCTGCGCTGCTCGGCCACCTTCCGGACGGTGGGTGGGGTCCAGGCGTCCTGGTCGATCAGGGTGCGCTCGTGCATCAGCCAGGCCTCCGCGTCCAGCTTGGTGCCGACCGTGCGGGAGTAGCGGGTGCCGTCGGGCATCGTGTAGCGGGCGCGGTAGTTGACGCCGGCCGGGCCCGACCTGCGCTCGACCTCGCCGAATCCTCGTCGTCTGACCATCTGACCATCCCTCCCGATCGGGTTGAGCCGGGCTGCACCTGCGGCCGAACTTCTATCCCCCTGCTTGGTCAGCAGGATCTGGGGGTGACTTGGGGGTAGGAACGGCAGTTCCTGTCCCCAAGCGTCTACTTACGTCAGTGTGTTTCCGCAGGTCAGGGCCATATTACTACTCCATCCCCTGCTTCTTGGGCCGTTTGCAAGCAGGGGGTTAGGGGTTCGAGTCCCCTAGGCTCCACCACCTCGTCGCCCTCGGGACGTCATACGTTCCGGTCGTTCTAACGGCCAGATCGTATGACGTCCGGCAGGTCCCACGACGGTGGACGTCAACCGCCGTACGGCACGGTGATCATCTCGAGGTTGTGGCCGTCCGGGCCGTTCCAGTACAGGCCGCGACCGCCGTCGTTGGTGTTGATCTCGCCCTCGCGCCGATGGGCCGGGTCGGCCCAGAACGTCAGCCCACGGCCGACGATCCGCTGCTGGATGGCGTCGAACTCCTCCTCGCTGACCATGAAGGCGTAGTGCTGTCCGTCGGGTGCCCCGTGGTCGTCGGCGAAGTCGAGCGAGACGCCGTTGGCCAGGGTGAGCACGCGGAACGGTCCGTACGACGCGGGCCTCTCGACGCCGAGGAGCTCCGCGAGCTCCTCGGCGGCGGCATGCTTGTCGGTGACGTGGACGATCGTGTGGTTGAGCTGGACGCTCATCGGGTTGCCCCTTCCTGGTGCGGGTGGTCCAGCCTCGCGGATCCGGAGGCCGGTGTGGAGGGCCGGCCGGCGAGTCCGAGGGCGACCAGGACGACGACGACTCCGAGGGCGGCCGCGACCCAGCCGGCCGACGTCGCGTACCCGTGCACCAGCGCGGCCCGCGGGTCGGGCGATCCGACGTAGTCGCGGGTGGCCGAGACGGCGATGCTGTTCAGCACCGCCACGCCGAGGGAGCTGCCGACCTGCATCGCGACGTTGGCGACGGCTGCGGCGACGCCCGCGTCTCGAGGCGCGACGTTGCTGGTCACGATCTGGATCGCCGGCGTGAACACCCCGCCCATGCCCAGACCGAGCAGCACCATCGCGGGGAGCACCGTGGTGAGGTATCCGCTGCCGAGATCGAGCGTGGACAGGATCCCGATGCCGCCGGCGGCGAGCGCGACACCTGAGGCGACCAGCCAGCGGGCCGGGAGAGTGCGGGCGAGGACGCCGGAGACGGTGTACCCGGAGACCGACACCGCGACGCTGAGCGGCAGGAACGCCACGCCGGTGTGCAGCGGGCTCCAGCCGAGCACCGCCTGGAAGTAGTAGGTCAGCATCAACGAGAGCCCGAACGACGCGACCACACCGCCGGCGATGGCGACGTAGGCGACGACCCGCCGACGTTCGCGGAACAGGGTCAGCGGGAGCATCGGGGTGGCGCTGCGCGCCTGGCGGAGCCCGAAGATGCCGAGAAGGACGAGACCGACCACCACGGGGGTCCAGACCTGGGTGTCGGTCCAGCCGTGGTCGGCGGCGTGGGCGGCGCCGTACACGAGTCCGGCGAGTCCGGCGGTCGCCAGGGCGGCCGAGCCGATCGGCAGCGGGACGCCGGCGTGCGGCTCCGTGCGCGGCAGCAGCCGCCAACCGGCGACGAGAGCACCCAGCGCGAACAGGACGTTGACCAGCAGGCACCAGCGCCAGCTCACCAGCTCGGTGAGAGCACCGCCGACGACCAGGCCGACGATGGCTCCGCTGCTCGCCACCGCGCCGTACGTCGCGAAGGCGCGGCCGCGCTCACGCGCGTCGGTGAACATCACCGCGATCGACGAGAGTGCGCTCGGAGCGATGATCGCCGCGAAGGAACCCTGCATTGCCCGGCCCGCGACCAGGACCCCGAACGTGGGTGCCACGCCGGCGACGGCGGAGGCGACGGCGAAGCCCCCGAGCCCGCCGAGCAGCGCGGTACGACGGCCGACGCGGTCGGCGATCCGGCCACCGATCAGCAGCAAGCCCGCGAACGTGAGCGTGTAGGCGGTGATCACCCACTGTCGCTGGCCGTCACCGAAGCCGAGATCGTGCTGGGCGGTGGGCAGGGCGATGTTGACGATGGTGGCGTCGAGGGCGGTGAGCAGCTGGGCCACCGCGATCACGCCGAGGGCGCGCCAGCGCCCGGCGAAGGGAGTCGGTGTCGCCTGCTGGTCGGTCATGGCTTCCTCCTGTGCCGAGATGTCAGCCACTATCCTTAGGCCTCTAAGCAATAGATGTCAAACGTTTAGTGATCGAAGGAGGCCTGCTAGGGTGGCGCCATGCCTGCACCGCGAGGAATGCCGATCGGGCTCCGGCTCGCCGGCGTGGCCCGTGACGTCGGCCGTGCCTTCGACGACGCCCTGACGTCGGCCGGCGGGTCGCGCCCGCTGTGGATGGTGTTGCTCGCGCTGAAGAGCGGCGCGGCCGCGAGTCAGCAGCAGATCGCCGACCACATCGGCATCCGGGGGGCGACGCTGACCCACCACTTGAGCGGGATGGAGGAGCGCGGGCTCGTCGTACGCACGCGCGAGCCGAGCGACCGTCGTACCCAGGTGGTGCGGCTGACCGACGAGGGCGAGCGGATGTTCCTGGCGCTCGCGGGGGCGGCTCAGGAGTTCGACAAGCGGTTACGCCGTGGGCTCAAGGCCGAGGAGATCGCCCAGCTCGACGGGCTGCTCCAGCGGCTGCATGCGAACGCCGGCGTGCGCGGCTCCGAGCTCCCGGGCGACGTAGCGCATTGACCCGCTCTGCTCAACCGTGGAGGTTCTTCGCGGTGCCGGACGTCGGCACGGCCTCGGGATCCGGGTAGGTGCCGAACAGCCGGTCGGCGGTGCCCGACGTGGTGACCGTGAACCAGTAGTGCTCGTTCTTGTAGTGATGCAGCCGGTGGTTGCGCCACACCACGCGGTAGGCGCGGGTGTGGGGGCGGTAGTCGGAGTGGATCAGGTAGTGGGTCCACTCGTAGCCGGCCATGAGCGCGTAGACCGAAACGAGCAGCGACCAGGCGGCGGGCTGGCTCGGGACCGCGAGCAGCGCCACCACGACGTACGCCGGAAGCAGCCAGGCGAGCACCTGCCAGGGGATGAAGACCAGCGGGAGGTCGCGCGGGTCGGCGTGGTGCTCGCGGTGCTTGCGCGCGAGCAGCGAGTCGATCTCGACCGGGCCGACCCGGCGCGGGCGCCAGTGCAGGATCCCGACGTGGGTCATCCACTCGATCGCCGGGAACGCCGCGACGAGGCCGGCCGGGATCAGCAGCTCCCACCAGGAGCCGCCGCCCAGGACGGCGCGGGCGACGACCGAGCCGAGCAGGAACGCCGAGATCATCCACGGCGACGGATGCCGCCAGAACTCCCGCCGGACCGCCCCGAGAGTGAGGCTGCGCCGGCGACTCCCTGTGATCCGCTCCTCGTCGGCGGCCAGGCGTTCGCGGGCGAGCCGGTCGACGTCGCCGTCGGTCATGGGTTCTCCCAAGAGGTGTCGAGGGTGTTCAGTGCGGTGAGCAGGGCATCGGTGCTGGGGCGCAGGACTCGCTCGGCGGCGGCGCGCGTCGTGTCGGGGTCGCCCTCCTCGAGTGCGGCCGTGAGCACGCGGTAGGCACCCGCCGACTCCCCGGCTCCGATCACGGAGGCGAGCACCGGGAGCGCCGGCTCGTAGGCCGCGCTCAGGCTGTTGAACATCAGCCGGAACGTGATCGAGTCGGCCGCGTCGACGACGAGGTCCCAGTAGGCCAGCGTGTGCCGCTGGCGCTCGACGGGGTCGCTGGTGGCGGCGTACGCCGTGACGGTGGCGGTCAGCTGCGAGACGTGCTGGTCGTTCCGGCGTTGGGCGGCGAGTGCCGCGACGCTCGGACCGATCAGCAACCGCGCCTCGACCACGCTGCGGACGACCGGTACGTCGATCGAGCCGCCGCGCACGAGCAGCGACGGGAGCAGATCGAGGCCGGCGTACCGGCGGAAGTCGCGGACCGTGGTCGCACCACCGTGCCGCACCTCGACCAGTCGGGTCTGCGCCATCCGCTGCAGCGCCTCGCGGACCGCCGGCCGGGAGACGCCGAGGACCTCGGCGAGGCGGCGTTCGCTGGGCAGCGCCTCGCCGGCACCGAGAGCGCCGGAGACGACCTCGCCGAGGACCTGGTCGAAGACCTCGTCGGGGACCGACCGGCGGGAGACGGGCTGGAGCGGCATGGCTCCGACGCTAGGAACCTCGGCAGAAGTGGTCAAGTGGTAAGACCAGTATCCGGACGGAACGGGGACGCCATGCCGCATCCGGCCCGCGCTGCCGCGCTCATGCGCCGGGACCTGCTGCCCTTCGGGGTGTGCGCGCCTGGTCGATGACCGGGCCGTAGCCTGACCGCGTGCCGCCCGACGCCCCCGTGTTGCCGGCGAGGCGGGCCCTCGCGCCGCGCTACTGGGGTGCTCACCTGCTCATGCTCGTCGCGGTCCTCGCGTGCGTGCTGCTCGGCCGCTGGCAGCTCGGCGTGTGGCACGACCACCGCAGCGACAACTCCGCGGCCGTGACGCGTGAGACGCCGGTCCCGCTCGACGACGTGCTCGGGAAGGACGCGGCGTTCCCGGCGTCGGGCGTCGGGCGACCGGTCGTGGTCCAAGGCAGGTGGGACCCCGGCGACACGGTGTACGTCGCGGACCGGACGCAGGGTGGACGGACCGGCTTCTGGGTGGTCACGCCGGTCACGACCGCGAGCGGCTCGGCGATCCCGGTGGTGCGGGGTTGGGTGACGAGTGCAACCGACACCGGGGTGGCGAACCCCCGGGGCCCGGCGTCACTCGTGGGGCTGCTGCAGCCGTCCGAGGACACCGGCGCCCCTGACAACGACACCCACGACGACGTGATCCCGGAGATGAGCGTGACCGACCTGCTGCCGCGCGCGTCGTACGACCTCTACAGCGGGTACGTCGTGGCCACCGACCGAGCCCTCCCGTCAGGAGGGACGCAGGTGACGGGGATGGCCGGTCTGGCCCCGGTCACCGTGGAGCACCTCCCGGGTGCCGACGCGTCGACCGCGCTGCGCAACCTGCTCTACGCGCTCCAGTGGTGGATCTTCGGTGCGTTCGCGATCTTCATGTGGTGGCGCTGGCTGCAGGAGGACGTGCTGGGGCGAAGGCCCTCACCCGGCCCCCGGTAGGTTCGGGTCGTGTCGAAGCTCTTCCCCGCGTACCGCTTCCTGGCCTTCACCGTGGGCATCCTGCTGGCCTTCTGCTCGCTGGTCGCGATGCCGCTGAAGTACCTCGCCGCCGACGGGTCCAGCGCCCAGGCGTTCGGCGAGAAGGCCAGCATCATGTGGGTCGCCCACGGCTGGGTGTTCATCGTGTACGTCGTGGTCTCGTTCCTGCTGTGGCGGCAGACCCGGTGGTCCCTGCCGTTCGCGATCCTGGTGCTGGTCTCGGGCCTGATCCCGCTGGTGATCTTCTATGTCGAGCGCGTGGTCACCCGTCGCATCCGCGCCGAGCATCCCGAGCTCGCCCCCACGGGGTGACCGCCCGGAGCCGATAGTCCGTGACGCTCCGGCCCCGGAAACGCCTCTCGAGACTCCAAAACGTCACGGACTACCCGAGGATGGACCCATGACGACGGCGTTCGTGCTCGGGGGCGGGGGCGTGCTGGGCGCAGCCGAGGTGGGGATGTTGCGGGCGTTGTTCGAGGTCGACGTGACACCCGACCTGGTGCTGGGCACGAGCGTGGGGGCGTTGAACGGCGCGATGGTCGCCCGCGATCCGACGTCCGCGGTGATCGAACGGCTCACCGACCTATGGCAGGACGCGAGCACGTCCCGCGCCATCTCCGACCGACCCTTGCGGACCGTACGCCGTGCGGTCTCGACCGGGACGCACCTGTACTCCTCGACGTTCATGCAGGCGCGGCTGGTGGAGGAGTTCGGCGAGACGACCTTCGAGGAGCTGCCGGTGCGGTTCCAGGTGTGCGCGGCCAGCATCGAACGCGCGGCCGAGCACTGGTTCGTCTCCGGCCCCCTTGTCCCCGCGATCATGGCGAGTGCCGCGGTCCCCGGTCTGCTCCCGCCGGCCGAGGTGGACGGCGAGCACTTCCTCGACGGCGGCATCGTGAATTCGATCCCCCTCGGGCGGGCGATCGCCCTCGGTGCCGACCGGGTGTTCGTGCTCCAGGTCGGCCGGATGGACCGGCCGCTCAAGCCGCCGCACCGTCCGTGGGAGGTGGCCCGGGTCTCGTTCGAGATCGCCCGCCGCCATCGGTTCGCCCGCGAGCTGGCCGAGGTGCCCCATGATGTGGAGGTGCACGTGCTCCCCGCGCGCGGCACCTCGGCTCGGGACGACTCGCTGCTCGCCCACCGCGACTTCTCCCGCGTCCGCGCGCGGATCGAGGCCAGCTACGAAGCGTCCCGCGACTACCTCGCGGCGCGCCCGTGAGGCGGCCGTGATCTGGCTGCTCCGGCGCGGCGTGATCGCGCCGTCGATGATCCTGCTGGCGGCCGCGCTCTGGGTCCTGCTCCCGCTCTGGCTGATCGTGGTGGCCGCCCTGGTTCCGGTGCTGCCCGGGCGCTGGCGGCTGCTGCGCATCCTCTGGCTGACGGTCGTCTGGGTGACCGCGGAGAGCGTGCTCCTCGTGATCCTGTTCGGCTGGTGGCTCGCCTCCGGTTTCGGCCGCCGCATCCGTACGCCGTACTGGGAGGGCGTGCACTACGACGCCGTGCAGGGCCTGATGTTCGTCGTGTTCCGCGAGGCCCGCCGGGTCCTCGCGCTGCGGATCGAGACCGACGGACCGAGTCCCGACGCCTACCCGGGCACGCCGCTGATCGTCGCCTGCCGGCACGCCGGCCCGGGCGACTCGTTCACGCTGATCCACGCCCTCATGCACTGGTACCACCGAGAGCCGCGCGTCGTCCTGAAGGACACCTTGGCCTGGGACCCGACGGTCGACGTGATCATGAACCGCATCCCGGCCCGTTTCGTCTCGCCCGGCAAGGGAGGGCGCGACTTCGAGCGCCAGATCGCCGACCTGGCCCGCGACCTCGACGCGAACGACGCGTTCGTGATCTTCCCCGAGGGCGGCAACTTCACCCCAGCGCGTCGGCAGCGCGGCATCGACCGGCTCCGCAGGCTCGGACTGGAGCGGATGGCGCGCCGGGCCGAGCAGATGACCCAGGTCCTGGCGCCGCGACCGGGTGGACTGCTCGCCGCGCTCGACGCGGCACCCGAGGCGGACGTCGTCCTGGTCGCGCACACCGGCCTCGACCACCTGCTCACCGTCGGCGACGTCTGGCGGGAGCTGCCGACGAACAAGGTGATCGTGATGCGCTGGTGGCACGTGCCGCGCGAGGAGATCCCGGCGGGTCGGGAGGCCCAGATCGAGTGGTTGTTCGGCTGGTGGGAACGGATCGACACGTGGGTCACCGAGCACCGGCCACAGGAGCTCGTCCGCCCCCGGGCCCGGCGTCGTACGGCGAAGGCGCAGTAGGGACCGCTAGGGCTTGCTGGACTTCTTCGCCGCCGGCTTGTCGCCCGGCTCGAGGGCGACCACGTCGGCCGGCTCGTCGGGCGTCGTCACCTCGTGCGACTCCTCCGCGGCATCGGCGAGCGCCTCGTCCGGGCCGGCACCACCTTCATCATCACCCTCGACCGACGACATGGCGGCAACATCCGCCGGCGGCGGGGTCGGGGTGTACGACGACTGCCAGTTCTCCTTGTCGGCCCCGTCCCGGAGCTTCTTGGCCACGAAGCCGAGCGCCGCCGCGATGCCGGTGATGATCAGCAGCTTGCGCAGGCGGTGCTTCTTCTTCTTCCCGCTCAGCTCGGCGGCCTTGGCGGCGGTGGCCTCCTTGCTCTGGGCGGCCTTCTCGGCTGCGAGGTCGGCGACCAGCGAGGCCTTCTCGGCCGCAAGCGCCGCGCTCTGCGCGATCAGCGGCGTGGCCTTGTCGCGGGCGTCCACGAGCGTCGGGCCCGCCTTCGCCTTCGCGTCGGCGAGCACCGGACCGGCCTGTTCACGAGCATCGGCCAGGGCTGCCTCGGCCTTGTCCTTGGCGTCGGCGAGGATCGGGCCCGCCTTCTCGACCGCAGCCTCGACGTAGTCGGAGGCCTGTTCGATGAGTGTCTTGTTCCCGCGGTTGCGCATGTCGACCGTTCCCTTCGTCTCGTCCCTATCCCACCACGATCCTCCTCGTACCCAACAGGGGCGGTCTCCACCGCGCACCGCCGTACGTCGCGCGGTTGTCTCGCATGGGAGGATCGATGGTGACAGCACGCGAGACGCGAGAGGCATCCATGGCTGACCAGCAGGCCGTCCTGAAGACCAACCGGGGCGACATCACGATCAACCTGTTCCCGAACCACGCACCCGAGACCGTCGGCAACTTCGTCGGTCTCGCCGAGGGCACCAAGGAGTACCGCGACGACGCCGGCCGCAGCGGCGAGCGCTACTACGACGGTCTGACCTTCCACCGGGTCATCGACGGCTTCATGCTCCAGGGCGGCTGCCCGCTCGGGACCGGCACCGGCGGCCCGGGCTACACCTTCAAGGACGAGCCGCACCCGGAGCTCGTCTTCGACCGGCCCTACCTGCTGGCGATGGCCAATGCCGGGCCCGGCACCAACGGCTCGCAGTTCTTCATCACGGTCGCGCCGACGACGTGGCTGAACTTCAAGCACACGATCTTCGGCGAGGTCGCCGACCAGGCGTCGCGCGACGTGGTCGACGCGATCGCGACGACCTCGACCGGCCCGGGCGACCGCCCGGTCGAGCCGGTGGTCATCGAGTCCGTCGAGGTCCAGACGCCCTGAGCACGGCCGACGGGTCCGGATCCGGATCAGCGACGCCGGCGGGTGATCCCGCCGGCGTTCCCACCTGTTACCGGCACTCGGACCGCGAGACCTACATCCACTGCCAGCGGTGCGGGAAGCCGATCTGTCCCGACTGCATGAACGACGCCCCGGTCGGGTTCCACTGCCCGGACTGCGTGGCCGAGGCCCGGCGTACGACGCGCCAGGCGCGCACGCCGCTCGGCGGCGTCCGGCCGGGCACCTACGGCCTGGTCTCCAAGACCCTGATCGCCATCAACGCCGCGGTGTGGGCCCTGATCCTGGCCACCGGGGGCAACGGCAGCGTCTGGGTGGACCGGTTGTCGATCCGACCGAAGGGCGCCTGCGTCGTGGGCAACCGGGGCTACGACGTCTCGTCATCGCTGTGCTCGACCCAGCACGGAACGTGGCTTCCCGGCGTCAGCGACGGTGCGTGGTGGCAGCCACTCACCTCGACGTTCACCCACGTCGAACCGCTCCACATCGGCTTCAACATGCTCGCTCTGTGGATCCTCGGCCCGCAGCTGGAGCTGGTCCTGGGGCGGGCGCGCTTCCTCGCGCTGTACCTGTTGTCGGGCCTGGTGGGCTCGGCGGCCGTGTACTGGCTGAGCCCGGAGTACACCCCCACGCTGGGCGCGTCGGGCGCGATCTTCGGCCTGATGGCCGCGCTGCTCGTGGTCGCCCGCAAGGCGCGGGCCGACGTCAGCCAGCTGATGGTGTGGATCGGCATCAACGCCGCCCTGACCTTCTTCGCCTCCGGGATCTCGTGGCAGGGGCATGTCGGTGGGTTCGTCGGCGGGCTCGTGCTCGCCGGGATCCTCGCCTACGCCCCCCGCGAGCGTCGTACGACGTGGCAGGTCGCGGGTTTCGCCGGCGTCGCCGTCCTGGTGGCGCTCGCCTTCGCGCTCCGCACCGCGGGGCTCGGCTGACGTGACCGGGTTATCCCCAGGTGTGGAAGAACCTGGGGAGAACTACACCGGTGTGATTGTCCACACGGGGCTCATTCCCAGGCTCATTCCCACCTGGTCGCGTACGAGAAGCCCACGGCCATGAAGCAGATGCCCACGACCAGGTTCCACTGGTCGAGGTCGTTGAAGACCGGGACCTTGGGCAGGTTGTCACCGGAGAGCACGTAGAAGGTACAGATCCAGAGCAGGCCGAGGATGAAGCAGGTCAGCATCCCGACCACGACGCCGCGGCCGCGGCCGAGTGGGGTCGAGGGGTGCGCCGCCATCAGCAGCCCGAGAAAGAACAGGCCGAACCCGACGACGTAGTTCCACTTCTCCATGTCACCCATGAACGCCGGACCGCCCGGCTGGTCCGCAGGGATCGCGTCGGGGTCGGGGCGCACGACCACGTAGTAGAAGACGATCCAGGCGATCCCGAGGACCATCATCACGATGCACACGACGAAGCGGACGCTCAGCAGGGGCCCGCGGTCCGGGTCGACGAACGACT
>NZ_DASXQG010000097.1:0-74269 GCF_036493135.1 Nocardioides sp. | reverse complement strand
GCTGATGGGGATCACCAAGGCGTCGCTCGCGACCGAGTCGTGGCTCTCGGCAGCCTCCTTCCAGGAGACGACCCGAGTGCTCACCGACGCCGCGATCAACGCCCGCTCCGACAGCCTGCGGGGGCTGAAGGAGAACGTGATCATCGGCAAGCTGATCCCGGCCGGAACCGGCCTGGAGCGCTACCGGAACATCCGGGTGGAGCCGACCGAGGAGGCGCGCGCCGCGGCGTACGCCGTCACGGGCTACGACTCGTACGACTACGAGTTCGGCAACACCGGGGCCGTCCAGCCGGTCGCGCTCGACGACTTCGACTTCGGTTCCTACCAGAACTAGCCGGAGCCCAGGTCTTGCGCTGACCCGGCAGAAGTGTGCGGTTTTGGGGCGCTGACCCGGCAGAAGTGTGCAGGTCTGGGGCGCTGGCCCGGCAGAAGTGTGCAGGTCTGGGGCGCTGACCCGGCAGAAGTGTGCGGCGCTGGGTGCTCTGTCGCAGAATCTGTCGCGCACGTTTCTGCCGGGTCGGGCGTTGTACGGCGCACGTTTCTGCCGGGTCAGCGTCTAGGGTGCGGGGGTGCCGTTCCCGGACGAGTCGTTGGCGCGCCGGGTGGAGGTGTCGGCGTACCGGGAGACCTGGCCCGCCGAGGCTGCGGCGTACGTCGACGTCCTGCGCAAGACGCTGCCCGCGGCGACCGCGATCGACCACATCGGCTCGACCAGCGTCCCTGGTCTACCGGCCAAGGACTGCCTCGATCTGATGGTGCAGGTCACCGAGCTCGACGAGGTCGCCACCGTGCCGGCCCTGTCCGCGCGCGGCTTCCGGCTGCGACCCGAGCCCTGGAACCACGACGAGGTCACCGACGGCATCAGCTACCCCAAGCTCGTGTTCGCGGGGCCGGTGGGCGGTCGACGGGTCAACGTCCACGTGCGTGTCGCCGGCGGGCGCAACGTGCGGTACGCGCTGTTGTTCCGCGATCACCTCCGGGCCGACCCGGCGGCACGTGCGGCCTGGGGCGCCTTCAAGACGCGACTGGCGCAGAGCGTGCCCGACCTCATGGACTACGGCGAGATCAAGGCATCGGTGCAGCCGCTGCTGATGCAGGGCGCGGAGGTCTGGGCAGCCGACACCGGCTGGGCGGTGGAGCGGACGGAAGGGTAGTCCCTGACGAATCCGTCCGGTTGGATCGTTCCAGGCGGACGGTTTTGTCAGGGACTACCCCTCGGGCCGCGATTGGAGCGGCCGCCGGCCGGCTGAGAGGATCGGGGCATGACCGCGCGGGAGGAGACCGACGTCCTCGTCGTGGGTGCCGGGCCGGCGGGGTCGGCGACCGCGGCCTGGCTCGCGCGGCTCGGCGTCGAGGTGCTGCTCACCGATGCGGCGGTGTTCCCGCGCGACAAGACCTGCGGGGACGGTCTCACCCCGCGAGCGATCGGCGAGCTCGAGCGGCTCGGGCTCGGCGATTGGCTGCGCGCCCACACCGTCAACCACGGCCTCCGCGCACACGGCTTCGGCCAGACCCTGCTGCTGCCGTGGCCGGGTGGCACCCTTCCCGACTGGGGCTCGGCGGTCGCCCGCACCGAGCTCGACGACCACCTCCGCAGCACCGCGATCAAGGCCGGTGCCCGCGCCATCGACGGCGCCCGGGCGGTCGACGTACGCCGTGAGGGGGAGCGGGTCGCGACCGTCGTGTTCACCCGCGGCGACGAGACGCTCGAGGTCGACTGCCGGCGGCTGATCGTGACCGACGGCGTCCGGTCCCCCCTCGGCAAGGTGCTCGGCCGCACGTGGCACCGCGACACCGTGTACGGCGTGGCCGGCCGCGCCTACGTCACCTCGTCGATGGCCGACGACCCGTGGATCAGCTCCCATCTCGAGCTCCGCGGCGAGCGGAACGAGGTCCTGTCCGGCTACGGCTGGATCTTCCCGCTCGGCGCGTCCTCGGGTCGGGCCGAGGTCAATCTCGGCGTGGGCACCCTCGCGACCGCCAAGCGTCCGGCCGACCTGCAGGTCCGCCGGCTGATGGCGTCGTACGCCGACGGGATTCGCGAGGCGTTCGGGCTCGGCGACGAGCTGCGAGCCCCGACCAGCGCCCTGCTGCCGATGGGCGGCGCCGTCAGCGGGGTGGCCGGCCCCAACTGGGCACTCGTCGGCGACGCCGCCGCGTGCGTCAACCCGCTCAACGGCGAGGGCATCGACTACGGGCTCGAGGGCGGCCGCCTGGTCGCGGAGCTGATCGCAGACAACGCCGACCTGGCCAGGGCCTGGCCGGCCACGCTCACCGCGCAGTACGGCGAGTCGTTCTCGATCGCGCGTCGCCTGGCGGGACTCGTGACCGTCCCGCGCGTCCTGGCCACCATCGGCCCGGCGGGGATGCGTTCGGACTGGCTGATGACTCTGGCCCTGCGCTGGATGGGGAACCTCGTCACCGACGACGACCGCGACCGCGCCGCACGGGTCTGGCGGTGGGCGGGTCGACACTCGATGACGCGGGACGCGAGGCCGCCCTTCGCCTGACAGGATGGAACGACGCCTGTCCCGAGGAGGCACCATGGCGAAGAACCTGCCGAAGGTGCAGCGGGTCGCAGCGTACGGGCTGGTCCTCCGCGACGGCCGGATCCTCCTGACCCGCCTCGCCCGGCGCATCTCCGCCGACGAGCGCTGGCACCTCCCCGGTGGAGGCGTCGATCACGGTGAGGACCCGCGCGACACGCTCGTCCGTGAGATCCGAGAGGAGACCGGACTGGCCGCCGAGGTCGGCGAGACGGCACACGTCTACTCCGCCCACCGCCCGTCGATGTGGCGCCAGGGCCGCCGTTGGGACTACCAGGCGCTGCGGATCGTGTACGACGCGTGGGTGCCGGCCGACGCTCCCGAGCCGCGAGTGGTCGAGGTCGACGGGTCCACGGTCGACGTTGCCTGGCACCCGGTCGCGGATGTGCTCGCCGGGACCCTCCCGGTCACCGAGATCGTGAGTGAGGCCCTGGCCGACCATCGACCGTTCCGGCTGCAGCGGCTCGCCGTCTACGCATTGGTACGACGCGGCGGTGACGTCCTGCTGACCCGGATCTCCGCTCTCGGCGCCCATCCCGGCGCCTGGACCCTGCCGGGTGGCGGCCTCGACCACGGCGAGTCCCCGCGCGACGCGGTGGCGCGCGAGGTACGGGAGGAGTGCGGCATCGCCTGCGAGGTGGGCGACCTGCTCGACGTCCACGACATCCACTTCCGGGGGACGGCGCCATCGGGCCGCTTCGAGGACTTCCACGGCGTGCATCTGGTCTTCCACGGCACCGTCCCCGACGGGGCGGAGCCACGCGTGGTCGAGACCGACGGCACCACCGACGCCGTGGCGTGGGTGCCGGTTGCCGATGTCGAGAGCGGTGCGGTCCGGGTGCTCGACGTCGTGACGGCCGCCCTCGCGGCCGAGGCACGCTCCGTAGACTGACCCGGTGAACCCCCGGCACCGGCGACTCGTCATTCCCGTCGCCCTGGTGGGGCTGCTCCTGATCGTCGTGATCGCATCCGTGGTCCGCCGATGAGCGCACCGCTGCAGCCCGCGCTGACCCGGCTGCGCACGATGATCCTGGACGACGAAACCCTGGTCCGGGCCGTCGCCTCCGGCCGTCGGCGCGGCACGGAGCCGCCGTGGCGACGCGTCGAGCTGCGGTACGTCGACCTCAAGGCCGGCCGACACCTGCAGGTCACGGCGTACGACGACGCGCAGGCGCACACCACCAACCACGCCGTCGGCGAGCCCGCCCGGTCGGCGCTCGACGGCCTGCTCGGCCACCCGTTCGGAAACTGGCACGTCGACACCACCACGGAGACGCACCAGCTCCGGGTGACCAAGAAGGGTGAGGCGGTCGTGCACAGCCGACCGCGGGCGGCCGAGCAGGCGATCGACCGCGACCACGACCGCGACAAGGGTCGTCTGCTGCCCGAGGACGACCCGGTGTTCCGTGCCCTGGGACTCAGCGACCACGAAGGTCGGATGAAGCCCAGCCGGCAGGGGAAGTACCGCCAGGTCGAGGAGTTCCTGCGGATCCTCGACGCGTCGATCACCGACGCGCTCGACAAGCGTCACCTGCGCACCCCCACGGCCGGGGAGCCGCTCCAGATCGTCGACCTGGGCTGCGGCAACGCCTATCTGACCTTCGTCACCGAGCGCTACCTGAGCCACGTGCGCGGCCTGCCTGTGTACCTCACCGGCATCGACCAGCGCGAGCAGTCGCGCACCCACAACGAGAAGATCGCCGGCGAGCTGGGCGTGGACGCAACGTTCGTCGCCGCGTCGATCGGCGCAGCCACGCCCGGCGTACGGCCCGACGTGGTGCTGGCCCTGCACGCCTGCGACACGGCGAGCGACGATGCACTCGCGCAAGCCGTGGACTGGGAGGCGCCGCTGATCCTGGCCGCGCCGTGCTGCCACCACGACATCGCCGCCCAGCTCCGCCGGCAGCCGACGCCCGGGCCGTACGCGATGCTCACCCGCGACGGCATCCTCCGTGAACGGTTCGCCGACACCCTCACCGACGGGCTGCGCGCATCTCTGCTGCGGCTCGAGGGGTACCGCGTGGACGTCATGCAGTTCGTCGGCAGCCAGCACACGCCCCGCAACACGCTCCTGCGCGGCGTCCGCACGGGGCGGCGGGTGGACGACGGCCCGGCGCGGCGCGAGTACGACGAGCTGGTCGAGGCGTGGGGCGTCCGGCCCCGCCTGGGCGATCTGCTCGAGCGGGCGTGACGAGGCGCCGGATGCAGCTCTTGGTGGCCGGGCTGGCGATCGCCGCCCCTCTGGCGCTCGGTGTCGCGGTAACCCCGTCGGCCCCGCAGGGTGAGCGCGTCTTCGACTTCGACGACGCCGCGATCGTGGAGGCGAGCGCCTTGGTCGTCGACGACGGGCTGTTCCTGACGACCAACGACTCAGGGGACACCGGTCGGGTCTTCGCGGTCGACGGCAGCGGCCACACCGTCGGGGTCACGCACTGGTCCGAGGACCCCACCGACACCGAGGCCCTGGCGCCGGCCGGGCACGGGTACGTCTGGGTCGGTGACATCGGCGACAACCTCGGGCGCCGGTCGTCGATCACGATCGCGCGCATCCCGGTAGGCCGTGGGGACCGCACGGTGCACCCCACGACGTACCGGCTCGTCTACCGCGACGGCGCCACCGACGCCGAGACACTGCTGCGTGACCCCACCACCGGACGCCTCTACATCGCGAGCAAGAACGTCTTCGGCGGCGTGCTGTACGCCGTCCCCGCGCGCCTCGACGCCTCCGGTCCGAACCGGCTGACCTCGATCGGACGGGTGCTGCCGGTCGCCACCGACGGCTCCTTCTTCCCCGACGGCCAGCACCTGGTCGTGCGCAGCTACTCCTCCGCGGTGGTCTACGCCTGGCCGTCGCTGCAGCCGGTGGGGTCGTTCTCCCTGCCGCACCAGCGCCAGGGTGAGGGGGTCGCGGTCGCGGACGACGGCCGGGTCTACCTCTCGTCCGAGGGGCCGCACTCGTCGGTGCTCCAGGTCGCGCTGCCGCCCGCGATCCAGGACGCCGTGCACCCGCAGGTCTCCGTGGGGCCCGGTACGCCGTCCGCCTCACCCGGCTCGTCGCGCGCCGCCGACCCGGCCGAGGTCGAGCCGGCCTCGCGCGACGCCTGGCCGTGGCTCGCTGGCGGGCTTCTGGGGCTCGCCGCCCTGCTCGTCCTGCTCCGCGCGGTGCGTCCGCACTGACCCACCTCGGGGTGAGCAGACGGGAGCGACCGCTGGCTAGCGTGACCGCATGACGCGGCTGCGGCGGAGCTCAGCGGACGATCCCGGATGGACCCGTCGCCGCGCAGGGAAGGGCTTCGTCTACCTCGACCACGGCGGCGACCGGGTGTCGGTCGAGGAGGCCCGGCGGGCGAAGGGCCTGGTGATCCCGCCGGCCTGGCGGGACGTGTGGATCTGCCCCTGGCCCAACGGCCACCTCCAGGCGGTCGGCACCGACGACGCCGGGCGGCGACAGTACCTCTACCATCCCGAGTGGCGTGCCCGTCGCGACGCCGCCAAGCACCTGCGGGTGCTGGAGTTCGGCCGGTTGCTGTCGCAGGCGCGCGAGCGCGTGCTCACCGACCTCGGCACGGCCGGAATGACCCGCGACCGGGCGTGCGCGACCGCCGTCCGCCTGCTCGACCTCGGGTACTTCCGCATCGGCAACGACGTGTACGCCGACCAGTACGGCAGCTTCGGGCTCACCACGCTGCAGCGCCGCCATGTGCGCAAGCGCAAGGGCTCGCTGGTGTTCTCGTTCGTCGGAAAGTCCGGGGTCGAGCACGAGATCACCATCGACGCCCCAGCGGCCGTCGAGGCGCTGGAGGTGATGCGTCGTCGCTCGGCCCCGGCCGAGAAGAAGCTCCTGGCCTGGAAGGAGCGCGGTCGCTGGCACGACCTCGACGCCGGCCACGTGAACGACTACGTGCGCGAGGCGACCGGGATGGACGCGACCGCCAAGGACTTCCGCACCTGGCACGCCACCGTTCTCGCCGCGACCGCGCTGGCCGAGAGTGACGAGCCGGGCACGAGTAGGGCCTCGCGCAAGCGGGCGGAGGTCGCGGCGATGAAGGAGGTCGCGGAGTTCCTGGGGAACACCCCGGCGCAGGCGCGCACGTCGTACGTCGACCCCCGCGTGGTCGACGCCTACGAGGAGGGTCGCACGATCGGGCACGCCGTACGCCGCAAGGCGGGGTCGCCGGACGAGCGGCAGGCGATCCTCGAGCGTGCGGTGCTCCGGCTGCTCAAGGACGCGTGACCGTCAGCCCTCGCCGAGCGTCGGGTTGCGCCAGACCCAGCTCGGCCGCGCGTGCACCTCGGTGAGTCCCGCGCGACGCATGTTGTGCAGCGAGGGGTTCCGGATCTCCTCGGTCTCCGCGAACGTCTCGGCCGACGCGAAGCGCAGCCCGCGGTCGCGTGCCTCGCGGATGCGGGCGTCGAGCAGGGCACCTTGGGCGCCACGGTTGCGCCCCTCGGGCAGGGTGGCGGCGCCGAACAGCGCCACCGAGGACGTCTCCGGCACGCACATCATTCGTGCGACGGCGATGAGGGACTCGCCGTCCCATGCGCCGTACGTCGCCCAGTCACCGTCGAAGTACTGCGCGCCGTCGAACATCGCGAAGGCGTCGGGTGAGGCGTCGAACCCGAAGCCGGCCGCCATGATCCGGACGAACTCCTCGGCGTGCTCGGCGTCCAGCCGTGAGATGCGCAGGTCGGTGTCGACCGTGCGCGGCTCGGCCGGGCCGAAGAGCTTCACGAACATCGTTCCCTGAGTGAGGGCGTGCCTGGTGGTGACCGCCTCCCAGTCGTCGGGGACCACTCGGGCCTGGACCAACATGCTGAGGGCGGGGACCCCGCGCTCGCGCGCCCGCTCGAGCACCTCGGCCACGGTCGCCTCGGAGAGCGTCTCGCAGAACCCGAGCGCCTTGTTCCAGTAGCCCCACATCGGGTCCTGCACGACCACGGTGTGGACGCCGTCGGCGGCGTCGTGGCTGCTCAGGTCGAGCTGCGCCCGTACGGCGGGGGTCTGGTCGTCGACGATCCGTCGCATCGCGATCGCCTCGGTGCGCTCGGCCAGGTCGGACCACTCGGCGCTCGGCTGGGTGTGCGAGTCCGTCATGGCGGAACTCTCCCCTCCCCATCACCTCACCGTCATCGGTCTGGGGAACGATAGGGGCATGGACCTCACGGTCGTCCAAGGAGACATCACCCAGCAGCACGTCGACGCCGTCGTGAACGCCGCGAACCGCGCGATGCGTGGCGGCGGGGGAGTCGACGGCGCGATCCATCGGGCCGGCGGGCCGGCCGTGCTCGAGGACTGCATCGCGCGCTTCCCGCACGGGCTCGCCACCGGCGACGCCGGGTGGACGACGGCGGGGGAGATGGCGGCCCGCTGGGTGATCCACGTGGTCGGGCCGAACCACCGAGCGGGCGAGACCGACCGGTCTCTGCTCACGTCCTGCTACGCGCGAGCGCTGGCCGTCGCCGACGAGCTCGGCGCCAGGACCGTCGCGTTCCCGCTGGTCAGCGCCGGGATCTACGGCTGGCCGAAGGACGACGCGATCGCCGTCGCCGTCGAGACGTTGCGCTCGACGCCGACCGAGGTCGAGGAGGCGCGGCTGGTCGCCTTCGATGCCGTCACGCATGCCGCGCTGATGGCGCGCGTCGATGGCTGACGCCGAGGGCCGACCGGTCTTCGTGCTCCACGAGCACCGGAAGCCCCAGCCGCACTACGACCTCCGGCTCGAGGAGGACGGCGTGCTGCGGTCGTGGGCGGTGCCGAAGGGACTGCCACCGAATTCGCGCACCGACCGCCTCGCGGTCGCCGTCTCCGACCACGACCTGGACCACGCGACGTACACCGACACGGACAAGGACATCGCCGACACCGGCTGGTGGGCGCTCGAGGACCGCACGGACAAGCGGTTCGTGTTCGTGCTCCACGGCCGCGACGGTTCCCGTCGCTACGCGCTCATCGACACCGGCTCGGACTGGCTCCTCCACCTGACGAAGGACCAGCCGGGGGACTGACCGATGGACCCTCAGAGACGCTCGACCACATAGTCGATGCAGGCGGTGAGAGCCTCGACGTCCGGGGGGTCGATGGCGGGGTACATCGCGACCCGTAGCTGGTTACGACCGAGCTTGCGGTAGGGCTCGGTGTCGACGATCCCGTTGGCTCGCAGGGTCGCTGCGATCGCGGAGGCGTCGATCGCGTCGTCGAAGTCGATGGTCCCGATCACCAGCGACCGGTGGTCGGGGTCCGCGACGTACGGCGTCGTGTACGACGTCTTCTCGGCCCAGCCGTAGAGCGCGTCCGACGACGCGGTGGTGCGTTCGACCATGCCCATGAGCGAGCCGTTCGCGTTCATCCAGTCCAGCTGTTCGGCCATCAGGAAGATCGTCGCGATCGACGGGGTGTTGTAGGTCTGGTTCAGCCGCGAGTTCTCGACGGCGGTGACCAGGTCGAGGAACGCCGGGATGTGCCGCCCGGTCTCCTTGATCGCCGACGCGCGCTCGATCGCCGCCGGTGACATCAGCGCGATGAACAGCCCGCCGTCGGAGGCGAACGCCTTCTGCGGTGCGAAGTAGTAGGTGTCGACCTCGGTCAGGTCGACCGGCAGCCCGCCGGCGCCCGAGGTCGCGTCGATGAGCACGAGCGCGTCGTCGTCGGCGCCGGCCACACGGCGTACCGGGGCCATCACCGCCGTCGAGGTCTCGTTGTGCGGCCAGGCGTACACATCGATCCCCGCCTCGGCGACCGGTTCCGGGCGTGTGCCCGGCTCCGAGGCCACCACCGACGGCTGGGCCAGCCAGGGCGCGGCCTTGGCCGCCGCCGCGAACTTCGCCGAGAACTCCCCGAAGGACAGATGCTGGCTCTTCTCCCGGATCAGGCCGTACGTCGCGACGTCCCAGAACGCGGTGGCGCCGCCGTTCCCCAGCACGACCTCGTACCCGTCGGGCAGTCCGAAGAACGTCGCCAGGCCCTCTTGCGCGCGTCGTACGAGACCGCGCACGGGCGCCTGCCGGTGGGACGTCCCCATCAACGTCGCCCCGCTCGCAGCGAGCGCGTCGAGGTGGCCGGTCTGGATCTTGGAGGGCCCCGCGCCGAAGCGGCCGTCGGCCGGTTTCAGGTCGTCGGGGATCGAGATCGCGTCGGTCATGAGCAACCTTCCGTGCGACTGGTGGTGGTCCGCCGGACGACGCTGTCGGCGCTGGCTATTGTGTCAGGGCCGTAGCTCCGGAACCGCGGGAGGACACCAGGTGGGCACGTCACGGGGTCGCTCGCCTGTGCCCGACGACGGACTCGCACACCTGCGGATCGAGCAGCTGCCGATCTCGCATCCGGACGCGCAGTTGCTGGTGGAGGCCGTCCAGCAGGAGTACGTCGTCCGGTACGGCGGGCGCGACCGGACTCCGATGGTGGCCTCGGAGCTCGCCCCGCCCACCGGCGCGTTCTACGTCGGCTACCGCGACGACCGGCCGGTGATGACCGGCGCGTGGCGTTTCCGCGACGACGTACAACGGCTCGGGTCCGCTCGACCGGCAGAGGTCAAGCGGATGTACGTCGTGCCCGCGGCGCGCCGCGAGGGACTCGCGCGGCTGATGCTCGCGCACCTCGAGTTGACCGCGCGGACGGCCGGAGCAGAGGTCATGATCCTGGAGACCGGGACGGCGCAGCCGGAGGCGGTGTCGCTCTACCTGGCGGCCGGTTACCGGTCCATCGAGCCGTTCGGCCACTACCGTGACGCGCCCCGCAACCGCTGCTACGGCCGCAGGCTGGGCTGAGGGCGGTCGCTCCACCGTCTCTCGGCGCGGTACCCGCGGGCCGCCAACGCGAGGACCAGGGCTCCAGGTCGACCTGCGGAGCAGCCACGGCGCCGTGCCCGACGACGTGGCGAAGGCGGCGTACCTCGTCGTGCAGGAAGGTCTCGGTCTCCAGGGCATGCGCACCCGGGTGGAGCGGCTGGGCGGCGTGCTCAGGGTGGGCCGACGACCGGCGGCTTCGAGGTCCTGGCGACGTTCCCGGTGGGCAGCTGAGTCCGTGATCCGGGTGGCGGTGGTCGACGACCAGGCCCTGGTCCGCACCGGGCTACGCACGCTGGGTGCGCGCGACCGGGCGCAGCTGGTGGTGTTCGCGATCCGGTCCGGGCTCGAGCCGCCTCCGAGCGACGGCTGAAGATGCCCGTCCCGCCCCGCGTGGAGCCGCTACGCTCCCCGGATGGGACTGTTCGGCGGATCGAGCGACCGCGGTGAGCTGCTGGAGCTCCAGACCCGCGTAGGTCGGCTCGAGGAGCAGGTGGCCCACCTGTCCGCCGCGCTGGCGGCCACACGGAGCGGCGGGTCCGCACCCGTCGAGTCCGCGGCCGCGACGGACCAGTACGCCGAGGCGCGGGCGCTGGCATCATCGGGCCACAAGATCGAGGCGATCAAGGTCGTCCGCGAACAGTCCGGACTCAGCCTGAAGGCCGCGAAGGACCTGGTCGAGACCTGGTGAGCTCGTAGCCCACCTCGCCCTGCTCGGTGCCGGGGAGCGGGTCGTCCCAGTCCTCGTGCCAGGTGGCGACGTGGGTCATCCCGGCCTTCTCCAGCACTCGCCGCGAACCGGTGTTGACGGCCATCGTCGAGGCCACGACCCGGTCGATCCCCGGCACCGAGAAGGCGTGGGCGAGCATCACGCGGGCGCCCTGGGTCGCCAGCCCACGGCCCCAGCAGGACCGCGCCAGGCGGTAGCCGAGCCCGGCCCGCGCCGGGTCGGCTGCGAACGACGACGCCGACCACCACCCCGCGAAGTCCTCGCCCTCGAACCCCACCCAGTAGCCGAGCCCGCGCTCCTCGTCGCTCTGCGGGCCGCGTCGCCGCTCCCACTCGACGTAGGTCTCCTCCGGCGTCGCCGCCCGGCCGATCAGGAACCGCATCACCTCCGGGTCGGCATTCAGCCCGACAAGGAGGGGCAGGTGCTCGTCGGCGACCGGGACGAGCCGCAGCCGGGCCGTGTGGAGGGCGGGTCTCATCCGGCCCAGGCCGGATCCCAGCCCTCGATCGAGTCCGCGGGGCGCGAGGACGGGCCGGTGTAGACCGCGGACGGCCGGATCAGCCGGCCGGTGCGCTTCTGCTCGAGGATGTGGGCCGACCAGCCGCCGGTGCGGGCGCAGGTGAACATCGAGGTGAACATGTTCGCCGGCACCTCGGCGAAGTCGAGCACGATCGCGGCCCAGAACTCGACGTTCGTCTCGAGCACCCGGTCGGGACGCCGAGCGCGGAGCTCGGCGAGTGCGGCCTTCTCGAGGGCCTCGGCGACCTCGTAGCGCGGGGCGTCGAGCTCGCGCGCCGTACGTCGCAGCACGCGGGCACGCGGGTCCTCCGCGCGGTAGACCCGGTGGCCGAAGCCCATCAGCCGCTCGCCCTTGTCGAGCAGGGACTTCACGTAGCCGTCCGCGTCACCGGACGCCTCGACGTCCTCGATCATCCCGAGCACGCGCGATGGTGCGCCGCCGTGCAGCGGACCACTCATCGCGCCGATCGCTCCGGAGAACGCCGCCGCGACGTCGGCTCCGGTCGAGGTGATCACCCGCGCGGTGAACGTCGAGGCGTTCATGCCGTGCTCGGCCGCGGAGCTCCAGTACGCGTCGATCGCCTGCGTGTGCTGGGGATCCGCCTCGCCGCGCCAGCGGATCAGGAACTTCTCGGCGAGCGTCGAACCCCGGTCCACCTCGCGCTGGGGGACCACGGGCCTGCCCAGTCCGCGCGCCGACTGCGCGGCGTACGACAGCACCATCACCGCGACCCGTGAGAGGTCGAGACGGGCCTGCTCGTCGGAGATGTCGTAGGTCTGGCCCATCCCGAGCATCGGCGCGAGCATGGCCACCGACGCCTGGACGTCGGCGCGCACGTCGCCGGTGTGGATCGCGATGTTGTACGGCTCGGCCGGCGGCAGCCCGGGCTCGAAGGCGCCGTCCACCAGCAGACCCCAGACCTTCTCGAACGGCACGCGCCCGACGAGCTCCTCGATGTCGACGCCGCGGTAGCGGAGCGCGGAACCCTCCTTGTCGGGCTCGGCGATCTCGGTCGCGAACGCGACGACACCCTCCAGGCCCTCATGCACCTCCGGCTGCTGCTCGCTCATGCGACTCCTTCGTCGTCGGGCGGCCCCCTCATCTCGATTCTGCCTCGGAGATCCTGGCCGGCGCACGCCCGGGTCGAGGGACACACGGGTGGCCGGTGGTTGGATTGACGGCGTGACAGATCCGTACGCCGACCTGCGCCGGGAGTACGCCCTCGGGGGACTGGCCGAGGACGACCTGGCGCCCGACCCGTTCACGACGTTCCAGAGGTGGTACCACGACGCCGTCGCCGCCTCGGTGTACGAGCCGAACGCCATGGTCGTCGCCTCCGCGTCGGCCGACGGGCGCCCGTCGTCACGACTCGTGCTGCTGAAGGGCTTCTCGCCCGCGGGCTGGGTCTTCTTCACCAACCTCGGATCTCGCAAGGGCGTCGAGCTGCGGGCCAACCCCCTCGTCTCGCTGCTGTTCCCGTGGCACTCGCTCGAGCGGCAGGTGCGGGTCGACGGCCGGGCCGCGGTGCTCGATCGCGACGAGGTGGCGACGTACTTCGAGACGCGGCCGCGCGGCTCCCAGCTGGGCGCCCACGCCTCTCACCAGTCCCGCGAGGTCGGCTCTCGCCAGGAGCTCGACGACGCCTGGGCGGCCGCCGACGCGGCGTACCCGGACGACGTGCCGGTGCCCGACGAGTGGGGCGGCTTCCGGGTCGAGCCGGACGCCGTCGAGTTCTGGCAGGGGAGGCCGGGGCGGATGCACGACCGGCTGGTCTACCGGCGCGACGGCGACTCCTGGTCGGTCCACCGGCTCGCTCCGTGACCGCCGAGCTCGCAGCCCTCGACGGCTTGCGGTCGGGCTCTGACCATGCCGACGCCGAGCGCGTGCTCACAGCCGCCGGCTGGACACGTTGCGGCGTGGGCGACTGGGCCGTCGTACTCGCGTCGCCCTCGGGCTCGCTGGCGGCGCGGATCAGCCCGTTCGACCCGGTTGCGCCGTACACCGCCGAGCTGTTCCGGCGGGCCGCGGCGACCCGGCAGGTCCCTGCCCTGCATGGGTACGTCGAGCTCGACGGTGGCGCGGTCTGCACCGTGATGGAACGACTCCACCCGGTCGAGCCCGAGGCCGGCACGGCGTTCTTCGCGGCGCTCGAGACACGTGAGCCTCATCTCCTCGGTCTGGTCGAGGCCCTCGACCTCGTGTACGCCCGCGCACACTCCGAGCTGCCCTGGTGCGGACCCCTCGATCCCAACCCGTCGAACGTCATGCGTCGCGCAGACGGGGACCTGGTGCTCACCGACCCGTTCTACGCCGACGGCCCGAACCTCTACGGCAGCCTGCACACCGACCCCTCGCAGGTCGCGCGCACGATCCCGCCCGAGCGACGGCGGCACATGTTCGAGCTGCCGCTGGCCGAGAGCGGACCGTGGGACGCCGACGAACGCCGACTGCTGCGGTCCAGGCTCGCGGAGGCGGACCAGCGCTTGCGTGCCGAGGACCCGGCCTGATCCCTATCGTGGGTGGATGCGCAGCCGTCTGCTCCCCCTCGCCACGGCCGTCGCGGCCGCCGCCCTCGCCGCGGTCGCGATGTCGGTCCCCGTGGCTGCCGACGCGCCGCCGTCGACACCCGGCCATTCGGCACGAGGCGCCGTACGCGGGGTGAAGCACGTGCCGGTGCCGAAGGCGGCCCGCGCGGTCGACACCAGCCACCCCGACCGGGTCGTCGGTCACGGCACCGCCGCGAGCTGTACGTCGAAACGGGTGGTGAGGGCGGTCGCCAAGGGCGGGGTGATCACCTTCGACTGCGGGCCCGCTCCCGTCGTCATCAAGATGAGGCGCACGGCGAAGGTCGTGAACACCAGCCATCGGGTCGTGATCGACGGCGGCGGAGTGGTCACGCTCAGCGGCATGGGCAAGCGCCGGATCCTCTACCAGGACACCTGCGACCCGAAGCAGGTCTGGACGACGTCCCACTGCGACGACCAGGCCCTCCCGAAGCTCGTCGTCCAGCACCTCACCCTCGCCGACGGCAACTCCACCGGGAACCGCGCCGAAGGCGGCGGGGGAGGGGCGATCCTCGATCGCGGCGGGCAGCTGAAGATCGTCGACACCCACTTCACCGGCAACCGCTGCGACCGCACCGGACCCGACCTCGGCGGGGCTGCGGTCCGGGCGCTGTCGCAGTACCACGGCCGTCCCGTGTACGTCGTGAACAGCACGTTCCGCGGTGGTCGCTGCAGCAACGGCTCGGGCCTGAGCAGCATCGGTGTCTCGTGGACGGTGCTCAACAGCGTCTTCGTCGAGAACATGGCCATCGGGCACGGTGCCAACCCGCCGCACCGCCCGAACCAGCCCGGAGGTGGGTCGGGCGGTGCGATCTACACCGACGGCAACGACTACACCGTGCGCGTCGCCGGCACCCTGATGCGGCACAACCACGCGAACGAGGGCGGGGGCGCGATCTTCTACGTCAGCAACGACCGCTCCGGACGCCTCCACCTCCGCTGGTCCACCCTGAAGGACAACGTCAGCGCCGGCTTCGAGACCCGCCCCGGCATCTTCTACGAGGGTCGCGGACCCATCGACGCGCGCCACTCGATCATCCGCTGACCAGCGGACTCGTCCCTATCATGACCCTCATGGCGTTGCTGGAGCGCGACGCCGCCCTGAGGAGCGCCCGGGACTACCTCACCGCGGCCTCCAAGGGGAACGGTCGGCTCGTCTTCGTCGGAGGCGAGGCGGGTGTCGGCAAGACCACGTTCGTCGACCGAGTGGTCGCGGAAGCCGGTTCGGCGGCCCGCGTGGCGAGTGGCGCGTGCGACGGCTCGACCACCCCGGCTCCGCTCGGCCCGCTCCGCGAGATGCTGCCGGCCCTGCCCGGGGGCGTCTGGCCCGGAGGCGCGGACCGGGCCGACGTGTTCCTCCGGCTCTCCGAGGCCTTGGCCCGCCCGGGTACGCCGCACCTGCTGGTGATCGAGGACGCCCACTGGGCCGACGAGGCGACGCTCGACCTCGTGCGGCACCTCGCCCGGAGGGTCAACCGGCTTCGCGCGATGGTCGTGGTCACCTACCGCGCCGACGAGGCGGTCGGGTCGCATCCGCTGCGGGTGCTGCTCGGCGACGTCGGCAGCGCGACCGGCGTACGCCGGATCGACCTCAACCCCTTGTCGCCGGACTCCGTACGCGAACTCGTCGACGAGGCATCGGCGTCCGGGCTGGACCCCGTCGAGCTGCACACCGCCACGCGCGGCAACCCGTTCTTCGTCACCGAGGTGATCGCAGCCAGGGGTACGTCGGTCCCGCGCAGCGTGCGCGAGGCGGTGCTGTCGCGCACCGCCCGCCTGTCCGACCTGGCGCATGCCGTCCTCGACCTCGTCGCGCTGGCCGGTCCGCGGACGGAGGTGGCCCTGGTCGACGACCTGGCTCCCGGCAGTGCGGACGCGCTCGACGATGCCATCCGGCACGGCGTACTGCTGCTGACCGGCGAAGCCCTCATGTTCCGTCACGAGCTGGCCCGGCTCACGGTCCTCGACGAGATCCCCGCGTTGCGGCGACGCACGGACCACGCGCGGGTCCTCGCCTGGCTCTTGGCACACGAGGGGGAGCCGGCCCGCCTGGCGCACCACGCGGAGGAAGCGGGTGACACCGAGGCCACGCGGGTCCACGCACTGGCCGCTGCCGAGCACGCGGCGCGGCTGGGGTCGCACCAGGAGGCGGTGGACCAGTACCAGCGAGCCCTGCGGCACACCGAGTACAGCATCGACTCGTCGTACGCCGAGCTGCACGGGCTGTTGGCCCGTGAGCTCTATGTGACCGCCCGGATCGAGCCCGCGTTGGAGTCCCAGCAAGCGGCCCTGGCGGTGTGGTCGGAGCTCGGCGACCGGGAGCGTGTCGGCGACGCCCAGCGCTGGATCTCACGGCTCAGCTGGTTCTTCGGAGACAACCCTCGGGCCGAGAAGTACGCCGCCCTCGCCTGCGCGACCCTGGAGGGAACGGGTGGCACGGCTGAGGCGATGGCGGCCAGCAATCGCAGCCAGCTGCGGATGCTCTCGCTCGACCTCGATGCCACCCGGACGTGGGGGTACCGAGCCATGAACCTGGTCGACGGGCGCCACGATCGTGAGGCAGAGGAGGTACGGGTTCACGCACTCAACAACCTCGGAGTGGTGGAGGTCGAGAGCGGAGACCGGGAGGAAGGGTGGCGGCTCCTGGCGGAAAGTCTCCGCCGTTCCGAAGCCGCTGACCTGCACGAGCACGCGGCGCGGGCGTTCACCAACATGGTGTCGCAGGCCGTGCTGATGCACGACCACCTGCGCGCCGGCGCCCATCTGTCGGTCGGACTCCGGTACTGCCGGGAGCGGGACCTCGATGCGTGGGTGCTCTACATGCGCGGCCAGCAGACGCTGAGCCTGCTCGACCAGGGGGAGACGTCGCGGGCGGCCGCCGAGGCCGAAGTGGTGCTCCGGCACCCACGCACCGCCCACGTCGCGCGAACCATCCCGCTCATGGTGCTGGCCCGTGCACTGGCCCGAAGTGGTGCCGCTCCCCCTGACGAAGCAATCGCAGAGGCCCTCGACCTTGCCTACGCGACGGATGAGCCGCAGCGGGTCGGTCCTGCGGGCGCTTCGGCGGCCGAGATTGCCTGGCTCGAGGGGGACTCGGCCGCCGCCGAGCGCGCCGCGGCGCGGGCCTGGGTCGTGGTCCGCGAGGCCGCGAGCCCGTGGACCCTCGGGCTCGTCGCTGTCTGGTTGCCGGATGCGGAGGCCGCTGAGGCAGCTGACGCGCTCGAAGCGCCGTATCGGGCCGAGGCCCTACGCCACTGGGACGAGGCTGCCGCGCTCTGGAACCAGCTCGGCAGTCCGTACGCCGAGGCGCTGGCCTGGGCCCGGAGCGGCACCCGCGAGGGGCTGGCCCGGGCCGTCACGGCGTTCCAGGAGCAGGGCGCTGATCGGGCCGCGGAGCGGGCGCGTTCGCTGTCGCGGGCCCACGGGTGGGCGCCACCACGAGGACGCCGCGCGACGACGGTGGCGCACCCGGGCGGCCTCACCCGCCGGGAGGCCGAGGTCGCCGGCCTGCTCGCCGAGGGACTCACCAACGCCGCCATCGCCGAGCGCCTGGTGCTGTCCCCGCGCACCGTCGAGCACCATGTCGCCGCCGTCATGGCCAAGCTCGAGGTCACCTCCCGCCACTCCGTTCGCGACGTCCTCGTGGATCCCTAGAGACGGGGTAGTCCCTGACAAAACCGCTGGGGATGAGCCGAATTCGGGACGTTTTCGTCAGGGACTACCCCGAAAAGTGCTTGTGAGTGAGCGCTCACTCAGTTACCGTTGGCGGCGATGTCTCCTCGTGCCAGTGCCCTGTCGCCCGACGAACGCCGCAAGGCGATCGTCGCGGCACTGCTGCCGTTGCTGGTCGAGCGCGGGGAGGACGTGAGCACGCGCGAGATCGCGCAGGCGGCCGGCATCGCGGAGGGCACGATCTTCCGGGTCTTCCCGGACAAGGCGAGCCTGATGTTGGCCGCGGCCGAGGAGGCGATCAACCCCGCCGACGGTCAGGCGGAGTTCGACGAGGCCATGCGCGGCCTCGCGACCCTGCGCGAGAAGGTCGTGGTCGCCGCCCAGCGGGTGCTCGACCGGATGCGGATGACGATGTCGGTGCTGTTCGTCGTACGCCGTCACCTCGGGGCCTCGGAGGAGGCGCACCACCACGACAAGAAGCACTTCGGTCCGCCGCAGTTCGTCATCGACGCGCAGGCCGAGCTGCACCGCCGGTTGACCGGCATCTTCGAGCAGCACCGCGACGAGCTCGCGGTCGAGCCCGAGGTGGCGGCGGTCGCTCTGCGCAGCCTGATCTTCGGGGCCAGTCGTCCCGAGCTCGGCATGAATCCCGCGCTCAGCGCGGACCAGATTGCAGACCTCCTCCTCTCGGGGGTCGCCACACGGGGAGAGAAGTAACCAGATGTTGATCACGCTCGTTCGCAGGTTCCTCGCGGTCTACCGCCGCCCATTGGCCGTGGTCGTCACACTGCAGTTCATCGGCACGGTGATGGCGCTCTACCTCCCGTTCCTGAACGCCGACATCATCGACAAGGGTGTCGTGACCGGCGACACCGGCTACATCGTCCACATCGGCGCCGTGATGCTCGGCGTCGCACTCGTCCAGATCTGCTGCTCCGTCGGCGCGGTCTGGTTCGGCGCGCGTACGGCGATGGGGTTCGGCCGCGACGTGCGGGCCGCGATCTTCCACCGGGTCGGCATGTTCAGCCAGCGCGAGGTGCAGCACTTCGGTGCACCCAGCCTGATCACGCGCGAGACGAACGACGTGCAGCAGGTGCAGATGCTCGTGCTGATGTCGTGCACCCTGATGGTGATGGCGCCGATCATGATGGTCGGCGGCATCGTGATGGCCATCCATGTCGACGTCGGCCTGTCCTGGCTGGTGGCGGTGACGGTGCCGGTGCTGGCTGTCTGCCTGGGCCTGATCATCACCCGGATGGTCCCGAGCTTCCGGCTGATGCAGAGCCGGATCGACGAGGTCAACCGGCTGCTCCGCGAGCAGATCACCGGCGTCCGCGTGGTGCGGGCCTTCGTCCGTGAGCCGCTGGAGACCGAGCGCTTCGCCGCCGCCAACGCCGACCTCACCGCGGTCGCCACCCGGTCCGGCCGCTACCTGGCCCTGATGTTCCCGACGGTGATGCTGGTGGCGAACATCGCGTCCGTCGGCGTGCTGTGGTTCGGCGGGCACCGGGTCGACTCCGGCGCCATGCAGGTGGGCGCCCTCACGGCATACCTGGCCTACCTGATGCAGATCGTGATGTCGGTGATGATGGGCACCTTCATGATGATGATGATCCCGAGGTCGGCGGTCTGCGCCGACCGGGTCATGGAGGTCCTGCACACCACGACGTCGGTGCCGACGCCCGACGAGCCCGTCTCCGACCTGCCGCAACGCGGCACGCTGCGACTGGACGGCGTCGAGTTCAGCTATCCAGGTGCGGAGCGGCCGGTGCTCCGCGACCTCTCCTTCGAGGCACGGCCCGGCCAGACGGTCGCGGTGATCGGCTCCACCGGCGCCGGGAAGAGCACCCTGGTCAACCTGGTGCCGCGGCTGTTCGACGTCACGGGCGGGACGCTCGAGGTCGGCGGCGTCGACGTACGTCGACTCGAGCCGGAGCGGCTCTGGTCGGTGATCGGGCTGGTCCCGCAGAAGGCGTACCTCTTCTCCGGCACGGTGAGGTCCAACCTCCTACACGGCAAGCCCGACGCCACCGACGACGAGCTGTGGGGGGCACTGGAGATCGCCCAGGCCGCGGACTTCGTCCGCGAGATGCCCGAAGGTCTCGACGGGGCGATCACCCAGGGCGGCACCAACGTCAGCGGCGGTCAGCGGCAACGTCTGGCCATCGCCCGTGCCGTCGTACGCCGTCCCGAGATCTACCTGTTCGACGACTCGTTCTCGGCGCTCGACCTGGCCACCGACGCACGCCTGCGTGCCGCCCTTCGCCCGGTCACCCGTGACGCCACGGTGCTACTCGTCGCCCAGCGGGTGTCCACGATCCGCGACGCCGACCTGATCCTCGTGCTCGAGGACGGCGTCGTCGTCGGCCGCGGACGGCACCACGACCTGCTCGACGACTGCCCGACCTACCAGGAGATCGTCGCGTCCCAGCTGAGCGCGGAGGAGGCGGCATGAGCACCACCACCCCCGGCAGCACGGAGCAGAAGCCGGCTCAGCTGAAGGAGACCGAGCGCGTCCAGGCGGGTCCTGGACCCGGGCGCGGCCCGTTCGGTGGGGGCATGGTCGGCCAGAAGGCCAACGACTTCGGTCCGTCCGCGAAGCGTCTCGTGCGCCGGATGGCGCCCGAGAAGACCAAGGCGATGGGCGTCGTCGCGCTCGCGGTCACCAGCGTCGGGCTGATGTCGCTCGGCCCGCGGATCCTCGGCCGCGCGACGGACCTGATCTTCACCGGCGTCATCGGCAACAACCTCGCCGGGAAGGTGCCCGCGGGCACGTCCCAGCAGCAGGTGGTCGACCACCTGCGCCAGGCGGGCGACGACAAGCAGGCCTCGCTCGTCGCATCGCTGAACCACTTCGTGGTCGGACAGGGCGTCGACTTCACCGCCGTCGGCCACGTCCTCCTGCTCGTCCTCGCCGTGTACGTCGCGGCGTCCGTGTTGTCGTGGCTCCAGGGCTACCTGCTCAACGACGTGGTGCAGGGGACGATCTACCGGATGCGGTCCGAGGTCGAGGACAAGGTGAACGCCCTGCCGTTGAGCTACTTCGACCAGCAGCCCCGCGGCGAGCTGCTGAGTCGGGTGAGCAACGACATCGACAACATCAGCCAGACCCTCCAGCAGACGATGAGCCAGCTGCTCACCTCGCTGCTGACCGTGCTGTTCGTGGTGGCGTTCATGTTCTCGATCTCGTGGGAGCTGGCGCTGGTGGCCCTGGTCACCGTCCCGATCACGATGATCGTCACCGGCGCGGTGATGAAGCGCAGCCAGGGCATGTTCATCGACCAGTGGCGACGCACCGGTCGGCTGAACGCCCACATCGAGGAGACCTTCTCCGGCAACGCCCTGGTGAAGGTGTTCGGCCGGCAGCAGGAGGTCGAGCGGACCTTCGCCGAGGAGAACGAGAAGCTCTTCGAGGCGTCGTTCGGTGCGCAGTTCGTCAGCGGCCTGATCATGCCGACGATGATGTTCATCGGGAACCTCAACTACGTCGTGATCGCGGTGCTCGGTGGGCTCAAGGTCGCGAGCGGCTCGATCTCGCTGGGCGACGTGCAGGCGTTCATCCAGTACTCCCGCCAGTTCACCCAGCCGCTGACCCAGGTCGCGTCGATGACGAACCTGTTGCAGTCGGGTGTCGCGAGCGCCGAACGGGTCTTCGAGCTGCTCGACGCCCCGGAGCAGCAGCCGGACGCACTCGGTGCGGCGGCGCCGGTCGGCCGGCGCCACGGCGAGGTGCGGTTCGAGGACGTGTCGTTCTCCTACGACCCCGACCAGCCGCTGATCGACGGCCTGTCGCTGGTCGCCCAGCCGGGTCACACCGTCGCGATCGTCGGTCCGACCGGCGCCGGCAAGACCACGCTGGTCAACCTGGTGATGCGCTTCTACGACGTCACCTCGGGCCGGATCACCCTCGACGGCGTCGACATCGCCTCGATGCCGCGGTCGGCGCTGCGCGACCAGATCGGCATGGTGCTCCAGGACACCTGGCTGTTCGAGGGCACGATCCACGACAACATCGCCTACGGCCGTCCGAGTGCCACCGAGGACGAGATCCTCGAGGCCGCACGCGCGACGTACGTCGATCGCTTCGTGCACTCGTTGCCCGACGGCTACGACACCCAGCTCGAGGAGGACGGCGCCAACCTGTCCGCAGGCGAGCGCCAGCTGATCACGATCGCGCGGGCGTTCCTGTCCGATCCCGAGCTGCTCATCCTCGACGAAGCGACCTCGTCGGTCGACACGCGTACCGAGCTGTTGCTCCAGCATGCGATGGCGGCGCTGCGCACCGACCGTACGTCGTTCGTGATCGCGCACCGGCTGTCCACGATCCGCGACGCCGACCTGATCCTGGTGATGGAGGACGGCGCGATCGTCGAGCAGGGCACGCACGACTCGCTGCTCGAGGCGGACGGCGCCTACGCGCGGTTGTACAACGCGCAGTTCGTGGCACCGGAGGAGAGCGCCGTCGCCTGACCTCGGCGACGGCGCTCCCGTTTCCCCGGTTCCCCCCGGACTCAGGCGAGCTCGCCCTCGACCGTCCCCCACGGCCGGACCAGCCCCGAGGCGTGCGCCAGTGCCGCGGCCTCGGTGCGGGTCGTGGCGTCCAGCTTGGTCAGGATCCGCGACACGTGGACGCTGGCCGTCTTGGGTGAGATGAACAGCCGGGCGCCGACCGCGCGGTTGGTGGCTCCGCCGGCGACCAGGCACAGGACCTCGCGCTCCCGCTCGGTCAACGCGGTGTGGACGCGACGCGCCCGGGCACCGAAGTCCGGCCGGGCCGGGACGGGACGCGCGGGTGTGCTGGGCTTCTCGCCCCAAGGCTTGGGCTCGGTGCGCGGTGCGAACTGCAGCAGCATCCAGCCGTGGCCGTCGTCCTTGACCGCCATCCATCCGCCCGCGACCGGCCCCAGCACGGCGGACAGGTCCGGTGCCTGTGGCGGCACGATCGGGCCCGTCGGCGTACCGGTGCTCGACGGCTCGTGGTCGAGAGTGTCGGCTACCAACGAGAGCAGACCGGAGATCGGGGCTGCGTGGGTGGCGAAGGTGTTCATGCCTTCCAGGTTCCGCGAATCCGGTGCCCGGGTCGTCAGGGTCGCCACCCTGAAGTTAGGCGTTCCCACGGGAAAACCCCAGGGCACTCCAGGACTCGGCGTGCCACCATCGAAGGAAGCATCACCAGGGGGTGAGCCGTGGGGAACCGGCTCTACGAAAGGTCTGCGGAGCTCGCGACCATCGACGACGCTGTCGTCGCGCTCGAGGGTGGGCGGGGCACCTCCCTCATGGTCGAAGCGCGGGCGGGGCTCGGCAAGAGCACGCTGGTCGAGTACGCCGTCGAGGTCGCTCGGGAGCACGGAGCACGCATCCTCCTGGCACGCGCCAGGCACCTCGAGTCCGCGGCGCCGTTCGAGGTGCTGCGCCGGCTGCTCGGACCGGCGGTCGAGGCGACGGGCGGTCCTGCGGAGCTGACGGGCGCCGCTCGCTTCGCCGGACCTCTGTTCACCCCCGGCGCGGAGCTGGCGCAGGGCGTCGACTACGGGTGCCAGTGGCTCGTCGCCGGCCTCGCCGAGCAGGCACCCCTGGTGCTCGCCGTGGACGATGCCCACTGGGCGGACGCCGCCTCGTTGCGCGTGCTGCTGGAGGTGCAGGCCGAGATCTCGGTGCTCCCCGTGCTGCTCGTGCTGGCAAGCCGTCCGGTGGAGAACCCGGACGCACAACGCCGCCTGGCCACGATGGCCGCGCAGCCGGACTGTGTCGTGCTCACCCCCGAACCGCTCAGTCGCCAGGGGGTGCGGGCGGTGGTGACCGACACCCTCGGGGAGCCGGCTCACGATCTCTTTGTCGACGACTGCCTGATGGTCTCCGGCGGCAACGCCTTCTACCTGCATGAGCTGCTGCGCCCCTACCGGAACGACTTCCGGCCCGACCTGCAGTCGATCGTCACCGGCGGCACGATGTCGTTGCGCCGGACGATGTCGTGGCGGTTGAGCGAGCTCGGCGCCGGTGCCGCGACCCTGGCTCAGGCGGCCGCGGTGCTCGGCGACGGTTGCTCCCTGTCGGTGGCGGCCGCGCTGGCCGAGCTCGACGAGGCCGTCAGTGTCGTCGAGATCGCGCGTCTCGAGGCGGCCAGCCTGCTCACCCACGGTGATCCCGTCGAGTTCGTTCACCCCCTCGTCCGGGCCGCGGTCGAGGAGACGCTGACCGACGTGGAGGTCGGCGACCTGCACGCTCGTGCCGCGCGCCTGCTGCGGTCGATCGACGCCGCCCCCAACTCCGTCGTGCAGCACCTCGTCGCGTCACCGGGCGCGGGCGATCCACAGGTGTCGACATTCCTGCTCGCCCAGGGCCACGCGGCCCTGGAGATCGGCTCGGTGGCGGTCGCATCGCAGCTCCTGAGGCGGGCCTTGGACGAGCCCGCACCAGGGTCCCAGCGACCGAGCATCCTGGTCGCCCTGGGCCGCGCCGAGCACGCCCAGGGCGAGCTGGACCTCGCCCGAGAGCATCTCGGGTCCGCCATGGAGGCCACCGACCGGACGGTGGTGCTCGCCGCTGCAGCGGAGCTGTTCAACGTCCTTCTGGACGCAGACCCGGACGCCGAGCTGGGCCGTCTCCACGAACGCGTGCTCCAGCTGGATCCTCGAGGTGACTCCCCGACGGAGGTGCGCCTCCGTGCGCAGTTGCTGGTCGACGTGATCATGGCCGTCGAGCCGGGGCTCGCACTACCTGCCGAGCTCGCCCGGGCCCATGCCGACGACCTTCCTGTCGCCGGGGATCTCGACCGCTACCTACTGGTGATCGCCGCCATCCACGACCGGACCGTGCAGGGGGGCTCGACCGAGCAGTTCGTGGCCAACCTGGGGCGAGCCATGAGCGCTCTGCCCGCCGACTCGGAGGACCTGACCGAGTGGGACATCCACGGCGCTCTCGCGGCCGCGACGTTCCTCGCCGACCATGATCTCGATGCGAGCGACGCGATCTTGGATCGCATCGCCCCTGCGGTGGCTCGGCTCGCGGGTGTGCTCCCGGAGGTCCAGGCCGAGCTCAACCACCGCTACATCGCCCATGGTCTGGCGCGCGGTGAGTTCGAGGACGTCCTCGCTGAGATCGCGACCGCGGAGACCTTCACCTCACGTCGTCATCTCGTCGGCTACGACGGGAGCCATCGACTGGCTCGGGGACGGCTCGCTCTCGAACGCGGTGACTACGCCACGGCCGCGGAGCAGCTGAGCGAACGCATCGGCGAAGACCTGGTGTACCCCGCCCTCGGCGCACTGTTGGCCGGCGACGCGAGCCGGGCGATCGAGATCTTGGACCAGCTGGGGCTGTCGTGCGAAGTAGGGGCACCCGTGGACCACATCGAGGCAGAGCTCCAACCGCATCTCGTCGCCAGTCACGCCTTCGAACACCTCGGAGACCGGGCACGTGCGGCCGCTGAGGCCCGGCGGGAGCTGGACGTCCGGCGACGTTATGGCTCACCCGCTCGGCACGCCGACGCACTACGTAGGGCCGCCTCTTTCGTGCCCGCGCGTGAGGGCGTGGACCTTCTGGAGGAAGCCGTGCAGCTGGCAGAAGGGACGCCGTGCCGACCCATTCTGGCCCGGGTCCTCGCGTCGTACGGCGCAGCGCTGGTCCGCATCGGTCGTGACGCCGAGGCCCGCGACGTGCTGTACCGCGCCACCGATCTGGCCAGTGAGATGGGGATGGATCGGGTTCGCCGACGTGCCCAGGAGTCGCTGGCGCAGGCCGGCGGTCGACCGCGCCGACATCGCCTCCGCGGCCCGGACTCGCTCACGGCGTCGCAGCGCGAGGTGGCTTCGCTGGCGGCCGAGGGCCTGACCAACCGCGAGATCGCGGAACGGCTCTTCGTCACCATCAAAACCGTCGAGACGCATCTGATGGCGGTCTACCGGAAGCTCGGGATCCGCAGTCGGGACGAGTTGTCGGAGGCGCTACCCGCGACGACGCCGACGCGTGAGCCGGCGGCGACACCTTGACGCGGCCCCGTGGCAGGGCGAGTCTGAGCAGTTAGGGATTTCGGTTGAGGGCGAGGCGGAGCGTCTCTCCCTCCAGCGGGGGGAGTCGCGATGACCGAGTCGGAGCAGACGGAAAGGTTGGCGTACCTCAGGGGCCGGTGGAGCGTAGAAGACGTGCAGGGCTTCCTCAACACGCCTCCCGACGTCGATCCTGATGATCGGGACGCCGTCGCTGAGTGGTTGTTCGAACTGTCCGTGAGCCTGTCGTTGAGCGACGCGATCTTCATCGTGCAGCGGGACCGCTCGGAGGTCCGGGAGGTCGGGGAGAACCCGGTGGAACCGCAGGACCCGCCGCCGCCCGCCGACGGGGTCTACGTCGAGATCGCGTACGTGCCGTCGATCAGGCTCTGTCCCGGCAAGATGCCCGGAGTTCCCTGGGAACGCTCGGAGGCCGTGAAGAACGGCCAGCTGGAGCAGTGGGAGGCATACCAGAGGCTGTTTCCGCAGCAGGTTGCCGGCTGAGCCGCCCTCATGAGCGCGGGGACGGCCCTGGGTGCCTCGACGGCTCGACTGCGCCTCTCGCGCTACGACGTGGTGGTTGAGCGCGGCGACAAGGTGTGGGTCCACAACGGTCTCTCGGGGCGCATCGTGGCGGTCGCCGCGGACGAGTGGCGCGAGGTCGGGCTCTTCCTGGCGGGTGAAAGCAGCCGTGCGTCGACCGAGATCCTGCGTGAGCTGACCGTCGGACGGATGATCGTGGCCGACGACCTGGACGAGCTCGAGGTGCTCGAGCGGCGCTACCGGGCCGGCACGGCCGACCGCTCGTCGTTCGGGCTGACCATCGTGACCAGTCTCGGGTGCAACTTCGACTGCCCGTACTGCTTCCAGGTGAAGCCGTCGGAGGTGCTCGACGCGGAGACCGAGCGTCTGCTGCTCGAGGTGCTCGACGAGCAGCTGCCGACGATCCGGCAGTTCGAGGTCACGTGGTACGGAGGTGAGCCGCTGCTCGGCAAGGACCGGATCTACCGGCTCTCCGAGGCCTTCCTGGAACGCTGCGACGCGGGGCACATCGCCTACTCGGCGAGCATCGTGACCAACGGGTACCTGCTCACCCGCGAGACCGCCGAGCGCCTGCGGGCCTGCCGGGTCGGGAGCGCCCAGATCACTCTGGACGGCCCGCCCGAGAGCCACGACCTGATGCGGCCACTCAAGAACGGTCGACCGACCTTCGACGCGATCCTCGACAACGTCGTGGAGTCGGCGTCGGTGCTGCCGATCGCGATCCGGGTCAACCTCGACGCGTCGAACTCCGGCGAGCACGAGCGCCTCCTCGATCTGCTCGTCGACCGCGGCCTCTCGGGAAGGGTGACGGTGTACCCGGGCCGGATCGTGGCGTACGACGAGGGGATCGGCGCCCCGAGCGAGTCCTACCGGCCCACGTGCTACACGCTCCCGGAGTTCGCCGGGGTCGAGCGCGACTTCCTGGCTCAGGCGCGGGCCCGGGGCCTCGCCTCGACGACGCTGCCCCAGCCGATCTCGACGCCGTGCACCGCGGTCCGGGTCAACGAGCTCGTCGTCGGCGCTCGCGGTGAGCTCTACAAGTGCTGGGACTCGGTGGGCAACCATCACGAGGTCGTGGGGCACCTCCGCTCCTGGAAGGATCCCAACGACCGCGCGCTCAAGTGGCTGCACTACGACCCGTTCACCGACGAGGGCTGTCGCAGCTGCATCGCACTACCGGGTTGCATGGGCGGCTGCGCCCATCACCAGATGATCGATCCGGGAGACTCGAAGTGCTCGACCTACCGGCTCACCTACCGCCAGCAGGTCGAGGAGTACGTCGCGGCCGCCGAGGCCGCGGGGTCCGGCGCCGGCCCCCGGCACCCCTTGCTCCCGATCGTCACGGTGAACACCTGACAAGACATATCGGAAACCTGTTGAGGGCACTTGGGTCCGCGGGTTAGCGTCGTCGTACACGGGAAAGGAGGTGGTCCGGAGTTGAGTACTTATAGGACGCGTGAGGTGGCTGCGGTCTAGCAGCAACCGGCCAGCCCGAAGTACTGCTGGCAATCTCAACGCAGACACCCGATCCGCAGGTGATCCGGCCAACGTCCGGCCGGAGGGACCCGGACTTCTCCGTGGTCACACCTGCGGGTCGTCTGCATTTCCGACACCCACGGGCGTGCCTCTGTCAGGATGTCCACAGACTTGGTGGCGGGGACCGGCATCGAATAAAGTTGATGCAGTCAACCGTCACGATGACCCGAGGACTGGCTGTGCCCGAGACCGTGCCCGAGACCGTGCGCCCGCTCGGGGCTCGCGCACGCGAGGCCACCCAGGTGGTGTCCCATGTCGCGCGCTGACGAGCTCGGCCACCTCGAGCAGGAGGTCGGCGTGCTGATCCGTCGGGTCAAGCGCGTCATCGGGGAGCGCGCCCGCGCCGTCCACCCCGATCTCCAGCCCGCGTCGTACCTGATGCTCACCTACCTCGCCACCGAGGGCCCGCAGCGGTCGTCGGTGATGTCGGAGCTGTTCAACGTCGACAAGGGCGCGATCAGCCGCCAGGTCCAGCACCTGTGCGATCTCGGCCTGCTCGACCGCGAGCCGGACCCCGTCGACGGCCGGGCGGTGCTGATCTCGGCCAGCAAGGACGCCGTACACCGGATGGAGTCCGTCGCCAGCGACCGCCGCCGCTGGCTCGCCGAGCAGCTGTCCGAGTGGTCCGAGGCCGATCTGCGCGAGTTCGTCGCCGGACTCGCGCGCTACAACGAGGCCCTCGACAAGAACGCCTGACCGGTCAGCGAAGCCACACCGCGGTGTCCGGCGGGAGCAGGCCGCCCACGAGTGGCCCGCTGGCGACCACGACCTTGCCGGCCGGCAGTCGCACCGGACGCGAGCCGCAGTTGCAGACCACCGTGAGGTCGCCCCGGCGCAGGTGCAGCACCGTCGCGCGACCCTCCACGATCTCCACCGCGTCCCCCCTTTCGCCCAGCCGGCGCCGGGCACGAAGCACGGCGCGGTAGAACGACCACGTCGAGTCCGGGTCCTTCCGCTGCGCGGCGACGGTGAGCGGTGCCCAGTCGTCCGGCATCGGTAGCCACGGCGTGCCCTTCCCCGGCCCGAACCCGTACGGCGAGCGCGAGCCGCGCCATGGGATCGGAACCCGCGCACCGTCGCGCCCGGGCTTGCCGGTGCGGAACCAGTACGGGTCCTGCCGCGACTCCGGGGGTACGTCGACCTCCTCGAGCCCGAGCTCCTCGCCCTGGTACAGGTACGCCGACCCTGGCAGCCCGAGCATCGTCAACGTGGCGGCCCGGGCCCGCGCGAGCCCGCGGGATCCGCCGCCGTACCTGCTGGGGTGGCGGACGACGTCGTGGTTGGAGAGCACCCAGCTCGGCTCCGCGCCGACCGGTCTCACCGCCGCCAGCGTGCCGCGCACGACGTCGGCGAACGCCGCGGCCGACCACGGCGCCAGCAGCCACGCGAAGTTGAAGGCCTGGTGGAGTTCGTCGGGACGCACGTAGCGGGCCATGGACTCCGGGGTCCGGGTCCATGCCTCCGCGACGGCCATCCGGTCCCCGGCGTACTCCTCGAGGACGCGGCGCCACGACCGGTAGATCTCGTGCACCTCTGGCTGGTCCCACATCGGCTCGTCGCGGTCGGTGCGCTCGACCATCGCCCGCTCTTCCCGGTCGCTCGGGAGGTCGCCGCCGCTCCCCGGATCCGTCATTCCGCGCTGGTCGCGCAGGCTCTTCACCTTGAACAGACCGTGCGCCACGTCGACCCGGAAACCGTCGACCCCCCGGTCGAGCCAGAAGCGCAGCACGTCGTCGAACATCGCCGGCACCTCGGGGTTGCGCCAGTCGAGGTCGGGCTGGGAGGTGTCGAAGAGGTGGAGGTACCACTGACCGTCCGGGAGCCGCGTCCACGCCGGGCCGCCGAAGACCGACTGCCAGTTGTTGGGCGGCTGCGCGCCCCCACGTCCCTTGCCCGTGCGGAAGAGGTAGCGCGCGCGCTCGGGCCCGCCCGGATCGGCAGCCAGCGCCTGCCGGAACCACGCGTGCTCCGACGAGGTGTGGTTGGGCACCAGGTCGACGACGACCCTGAGACCGAGGTCGTGGGCGCGGGCCAGCAGGTCGTCGACGTCGGAGAGCCGGCCGAAGCGGGGGTCGACGCCGCGGTAGTCGGCCACGTCGTACCCGGCGTCGTGCTGAGGCGAGGGATAGAACGGCGTGATCCAGACCGCGTCGATGCCGAGGTCGCGCAGGTAGCGCAGCCGCGAGGTGATGCCGGGGAGGTCGCCGAGCCCGTCGCCGTCGGAGTCGGCGAAGCTGCGGACGTAGACCTGGTAGAAGACGGCGTCGCGCCACCAGGGAGTGGTGCCGGACCTCGGTGTCGTCATCGTGGATCAGGCGAACGCGGCCGGGTCGACCGCGATCCACAGGTGCTCGGCGCTGGCGACGACGCGGCCGTCGGCGTCGTACATCGTGGAGGACGTCCAGGTCTTGCGGCCGTCGTGTCCGCGGCCCATTCCGACCAGCACGTGCTCCTCGCCGATCACCGGCAGCGAGTCGAGTCGAGCGGTGATCCGGGCGAGGACCATCAGCCGTTCCTCGAGGTCGCCCGCCCAGCCGCCGATGCAGTCGAGCGCCGCCCAGGTGACCGGGAGGCTCACACGGGGGTGCTCGTCGGCGTACGCGTGGAAGTCCTCGGCGACCGTCGGGTCGGGCGTCCACGTCGCCGCGACCCGGGTACGCGGCGGCGCGCCGTGCTCGGCGGGAGCGTCGGCGACCCGACCGGGGAAGACCCGCAGGCCGTCGCCGGGCTCGCGGCCGGTGCCGCAGGCGAAACAGGTGGGGAAGGGGTGACTCGTGAGCCCGGCGTACGACGTCTCCGCGGCCCGTGCCTCCTCCGGCGTCACCGGCTCGACGTCCGCGACCGCGTCGCTGCTGCAGCGGGCGGACAGCACCGGCTTCCCGTCGTACGTCGCCACGACACCGCCGCCCTCGCCGGGGGTGACCGTCATCGGCACCTCGAGCGGCGGCGGAGCCATCAGCGACACCGCGATCGCCGGCCAGGGACGGGCGTGGTCCTCCGGGCACTCGTCGCCGGCGTACGCCGAGATCGCACCGGCGCTGTAGCCGCCGTTCCCGGACGAGGGCGGACCACAGAAACGGGAAGGGATGATCAGGTCGGTCATCGGGCTCCTCGGCAGGGTGTTTCCTCCACTCTGCCAGCCCCTCCGGCCATGGGTCACAATGTGTAGGTGAGTGACCTCATCGACACCACGGAGATGTACCTCCGGACCATCTACGAGCTGGTCGAGGAGGGCATCGTGCCGCTGCGTGCCCGGATCGCGGAGCGGCTGCACCAGTCCGGTCCGACGGTGTCGCAGACGGTCGCACGCATGGAGCGCGACGGGTTGGTCACCGTCGAGGGCGACCGACACCTGGAGCTCACCGCCGAGGGGCTGCGCCTCGCGACCCGGGTGATGCGCAAGCACCGGCTGGCCGAGCGGCTGCTCACCGACGTGATCGGGCTCGACTGGGAGCTCGTGCACGCCGAGGCGTGCCGCTGGGAGCACGTGATGTCCGAGACCGTCGAGCGCCGCCTCGTCGACCTGCTCGGCCACCCCACCGAGTCGCCCTACGGCAACCCGATCCCGGGCCTCGGCGAGCTGGGTGAGACCAGCTCCGACGCGCTCTTCCTCGACGGCACCGAGCTCCTGGCCGACCTCGCCGGCGAGGATCAGGCGAGCGTCCGCGTGCGTCGCATCTCCGAGGAGCTGCAGAAGGACGAGCCGCTGATGGGCACGCTGCGTCGCATCGGCGCCCTGCCCGACAAGGTCGTCGGGGTCACCGCGACGGACGCCGGCGTCCTGGTCGGCTCCGGTGGTGAGACCGCCGAGCTGGACCTCGAGGCCGCGGGCCACATCTTCGTCAGTCGCGTCTGAGAGATCGCGCGGGACAAATACTCCCGCGGGTGGATGTCACGCCACCTGCGGTTGCGCCACGCTGCCCTCACCGGCGGTCATCCACGAGCGCCCGGCGAAGGGAAGCACACGCATGTTCAAGAAACTGGGGCGCGGCTGGCTCGCGATCCTCTGCTCGATCGTCCTTCTCGGGGCCGGAGCGGTCATCGTGACGCCCGCGGCCAATGCGCTCAGCGGCATCAACTGGTCCAAGGCCTGGAATCACCAGATCAAGCCTCGGGCCGACCATCGGTACTTCACGAAGAAGGCCGCGAAGAAGAAGTTCGCGCCCAAGCCGAAGACGTTGCGTGGTCAGTTCATCGTCGATGGAAAGGCGGCCAATCCCGGCGATCCGTTCAACGACAACATCTCGTTCGGCTGGGACTTCAAGTCCCCGCCCACGGTCCACATCATCACTCCCGGCGGGACCGTGCCGCCCGCCTGCGCCGGGGGAACCCCGACCAGGCCAAAGGCCAAGCCCGGGAACCTCTGCCTGTTCGAGACGTTCAACGACAACACAGGTACCGGCCTCGAGGTGTGTGACATGGTCAACAACTGTGGCCCGACGGCAAGCCGGTACGGAGCATGGCTGATCGCCTTTGCGGTCACGGCCAATCGCGTATCCGCGGCCGGGTCGTGGGCGGCGACCCCGAAGAGGGGCGTCTCCGGTGGGAAGGTCGCGGCGAGCTCGACCCGTGTTCACGGAGGTGGACCGGGCCGCTGATCCTCGTCTTGCCGATGGTGTCTGTGGGGCCGCGACCGCGGCCCCACGGTCATCGGCGACTGTGCGCGAGCGCGGTCAGGAACTCAGTGCACCCGGCCTCCAGCCTCACCGTCGCCAGGTCGTCCCCACGCGTGGCGCCGCGGTTGACGATCACCACGGGGACGCCGGCCCTGGTCGCGCGGCGGACGAAGCGGAAGCCGCTCATCACCGTCAGCGACGACCCGACCACCAGCAACGCGTCGTCGGGGGTCAGGGCGTCGACAGCGTCGTAGCACCGCTGGACCCGCGCAGGCGGGACGTTCTCGCCGAAGAACACGACGTCGGGCTTCAGGACGCCTCCGCAGCCCTCGCAGTCCGGGACGACGAAGTCCGCGGTGTCGTCGAGCTCGACATCGCCGTCCGGTCGCATCTCGGCGGCCGCATGCACCTCCGCGTAGCCCGGGTTCGCCGAGACCATGCGGGTCGCCAGCGCCGCGCGGCTCGACGTACGCCGGCAGGACAGGCAGATCACGTCGGCGATCCGGCCGTGCAGCGCGACGAGCCGGCGCGAGCCGGCCGCCTCGTGCAGGCCGTCGACGTTCTGGGTGATCAGCAGGACCGGGTCGAGGGCGGCCAGCGCCCGGTGCCCGGCGTTCGGAGAGGCGCCGCCCATCCGGCTCCAGCCGAGGTGGCTGCGGCCCCAGTACCGCTGCCGCGCCGCCGGACCGCTGACGAACTCCTGGTAGGTCATCGGCCCGCCCGTGCGCGCCCGTGGCCCCGGCCCGCGGTAGTCGGGGATGCCCGAGTCCGTCGACAGCCCGGCGCCGGTGAGGACGACGAGGTGGCCGCGCCGGAGCTGCTCCGGTACGGCGATCTCGGGCGCCTCGACGGTCATCGACACAGGTCAGCTGGCGTACCGGGCGCGCGACCGGGCCCGCCGCTTCTCGGCCTCGACCTCGCGGTCCTTCGGCGGCGCCGTGGTGACCAGGTCCTCGAGGAGATGCTGGGTCACGTGCGCGATCTCGTGCACGGCCCGGTCGAACGCCTCCTGGTTGGCGGCCGACGGGTGCGTCGAGCCACTGACCTTGCGCACGAACTGGAGCGCGGCGTCGCGGACCTCCTGCGAGGTCGCGGGCGGCGCGAAGTTGTTCAACGGGCGGATGTTGCGACACATGGCTCGAGCCTACGCGGGAGCCACGATCGGTCACAGCGGGAGGAATGTCTCCGAGTCGCCGGCCACGAGGACCACCCGGCCGTCGGCCAGCGGCAGCGTGCGTACGTCGTTCACGTCGGCCGCCCCGGGCACGGCGACCAGCCGGTCGTGCATCGTGCCGTCGCGGACCGTCAGCACCGAGATCCAGGCCCGTGCCTGGCCGTACGCGCCGCCGATCACGGTGAGCAGGGTGTCCTGGTCGGGCAGCCAGGTCACCTGGTGCGGGTCTGTCCCCGCCTGGGCCACACTGCCCTCCGGGTAGGTGACCGTGCCCAGGTCGCGCGGACGGGCGGGGTCGGAGATGTCGAACAGCGTCGCCTTCGCGCGCTGCTGCGGGATCATCGGCTGCGGGTCCACAGGCTGGGGGTCCACCGTCTGCGCCGGTTTCGTCGGCAGTGGCTGCGGCGGGTCGACCATGACCGACTGCGGGGAGGTCTGCCCGAGGCCGAGCACGAGGTGCGGCCCGACCGGGTGGAGGTACGACGACCAGCCCGGCAGGTGCAGGGCACCGAGGACCCGCGGGTGGACCGGGTCGGCGAGGTCGACGACGTAGAACGGGTCGGTCTGCTGGAAGGTCACCAGCACCGCGAGATCGTCGAACCACCGCACCGACTTCAGCTCCTGCCGGACGCCGAGCCCGTCCAGCTGCCCGATGTCCATCAGCCGGCCGGACTCCGGCCGGAGCAGGACGATGGACGTCCCCGTCGTGACCGAGCCGGACGAGATGGCCACCCGCAGCACGCCGTCGTACTCGTTCATCTCCCAGCTTCCGCCGATCGTGCCGTCGACCGATCCCATCCCGACGTACTGGGCGGCCGTTCCGCTCAGGTCGAACCCGTAGATCCTGGTCGGCCCGGGCGCGTTCATCGGCATCACGATCGGGCCACCGGTGCGCTGCCAGGCCTGCTGCCACGGCGACGTCGCGACGTACAGGTGGGTCGGCGACATGTACGCCGTGGCGGACGAGGTCGCGACGGCTGTCGCGTCGGCCCGGTCCGGGGTGGCGGGGTCGAACCCGACCACGGTCAGGGTGCCGAGCCCGTTGTACGTCTCGGGCACCGCGACGTCGGAGCAGTCGACGAGCGCGTTCGAGGTGGGGCTCCCGTAGGGGCCGTGCGTCGCGGTGTCGTACGCCGTGACCTGCGGCAGCCAGTCGGTGACGGTGGAGGCGCGCACCACCGCCCGGTTGTGGGCCAGGGCCTCCTCCTGACCGACCGAGGACGAGGGGGTCTCGAAGTCGAGTGCCGGCAGCCCGCCGTCGAGCACGAGCCGAACGGTGGACCCGACCTGACGGGCGGTGACCAGCGACCCGTCGTACCCGCGGGAGTCGACGAGCGCCGGGTGGCTCGGGTCGCTGAGGTCGTAGGTGAGCACCAGGGTCCGCGGAGGCGGTGCCACGAGGGGAGCGCCGGCGGCGGGGTCGTCGACCTCGGACCCGATCACGACCGCGCGGTCGCCGGCCAGCAAGAGCTGCGGGTCGCCGATCCGGTTCAGCGGGGCGACGCCGAGCCGGCGCGGCTCGGAGCCACTGACGTCGTCGGTCTTCAGGGAGCCACCGCTGATCCGCACCAGCAGGTCACCCGAGACCTTGGCGATGTCCGGCTCGTCGACGCCGGTCTCCTGGACGTTCGTGCCCGTGCCGCTGCCGGTCGTGGTGTCCAACGAGGGGCTCGTCGGGGATCCCACGGAGTTCTCGGCCACACCCGCCTGCGGAACCTCCGCAGCGCGCATCGCCGGTATCTGCCAGCCCCAGGCCGTGACCCGGTCGAGACCGTGGTCGACGTACCACTGTCGGAGGCGGTCGCACGACAGGCCGCTGTCCAGACCGGCGGCGGTGAGATCGAGCATCGGCTTCTGGTCGTGCCGGGTGTCCGAGACCAGGAACCCGGCGGCGAAGGCGGTGGTCACGGCGAGCAGCACGGTGACGGTGGCGACGATCCGGCGCAACGCGGTTCCGAGGGTCATGGCCATCAGACGGCCGCACTGGCCGAAGGGTTCCCCGGGCTGGGACGATGGATCGCATGACCGACGCGTCACGCTCCGACCCCCCGTCAGACCGCGAGCTCGACCTCGTCCTCTTCGGCGCCACGGGCTTCACCGGTCGCCTCACCGCGGAGTACCTCGCCCGGCACGCGTCGGACGGGTTGCGCTGGGGCCTGGCCGGGCGCAGCCAGGCCAAGCTCGAGGGTCTGCGCGAGCACCTGGTGACCGTCGACGACTCGCTCGGCGACCTCCCGCTGCTCACCGCGGACGTCGACGACGACGTCTCGCTCAAGGACGTCGCCAACCGGGCGCGCGTCGTGATCACGACCGTCGGCCCCTACCTCCGGTACGGCGAGCCGCTGGTGGCCGCCTGCGCCCAGGCCGGCACCGACTACGTCGACCTCACCGGCGAGTCCGAGTTCGTCGACCGCACCTACGTCGCCCACCACACCACGGCCCAGCAGACCGGCGCCCGTCTCGTGCACGCCTGCGGCTTCGACTCGATCCCCCACGACCTCGGCGCGTACTTCACCGTCCAGCAGCTGCCGGACGACGTGCCGATCACCCTGCGCGGAGTCGTGCGGGCCGGCGCCATGATCTCGGGCGGCACCTTCCACTCGGCGATGAACGGGTTCTCGCGCATCCGACACGCCCGCGCTGCCTACGCCGCCCGCCGCGAGATCGAACCGCGGCCCGAGGGCCGCCGCTCCCGCGCGGTCAGGGGCAACCCGCACCACGACAGCGTGCTCGGCCGATGGCTGCTTCCGCTGCCCACCATCGACCCGACGATCGTGGCCCGCAGCGGCGCCGCGCTCCCGGCGTACGGACCCGACTTCCGCTACTCCCACTTCGCCGGCACCAAGACCTTGCGGTACGCCGTCGGCGGCGCCTCGACGGTGGCCGCGCTCGGGCTGGCCGCGCAGGTGCCGCCGTTGCGGCGGGCGCTGCTCGGTCGCGTCCCGCAGGGGGAGGGCCCCGACGCGGGCCGTCGTGCCAAGTCGTGGTTCACCGTCGACTTCGTGGGCGAAGGAGGCGGCCAGACCGTGCGGACCCGGGTCTCCGGCGGTGACCCGGGCTACGACGAGACGGCGAAGATGCTCGCCGAGTCCGCGCTGTGTCTGGCGTTCGACGACAACCCACGGACCGCGGGGCAGGTCACGACGGCGCAGGCGATGGGCGACGCGCTCACCGGCCGGCTGCGTGCCGCGGGCCTGAAGTTCGAGGTGCTCTAGGGGATGGTGACCGTCACCGTCGTCCGGCCCACGGTCTCCTGGGGGCCGCCTCGGTAGACGACGGTCAGCGTATGCTGCCCGCGTCGCATCGGCGCCAGCAGCCGACTGCCGCGTCCGTCGGTCACCGTGAACGCGCCCACCCGGTGGTGGCCGAGCTTCACGCGGGCCGAGCCACTGGGTGCGTTGAGCCCGGGCGCCGCCACGCGCAGCCGGAGGAAGATCCTCCCGTGCCGCAGTGACGTGTGCACGTGCAGCCGCGGCGCGGTCCGGACGTCGGTGACACCTGCCGAACGTCGGTCGCGGGGCAGCCAGTTCGCGGCCCGCATCGTCACGACGACGTGCAGGTGGTGGCCGAGGTCGCGGGTCTGCACGACGTACGTCGCCTGGTTCGCGTGGCGGATCTTCCGGTCGTCGCGGTACCAGTGGAACCGTGGTGTCGCCGTCGACGGGTCGACGCTCGCGAGATGTGCGGTGAGCGTGCGTCCGACCACTGCCTGGCCGCGGATGGTCGGCTTGTCGAACGACACCCGTCCGAAGACGACCGGATCGGTGCTGCCCGACGCCGCCGACGACGACGTGTAGCCGGCGTGGCGTGCGGTCACCACGACGTGGATCCGCTGACCGGCGTCCGCCGCGGTCGGCTGGTACGTCGACGAGGTGGCGCCGCCGATCGGGGCGCTGCCGGCGTACCACTGGTAGCCGACGCTGTCGGGGGTGATCGACCAGGTGCCGTCGGTGGTGACCAGCGTGTGTCCGACGACCGCCTTGCCACTGACGACGGGCGCCCGGTGGTTGTGGATGACGCCCGCCCGGACGGTCGACGCCGCGGTGGTCGGCAAGGACGAGGTCAGGTACCCCGGCCGGGTGGCGGTCACGAGGAGGGTGACCCTCTTGCCGAGATCCTGCGGGCGCGGCGTGAACGTGGTCGAGGTGGCGCCCGGGATCACGACGTCGTCGACGAGCCACTGGTAGGCGATGTCCGGGCGCGGCGACCACGTGCCCTTGCCGGCGGTCAGCGGAACACCGACCTGGGGCGTGCCGGAGATCGTCGGCGCCACGGAGTTGAGGAACGTGCCGGGGGCGACGGCCGCGGTGGCGACCGAGGTGACGACCGCGCTGTCGTACCCGCGCTGCTTGACCGTGACCCGGACCGAGATGCTCTTGCGCAGGTCGGTGGGGGTCGGCGTGTAGCCGGTGCCGGTGGCGCCATGGATCGGCGTGCCGTCGGCGAGCCACTGGTAGCTGACCGCTCCGGGCGGGCTCCACAAGCCGGGGCTCACCGTCAGGTGCTGGTCGACCTGGGCGACGCCGGTGATGCTCGGCGGGGTCTTCGCCACGAACTGGCCGGGCAGCACGCCGCTGGTCGGGGCGGACCTCACCCGGAGCGTCTTGTAGCCGGCCGCGCTGAGGGACACCCGGACCGTGAGGCCGCTGCCGAGCTGGTCGGCGGTCGGGGTGAAGCTCGCCGCCCTGGCCCCGGTGATCGGCTTGCTGCCGGCGAACCACTGGTAGCTGAAGGTGCCGGGGGCGCTCCACATGCCTCTGCTGGATGCGAGCGGGAGGCCCACCTGCGCGGTGCCGTTCACCGCCGGGGCGGCCGTGTTCACGAAGACCCCCTTGGCGACGCTGTCGGTTGCGCGCGACTTCGCCGTACCCGAGTGCGCTCCGGACTTGATCGCGGTGACCTTGGCCCGGATCTTCTGGCCGAGCTGGCCGGCGCCCACGGTGAACGACCTCGACGTCGCGCCGGCGATCGGCTTGCCGTTGCCGAGCCACTGGTACTTGAACGTCAGGTGCTTCGCGCTCCAGGAGCCCTTGCTGGTGGTCAGCCTCTTGCCGACCTGCGGCGTACCCCGGACCGCCGGCGAGGCCGTGTTGCGGATCTGGGTGTCCTTGATGTGGATGAACCCGCTCGGCCACAACGAGCTCGAGCTCGAGATCGTGCGGGTGTCGTACCTGCCGGCGTGGAGGTAGTTGTACTCCTCGATCGTGATCGCGCCGCTGGCGGCGGTCTGCACCCAGGCGACGTGTCCGCGCGAGGACCCGGCCGAGCCGGCCGCCCACCACGCGACCGCGCCGCGGGTCGGGTTGTTGTCGACCGGGATGTTCAGCGCGGCGGCGGCCCTCTTCCAGTTCGAGGCGTTCCCCCAGTGCTGGCCCTGCCAGTAGTCGTTGAACGCGACCTGGTTCTCCGAGTTCAGCCGCCAGGCGACGAACGACGTGCACTCGCGGTTGTAGAACTGCCACGGGTCGACCAGCGAGTCCTGCGGCGCGTTCTTCAGCCGGGACGGGTAGTCGTCGACGCCGGAGGCGGCGCTGACCGGCTGCGGGTGGAGCAGTGCGGGTGCCAGTGCGGCGAGCAGTCCCAGAAGTACGACGGCGCACAGACGACGTGCCGAGGAGGCACGCCGGCGCGTGCGTCGTCCGATACGCATGTGGCAGACGTTAACTGTGGGAAAGACGTGGCGGGAGAGGGTTCGGATAACTACAACGTGGTAGTTCGAGGGCCGCCGGATCGGTGGGATTCCAGCCCGATTCTCGCCGTTCCGCCGCGTGCTGTCCCGGGAATGCCGGGGTCGGGAGACAGGGATCAGGTCAGCAGGCCGAGACGTGCGGGACGCAGAACTCGGTGAAGGTGACCTGTGGTGCCCCTGGTGCCCCTGTGGTGCCCCAGGCCAGAGTCGAACTGGCGACCTTTCGCTTAGGAGGCGGCTGCTCTATCCACTGAGCTACTGGGGCGTGGGCGCCATCTTCTCAGGACCGACCGGCGGGGACCGAGTCGCCGTCAGCCGCGGAACGCGGTGATCCCGGTCAGGGTCGGGACGAACACGTGGCCGCCGTCGACGACCGAGGACGGGAAGTGGGTGAGGTCGCCGGCATGGATCCGCTGGACCACGTGGCCCGAGCTCAGTGGTAGCACGACCAGGTCGCCCGAGTAGCGGTCCGCGACGTACACGCGGTGGCCGGCGATGATCGGGGCGCCGAACACACCATCGGCCGACCACGTCCAGTGGAGTCTCGAGCGGCCGACGTGGAGAGCCCTGATCTGATCCTCCCCGAGGCAGGGCATCAGCACGGTCCGACCCACGCGAGCGCCGCCACCGAACGCGTGGCAGCCGCCGAGGTTGGCCACCGCGGAGGCGACCCCGCCGAGGCGCTCACGCAGCAGGTAGACGACGCCCCGCTTGCCGGCGATCACGATGCGGTGGACACCCGGCACCGACATCGGGGACATGGAGCCCAGGTCGAGGTCTCGGATGTTGTCGTCCTTCCAGGTCGATGGCGCGAACACCGACAGCCGGTGCAGCTTCTTCGGGCTCAGCTCGGTCACCGAGTCACTCTTGTCCCAGCGGCCGTGGAGCTCCGCGCCGTTCCCGCTCGCGACGTAGACGTGACCGTTGCGGCCCAGCACGGGTCCGGCCGGCGACCACATCCCGGCCTCGCGCGCCGTCGGTACGGCGTAGTGGAACGTGCGGCCGCTGCCCGTCACGGACGTCGACGTCACGTAGCCGACATAGTTGTCGCAGTCACCCGCGAGACCACCGAACGACACGACCACGCGTCCGTGCTCGACCAGCAACGCCGACCGCTCCTGCTCGGCCTTCCGGTTCCGATCGGGCAGTACGTCGAGCGAGCGATGCCAGCGCTTCTTGCCGGTCTCGGCGTTCAAGGCCCACAGGGTGTGATGGCCGCCGACGGTCTCGGCCACGGCGAAGACCGACCCCGTGCTCGCGTCGTACGCCGGCGTGCCGGTGACGCCGAGCGGGTCGATGTCGCCGCACGGCAGCCCGCTCATCGGTTGCGGCGTGCCCAGACCCTTCTGCCAACGGACATGCCCCGTTCGGGCGCTCAGCCCGAAGACGCGGTTCCCTTCGGTGGCCACGATGAGGGTGCTGCCGACGACGAGCGGCTCGCCGTACACCGCGTCGCCCAGCAGCTTGGTCCACGCCGGCTTCAGCGGCGTACCGACGCTGTGGGTGGTGTGGCCCGACCGGGACGGTGTGCGGTGGTAGGTCCACCAGGGTGTGAAGGCGCCCGAGGCGCGCGGCGCCGCGGTCCCGTCGGCACGTGGCTGGTGGACCTGCGGGGTGGTGGGCCGCGAGGCGGCCGGCGAGGCCGAGGAGCAGGCGGCGGCGAGGACGCAGGAGAGGGGGACCAGGACCGAGAAGAGGCGTCGCATTCGGTCAGTCTGGCCCGGACCGTCACTCCCGTCACCTGTCCGATCGCATGGGCGCGGCCGCGGAGCCTCGCGCGCATATCACGACGAGTTGGTGAACGGCGCACGTCCTGGTCACACTTTGGTGAACCCCGTATGTTGGGGTGGCCGCGGCCACGCCCGGCTGATGCCCCATCTCTTCCGACTCGAGGTCCATCGCTGATGTCCGCCCTGCCACCCGACGGCGCCGGGACCCCCGACGACGACGCGGCCGGCGGGAAGCGGAAGGGCCGAACCAAGACGCACCACACGGTGGCCAAGGCCGTCGGCGCGACCATGGTCGTGATCGCTCTGGTCACCGGACTGTCCGTGGTGTTCCTATACCGCCACTACAACGGAAACCTCAACGTCAAGGACATCTCGGGCGAGCTCGGCTCCGACCGGCCGACACCGCAGGCGCCGAAGGGTCCGCACGGCCCGATCAACATCCTGATCATGGGCTCGGACAACCGCGACGCACCCGGTGACCACATCGACAACCTGACCGGCATCGGCAAGCGGTCCGACACCACGATCCTGCTGCACCTCTCGGGCGACCGGGAGCACGCGTACGGCGTCAGCATCCCGCGCGACTCGATCGTGAACCGGCCGGCCTGCCTGAACGACAGCGGCAAGGAGATCTCGCCTCCTGCCACCGGGGCGATGTGGAACGAGGCCTTCAACATCGGCGGCCCGGGCTGCACGGTGCGCCAGTTCGAGCAGCTGACCGGTGTGCGCGTCGACCACTACGTCGTCGTCGACTTCAACGGGTTCAAGTCGATGGTCGACGCGATCGGTGGCGTCGAGGTCTGCATCCCGCATGCCGTGAACGACCCGATCGGCCACATCACGCTGCCCGCCGGCACGCACAAGTTCAGCGGCGACCAGGCCCTGAACTACGTGCGCGAGCGGCACTCGCTCGGCAACGGGTCGGACATCGGCCGGATGAAGCGCCAGCAGGCGTTCATCGCGTCGATGGCCCACCAGGCGATCAGCGCGGACACGCTGGCCAACCCGATCCACCTGGCCAGGTTCATCGATGCGGCGACCAAGTCGCTGACCCTCGACCCCGACATCGGCAGCATCTCCAAGCTGGTCGGGCTGGCCTACCAGTTCCGGCACATCGGCCTGGAGCACATCCAGTTCGTGACGACGCCATGGGAGCCCGACCCCAGCGATCCGAACCGGGTGGTCTGGAAGCCCGAGGCGCAGCAGGTCTGGGACGCGATCAAGAACGACGACGTGCTGAACAAGGCGATGCTGTCGGGCTCGCTCAGCGCTCAGCACATCCCGGGCGTGACCAAGCACCCCAAGAACGGTCAGCAGGAACAGGCCGCGGCCGCCGACAACCTCGCCAACGGGCTCTGCGCCTGAGACACGTGAGGGCAGCCTGATGGCCGACGACCGCAGTCCACCCCCAACCTCGCCGGACGACGAGTCGGAGTCGCATCGTCGCCGGCGCCTGGCCGCGGTCTTCGGCGACGTACTGCCCGAGACCACGCAGGACGAGCGCGACCCCGAGCCGCCGTCCGAGGAGGACGACGCGCGCGACCGGTGGCTTCGCGGACAGGTGCCACCCCACCACGGCTGAGCCGCGGCGGGGCGGCTCCTGGTCTCAGGCGGTCGGCGGTGTGGTCGCCGTCGACGTGGCGCCGCCACCCTGCGCAACGAGCAGGTCGCGGATCTCCTCGAGCAGGGCGACGTCCGCCGGCGTGCCCCCGGCCTCGTCGGGGAAGTAGCGCTCCTTGGCCTTCGTGTACGGCGTGACCACGAGGTAGTAGACGACCGCGCCGATCACGACGAACGAGATCACGGTCGTGATGAACACACCGACCAGCAGGCCGCCCGGCTTGTAGGAACTGAAGTCGGCGTGGCCACCGGCCTTGCCGATCAGACCCATGATCAGCGCGACGAACGCGGTGACCACCGCCGCGAAGGCCGTTGCCATGACGAACGCGACGGCCAGCTCCACGAGGTTGCCACGGAGGATGAAGTTCTTGAACCCGGACATGTTGACTCCTCTCGGCCGCCCGTGCGGTCGGCCTCTTGGACGTCGGTCACGCTAGCGGTTGATCACGATACTGATGACATCGGTCGCGGCGGCGCCGGCGACGTGGTCGACGTCTTCGGGCAGCGCGGCCACGACGACCAGGCGACCGGTGAGCCCGGCTGCTCCGCTGTCGTGGTCGGCCGGGGCGGGCAGGGAGAGGACGGGCACGTCGATCGCGACGTACGTCGCAGTGCCACGGCGCGGGTCGGCCGCCAGCAGGGTGATGCGATCGCCCGCCCGCAACAGCGCCACGGCGTCCGCGTCGGCGATCCGCACCGGGAGCGCGACCCGGCCCGGATAGCCGGCGACGAGCGACGGCGCGACGAGGCGGACGTCCGTCACGGGCTCGCCCTCGCGGACCGGAGCGGCCAGCGTGCGCCCGACGGCCTCGGGCTCGGAACCCGCGGGAGCGGAGGCGGCCGGGTAGCGGCGCACGACCAGGTCGTCGCGATCGAGGACGATGCCGGAGGCGAGGTCGTGGGCGGCCACCGTCACCGCCACCGTCGGCCCGGCCGGAGGTCGAGCCGCGTGCACCCCGGCGACGACCGCGATCGCGGCACACCCGGCGGCCAGCGGACGGCGTCGTGCCAGCACGGTGCGGCGTACGCCGCGGCGAACCCGGGCGCGGCGGTCACCGGTCGGGGACGGCTCGGTCGAAGCAGGCATCCCTCGACGGTAGGCGTGCTCGGACCTGCGTCGGGGTGTCTGTCCACAGCCCCCGTTGGCAGTCGCCGTGCGTTCAGCTCGTGGCGGTGGACCCGGCCGTGCTCGACGAGGGTGAGGGCTTGGACGGCGTCGAGGACGAGGACCCGGAGGATTCCGAGCCCGAGCCCGAGCTCGAGCCCGAGGTCGAGGAGGACGAGGAGGACGAGGAGTCGGACGATCCCGACGACGTTCCCGCGGCGTCGCCGGAGGAGTCGGAGGAGTCGGACGAGGAGCTCGAGCTGCCGCCGCGGCTGTCGTTGCGGTAGAAGCCCGACCCCTTGAACACCACGCCGACGGCGTTGAACACCTTGCGCAGCTGCCCGCCACACGCGGGGCACACGGTGAGGGCGTCGTCGGTGAAGCTCTGGAACTGCTCGAAGGCGTGGCCGCACTCGGGGCAGCGGTACTGGTAGGTGGGCAACGCAGGTGATCCTCAGGTCGGTGCGGGTCGCTGCGGCGGCTGGCACTCCCCACCGCCGACTGCTAACTCTACGTCATCGACCCGATGCCCGGAGGTGGTGCCCGGGGCCTGTCACAACCGCGCGATCGCGCCGTTGTGACATCGATTCGGGGATCTGGCCTGTCACAACCGCGCGATCGCGCCAATACGACGGCACGCCCGCGACCTCAGCGCAGGTCGACCCAGCGGGTCGGGGTCGCGGCCGCGGTGACGGGTCGATCGTGGTCGTCGACGGGGACGTCGAGGCCGACCTCGTCGTCGTAGAGCAGGCACACCACCGGGGTGCCCACCGGGACCCGCCCCAGCGCCCGGTCGTAGCAGCCGCCGCCCTGGCCGAGCCGAGCCCCGGTTGCCGAGACGCCGTGCCCGGGCACGAGCACCACGTCGGCCGTGGCGATCGCGTCGACCCCGAGCCGGTCGACCGGCTCGAGCAGCCCGTAGCGCGCCGGGACCAGAGAGGCCGAGCCGCGCCACGTACCCCAGTCGAGGTCCATGTCGGGACGGACGACCGGCAGGATCACGCGTTTCCCCAGTGCAGCAAGGGATTCCAGCAGCTCGCCGGTCCCGGGCTCGGATCCGACCGACACGTACGCCGTCAGCGTCGCGGCTCGGCGTACGTCGGGATGAGCGGTCACCACCGCCGCCAGATCGCGGCCCAACGACCCCAGCTCGGCGACCGGCAACCGGTGGCGTGCGGTACGGATCTGGTCGCGGAGGGCGATCTTCGCAACGGCGGCCGCCGAGGCCGGTGGATCACCTGGTCGGGATTGCGGTGGTGGCACCCGGCCAGCCTACGATCGAGCCATGAGCAGTACCGGACTCGACCGCGCGCGGGCGAAGATGGCCGAGGCAGGCATCGACCCGGTCGCGATCGAGACCTTCGCCCACTACTACCGCCTCCTCGAGCACGGCGAGACCGGCCTGATCCCGGAGTCGTCGATCGAACCGATCGACAGCGAGTCGCTCTCCGACGTCGATGTCGACGCCGAGACCGCATCCGCGGCGCTGCGCACCACGGCGGTGATCAAGCTCAACGGCGGCCTGGGCACCTCGATGGGCATGGAGCGGGCCAAGAGCCTGCTCTGCGTGCGCAAGGGCATGTCGTTCCTCGACGTGATCGCCCGGCAGGTGCTCCACCTGCGACGCGAGCACGACGCCCGCCTGCCCTTGCTGTTCATGAACAGCTTCCGCACGTCCACCGACACCATGGACGCGCTCGCCCGGTACGCCGACCTCCCGGTCGACGGACTGCCCCTGGAGTTCCTGCAGAACCGCGAGCCGAAGCTCCTCCCGAAGGACCTGACGCCGGTCGTCTGGGGCAGGGACACCGACCTCGAGTGGTGCCCGCCCGGGCACGGCGATCTCTACACCGCCCTCCGCGGCACCGGCCTGCTCCAGACCCTGATCGACCAGGGCTACGAACGCGTCTTCGTCTCCAACAGCGACAACCTCGGCGCCGTACCGGACGCCAGCATCGCCGGCTGGTTCGCCGAGTCGGGCGCGCCGTTCGCCATCGAGGCCGTACGCCGTACGCCGTCCGACCGCAAGGGCGGCCACTTCGCCCGCCGTACCTCCGATGGCCGCATCGTGCTCCGCGAGACCGCGCAGACGTCGAAGCAGGATCGGGCGGCGCTGGCCGACCTCGACCGACACCGGTTCTGCTCGACCAACAACCTCTGGTTCGACCTTCGGGCGATGGCCGAGGCGCTCGACGCCCGTCACGGCATCCTCGGCCTGCCGCTGATCCGCAACGTCAAGACCGTCGACCCGGCCGACCCGTCGACGCCCGAGGTGATCCAGATCGAGACCGCGATGGGTGCCGCGATCGAGGTCTTCGAGGGCGCGCGCACGATCGAGGTCGGCCGCGACCGTTTCGTGCCGGTGAAGACGACCAACGACCTGCTCGTGCTCCGGTCCGACGTCTACGACGTGGGCAACGACTTCGTGCTCGACCCGGCCGCCGGTGTCCCGTTCGTCGACCTCGACCCGGAGTACTACAAGCTGGTGCCGGAGTTCGAACGCCGCTTCCCCCAGGGCGCGCCGAGCCTGCGCGCGGCCACGTCGCTGAAGGTCAGTGGGGACTGGACGTTCGGCCCGAAGGTGAAGGTCGTCGGCGACGTGACCCTGGAGAGCGGGGCGGCCGAGCGAGTGCCGCCGGGTAGCGTCTTGGAGCATGACTGACGAGCTCGTCTCCGTCGAGGACCACCGCGAGCGCATCCTCTCCGCGATCGAGCCGCTCCCGGCCTTCGACCAGCCGCTGATGGAGGCCTTCGGGCTGGCGGCCGCCGAGGACGTGCACGCGTCGGTGGATCTGCCCGGCTTCGACAACTCCGCCATGGACGGGTACGCCGTGGCCCACGCGGACGTCGCGTCGGCCGGCGACGAGTCGCCGGTCCACCTGCCGGTCGTCGGTGAGATCGGGGCCGGCCAGCAGTCCCTGCTCGCGATGTCGCCCGGCACGGCCGTGAAGATCATGACCGGTGCACCCGTGCCGGCCGGAGCGGACTCCGTCGTGCCGTACGAATGGACCGACCGCGGCGTCGCCAACGTCGTGATCTCCCGGGCCCCCGAGCTGGGGCAGCACATCCGCCCCCGGGGCCAGGACGTCGGCGAGGGCGACCTGCTCGTCCACACGGGGACCGTGCTCGGGGCGCGCCAGATCGGGTTGCTCGCAGCGGTTGGTCGGTCCTCGGTCCGGTCGCGACCGCGTCCTCGCGTGGTGGTGATATCCACCGGGTCCGAGCTCCGCGAGCCGGGCTCGTCCCTCGGCCGCGACTCGATCTACGACGGCAACTCGTTCCTGCTCGCGGCCGCCGCCCGGCAGGCGGGCGCCATCGCCTACCGCGTCGGGATCGTCCCCGACGACCCCCGTGCCTTCCTCAACGCGCTCAACGACCAGCTGGTGCGGGCCGACCTGGTCGTCACCAGCGGTGGCGTGTCGATGGGCGACTACGACGTGGTGAAGGAGGCACTCTCGCCGCTCGGCACGGTGTGGTTCGGCGGGGTCGCCATGCAGCCCGGCAAGCCTCAGGGCTTCGGCACCATCGGCGAGGACGCGGTCCCGATCGTCACTCTGCCGGGCAACCCGGTCTCGTCGTACATCTCCTTCGAGCAGTTCGTCCTTCCCGCCCTTCGCCGACTGATGGGGCGCACGCCGTACATCCGACCGGAGGTCGACGCTCTGCTGACCCAGGGCCTCCGGTCGCCCGAGGGGCGCCGACAGTTCGCCCGTGGCCGGTTGACGGTCGTGGACGGCCGGCTCGCGGTCACGCCGGTCGGGGCCCAGGGGTCACACCTGATCGGAGACCTCGCCGAGTCCGACGCGCTGGTCGTGGTGCCGGAGTCCGTGACCTGGGTCGAGGCCGGTGAGACAGTGACCGTGCTACCGCTCGACGAGGAGTTCTAGGAGACCAGATGGCGGACCGTCTCACCCATGTCGACGAGACCGGGGCCGCCCGGATGGTCGATGTGTCAGGCAAGGACGTGACGACCCGTGAGGCCGTCGCGGCCGGACGCGTGCTGGTGTCACCGGAGGTGGTGACCCTGCTCCGCGGAGCCGGCGTACCGAAGGGCGACACCCTCGCCGTGGCCCGGCTCGCCGGCATCATGGGCGCCAAGCAGACCTCGACACTGATCCCGCTGTGCCATCCGCTCGCGCTGTCCTCGGTCACCGTCGACCTGGAGGTCGTCGACGATGCGGTCGAGGTGACCGCGACGGTCCGCACCACCGACCGCACCGGCGTCGAGATGGAGGCGCTCACCGCGGTCGCGGTCGCCGGCCTCACCGTGATCGACATGGTCAAGGCGGTCGACAAGAGGGCCGTGATCACCGACGTACGCATCCTCAGCAAGTCCGGCGGAAAGTCCGGGGAGTTCCGTCGATGATGCGCGCCGCTGTCGTGGTCGCCTCCAACCGCGCGGCCGCCGGGGTGTACGACGACACCACCGGACCACTGCTCGTGGATTTCCTGGCGTCACTGGGGTTCTCGTGCAACCCGCCGATCGTCGTGCCCGACGGCGAGCCCGTCGGCGCGGCCATCTCGGCCGAGGTCGATGGTGGTGCGCGCGTCGTTCTGACGACCGGGGGAACCGGCCTCACGCCGACAGACCGCACACCCGAGGTGACGCGTGCGCTGCTCGACCGCGAGGTGCCCGGCATCGCCGAGGCGATCCGCGCGTACGGCGTCGGCAAGGGCGTGCCGACCGCCGCCCTGTCCCGCGGACTCGCTGGCGTCGCCGGCGACTGCCTGGTCGTGAACCTGCCCGGTTCGCGCGGTGGCGTGAAGGACGCGATCGCGGTCCTCGAGCCGCTCCTCGTGCACGCCGTCGAGCAGGTCCTGGGGAGCGACCATTGAGCAGGCCCGCATGAGCCCCGGGTGGCCGGCCACGCTGCAGTACGGCGCCGTCACGCTCCGCCCCCTCCGCTACCGCGACGCCCGCGCCTGGCGCGCCGTACGCCGCCGCAACGCCGCGTGGCTGCTGCCGTGGGACGCGACCGTCCCCCCTGGGGGCACCGAGCGGCCGGCCACGTTCCGCAGCCTGGTCGGTCGGATGCAGCGGAACGCCCGCCAGGGCCTCGGGATGGCATTCGCGATCGAGGTCGACGGGCGCTTCGCCGGCCAGGTCACGGTCAACAACATCGTCCGGGGCTCGGCACAGTTCGCGTCCGTCGGCTACTGGCTCGACCGCGACGTCGCGGGTCGCGGCGTGATGCCGACGGCGGTCGCCCTGGTGATCGACCACTGCTTCCGCTCCGCCGGGCTGCACCGGATCGAGGTCGCGATCCGGCCGGAGAACTCCAACTCGCTGCGGGTCGTCGAGAAGCTCGGCATCCGCGAGGTCGGGTACGCGCCGAGGTTCCTCCACATCGACGGGGCCTGGCGTGACCACCGGATCTACGCGATCACCGTCGAGGAGTGTCCGGACGGGATGTTGGCTCGCCTGTCCCAACAGTCACAAGAGTGATTTCGCGACACACCTGTTGACATCCCCGGCCGCCTGTGGCAGCGAATCTAGGGTCGGGTCGTGGACCTGAGCGGACTCATCTTCGTGGCTCTGGCCGTCGCCTGGGCCGCCTACCTAATCCCCAAGGCTCTTCGCCACCACGACGACGTCGTCCGGGGCCGCTCCATCGACCGGTTCTCCCAGAGCATGCGGGTCCTGGCCCGCCGCGAACCGGTCAGCGCGCGGATGGCCCGGCTCGTCGTCACGCCTGCGCGAGCCACGGCGGCGATGGTCACCACCAAGCCCTCGCCGAGCACAGCTACGCCCGCCGCGCAGTACGCCGAGCGTCGCGACGCCGCCCGCAGGGCCACCAGGCGTCGCCGCCGTGTGCTCACCCTGCTCCTCGTCGCGCTGGCGGGTGTGGTGGGCGCCTGCGCCGACGGCCGGATCGCCTGGACGTACGTCGCCGCGCCGGCGGGGCTGCTGGTCGCCTGGCTGGTCGCCTGCCGGTTGATGGTCAAGAGGGAGCGCGCCTGGCGCCCGGTCGTCCTCCCGGAGACCGACGACGAGGCCGGCGCGGCCGTGGAGACCCCTCCGGTCGAGGCGTCGTCGGCCGACGCGACCGAGCGTGACCCGAGCATGTGGGATCCCGTCCCGGTGACGCTCCCGACGTACGTCTCGAAGCCGGCGGCGCGTCGTGCCGTCCGCACGATCGACCTCGACTCGACGGGTGTCTGGACCTCCGGACGGACCGAGGCCGACTCCGCCCTGGCCCGTGAGGCCGAGGCCGCCGACCGAGTCCAACGCCGGGCCTCGCGCAAGGACGACTCGGGCGACGCGGCCGTCGGATCCTGACCACCGGAACGACTCGGGCCGATTCGGACGCCCTCACCGCCGGTGCTAGCCTTTCGCTTCGCGTCGCCGTGCTGGTCGAGGATCGGTCCAGGCGGCGCGTTGGGGCTGTGGCGCAGCTGGTAGCGCATCTCGTTCGCAATGAGAGGGTCAGGGGTTCGAGTCCCCTCAGCTCCACCATCACGTGACCTTCTCTCGACCCGGCCGACGGCCCGGTCGTGTTGTTTTCTGCCCGGGTCCCCGGTCAGCCCGCGAGGCGGCGACCGGAGCGGGATCCGAGCCGGCGAGCGCGCTGCCGGCGGAGTCGGCGTACCAGGACCGGCGCGTAAGCGACCGCCGCGGGGTCGTCCAGGAGCCGGCCGAGGCGCCGGTAGTACGTCGCGGGGTCCTCCGCGAAGCGGGCGCGGATCGCTGAGTCCTTCGTGCCGGCGTGCCGCCACCAGCCGGACTCGAGGTCCAGCGTCCGTTGCGCGGTCTCGTCGAGCATGGCGGCGAGCCTGCCACACGAGGGTTCGTCGCCTCGAAGGCGGTCGGGTGATCAACGGGCCGCGACGCTCGCCGTTGCCCTCACCGGGACCGGGCCCAAGGTGCCGTCTGGCCACAGCCGAACGGCCCGAACCCGACCAACTGGTCTAGTCCAGCTCCAACCCACCGTAAGCCGCGTTATCGCTGGTTTATCGGACGGCCCTTGTCAAAAGGTAAAAGTCCCGGAAATGTAAGGACCCCCCGCACGGATGCGGGGGGCCGGTCGCGATTGGCCTTAGCCATTTCGCTTCTCGCATTCGGCCTGGGGGGCTGGCGCCTGCGAGCTTCTCCACCTGATGGCTGGGGGGTTGCCATCCGATGGGTGGCATCTGATGGCTGGGGGGTTGCCATCTGATGTTGACTCAAGTTTACACGTCGCGCGCGCGTGCGAAGCAGATTCTTGAAATTGATCCGCTTTTTACCTAAGCCCCCGGATTTCACGCTCAGACACGCTCAGGAGAGCCATTGGAGGGCTCTGGCGGGATGGTCACAGGCGCCACACACGACACGTGGGTGCTTGTCAAGACTTCCAAATTTGCCAGGGTGTGCTCCATGCTTCTCCCGGAGCTCGAACCGCACCACACAGGGAGAATCACTGACATGGCACGTCACACCAAGATCAAGCTCGCCGCTCTGGCCACTTCCTTCGTCGCCGCGCTGGGGATCGTCGCCACTGCGCCGATGACAGTTGCCGACGCCGGCCACGCGAAGACCTCGTCCAGGGTCGCGGACGGCTGCTGCTGATCCGCAGCTAGACCTGCACTCCCGCCCGAACCTTCGGACGGGCACGCAACCCGGAGGCAGCTGCTGCGCTCCGGTAGGCGTCGCGCGCCGCTTCGACGTCGCCGATCTCCTCGAGGAGGTCGGCGAGTTCGAACCACAGCTGCGCCGCATGAGGGTCTGCGCCTGCGCCCGTCAGCAGGAAGACCGCGCGACGGTACGCCGCCTTGGCGCCGTCGGCGTCGCCGGTCGCCGCCACGACCTGGCCCAGTAGGGCCTCGGCGTCGGCGGCGAGCAAGGGAGCTACATCCTTCGCCGCGGCGATGATCTCGTTGCAGATGTCGCGAGCGCTCAGGAGGTCGCACTCGAGGTAATGCGCACGGGCGATCGAGATGTTGTTGCGCGCGATCTCGATCGGGCTGGCGCTGGACCAGGCCAGCTCCTCGGCCGCCTTCTCGAGGTGCCGCTTGGCCTCGGAGACATCGGGCGGGTCGAGCTCGAGCTGCATACGACCCAAGGACGTGCGCAGGCGCGCGAGGTTTCGGGCGTCCTGACCCTCGGCGAGGAGTGCGAGCGCTCGCTCGGCCAGGGGGACGGCGGTGCTCACCGCCCCGCGCTCGGACTCGAAGACGCTGGCGTTCCAGTACGCCGAGGCGCGCGCGATGGGTGAATCCAGGGCCTCGGCCTTGACGATCGCCTTGCGGCACATCCGGATGGCGTGTCCCGCGTCGCCGCGGTTGAAGTAGGCCAGCGCGACGGTCACGGCCAGTTGAACGGCCTCATCGCAGCTCTCGACGTGCGATCCCGACAGCTGGGCCGTCACCCGCTCGCCGACCTCGATCGCGGCGTTGAGGTCGCCGGAGTTCGCCAGGCAGCGGACCATCGCGATCGCGCTCTTGATCCGCAGCAGACCGCCCTTGCGGGAGTAGACCAGGTTCTCCAGCTCGAGGATCGCGTCGTCGAGGTTGCCCTGGCCCTCGAGGGCGCGGGCGACGATGTAGTGAGCCCGGAAGACGAGCTCGTCCTGCGAGGCGACGCTGGCACGGTCGAGCGCCTGACGGGCCTGGACCTCGGCCTCTACGTGCTCGCCGGTCTCGAGGGAGAGCTCGGCGAAGTCGAGGGTGAGCTTGATCTCGTCGTACTCGCGCGCGGTGACCCCGCGCAGCAGGTGTTCTGTGGGCACTCCGAGGCGCGCGGCGAGGTCGTCGAGCGTCTGGCTGTTCGGCCGACGCTGCCCCGACTCGATGCGCGACACGTATCCCACGGAGACGTCTCCGCCGGCCAGCTGGGTCTGGGTCCACCCCCTCGCCACGCGGGCAGCACGGATCCTCTGGCCCAGCTCGGCGGGGTCGAGTTCCTTGAGCAGGTCTGCATCCCGGACGTCCATAGCGCGATTGTGACCGAGAGATGGCCCATCTGGGCAAGAAATCTGACAAGTCGGCGATCTTTGGAGGCAAATTTGGCCGAACTGGTCCCAAAGGACTACCTCATACCAACCGAACGACTAGATTCTCCACGGTCGGCAGTCGCACCGCTCGCGGATAGAATGCCGGTGTTTGGCCGGGGGGCTAGGCGTCACGCGTGCGTCGTTGCGACGCACGCGTGACGTGTCTCTGGCCCGGGCTCCGCCGTGCGCAGCGTGAGCGTCCGTGCGGCTCCGGGAGTCAGACCGCGTACGTCGAGCAGCACGCTGAAAGCCTCCCAGCCGAGACCAGCGCCAACGACGAGACGAGGTCCTCGTAGTCCTTTCGGGTGAGGCGCGTGCCGCCCGGGGGCAGTGAGGTCTCCCTCGTCGCGAACATCTTGGTGACCAGCGTGCGCAGCCGATCGTGCCGCTCGAGCAGGAGGACCTCCCGGGCTCGCCGGTGCTCTTCGAGGTGGTCACGGAGGTGGGCTGAGCACCTCACCGCGGGCGTGCCAGGGTGGAGGAGCAGGCACGTCTCGAGGAGGAAGCATGGAGTACACCAGGCTTGGCAACAGCGGGCTTCAGGTCTCGCGGATCACGGTCGGCTGCATGAGTTGGGGCGACGGCGGACAGGCCCGCCCCTGGACCAAGGACGAGGCGTTCGCTGAGCAGACCATCAAGGCCGCTCTCGACGCGGGAGTCAACTTCTTCGACACCGCCAACGTGTACTCCGCCGGCACCAGCGAGGAGTACACCGGCCGCTCGTTGTGGAAGCACGCCGATCGCGAGGACGTCGTCCTGGCCACCAAGGTGAACGGCCGGATGCGCCCCGGCCCGAACGGTGCCGGACTGTCACGCAAGTCGATCCTGCAGGAGATCGACGCCAGCCTGGCCCGGCTCGGGACCGACTTCGTCGACCTCTACCAGATCCATCGCTTCGACCCGGAGGTCCCGGTCGAGGAGACGATGGAGGCCCTGCACGACGTGGTGAGGGCGGGGAAGGCGCGCTACCTCGGCGCATCCTCGATGTACGCCTGGCAGTTCGCCAAGATGCAGCAGGCCGCCGAGCGGAACGGCTGGACGAAGTTCGTCTCGATGCAGAACCACTACAACCTGATCTACCGCGAGGAGGAGCGGGAGATGCTGCCGCTGTGCACGGACCAGGGCGTCGGCGTCATCCCGTGGAGCCCGCTGGCCCGCGGGCGGCTGACCCGGCGCTGGGACATGCAGACCGCACGGTCGGAGACCGACGAGTTCGGTGCCTCGCTGTACCGCGACGAGGACCAGACCGTGGTCGACAAGGTGCTCGCGCTCGCCGAGCGTCGCGGCGTCGCGCCGGCCCAGGTGGCGTTGGCGTGGCTGCTCGCGCAGCCGGCGGTCACCTCACCCATTGTCGGCATCACCAGCCCGGAGCACCTCTCCGACGCGGTCGCCGCGGTCGACCTCGAGCTCACCGACGACGAGGTCGCCGGGCTCGGCGACGGGTACGTGCCGCACGCGATCGCGGGTCACCGATAGGGCATCAGCGCACGCCGGGTGACCACGTGGCCCGAACGGGCCAGGGTTCTTGGCCCGCTTGGACTATTGGTTCGCTCGTGCCTCGCCCGGATCCTTGGACCACAACGGGGGCTGGGGGTTTGTGATCTCTCGCGGACGCGTGGCCCAGACATGTCTATGGGGGGATCTCACGATGATGCGTACCAGGCGTTTCCTGGGTGTCGCCGCGGCCGCGGCCACGGTTGGCGGACTGCTGCTGCCGATGGAGGCGGCGCACGCCGAGACCGGATGCAGTTTCACTGACAACACCACGACGCACACACACAGCCTCAATGGCGACTGCACCATGACGGACACGTGGGTGGTCGAGGACGGCTGGACGATCGACGGCAACGGGCACACGATCACGGCCGACCCGGGCGGGGCGTGGACCGGCGCCATCATCAAGAACGCGCCCGGCTCGGGCACTACGCCGGCCACCATGACTGTCGGGCACCTCGCCATCGACGCCAGCGGCGTCGGCAACGTCAACGTGATCCAGTTCGACGGCGCGAAGGGCCGGGTCAACCAGGTGACCATCACCGGTGGGCAAGGATCGGGCGCCGCCGGCTACGGCGTGTCCATCGCGAACACGGGGTTGGCCGCGACGTTCGCGACCACCGACCAGGTCAAGGTAGACGGCGGGAGCTCGATCAAGGGCTACCAGCAAGCCGCGGTCCACGTCACGGACTCGATGCGGTTCACCGTCCTCCGGTCGACGATCGGGAACCCCAGCACCGGGGCCGGCAGTGTTGCTTCCGGGATCCTCGTCGAGAATCTCGCGCACGGCGCGGTCGCCGAGAACCACATCAACCTGAGCGGCGCCGAGCCAGCCGGTGCCGGCGTGTACCGCGCCGGCGTGAAGCTCGACCACACGCTGCGGGTCGAGGTGAAGCGCAACGTCTTCTCCGGCAACGACGCCGACTTCGGGGTCGCCGCCGACAACACGGCGGGCACCTCGAAGACGACGGCGGCCGTCGACTGCAACCTGTTCCGCCGCAACGCCCCGTCGGGGAGCGACCCCTTCGGTGTCGCGGTGGGGCGGTTCAGCACCAACACGAAGCTGGTCAACGTCACGCTGACCAACACGACCTTCCAGGGCAGCTGGAACCGCGACTCGGGAACCGTCAACGGCACCACTGTGACCGCCGGGGTCCCCAACAGCGTGCGCACGAGTACCAGCAACTGCCGACCTGGAGCGCCGGGCAACGTCACGGCCAAGGGCGGGGACGGCCAGAGCAAGGTGACCTGGGCTGCGGCGAAGGCTCCTGGTGCCTGGGCTCCGCTGACCGGCTACAAGGTCAGCGCCAAGACCGCCGGTCGCCCGGCCGTGGTCAGGAACGTCGGCCCCACCGCCACGTCCGCGATGCTCACCGGCTTGAAGAACGGCCACACCTACAAGGTCACCGTCGCCGCCGAGAGCAACGGCGGGTCGACGAAGGGCACTGACACGCTCTACCCGACCAAGCTCAGCCTGTCGGGGCCGAAGGCGATCCGCCACGGAACCAGGGCGCACCTCGGCGGGAAGCTGTCGAGCAGCGACCGGAACGCGAAGCTCTCGAAGCGCAAGCTGCAGCTGTGGGCGAAGCCGAAGGGCGGCAAGTGGTCCATGATCGGCACGATCAAGACCAAGGGCGGCGGCCACTTCGACACCACCGTCAAGCCGAGGAAGAAGACGACGTACAAGGTCGTGTACGGCGGTCACCCCGGCCTGGCGAGCAGCCACAAGTTCACCGTCGCCGTGCGCTGACGGCGAGCTTCTGCGGTCCCCGCGCTCGGGCGCGGGGTCGTCAGATCCAGCGGGAGAACCAGATGCGCTGCAGCCACTCGGCGTGGGTCAGCAGCGCGTCGGTGTAGATCGGCCAGAACCACGCGAAGTTCAGCATCACCAGCACGACGTACGAGCCGGCGGCGACCACCCCGACGGTACGTCGTGGCGTCGGCGCCGTGGACGGACCGAGCAGCTTCCCGATCACCAGGGTGAGCGCCAGCACCAGGAACGGCAGCGTGATGATCGAGTAGAAACTGAAGATCGGCCGGCCGTCGTACAGGAACCAGGGGAGCCACGTGGAGGCCGCGCCGACCACGGCTATCCCGAACCGCCAGTCGCGCGCACCGATCCACCAGAACAGCGACGCGATCAGCGCCAGCACCCCGGCCCACCACACGGCCGGTGTGCCGAGCAGGATCACCTGCCGCAGGCAGTCGCTGCCCTGCGGGGCGTCGCAGCCGCCGGTGCCCGGCTTGATGCCGGTCTCGGCGTCGACGCCGACCGGACGGTTGAGCAGCAACCACCCGCGCGGCTGCGAGGCGTAGGTGTGGGTGCACCCGGTGAGGAACTGGGTGTGGAAGACGTAGACGTCGCGGTGGTAGTACCACAGCGACTCGAGACCCTGGACGAGGCCGGGAAGGCCGTGCCTGACCGGCTGGCCGGCGGTCGGCCAGTGCTTGGAGTTGTCGAAGGTGATGTTCTTGCCGCAGTCCGAGCCGCCGGAGACGTAGTGGGTGTACTGCGTGTCGGAGAGGTACTCGACGTACTGGGACGAATGCATCAGCCAGCCGGTCCAGGTCGCGAGGTAGACGATCAGGCCGACCAGCACCAGGTGCACGAACGCCGGGACTCCGTCGGCCAGCAGCGACTTCGGGCCGGCGAAGGTGACCCCGAACGACTTGCGCGCTCCGGCGCACCAGGCGACGACCAGGACTCCGAAGGCGGCGAGCGGATAGATCGCCTCCCACTTGCTGCCGCAGGCCAGGCCCCAGCAGATCCCCGACACCAGCAGCCACGGCCGGAACAGGAGCGCCTTGACCGGACCCCACCCGTCGTCCTCGACCTGACCGGGGACCAGGGCAGCGAGCCGGGCGCGGTACCAGTCGCGGTCGAGCACCAGACAGTGCACCGCGCAGAGCAGGAAGAACGCCACGAAGATGTCGAGCAGGGCCAGCCGCGACAGCACGAACTCGAGGCCGTCGAAGCTCAGGATCAGTCCGGCGATGCAGCCGAGCAGGGTCGATCCGGTTAGGCGGCGTACGAACCGGATCATCACCAGGATCAGCAGCGTGCCGATCACCGCGGGTACGACGCGCCAGCCGAGCGGGGAGAACCCGAACAGCTTCTCGCCGAGACCGATCAGCCACTTGCCGACCTCGGGGTGGACGACCATCGAGGCGTCGGGCTTCCACAGATGGGTGCTCTGCCCGTTGAGGATGTGCTTGTTGGCGACGCCGCCGTCGTTGTCGATGTAGTCGCGCGCGTAGCCGAAGTGCCACAGCGACCAGGCGTCCTTGGCGTAGTACGTCTCGTCGAACTCGAAGGCGTGCGGCGTGCCCAGCTTCCACAGCCGCAGGAAGAGCGAGACCAGCGTGATCGAGAGGGTCGCGGTCCAGCCGATGAACGGGTCCTCGAGGCGCCTGCGTGGCCGGGCGCGCTCCTGGGCGAGTGGGACCGGCTCGCCGTCGGCGTCGTGCGACAGACCGGTCATCCGGCCGCGCTCGGGGGGCGCGGCTGCTCCGGTCGTCACGCTCCGCAACTGTAGGGCCCGTCGGGTCGTCCGCCTGACAGGAACCCCTAGTGGCCACTGGAGCGGACGACCGCGTGTGCTGGGATGATCGAGGGGTGACCAGGACGTCCGATCACGCCGGGGTGCTGGTGCTCGCCGCGACTCCCATCGGGCAGATCACCGACGCCCCGCCCCGGCTGGTCGCGGAGCTCGCCGGCGCCGACGTGATCGCGGCCGAGGACACCCGTCGACTCGCGCGGCTCGCCAGAGAGCTCGGCGTCGAGGTCAAGGGCCGGGTCACGTCGTACTTCGAGGGGAACGAGGCGTCTCGCACCCCCGGACTGGTGGAGCGTCTCCTGGAGGGAGACCGCGTGGTGCTCGTCACCGACGCGGGGATGCCGAGTGTCTCCGACCCCGGCTACCGGCTCGTGGCAGCCGCGGTCGACGCCGGCGTGCAGGTGACGGCGGTGCCGGGCCCGTCGGCGGTGCTCACCGCGCTGGCGGTGAGCGGCTTGCCGGTCGACCGGTTCTGCTTCGAGGGCTTCTTGCCGCGCAAGGCGGGCGAGCGGGCTCGCAGGCTGGCGGCGCTGGCGGAGGAGGAGCGGACCTCGGTGTTCTTCGAGGCGCCGCACCGTACGGCGGCGACGCTCGCGGCCATGGCCGTGGCGTTCGGTGCGGACCGACCGGGCGCGGTGTGCCGGGAGCTGACCAAGACCCACGAGGAGGTACGCCGCGGCGGGCTCGGCGAGCTGGCCGGCTGGGCCGATGGCGGCGTACGCGGTGAGGTGACGATCGTCGTGTCCGGCGCGGTCTCGGCCCGCTCGATCGCGTCCGACCCCGAGTCGCTGCAGGCTGCGGTGGCGGCCGAGGAGGAGAACGGCGTGACCAGGAAGGAAGCGATCCGCGCGGTCGCGACACGCGCCGGCGTACCGAAGCGGACGGTGTACGACGCGGTGCACGGCGTGGGAGGACCCGATGCCTGAGTCGTCGGCCGGGCCGATGCGCCGCCGTTCCGTGGAGAGCGAGCAGGGGCAACGTCGTGACCGCGAGCGTCCGCCGCTGCCCGAGCCGCTCCCGCATCCGGTTGTGGACAACCACTGCCACCTGGACATCTCCGACGGCGACTGGCTCGAGACCGGCGAGGCGATCGCCCGCGCGAGCACGGTCGGGGTACGCCGGATCGTGCAGATCGGCTGCGACCTGCCCGGGGCCGCGTGGGCGGTCCGGGCCGCCCAGGACCACGCCGCGCTGGTCGCCGGCGTGGCCCTCCATCCCAACGAGGCGCCGCGGCTCGCCGCCGACGGGCGGCTCGACGAGGGGCTCGCCGAGATCGAGCGCCTGGCGCAGGCGCACGACCAGGTGCGTGCGGTCGGCGAGACCGGGCTCGACTTCTTCCGCACCGGGCCCGAGGGTCGCGAAGCCCAGGTCGCGTCGTTCGTGCGACACATCGACCTGGCCAAGCGGCTCGGCAAGACCCTCGTGATCCACGACCGCGACGCCCACGACGCGGTGCTCGACGTGATCGACGCCGAGGGCCCGCCGGAGCGCTGGGTGATGCACTGCTTCTCCGGCAACCCGCGTTTCGCCAGGGCGTGTCTCGACCGCGGCGCCTACCTGTCCTTCGCCGGGACCGTGACGTTCAAGAACGCCCAGCCGCTGCGCGACGCGCTCGCGGTCGCGCCGATGGATCGCGTCCTGGTCGAGACCGATGCGCCGTTCCTGACGCCGACCCCGTACCGCGGCCGCCCCAACGCGTCGTACCTCGTGCCGGTGACGGTGCGGGCGATGGCCGAGGTGCGCGGCGACGACCTGGGTGCCCTGTGCCAGGCGATCGACGCCAACACCGAGGCGGCGTTCGGCGGACCGTGGTGACGCCGGGAGCCACCCGGTGACGAGCGCGTCCTGGCGGGTTTCGGACAGGGAGAGCCTGGTCACAGGACCACCCGAGGAGTTGGGGTGGACTCGACGGCTTCCGTATGGTCCTGTGGCTGTTGGCCGGGATCGGGTGCATCACGCGAAACCGGCGTTCGGGGCTGCGTACCAGTTGCGCAGCCTTTTCCATGAGTACCGCACGGTGCCTCGTGGGAGCGGGCGCCGTTCCGAGGCCCGGGAAGTACGACGTCTGGAGAGTTGTGCGCCAGAAGTTCGCACGCATCAGCAAGAGCAAGGCAGCGCTCCTCGCCGCCGGGGCGGTCGCCCTGGCTGCGGTGATCGGCACCACCGTCGGCTACGCAGCGATGGGCAAGGACGTGACCCTCAACGTGGACGGCCAGGTCGAGCACGTGACGGCCAGCGGCGACACCGTGGGGCAGGTCCTGAAGGACCAGGGGATCTCTCTCCGCTCGCACGACGAGGTCGCGCCGGCGGTCGACCAGCCCGTCCACGACGGCACGAGCATCGCGGTCCGCTACGGCAAGCCGCTGAAGCTGGACGTCGACGGTGACACCTCGACGTACTGGGTGACCGCGACGGACGTGCGCGGCGCGCTCGAAGAGATCAACCGCAGCTTCGATCGCGCGCACCTGTCGGTGAGCCGCGGCGCCGGCATCACCCGCGACGGGCTGCGGATCTCGATCGCGACCCCGAAGCGGCTCACGTTCGTGATCGGTGGCGAGAAGGCCGTGCACAAGACCGTGCCGGCGTACACGGTCGGGCAGGCGCTGAAGGCGCTGGACGTCACGCTCGGCAAGCACGACGTCGTCCACCCCGGCCTGCACCATCAGCTGAGCCAGGGCGACAAGGTCGTCCTCGACCGGATCCGCATCGTCCGCAAGCACGTCGACGGTGAGTCGGTGCCGTTCACCACGGTCACCCGCGACGACGCGTCGATGGCGAGCGGCTCGAGCACCGTGGTGCGCAGCGGCCGCGACGGTCTCCGCAACGTGACCTACCGGATCATGTTCCGCAACGGACACCTCGTGGCCCGCCGGGTGGTCTCGCAGGAGGTGCTGCGCGGCACGGTGGCGCAGATCGAACGCGTCGGCACCAAGACGGTCGCGCCGGCCTTCGCCGGCGGCAACACCGTCTGGGATCGGCTCGCGCAGTGTGAGGCCGGCGGCAACTGGGCCACCAACACCGGGAACGGCTACTACGGCGGACTTCAGTTCTCGCTGGGCACGTGGCAGGCGTACGGTGGAAGTGGACTTCCCAGCAATGCCTCGCGGTTGACCCAGATCGCCATCGCCACCAAGATCCGCAACGCCAGTGGTGGGTACGGCGCCTGGCCGGCCTGCGCGGCGTCGTTGGGTCTTCCGCGTTGACAACGCAATAGCGAGCTCGGTGGGCGGTCGCGCCGGGTCCCGAACCCCCCTCGGGACCATTCTCCGCGCCTCCGGTCACCGGACGGTCAGCCTGGTTCCCCCCAATAGGCTGGCCACCATGACGTCCGTCGGCCCGACTCTGCTCGGGCCGACGGACGTTCGTGCACTCGCCGCGCGGCTCGACGTGCGCCCCACCAAGCAGCGGGGGCAGAACTTCGTGATCGACGCCAACACCGTGCGTCGCATCGTCCGCGAGGCGGCCCTGAAGCCGGACGACGTGGTGGTCGAGGTCGGGCCGGGGCTGGGGTCATTGACGCTGGGGTTGCTCGGCGAGGTGAGCCGGGTCGTGGCGATCGAGGTCGACCCGGTGCTGGCCGCCGCGCTGCCGGCGACGCTTGCGACGTACGCCGCGGACCTGGCCGGGCACTGCGAGGTGCTGGCCGCCGACGCGCTTCGGGTGACCGAGATCCCCGGGCCGCCGCCGACCGCGCTGGTCGCGAACCTCCCCTACAACGTCTCCGTGCCGGTGCTCCTGCATCTGCTCGCGCTGCTGCCCAGCCTCGAGCGCGGGCTGGTGATGGTGCAGTCCGAGGTCGCCGACCGGCTGGCCGCACCACCCGGCTCCAAGGTGTACGGCGTACCCAGTGTGAAGGCGGCGTGGTACGCCGACGTCCGCCGCGCGGGCGCGATCGGGCGCAACGTCTTCTGGCCGGCGCCCAATGTCGACTCCGGGCTCGTGGCGTGGACCCGACGCGAGCCGCCGCCGACGACGGCCACCCGGGAGCAGGTGTTCGCGGTCGTCGACGCGGCGTTCGCCCATCGTCGCAAGGTGCTGCGCGGCGCGCTGCGGACCCTGACCGGCTCGAGTGAGGCGGCCGAGCGGGCCCTGGCGAAGGCCGGGGTCGACCCGATGGCACGCGGCGAGTCGCTCGGGGTCGAGGCCTTCGCCCGGATCGCCGAGGCCATGGCATGAGTGGTCTCACCGTGCGGACTGCGGCGAAGATCAACCTGCTGCTCGGCGTCGGTGCTCCGCGCGCCGACGGGTTCCACACGCTGGTGACCGTCTACCAGGCCGTGAGCCTGTACGACGACCTGACCGTGGCCCTGCCGTCGACCGGGGCGGGCCGGCTGACCGTGGCGACGCACGTCGCGTCGTACATCGACGCGAGCCACCTGCCCCGACCCGGCCACAACATCGTCGACCGGGCCGCGGCCGCGCTGTCCGACCACCACGGCCGGCCGGTCACGGCCGACGTGCGCGTGGACAAGAGCATCCCGATCGCCGGTGGCCTGGCCGGCGGGTCGGCCGACGGGGCGGGGGCGCTGCTCGCTCTCGACCGGCTGCACGGTCTCGGCATCAGTGACGACGACCTGATCCTGCTCGCGGCGGGGCTCGGCAGTGACGTGCCGTTCGCGCTGGTGGGCGGATCCGCGCTCGGCGAGGGCCACGGCGAGATCGTCACCCCTCTCGACGACCGCGGCACCTGGTGGTGGGTGGTCGTGCCGTCGGAGGAGGGGTTGTCGACGCCGGCGGTCTACCGGCACTACGACGAGCTGCGGCCGAACGCGCCGGAGGTCCCGGCGCCTCCCGATGGGGTGGTCGGCGCGCTCGCCGGCGGCGACGTACACCGGCTGGCCGCGGCGCTGCACAACGACCTCGAGCAGGCCGCGTGCGACCTGCGTCCCGACCTGGCCCGGCTCATCGTCGAAGGCGTCGCCGCCGGGGCCCTCCGCGGGCTGGTCTCGGGCTCGGGCCCGACGTGCGTGTTCCTCTGCGAGTCGGGCGACCACGCGCGCACCGTCGCGGGTGCGCTCACCGCCGCCGACGACAGGCGCGTCGTACTCGTCGCGCACGGGCCGGTCGCGGGCGCCCACGTGGTGGCCGATGGCTAACCTCGTCAATCTCGAGCGGGTCTCCAAGGCGTACGGCGTGCGCCCGCTGCTCACCGAGGTGTCGCTCGGTGTGGCCGCGAGCGAGCGCATCGGCATCGTCGGTCGCAACGGCGACGGCAAGACGACGCTGCTCCGGGTGATGACGGGCCAGGAGCCGCCCGACGACGGCCGCGTGTCGGCCGTCAGGGGGCTCCACATCGCCCATCTGCACCAGGGCGACGCCCTCGACGACACCCACTCGGTCCGCGACGCCGTACTGGCGGGAAGGCCGGACCACGGGTGGGCCGCGGAGCCGCGCACGCGCGAGATCGTCACCGAGCTGCTGGCCGGCATCGAGCTCGACCGGGCCGTCGTCGGCCTGTCCGGCGGTGAGCGCCGCCGCTGCGCGCTCGCGGAGCTCCTCCTGCACCAGCACGACCTCGTCGTCCTCGACGAGCCGACCAACCACCTCGACGTCGAGGCGGTGGCCTGGCTGGCCGGACACCTCGCAACGCTGCCGTCCGCGCTGGTGGTCGTGACGCACGACCGGTGGTTCCTCGACGCGGTCTGCGAGCGCACCTGGGAGGTGCACGACGGCGTCGTCGACTCCTACGAGGGCGGCTACGCGGCCTTCGTGCTCGCCAGGGCCGAGCGGCAGCGGCAGGCCGCCGCGTCGGAGGTACGTCGTCGCAATCTCGCCCGCAAGGAGCTCGCCTGGCTACGACGCGGACCCCCGGCCCGCACCGCCAAGCCGAAGTTCCGGATCGAGGCCGCCGAGGAGCTGATCGCCGACGAGCCGCCGCCTCGCGACCGGCTCGAGCTCCAACGCTTCGCCGCCCAACGTCTCGGCAAGGACGTGTTCGACGTCGAGGACGTCGACCTGGTCCGCGGCGACCGGACGCTGCTGTCCCATGCCACGTGGCGCCTCGGCCCGGGTGATCGGGTCGGGATCGTGGGGGTCAACGGCGCGGGAAAGTCGTCGGTCCTCGCACTGCTCGACGGCACCCTGACCCCGAGCGTCGGTCGGGTGAAGCACGGTCGGACCGTGTCGCTGCAGCACCTCACCCAGACGCTCGACGTACTCGATCCCGAGGGCCGGGTCCTCCCGACCATCGAGTCGATCCGTCGGGTCACCCGCACCGCCACGGGTGAGATCAGTGCCAGCTCGATGCTCGAACGCTTCGGCTTCACCGGCGACAAGCTGACCGCGCGGATCGGCGACCTGTCCGGTGGCGAACGGCGGCGCTTCCAGCTGCTTCGGCTGCTGCTCTCCGAACCCAACGTGCTGCTCCTCGACGAGCCCACCAACGACCTCGACATCGAGACCTTGAACGTCCTGGAGGACTTTCTCGACGACTGGCCCGGCACCCTGGTGGTCGTCTCCCACGACCGCTACTTCCTCGAGCGCGTCACCGACGTGGTCTACGGCCTCCTCGACGACGGCCAGATCTCGCTGCTCCCCGGTGGTGTGGACGAGTACCTCTCCCGTCGCCGAGCCGCCCGAAGTTCACCGCCAGACGCGCTGACCCGCCAGAAGTTCACACCGTACGAGCGCCGACCCGCCAGAAGTTCACGCGGTGCCACCGGTCACGGCCCGCGCAGGCAGCGCCGAGGAACGCGCAGCGCGGAAGACCCTGGCCCGGGTGGAGAAGCGGCTCGAGCAGGTCTCGGCCCGCGAGGCGGAGCTGAATGCCGAAGTCCTCACCCACGCTGCGGACCACGAGCGCCTGACCGACCTGAGCGCCTGGCTCGCCGCCCTCGCCCGCGAGCGGGCAGAGCTCGAGGAGGAGTGGCTCGAGGCGGCCGAGGTGCTGGAGTGATGGGCCGGCGTCGGCGGTGCCGGACCGTCGTACGCGTGAACTTCTGGCGGGTCAGCGTTCTACGGCGTGAACTTCTGGCGGGTCAACGGGGGGTGCTCAACGGGGCGAGGAGGGTGCGGAGGAGGGAGGCGAGGCGGGTGCGATCGCGTTCGGGGAGGTCTTCCAGCAGGGTGCGCTCGGCGTCGAGGAGCGCCGCGAACGCCGCGTCCACGGCCGACCGGCCGTCGGTCGTCAGCCGCACGATGACTCCGCGGCGGTCGTCAGGGTCCGGGTAGCGCTCGACGTACCCACGCGCGCTGAGCCGGTCGATCCGGTTCGTCATCGTGCCGCTGGTCACCAGGGTCTCGTGCAGCAGGCGCCCGGGGGAGAGCTCGTACGGCGCGCCCGCGCGGCGCAGGGCGGCCAGCACGTCGAACTCCCACTGCTCGATGCCGTGGGCGGCGAACGCGTCTCTCCGGGCCAGCTCGAGCCGACGCGCGAGCCGGCTCACCCGGCTGAACACCGCGACCGGCGCGAGGTCGAGGTCGCTGCGCTCGCGGCCCCAGGCCTCGAGCAGCTCGTCCACCTCGTCGCGCACACCGCCAGTCTATAGGCTGTCGAGAATCTTGACATCAAGGTGAATCCTCACGAAACTCAGAGATATCTTGACGTCAAGAGATTGAGGAGGCGCGCCGTGCCGCACACCTGGGATCCCGACCGCTACCTGACCTACGCAGACGAGCGCGGCCGCGCCTTCGTCGAGCTGCTGGCGCGCATCGGAGCTCCGGCACCGGCGTCGGTCGTGGACCTCGGCTGCGGCCCCGGAAACCTCACCTCACTGCTGCGCGAGCGCTGGCCCGACGCCGACGTCTCCGGCCTCGACTCGAGCCCGGAGATGATCGAGAAGGCCCGGACAGTCGACCCGAGCATCGTCTTCGAGGTCGCCGACCTGCGCGCGTGGGCCTCCGACGCCGACCCGGTCGACGTCCTGGTCTCCAACGCCACGCTCCAGTGGGTCCCTGACCACCTCGACCTGCTCCCGAGTCTGGTCGGTCGGGTGCGGCTGGGTGGCTGGCTCGCCTTCCAGGTGCCCGGGAACTTCGAGGAGCCGAGCCACACGATCCGCCACGACCTCGCCGCCGAGGCGCCGTACGCCGAGCACACCCGAGACGTCGCGGTGCCGAGCAGCCACGACCCGGTCGTCTACCTCGAGGAGCTCGCCGGACGGGGCTGCACCGTCGACGCCTGGGAGACGACGTACCTCCATGTCCTGACCGGGCCCGACCCGGTCTTCACCTGGGTCTCCGGCACCGGCGCCCGGCCGACGCTGCAGGCGCTGCCCGATGACCTGCGCCCGGCGTTCGAGGAAGAGTTCCAGCGACGCCTGCGCGCGGCATACCCCGAGCGCGACGGCCGCGTCGTACTGCCCTTCCGCCGGATCTTCGTGGTCGCCCAGGTGTCCGCCGCGTGATCGCCCTCCACCATGTCCAGGTCGCCTGCCCGCCCGGCGGTGAGGACGACGCCCGCCGCTTCTATCGAGACGCCCTGCGGCTGACCGAGGTCGAGAAGACCGTCGCCCTGCGCGGCCGCGGTGGCGCCTGGTTCCGCTCGTACGACGCACTGGGCGAGGTCGCCGCGGAGGTCCACGTCGGTGTCGAGGATCCGTTCCTGCCTGCGCGCAAGGCCCACCCGGCCTTCGTGGTGGACGACCTCGACGCCGTCGCGGCCTCCGTGTCGGCCGCCGGCTTCGGGGTCGACGACCGGGAGCGCGAGACGTTCGACGGCTACCTGCGCTTCCACACGCACGACGGTGCCGGCAACCGGGTCGAGGTGCTCCAGGTCCGTCCGACCGACGCCTGCTGACGCTCAGGGCGCCACCACGACGGAGCCGTCGGAATGCCGCGACGGTCCCGGGCGTTGGCCCTGACACACATGTGATGGAGCCGGAGCAGCCGGCGGAGAGGTTCGTGATGGCCACCCTTCCCCTGACCGAGGAGTCCTTCGAGCAGACGGTGACCCAGGACGGCATCGTGCTGGTCGACTTCTGGGCATCCTGGTGCGGTCCGTGCCGGATGTTCGCGCCCGTCTACGAGAAGGCGTCCGAGACGCACGGTGACATCACGTTCGCCAGCATCGACACCGAGGCCGAGCAGATGCTCGCGGGTGCGCTCCAGATCAGCTCGATCCCGACGCTGATGGCGTTCCGCGACGGCATCCTGGTCTTCCGCCAGGCGGGGGCGCTGCCCGAGCCGGCGCTCGAGGAGCTGGTCACGGCGGTCCGCGGCCTCGACATGGACGACGTACGACGGCAAGTCGCGGAGCAGGAAGCCAAGCGGGCCTGAGAATCCGGTCGCGCCGCCCGGTGGCGATCGGTGATTCTGGGCGCGTGACGCTGCTCTTCGTGTTCGGACCGCCCGCGGTCGGGAAGATGACCGTCGGCCGGGAGATCGCGGACGCGAGCGACTTCCGGCTCTTCCACAACCACCACGTGATCGAGCCCCTCCTCGACGTGTTCGAGTTCGAGACACCGCAGTTCCAGACCTTGATGAGCGAGTTCCGCCAGCGCGTGCTGGAGGAAGCTGCCACGGCGGACATCGACCTGGTCTTCACCCTGGTCTGGGCGCTGGACCTCCCCGAGGATGCAGCGGCCATGCGCCGGCACCTCGCGCCGTTCGTCGAGGCGGGTCGTCGGATCGTGATGGTCGAGCTGTACGCCGACCTCGAGACCCGACTCGACCGCAACCGCACGCCGTACCGCCTGGCGGAGAAGAAGTCGAAGCGCGACCTGGTGTGGTCCGAGGGCAACGTGCGCGACCTCGAACGGATCCAGATGAACACCGGCGTCTCGTCACCCGGCGACGAGGTCATCGCAGGTTTCCCCCATCTCCGGATCGACAACACCGACCGTGCGCCGGAGGAGGTGGCCGCGGAGGTGCTGGCATGGGTCGCAGCGTCAGGCGGCTGACACAACGGTGAGTGCGATGGCGTCTAGTCTCCCCAGGTGACCTCCTGCTCGGATCTCTTCCGACTGCTCATCGACACCCGTACCTGGGTCGCGCTCGACCTCGACGTCGACGGGCGGGTGCTTGCCGGGTACGACGACCTCGGCAGCCAGCAGCTCGTAGAGATCGCCCCCGACGGCAGCACGACGCCGCTGACCGACCTGCCCTCGCGCTGTCGCGGACGCTACGTGCCCGGCCGGCGCCAGGTGGTGATCGAGCACGACCAGGGCGGCGACGAGAACTTCCAGCTGTCCACGCTCGATCTGACGGAGCTCCCGGGGCCGCCGGTCGGCCTCGACGGCCTCACCCCGCTCGTGCGCGACGAGGCGCACATGAACACGCTGCTCGACGTGACCGCGACGTCGGTCGTCTTCGCCACGAACCGCCGCAACAACGTCGACATGGACGTCATCGTGCGCGACCTGACGACCGGCGAGGAGCGGGTCGTGTACGACGGCGGCGGGTACGTCGCGTCGACCGAGGTCTCGCACGACGAGAAGTCGGTCGCCGTGACGATGATCAGTCTCCGGCCGAGCTCGACGAGCATCGTGCTGGCGGACGGCACCGGGTCCCGCAGCGTGACCGACCCCGACGAGCAGGCCGATCACCACGTGGCGGGCTGGACCGCGGACGACGCGGCCCTGGTGCTGACCTCCGACCACGAGCGGGAGTTCCACGCCGTACTCCGCCTCGACGCCAACGGCACCTGGACGTCCCTGGTCGAGGCCGACGACCACGACGTCTCGGCTCGCCTGTCGCCGGACGGCAGTCTGATGGTGGTCGGTCACCACGTCGACGGGCTAGACAGCCTCGCCGTGCACCGGGCTGACGGCATCCACGTGACCGACGTCGACCTCGATCCGATCGTCCCGGTGAGCGTGGTCTGGGCGCCGGACTCCTCGGCGTTCGCGGTGACCGCGGTGACGCCGACCGACCCGGGCTCGATCATGCGGGTCGACGCCGGCACCGGTGCCGGCACCGTGCTCGTCGACGGTCGAGACGGCGTACCGAGCGAGCTCCGTGACCGGCTGGTGACTCCGACCGTCCACCGCGTTCCGGCACCGGACGGCGAGCAGATCCCGAGCTTCCGGTACGCCGCGCCCGACAACACCAGCGGGGCGTCGGTGATCCACATCCACGGCGGCCCGGAGGCGGAGGCGGCGCGGATCTTCGCCCCGACGTTCCAGGCGCTCGCGCTGGCCGGCTTCGACGTACTCGTGCCCAATGTCCGTGGCTCCGCCGGCTACGGGAAGCGCTGGGTGTCACTGGACGACGTGGCGCTCCGGCTCGACTCGGTCGCCGATCTCGCCGCCCTCCACGAGTGGCTCCCGACGATCGGGCTCGACCGTGGCCGGTCCGCGCTCTGGGGTGGCTCGTACGGCGGGTACATGGTGCTCGCCGGTGTCGCGATGCAGCCCGAGCGGTGGGCGGCGGGGGTCGACATCGTCGGCATCTCGTCCCTCGTGACGTTCCTCGAGAACACCTCGGACTACCGCCGGGCGATCCGCGAGCGCGAGTACGGCTCGCTCGCCGACGACCGGGGGTTCCTGGTATCGGCCTCGCCGATCACCTACCTCGACGACATCGTCTCTCCGCTGTTCGTCATCCACGGCGCCAACGACCCGCGCGTGCCGCTCTCGGAGGCCGAGCAGATCAAGGCCGCCCTCGACGAGAAGGGCGTTCCCTGCGAGATGCGGGTGTACCACGACGAAGGACACGGTCTCGCCAAGCGGGCCAACCGCCTCGACGCCTACCCGGCCGCCCTGGAGTTCCTGGAGCAGCAGTTGCTCTGACGTGATCGGGTCGTCCGCCTCAGCGGATCTTCTTGTACCCGCTGAGGGGGACGACCCGGATCCGGAGCTCAGCCCCACGGGACCTTCGGGGTCGGATAGAAGTTGGTCCCGGCCATGGTCAGGCGCGGTCCCTGTGCGGCCAGCCGAGGCAGGAAGCCGTCGTAGTCTCGCGCTGCTTGCGGGGTCCAGCCGACCTCGGAGAGGGCGATCAGCCGCGGGAAGACCAGGTACTGCACCTCGCTGAGGTTGCGTACGGTCTCGCCCCACATCGCACCCTCGACACCGATCACGTTCTGGTCGGTGACACCGGTGACATAGCTGCCCGGGTCCCAGTTGTAGAACTGGTCGACGTCGCACCCGCTGTTGCACGCCCAGGTCAGGCCGAGGTCCGGCGGCGTGTCCGGTGCGTACTTCTGGTCGAGGTAGGCGTGGTTGGCCGGTGCCATCACGATCTTCATGTTCTTGGCGACCGCCTCATGGGCAGTGGCCGTGTCCGGGCTGGTGCCGGACGCGGGGTTCCAGTACTCCGCGACCGAGCCGGCGGGCGGGTTGGTGCCAGGACCGGCGAGCTCGGCCCAACCCATCGGAATCTTGCCCTGGGCGGTGACGAGCGGCATCTCCGCATTGATGAACGCGGCGTAGCGGTCCTGGTCCAGCACGGTCGAGGGCACCTCGTCGCCGCCGAGGTGGTAGTACGGGCTCGTCGACATCGCCGAGAGCTGACTGATGATCGCGTGGTAGATGGTGAACGAGTTCTCGCTCTCCGGGCACATCGCGCTGAAGCCGACATCGCCGATGAAGTTCCACTGCGGCGGGTTGTGGACGCTGCAGTTGATGTCCTGCGGGTGACCGTTCAGCAACGGGTTCGTGGTGTCGTCGTACTCGGACATGATGATCGCGTTGTTGTGGCCCGGTGAGTCGACCTCGGGCACCACGCTCATGAAGTGCGCTGCGGCGTACGCGACGACTCCTCTGTAGTCCTGCTGGGTCCAGAACCCGCCCGGGTCCATCGTGCGGCCATCTGTGCCGACGGATCCTTGGCTACCGATGTCAGTGAGGTTCGGGAAGCCGTTGATGACGATCCGGAAGCCCTGGTCGTCGCTGACGTGCAGGTGCAGGGTGTTGATCTTGTACGCCGATGCCTCGTCGATCAGCCGCATCACCGTCTCGGGCGTCTGGAAGTGCCGGGCGATGTCGAGCATGAACCCGCGGTAGGCGTACCGCGGGTAGTCCACGATGTGCACCGACGGAATCGTCCACGGTCCCGGGACCGTCGTCGGGCTCTCGATCCGAGCCGGCAGCAGCTGCCGGATGGTCTGGATGCCGTTGAAGAGCCCATGTGCCGTGTCGGCCGCGAGGTTCACACCATCTCGGCCCGCGTCGAGCACGTACCCCTCTGCTGTCTGACCGGGTGTCAGCTCGGGCGCGTCGCCGAGCGCGAGCCGGATGTCGCGGTCACCTCCGGGACCGGACACGACCGGCAGTGGATATCCGGTCGCCGGGCGCAGGTACGCCGCCAGATCCTCCGCCACGACCCGAGCAGCGGATCCCGGCTTGGCGACGATGTGCGTGTGTCTGGTGATGGTGAAGTCGCCCGTGCCGACGGCCGTCGAGACGGGCTCAGGCACCAGTTGTGGCGCGGCGCTCGGTGCGGCCGACGCCGGTGGCGACGAGGACATGGCTACGAGGTACCCCACGGCTGTTGCGAGGATGGACGCGATCAGGCGGGTGCTGCGACGGCGCCGAGGCATGAGTGTCCTTTCCGCTCCGAGCAGCGGAAAGGTGCACGGCTACCCGGAAGCTGTGCGTTTTCCTATCGTTCTCGGTCTACACCCCTGCGCGCTCTGACGACAAGGGCGTTCATCGGCCCTCACGCGGACCTCTGCGGTGGGCTTTGCGCCGTCCTGCGACAGGTCCGTCATCAGTAGCGCAGGCCGTGGCCGAACGGGAACAGCTCACCAGCGCCGTCCGCGCGTGGGATCGAGACCGGCAGCAGGCCGGTCGGGTTCACCTCGCCGAAGATCACCCGCACGAGCGACTCCACCTGGTCAGCGGTGTAACCGTAGGTGTCGACCACCGTCGGCGCCTCAGGGAACGACGCGACGTCGTACGGGTTGCGCATCGCGGCGACCACGACGGGCTTCCCGGTCGCCAGCAGTGCCCGCACGAGCCGGGTCTGCGCCGCGGCGGCCGCCGTCGGCTGCCCCGTGGTCGCGTCGACGGCGTAGGCGTTGTTGGTCGAGACCACCACGAGGTCGGCACCCTGCGCCGCTGCGACCGCCTTGTCGATCGCGGTCGCCGAGGGGGTGGTGCCCGACTCGAGGACCTGTGTCGTCGCGCCTCGCGCGGCCAGCGCGCTCGCGATCGTCTGCGTCGTACCAACGCCCCAGCCGGCCACGAGCACCTGGCGGGGACCGGCGGCGAGCGGGAGCAGGCCGCTGTCGTTCTTCACCAGCGTCGTGGTGCGGTCGGTGATCGCCTGCGCTGCGGCGAGGTGGTCCGGGGCGCCCATCACGGTGGGCGCCACGGCCGGGTCGACGAACGGGTGCTGGAAGATGCCGTGCTGGTACTTGTGCAGAAGGATCCGGTAGACCGACTCGTCGAGCCGCTGCTTGCTGATCACGCCGCTGTGGACCGCGTCGAGCACGGCGGCGTACGCCGTGTCCATCTGCGGCGGGACGAGCAGCTGGTCCGCGCCGGCGAGGATCGCCTGGACCGGTGCGACGTCCGGCGGGTAGGTCGACGTGGCGCCAGCCATGTCGAGCGCGTCGGTCACGATGAGGCCCTTGAAGCCGAGCTCGTCGCGGAGCACGCCGGTGAGGATCTTGTGGCTCATCGTCGCGGGCGCGCCGGACGGGTCGACCGCCGGGAAGACCACGTGGGCGGTCATGATCGTGTCGACGCCGGCTGCGATGTCGGCCTCGAAGGGCGGCAGGTCGATCGCGTGGAACTGCGCCAGAGTGTGGGTGACCTGCGGCAGGCCGAAGTGGCTGTCGACGCCGGTGTCGCCGTGGCCGGGGAAGTGCTTGGCGACCGCGGAGATCCCGCCCGCGTGGTAGCCCTTGACCTGCGTCGAGGCCAGGTGGGAGACCAGATCCGGATCGCCCCCGATGGAGCGGATCCCGATCACGGGGTTGTTGGGGTTGATGTTGACGTCGGAGACCGGCGCGTAGTCCTGCGTGACCCCGACCGACTTGAGCTCCTCGCCGATCACCTTCGCCGAGTCGTAGGCATCCTGGGCCGATCGGCCCGCGCCGAGCGCCATGTTGCCGGGCATCTGCGTCGCCGGGGCGAGGAAGCGGGCGACGAGCGCGCCCCCCTCCTGGTCCACCGAGACCTGCAGCGGGATGTGTGCAGGCTGCGCCAGCGATGCGGTTTGGAGCCCGTTGGACAGGGTGGCGACCTGGGCGGGATCGCCGATGTTGTCGTCACTGGGGCAACCGGAGCAGGCCTGTCGCGTCGTGTAGTAGATGACGCCGCCGGGCTGGTACTTCGCGATCGCCTGGGCGGGCGTGTCGACGCCGTACAGCCGCTGGTTGACGGTCTTGGCGGCGTCGCTGACGTTGTCGGCGTCGCGACCTGCCACCTCGATGACGAAGAGCTGGCCGACCTTCTGCTCCAGCGTCATGTGCCGCATCAGGGAGATCACCTTGCCGCGGTACGGCGCGTCGCCGGAATGTCCGGGACCTCCGGCCGTGGCCGCGGTCGGACCGAACGTCGCGGCCGTCACCATCGAGAGGCCGATGACCAGCAGCCGGAGCGATGTACGGGTGTGGTGGGTGGTGGATGCTGACCGAGCGAACACAGGCGCCTCCGGGCTCGTTTGCCTGCCCCCCGAGATGAAGGACGAGACGACACTAGCCTGGAACCCGGACCCAGTCGCCCCCCTGCACCACCCGGCGGACCCTCCAGTCGCGGTCGAGTACCACGAGGTCGGCGCGCAGACCGGTCGCAAGGCTGCCGCGGTCGTCCAGGCCGAGCAGGGCGGCGGGTGTGGTGCTGGCCGCGGCCACCGCCGCGACCGGATCGACGCCGGCCCGCACCACGCAGCGGCGGACCAGGTCGGCGACGTGCGAGGTGCCTCCCGCAAGCGACGGCGGATCGGCGCGGGTCCACGCCCGGCCGTTCTCGACCCGCACGCGTACCGACCCGAGCTCGTAGTCGCCGTCCGGCATCCCGGCGGCCGCCATCGCATCGCTGACGAGTACGACGTGCCGCCCGGGGTCCACCGCGAACACCAGGTGCACCGTCTCATCGGCGAGATGCACGCCGTCCGCGATGAGCTCCACGTGCGTGGCCCCGCGGGCCAGCGCATCCAGGGAGGCGGCGACCGGGCCTGGGTGGCGATGGTGCAGCGGCTCCATGCCGTTGAACAGATGGGTGACCAGGGGTCTGCGCAGTGACCGCAGGGCCTCTCCGAAGACGGCGGCGTCGGCGCCGGTATGGCCGAGGCCCACCACGACCCCGGACCGCTCGAGGAGCTCGACGGCCGCGGCGGCACCCGGCAGCTCCGGGGCGAGCGTCACCATCCGGACCGTGGGGCGACCGGTGTCGTCGACACCGGCAGCCAGCCAGGTGCCGAGCTCGTCGAGCCCGGGTAGGCGCAGGGAGGCGGGGTCGTGGGCGCCCCGGTGCGCCGGATCCAGGAAGGGCCCCTCGACGTGGCAGCCGACGACCGGTGACCCCGTCCCGGCGATCGAGGAGATCGCCGCGATCGCCGCGACGAGGTCGGGGGACGACGCGCTCACCAGGCTGGCCAGCATCGTGG
>NZ_DASXQG010000096.1:0-39897 GCF_036493135.1 Nocardioides sp. | reverse complement strand
GCAACGGGGCAACGACTCTGACTCCAGCGCGACCGGCTCACAACCCCAACACCGGCACTTCGGACAAGCCACTCCGGGACCCGTCGACCCTCAGCCTAAACCCACCCTCCCGAAGGTGTCTTGACACAGAAGGGAGCCATGTCCGGATGCGAGAACTGAGCGGATCGAGCACATTCCTTTCCACCGTCCCGTTCGCAGAAGTGCAGGGGACCGATGTGAGAGTCATCTTCAAGGTCTGGTAGCCGCCACGGGGGCGCTCGCTCGCGTCCGCTGGAATCCTTGCTGAGCGCGTTCACGCTTGCCCTTCGACGTCACCGGAGCATCGGGTCGAGGGGGGCCACCGCGGGCTAGCGCGGACCCTGGGCGGATTGAGGTTTGGGCGGTAGAGAACGGGGTATGCTCCTCGGCTGGCGGCGTGGCCGACCCCGTGAGGGCCCCAGCCGCCCATGTGTGCGTCTCGTCGATCTCCCCCCGAAAATCCACGAGGCGCACACTCATGTTTGAGCCCCGACCGGCGCGGGTAGACCTTCCATAGGGCGTGAGTCGACCCCCGGGCACTCGTTGCGGGGGGGACGATAACCCCGTGAGTCACCGCCCGACCGTGCGCCTCGCTGAACTCAGCGAGGCGCACCTGTGGGGCTATGCCGACGGGCACGCATGCCGGGATTGGTAAGAACACGACGATGCCCCGGCGCAGCGCATGGGGTCACCCGGCGCGAGCGGATCGCGGCATGAGCGGTCGATCAAAGGAAGCCCGCCGGCGCTCGTCACGCCAGCGGGCGTCACACGGGACGTCGGGATGTCCCGCGCACCCAACCTCCCGGATCAACGACGGTACGGCCGTGCCTCGCGTCAGATCATCCTCTGCGCGCAAATACCCCAGTTCCCGGACAAGCTGTGCGGGCGCTGGGTGTGCCTGTCGACCTCGACCCTTGGCTCGTGCCCCGGGCCACGCACCCGCATCGGCCCTTCGTGACGCGGCTGATCGCGGCACTGACGTGTGCCGACGATAGGGACAATTCCAGATGTGGTGAGCCTGTCTTAGCGCCAGCGTCGGGGTCCAACGGGGCCGTTTGCCCCAGCAGACCAAGAAGGGTCCACCACCATGAGCACCGTCGACACACACCACCGTCACACCACCCCATGGATCGCCTCCGCCGCCGCGGCGTGCATCCTCGCCGCAGCAGGGGTCGCCGGAGTCGCGTGGCAGCAGCACAAGGGGGAGGCGTCCCCAAGCGCTCCGGGGACGCCATCCGTCGTGACCTACCCACTCCAGAACTACCCCCATCTGGCGCACGCATGGCGGATCCACCACGCCCAGTCACTGGCCAACGCGGAACATTCCCAACAGCCCACTACCAGCGGCGGAAAAGTCCAAACTGGGGAGTGACGCGGTTGGGGAATCCTCATGAGCGCGCACGGACAGCGGCATGAGCGGTCACTCAATGGTCGTGCAGTCGATGGCAGGCTGGCCGAATGACTTCCCTCTTCGAGCATGCTGGCGGCGAGGCTGCACTCCACCGACTCGAGCAGATCTTCTACGACAGCGTCCTGGCCGACCCGCTCCTCCAACCACTCTTCGGCGCGGGCAAAGCCTCACATGTTGACCATCTCACCGCTTTCACCGCTGAGTCGTTCGGCGGCCCGGACCGCTTCTCAAGGCAGCTGGGGTTCGCTCACCTGATCTCAGTTCATCGGGGACTCGAGATCTCCGAAGCACAGCGCCAGCGGTTCGTCGACCTTTACATGGCCGCCCTGGACAATGCTGACATGCCTACTGATGAGCCGTTCCGAACAGCTGTGCGCGAGCACGTCGAGTTCGGGAGCCACGTGGCCATGCAGAACTCCCACGCCCGAAACGACGATGAGCTGCATCCCCTTCGCGAGGTTCCTCGCTGGGCCTGGGAAGGCGACGACGACTAATAGGTGCCGCCGCTTTGCAGCGGGCGGAAGACAGCAAAGGGGGCGTAGTGAACTCCATGCAGCTGATCGGCATGAGCGAGCACGGACAGCGGCATGAGAGAGCGTTTCGCCCTGAACCCTCGCTTGGGGAACTTCATCACTGGTACAGCCGCTTGCTGGCAATCGGTGGGAGCGGGCAGCATGGATGCACGGCGCGCAGGATAGGCAGACAGAGCCGACACCTGAGCCCGTAGTGAGGCCCAGGGAGGGCGCGCGATGGCGGGGACTGGTGAGGCCGGGCGACCGCGGACAGCGCTGCGGCGAGCGCTGCTGCCGCTCGCGCTGGCCCAGTTCATCTGCAGCTTCGCCGGCTCCAACATGAACGTGATGATCAACGACATCAGCGAGGACCTCGACACCACGGTCCAAGGCGTCCAGGTGGCGATCACGCTCTTCCTGCTGGTCATGGCCGCGCTGATGATCCCTGGCGGCAAACTGAGCGACAAGTACGGACGCAAGCGCTGCTTCCTCATCGGGCTGGTCATCTACGGCATCGGGGCACTGATGAGCGCCGTCTCTCCCGGGCTAGGGGTCCTCATCCTCGGCAACTCGATCTTCGAGGGGGTCGGCACCGCCCTGCTGATCCCGCCGGTCTACATCTTGACCACGCTGCTGTTCACCGAGATCACCTCACGCGCCCGGGCGTTCGGGGTCATCAGCGCGCTGGGCGGGATCGGTGCCGCGGCCGGTCCGTTGATCGGCGGTGTCATCACCTCCGCGATCAGCTGGCGGGCCGCCTTCGTCTTCCAGGCGGTCGTCATCGCGGCGATCATCTGGCTGAGCCGCGACCTGCGGGACCCGCTGCCAGCAGACCGCACGCGACCGTTCGACGTCGGCGGCTCCGTGCTCTCGGCGGTCGGGCTCGTCCTCGTCGTGACGGGCATCCTGGCGGCCGACCAGAACCTCGCGCTCATGCTCGGCCTGATCGTTGCCGGTGCGCTGGTGCTGACCTGGTTCTTCCTGTCCATGCGGGCGAAGGAGCGTGCGGGTCGCGAGGCGCTGTTGCCGACGAGCCTGTTCCGCAACCGGACGTCGAACCTCGGCCTGGTCACACAGAACGTCCAGTGGCTCCTGCTGACCGGAGTGTCGTTCGTGGTGTCGGCCTACCTTCAGGTGGTGCGCGGGTACGACGCTATCCAGACAGGTGTCATCTTCACGGCAATGACCGCGGGGCTGCTCGCGTCGTCGCTGGCGGCCGAGCGCTTGGCGAAGCGGCGCTCGCAACGCCTCCTGATCCTGACCGGGTTCGTGGTCACCCTCTTCGGGATAGGCGCCCTGTTGGCTCTGGTGATCGGGACGCCGAACGTCTGGGCGTTCGCCCCTGGTCTGCTCTTCATCGGACTCGGCCTCGGACTGATGCTGACGCCCTCGATCAATGTGGTGCAGTCGAGTTTCGCGGACGAGTTGCAGGGTGAGATCTCGGGCCTGTCCCGGAGCATCTCGAACCTCGGCTCATCGCTGGGGGCCGCCGTCGCCGGCACGGTCCTCGTCGCCGGGATTACCTCCACACCCGAGCGCGCCTACGGTCTCGCGATGACGGTGCTGGCCGCATGCGGGCTCATCGGCCTCCTGGCGTCGATATTCCTACCGCGCACCATCACAACTGCGCAGGCATCCGAGTCCGCCGCCGCACATCCCCCGGAAGCGATGGGCACGGCCTAGTCCACGAGTTAGCACTCCGGAGACGTCCGCTCATCGGCAAGAGCGTGCGTATCTGGCATGGGGCGTGGAGGTGCAAGATGATTGATGGGCAGGAGGAGTCTTGACACGGCGCAGAAGCGCGGAGCCAGACGAGTCACCCGAGCGCTTGCCGACGCGACCGGCAGGTCGGACGACGAGCTCCGACTGGCGTTGACGGTGAGAGTGGTAGCAGCGGGCCTGCTCGCTGCGCTCCGGCTGCTCAAGTTTCTGGGGGACCTAGGTAGCCACGTCTTTGCTCGCTCGAGAAAGTGAGGTTGACCCCCCCGACCGAAAGCCCCGCGTCTCGCAGCGCACGACCAGACCGTGGCGACGTCAGAGATTCCCATCCTTTGCTGACCCCTCATCCGCCGATCCGCGCGGATTGCGGCATGAGCGGCCGGTATGATCAGTCGCCCTCGAACGTGACCGTTCCGTCCCATGCGGGCCGCCGCGTCCGGTCCGACAGGTAGTTCGTGATCGATTGCGCCATGCCAACGGCGACCGGATCGTCGAGCCGCTCAGCGACGAACGCGATCTCCTCGGCCACGGCCTCGCACCGCATCCGATTCAGGCTGACCGGGTTCGGATCATCAAGCAGAGGCAGAGCGTGAAGTTCGTATGCCCGGGCTATGTAGGTGAGCCGACGGAAGATGCGCGCCGAGAGCCAGAGTACGTCGTCGTCGGACGGGCCGGACTCGAAGACGCCGACGACCTCGCCGTCCTCTGCGTAGGTCGCCGGGTCGAGACGGTCTGCGAATCGTTCGATGGGCACGCGGGCATCATCGCAGTGCCCCGTCCTCGTGCCATCCGCTCATCGGCATGAGAGTTACGTCTGACTCGCACCGAGGGGCCGGGGTTTCGAGCTACATCGTCGCTTGGCCACTCTCAGCGTTCTCGGCTGAGCAGCCTGTGGATTCAGGCGACTCGACACTCTCTGGCGAGCTCACGAGCCGATCGAGGTCCTCACAACCGTGGAGCGGGAAGTAGTCCACAGGCGGTCGGCCTCTCCTGAGGAGCGCGAGCACGGGCAGTTCTGATGGTCGTGGCCATCGGAACGTGTCACAGGAGGTCGTCATGCCGATCAGGATCGTCGCCAAGGGCCGCGTCACGGGGGGGCCTAGCCGGCTGCTGGGAGATGAGTCCTGCGTCGTGTTCGTCCTGGATCCGTTTCCTGACTCATTGGGAGCCCGGCTCGCCCATGCCTGCGAGGTCGTTTGTCGCAGTCAGGACTTGGCGTCGACGGCTCTGGAGACTGTCCAGTGGGGCGATCTGGTGGAGGTGACCGGCGAGCTGGTGATGGAAACAGTCATGGGCCCCATCGAGGACGACCTCAGCGCCGTTCGTGCGTGGATCGAGGCGACCACCGTGGCCTTGACCCACGACGTGCGGGCCTTCTAGACAGTTGACCAGCCTCTCAATCCGGCCAAGCGAGCCTCGATGATAGGTGGAGCCCGTTGTCGCTCAGTTGGGGCGGCGGGGCAACACCGGGGCAACACGACATCCGAAAACGTCCCACGATCGTCGATGACAGCCAACATACCAAATGCCCTCTGACCTGGGATTTCATTGACTTTCGTCATTGTCCGGTGGGCCCTCCTTTGCCCTTTCACGGCGGTAGCACGGGTTCGAATCCCGTTGGGGGTGCTGAACGCCCATCACCCCACGGTGCCTGAAGGGCCGTCAGTCGGGTCCCGGCTCCTGCTGTCCCGAACGCAGCCGAGCCAGCATCTCGTTGTACGCCGCGAGCGCCTCGTCGTCCTCGTCGAGCGGCCCCTCCGGACGGTCCAGCTCCACGCCGGAACGCTCGGCATGCGCGACGAACGTCGACGTCCGCACCCCCTCAAGCCAGTCGCCGAGGAACCGGTCGCGGCCGCGGGTGAGCAGGCTGAGCACCAGACCCACCGCCAGCAGCATCATGAGCCCGTCACCGGCGGCCCACATCAGTGACCCGCCGACTTCCAGGTCGTGCAGGGCGCTGGGGGCCCACGCCGGGCGCATGGCCATGTACGTCGGGAAGGGGTTGTCCGCGGTCTGCAACAGCACAATGCCGACCAGGGTGTCCGGGACCATCGCCATCACGACCAGCACGATCCGCAGGAGGTACGGCGTCTTCCAGCGGATGGGCTCCTCCCCGATCGCGCCCAGGAGCAGCCAGGTCCCGGACCCCAGGTAGAGCACCTGCTCGACGACCATCAGGTCCGGGTCCGCCGCCATCCGGTCCATGAACGGGGTGAGGTGCGTGTAGAACACCACCACTCCGTACGCCGTCAGCCCGACCAGCGGGTGGGTCAGGATCGAGATCGGGAGGCTGTGCATCGCGGCGTCGAAGACCCGCTGCCACTCCGGACCGCCGGCGCTGCGGAGCACGGTCAGCGGATGGCCAAGTATGAGCAGCGCGGGGATGACGGTGATCAGCGTGAGGTGCTCGATCATGTGCATCCAGAACAGCGACATGGCGTAGGCGTCGACCGCCGACGACATGCAGATCGCAAGCGCCGCGACACCGAGACCGAAGCAGGCGATCCGGACCGGGCTCACCAGCGGGTTGCCCCGCCGCGCCGCGGCGTACAGGCCGTAGGTGTAGGCGACCAGCAGGAGGGCGCAGAAGGCCAGCCAGCCCGGTCGGAGCTCCCAGGTGGTCAGGAAGCTGTGCCAGTCGAGCACCGGGAGCGCGGGGTGGTCCATCACGGCGTCGCGAGCCGGCCCGACGTACGGCGTGCAGGTTCGACGTGCGGGGAGGATCGGGTCAGGGAAGAGTTCACGGCGGCGGGCTCACGGGGTCTGCGGTTGTCTCATCGCGAACGTACAGGTGCCCCCGAGAGAACCGGTGACCCGGCCTGCGGATGACGTCAGGACCGCGAGCAGCCAGGCACTCTGGCCGGGGGTCTGAACCCAGTTCCAGGCCGTTCTCGCGCCGGTCGTCGCTCCTCGGGCGAGGCGCTGAGTGCCCGATTCCACCTCGCTCACGGCGGCGGTGTGACACCTCCGAACACCCGTCGTCGGGATCGTGCGACGATTGGGAGGCGCTCAGGCCGATGGGTTAGAGTTCCATCCGCTCCGGCGCCATGCCTGAGCAACCACCAGGCCCCGTAGCGCAGTTGGTTAGCGCGCCGCCCTGTCACGGCGGAGGCCGCGGGTTCGAGTCCCGTCGGGGTCGCTCCCTCACGACGTACGCCAGTCCAGTCGCCCCGCTCAGACCGAGCGGGGCGCTTCTGTTCCGGCGCTACCGTCTGTCCATGGAGCTCGACCGCGAGTCCTTCGAGGCGCTGGTCGCCGACGCCCTCGACGGCATCCCGGACGAGATCGCGAACCTGGTGCACAACGTCGTGGTGCTGGTCGAGGACGAGTCGCCGCCCGACGACCCCGACCTGCTGGGTGTGTACGACGGGGTGTCCCTCACCGAGCGGAGCGGGGACCACACCGGCCTGCCAGATCGGATCACGATCTTTCGACGACCGTTGCTGGAGATGTGTGCCGATGCCGACGAGCTGGTGCGCGAGGTGCGCATCACGGTCGTCCACGAGATCGCCCATCACTTCGGGATCGGCGACCGCCGCCTGCACCAGCTCGGCTACGGGTGAGCTTGCGACAGTGGTGAGCGGCTCGACCACGGCCGAGGATCTTCGCCGGCCCCCTGGCGAACGAACTCCCCGAACAGCCAGGTCTGGAAGGCGACCTGTTCCTCGGTCCGGGCGAGCGTGAGCAATCGCTCGTTGCGGCAGAACGCGTCGGCGAGGTCGTAGAGCTCGATCAGCCGGGCGAACCGGTCGGCAGCGTCGAGCGGCGCGGTCACGTCGATATCGGTGTGACTGTCGCCGCCCTGCATCGCCGAGAGCATCGCGTCGCCGCCGAACTGCGGCCGGAAGTCGCGCGACAGTGCACTGAAGTACGCCGACAGGTCGGAGGCGACCGGGTAGGCCTCCTGGTGAGCGACCGCCAGCAGCCGCAGCTCGCGTCGCAGCTCCGCGCCGTGCGCGAGCATGCCCTGCATGAGGTCCACGGGCACGTCGCGGAGATGGACGGTCATCGTCGCCTCGTCGGCGAACGACGCCTCTTCGGGGTCCTCGTCCCAGCCGAGCACCACACCCACTGCGGGGTGGCCGGGTGGTGCTGCAGACGGCACGAACCAGACCAGCTTTCCGTCTCCGTCACGCTCGGCGCCCCAGGCCTCGCTGAAGGCGGCCACGATCGCGAGTCCGCGGCCGAACGTCGGGAGGTCGTCGACGAACTCCAGGGGGTCGTCACTCGTCAGTGCCGGCGGGGCGGCCGATGCGTCTCGCACCTCGACCCGCGGGTGATCGATGGTGCCGCGCAGCCGAACGGTGACCGGGCCCTTGCCATGGAGGATGGCGTTGGTGACGACCTCGGACATGGCCAGCTCGGCGTTCTCGCGCAAGTCGTCCCGGCCGATCTCAGCGCACACCTCGACCACCCACCGGCGCGCCTCGGCCGCGCCCCGGGGCCCGGGTGCAAGCGGCTCCGCCGGCCGGTTCAGCGGCACTGTCTCTCCAGATGGTCAGGCGCGCCGACCGCGCCAGTCCTCGCTCGTGTACCCGGCCGAGAGGCGTCTGAAACCTCAACTCGCACTTGGGGTTCCATACGCCCCAGTACTCACCCCACGACTGTGAGCAACGAGACGGTTGCCCCGATTGTGGCACGACGTCCCGGCAGGAGGATCGTGGACACATGGAAGCGGAGAGGAAAATCGGTCGGCACCAAGTCGTGGTGATCGGGTCGGGGTTCGGGGGACTGTTCGGCACGAAGGCCCTGAAGCGGGTCGACGTGGACGTCACCGTGATCGGGCGGACCGGCCACCACTTGTTCCAGCCGCTGCTGTACCAGGTGGCCACCGGCATCCTCAGTGAGGGCGAGATCGCCCCCTCGACGCGCGAGGTCCTGGCCCGGCAGCGCAACGCCCGGGTGCTCCTGGGCGAGGTGACCGCGATCGACCTGGCATCGCGCACCGTGACCTCGCAGGTGCTGGGTCGCGCGAACGTCACGCCGTACGACTCACTGATCGTGGCCGCGGGGTCGGGACAGTCCTACTTCGGCAACGACCGGTTCGCCGAGTTCGCGCCCGGCATGAAGAGCATCGACGATGCGCTCGAGCTGCGCGGCCGGATCTTCGGCGCCTTCGAGCTCGCCGAGCTGGGTGCCTCTCGGGGGGAGGACGTCGACTCGCTGCTCACCTTCGTGGTCGTCGGTGCCGGACCGACCGGCGTCGAGATGGCCGGCCAGATCGCGGAGCTCGCGCACCGCACGCTCAAGCGCGACTTCAGCTCCATCAACACCAGACAGGCCCGAATCGTCCTGGTCGATGCTGCCGGTCAGGTGCTGCCGCCGTTCGGCGCGACGTTGGGTGCGAAGACCAAGGTCCAGCTCGAGAAGCTGGGCGTCCAGGTGCTGCTCGGCGGCATGGTCACCGACGTCAGTGAGCGCGGCATCGTCGTGCAGTACAAGGACGGGCGCAGCGAGTGGATCGCGGCCGCGACCAAGGTCTGGGCGGCCGGCGTCCAGGCGTCGTCACTGACGAAGACGTTGTCGGAGCAGACGGGAGCACCGCTCGACCGCGCGGGCCGGATCCGGGTCAACCCAGACCTCACGCTGCCCGGTTACCCCGAGGTGTTCGTGGTCGGCGACATGATCGACCTGGACCACCTCCCCGGCGTCGCGCAGGTCGCCATCCAGGGCGCCAAGTACGCCGCGGCCGAGATCAAGCGACGTCTGGCGGGGAAACCGCCGCAGAAGCCGTTCCACTACTTCGACAAGGGCGACCTGGCGACGATCAGCCGCTTCAAGGCGGTGGCGCGGATCGGGAAGCTGCGGCTGACCGGGTTCGTCGCCTGGTTGTTGTGGCTGGTGGTGCATCTGGTCTACCTGACCGGTTTCAAGAACCGGTTCGGCGCCCTGGGGCACTGGGCGGTGTCCTTCATCGGGCGAGGTCGGTCGGAACGCACCGCGACCGAGCAGCAGATCTTCGGTCGCCAGGCGCTGACGCGTCTCGAGGGCGGCGCTGCCGGACTGGTGGCGAACGGTGATGAGCCCGTCGGCCCCGATCCCGCGATCGCGGCGAGGCGGCGCCAGGAGCTCGAGGAGCAAGCGCTGGCCGAGATCCGGCTCACCGACTCCGGCGAACGCGGTCAGCCCGTGCCCTGACGCGCCTCAGGCGACGTTCTCGAGGACGACGGCGAGGCCTTGGCCGACGCCGATGCAGATCGCGGCCACGCCCCAGCGCTCGTGCCTCTCCCTCAGGACCTTGGCCAGCGTGCCGATGACGCGCGCCCCCGAGGCGCCGAGCGGGTGGCCGATCGCGATGGCGCCACCGCGGGTGTTGACGATGTCGGGGTCGACCTTCCACGCGTCCAGGCAGGCCAGCGACTGCACCGCGAACGCCTCGTTGAGCTCGACCGCTCCGACGTCGGACCAGCCGATACCGGCCGCGGCGAGTGCGCGGTCGGCTGCCTCGACCGGCGCGATCCCGAACCGTTGCGGCTCCAGGGCCGCCGATCCTCGACCGGCGATGCGGGCCACGGGGGCGACGCCGAGGTCGAGGTTCTCTGCGGCCACGAGCAGTGCGGCCGCGCCGTCGTTGAGAGGTGAGGCGTTGCCGGCGGTGATGGTGCCGTCGGATCGGAACGCCGGCCGGAGCACGGCGAGGGTCTCGACGCTCGCGTCGGGTCTGACGCCCTCGTCGCGCTCCAGCCCGTCGACCGGCAGCACCAGGTCGTCGTAGAAGCCGTCGGCCCAAGCCGCTGCCGCGCGTTGGTGGGACAGCACGGCGAACGCGTCCTGCCGGTCGCGGCCGATGCCGAGCTCATCGGCGAGCTGCTCGTTGCACTCCCCGAGAGAGGCGGTGAACTCCTCGGGCATCCGCGGGTTGACGAGCCGCCAGCCGAGGGTGGTCGAGACGAGCGTCTCGTGCCCGGCCGGGAACCCCTTCGCCGGCTTTGGCAACACCCACGGCGCCCGGGTCATCGACTCCACGCCGCCAGCCACGACCACGGATGCGTCGCCGGCCTCGATCAGCCGTGACCCGTCCATGGCCGCCTGCATGCTGCTCCCGCAGAGACGGTTCACGGTCACGCCGGGCACCGAGACGGGCAGACCGGCCAGCAACACCGCCATCCGGCCGACGTTGCGGTTGTCCTCGCCCGCGCCGTTGGCGCAGCCGAGGATCACGTCGTTCACGTCCGCCGGGTCCAGGTTCGGCGAGCGGTCCACCACGCCGCGGACGACGGCTGCCGCCAGGTCGTCCGGTCTGCTACGCGCCAGCGCTCCGGCGTACCGTCCGAACGGCGTGCGGAGTCCGGCGTAGATGAACGCATCTCCCATGTGGGCCCTGTGGGACTCGAACCCACAACCCATGGATTAAAAGTCCACTGCTCTGCCAATTGAGCTAAGGGCCCTCGCGCGGCACGAGCGTACTTGTCCGACACCTTCAGGCCGACCCGAGGCGCTCACTGTGGCCGGCGCCGATCGCGGCCTCGGAAACGTTGATCGGCGGCGAAGGTGCCCATGGGCCCGGAGGTTGGTAGGGTCGTCTTTGCAACAGATGCAGTTCCAGCAGGTCTACGCCAGCGGAGTTTTGTGATCCAACGGCGTTCTCTTCGTGGGTGCCACCCATGCAAGTCGGAGCGACGTGTCACCGCATCTGGTGCGGGGTCGTCGCAGTGACGGCCCGTCGTTTCCGATTAACAGGAGTAACGAGCACATGGCTCAAGGCACCGTGAAATGGTTCAACGCCGAGAAGGGTTTCGGCTTCATCGCGCAGGAGGACGGCGGCGACGACGTCTTCGTGCACTACTCGGCCATCCAGTCCCAGGGCTACAAGTCCCTGGACGAGAACCAGAAGGTCGAGTTCGACGTCACCCAGGGCCCCAAGGGTCCCCAGGCGGAGAACGTCCGCGCGCTCTGATCGACGAAGCGCGCATCTAGAGCAGGTGCCGGGCTTCCCGCCCGGACCGCAACCGAGAAAGGGCCTCATCCTCGCGGTGAGGTCCTTTCCGTTTGTCCGCGACAGCGGCTACTTTCTAGTTTGGGGGAGCTCGGGGCGGGGAACCCTGGTTGTTCAACCCTGTTGCCAGAGCCCCGTAGCTGCGCAAGGAGAGTTCGTCCGTGCCCGACCAGTTCGACGTGTCCCTCGAGGACAGCGACCTCCTGGGCGAGGTGGAGCTGACGACGAACCTCATCATCGCCGCCAGCGAGACAGACGAGCACCTCTCCGCCGCGGAGATCGACGAGATCCTCGGCGTGGTGCCGCCGGCGAAGGCCTGACGCGCGCCGTATCACGGGTCAGCAGGTCGCGAACAGCACCGGCCCGGTGCTGAGGTCGGAGAGCACCGACGCGTCGGCACGGGGCGCCAGGTGCATCACGACCAGCGACCCGTGGGCGGTCACGGACGTCACTCGGAACCGGTCGCCGAACGTCCCGCCCTGGCCGGGAGCCGGACCGCGGGCGAGCGCGGCGCGCGTGTCGGCGTTCGTGCGGGCCACGTCGTCGCCGTCGAACTCGAAGGCGACGCGGACACTCCCGTCGGGTTCGTCGGACATCGCGAACGCCGAGTAAGGGTTCACCTCGCCCGCGGAGGCGAGCAGCCGCTTGGCCTGCGCCTGGTCGGCCGCCCCCGCGTGCGCCATCGCCAGCGCTCCGCACGCGTAGTCACCGCTGTAGACCGCCGAGGACAGCGGCTCCCCGGCGTCGTCCACCACGGCGTCGAATCCCGTGGCCCGAGCGCCGTGCCCGCGTACGGCGTCCAGGGCGACGCCCAGGAACGAGGCGGAGTCGGAGGTGAGCACGAGATCGTCAGGCCGGTCGAGCGCGACGTACTGGAGCTCGCCCGACAGCGACGGGGAGATGCGGGCGACCAGGTCCTCGCCTCCCTGCCACACGCCGTCGGGGTCGTCGGGCTCCTGGTAGCCGAGGTCGCGGAGGTGGTCGGCGACATCGTCGAGGTCGACCGACGACGGAAGGTGCAGCATCACGACCGCGCCCTGGTAGGTCTGGCTGAACAGCTCCCAGTCGGCGTTGGCCGGCGAGAAGCCGAAGCGTTCCTGCAGCATCGGTGCCGAGGTGACCAGTGCCGACGTCGAGCTCAGGTCGTCGTCGTAGGCCCGGTCGAGGAACGTCCGGAGGTCGTCGGCCGACGAGCTCCGGGAGAGGTCGGCGTGCTCGTGCTCGCGCACGGCCGCCCAGTCGGTCCAGGAGAGGCGCTGGGCACCGCCGGGTGCGTGGCCGACCGCCCAGGCGAACGACGTGCGGTCGTCGTCGTGGCGCCACCACACGTACCCGCCGACGGCGACGACGAGGGCGATCACGACGGCAGCGACGATCCAGAGTCGTCTGGGCACGTGCGCTCCGTCCTGGTCTCGATCTGCGAGCCGGTGGCTGCCCCTCCGTGACCACCCGCCGAGGTGATGTGACACTAGCCGCATGGCCCCGACGTCCAGGTCCGGTGAGGTTCGGGCTGCTGGTGCCGTCGTACTCCGCAAGGGTCAGGTGCTGCTGGTGCATCGGCCGGCGTACGACGACTGGTCGTTCCCCAAGGGCAAGCTCGACCGAGGCGAGCGCTCACCCGTGGCGGCCCTCCGCGAGGTGGCGGAGGAGACCGGGGTGCGCGTCCGGCTCGGTGTACCGCTGACCACGCAGACCTACCCGAACGGCCCGCGGACCAAGGTCGTGGACTACTGGGTCGGCCGGGTGGTCGGCAGCCACGACGTGTCCGGCTACCTGGTGAACGACGAGATCGACGAGGTCGACTGGGTCGACGTCGACAAGGCGCAGCAGCGGCTCAGCTACCGGCGCGATCGCCAGACCCTCCGCCAGGCGCTGGGGACGGGCAAGACCACCCGGGCGCTGGTCGTTCTGCGGCACGGACAGGCGCGGTCGCGGAAGGCCTGGCACAAGGACGACCGGAAGCGGCCACTCCTGGTCGGCGGCAGCGCCCAGGCGCGAGCCGTCGCCCGCGTGCTCGAGGCGTACGGCGTCTCCCGGATCGTGACGTCCTCGAGCACCCGCTGCGCCGACACCGTGGCGCCGTACGCCGAGCGCAGCGGCTGGCCGGTGACCAGCACCGACAGGCTCTCGGAAGAGGACGCGACCGCGAAGGCCGTGCTCCGGATCGTCGACGACCTCCTCCATTCGGGGGAGGACGCCGTGCTGTGCACCCATCGGCCGGTGCTACCGGCCGTGTACGACGCGGTCGGCATCCCGCCCGAGCCCCAGGCGACGGGAGAGCTGGTGGTCGTGCACCACCGACGGGGCCGGGTGCGCGCGATCGAGCGGCACCTCGGCTGACCCCGTCAGCAGGCTCCCCAGGCTGTCCTACGGCAGGCGCACCTCGGTGAAGATCATGTTGTGGTCCGAGGGCCACGGCGACCCGGTGATGACCTGCTTCCACAGGTCGGCGCCCGGCATGTGGAGCGTCATGATCGTGTCGTACATGCTGCCGAACCCGTACGGCGACGGCTTGTCGCGGTGGTAGTGGTTCACCGAGTTGTACTGGCCGTTGACCACCCTGGCCGCCGAGATCGTGTTGTACCAACCCTCGTTGACCAGCACCGTGTGGGGCGCGTCGGAGCCCTTGCTGGTCTGCGAGCTGTTGGAGTCGGTCGCGAACACCACGGGCAGGCCCCCGTTGTCGATGGCCTTGATCCCGTCACTGATCGCCTGCGCCTGGCGGCCGCGGAGCGCGTCGGTCTTCGGGTTGTTGCCCGCGCTCAGATGGGCACTGACGAAGTAGAACTGCTGCCCGGAGGCCAGGTCCCTGAACAAGGCGTACGCCGCGATGTGCTGGTGGCCGGGGTCGGGCAACGAGATGTAGCAGGACGGGACCGTCGGGTCACAGTTGCTGACCGGCTCCACTCGCTTCGAGTCGTAGAGGATCCGCGTGTCCTGCCCGGCACCGTCCCAGTAGCCCGTGTCGCGGGTCAGCTTGTACCGGCCCGCGCCGGCCTGGCGCAGCGCCCTGTGGAGGCCGACCCCGCCGTCGTTGTTGTTCCACATGCCCGGCATGAGCTCCTCGATGCCCGCCACGGCAGGGCTCACCCTCGCGATGTTCTTCGCGATCAGGTGCTGGCGCTTCTTCCAGGGATGACCCCGGAGGTCCTTGGCCTGGACGTGCATGTTGTAGGCGCCGAACCGGAGCTTGGTGCCGGTGCCGGTCGAGTGCTCCCCGGCGACGTCGGTATGCATGAGGAACGGGTAGCGTCGGCTTGCGGAGTCGGCGCTGCCCTGACGGACCGCGACGATCCGGAAGAACAGGTGGCGACCCGAGCCCAGACCCGCGCCGGCCGCGGCCGTCTGCGCCGCTGTGAGCGTCACCGAACGCCGGTCGCCGGACACCGTGAACGACGCGCTGTGGCGGCCCACGCGCGGGGTGTGGGAGGAGCCGAACGGCGTCAGGGCCGTGGTGATCCGGTAGAAGTCGGTGTACGAGCCGCCGGTCGACCAGTGCAACCTCGTCGTACCGGGTTGCCCGCCCGCGCTGCCACGGACTCGGGTGAAGCGATCGGGAACGTGAGCCTTGGTGGCGACGCGCTCCGGGGCCGACCACGGGCCGTGGTGCGAGCCCTTCACCTTGCGGACACGCACCCAGTAGTACCTCGCGTCCTTCAGGTGACCGACCACCGTTGCCTCGCGGCCACCGGCCGGGCGGTGCGAGCTGTTCTTCTTCTTGCGGGTGGTCACCGGTTCGGAGAAGTCGGACTTCTTCGCCAGCTGGATGCGGTAGCCGGAGGCGGCCCTGATCCAGTTCCAGCTGACGCTGACGTACGTCGCGCCCAGGGACGCGGTGTCGAGCCCGATGTGGCCCCGCGACGGGCTGTGCACCCGGTCTGTCGAGGACCGATGTTGCACCTGGTGCGCACGTGGCGCGTGCGACACGAGCGAGTCTGCGGGGGTTGCCGGCACCACGATGACTGCAAGAGCGAGCACGGGGCCGATCGCCGGGGCGGTCCGACGCATTGCCGGGGTCCTTCCTCACCTACCCCCACGAACGTCGTACCCCCGCGAACGACGGTAAAGGACTCGCCCGCCTGGCGTAAGGGGAACGACTGATTTTTACCTGGCCGAACCGGGTCAGATGACCCCGGGGTACCAGCCGCCCGAGGGCCATCTGTCCTACGTTCACGCGACGGTCGACTCCCCGAACGCCGGCCGTCCTCATTTGGGCGTCCCGAGTTCACCCCTCGTTCATCGGTGCCGCCATGACCGTCCACCTGGCTTCCCTACCTTCCGAGACGTCCCAGACAACCGACTCAGGAGCAACTGACGTGAACACCTCTTCTCTGCGCCGGGTCGCACTCCCGGCGGTGGCGGTCCTCACTCTGGGCCTCACGCTGTCTGCCTGCGGCGACAAGAACAGCAGCGGTGGCAGCAGCGGCGGCGGCACCCTCAACGGCGGCGGTGCCACCTCGCAGGCGAACGCCGAGCAGACGTGGCGCTCGAACTACCAGAAGCAGAACGGCGGCACCATCAACTACGAAGAGGTCGGCTCCGGCACGGGGGTCGAGAACTTCACCAGCAAGGCCTACAGCTTCGCCGGTACCGACGCCTACCTGACCAGTGACCAGCTCAGCGCCGCCAAGGACGCCTGCGGTGGCGACCCGATCGAGGTGCCGGCGTACGTCAGCCCGATCGCGGTGGCCTTCAAGCTGTCGGGCGTGAAGTCGCTGAACCTCGACGCGAAGTCGATCGCGGACATCTTCGACGGCAAGATCACGAAATGGAACGACCCCGAGATCGCCTCGCAGAACTCCGGTGCGAACCTGCCGGACACCGCCATTGCGACGGTGCACCGCTCCGACGAGTCGGGCACGACGTTCAACTTCACCGACTACCTCAGCAAGGCCAGCGGTGGCGCCTGGGCCGACGACCCGAACACGGTGTGGCCGGCGAGCATCAAGGGCGGCCAGGGCTTCGAGGGCACCTCGGGGGTCATCGGCGGGCTCACCTCCACCGAGGGCTCGATCGGATACGCCGACGACTCGGCGGTCAAGGCCGACGGCACCCTGGGGGTCGTCTCGATCAAGGTGGGCAGTGCCTACAACGCCCCGAGCGCGGTGGGCGCGGCCAAGGTTCTCGCGGCCTCGCCGGCTGCTCCGAACCGCCCGGCCAGCGACATGGCGACCGACATCGACCGCACGGCGAGCGCCAAGGGCGACTACCCGCTGATGCTGGTGTCGTACCTGCTGGCCTGCCCGACGTACGACGACTCGTCGACGGCCGACATGGTCAAGGGTTTCCTGACCTACGTCGTGTCCAGCGACGGCCAGCAGGCTGCCGCCACGGCCGCCGGCTCGGCCCCGCTCGACGGCTCGCTGTCCAGCAAGGCCACGTCGATCATCGCGAAGATCTCGTCCGGAAGCTGACCGACTGGGGCGGGTGCGGCGGGACCCCCAGACCCGTCGCACCACGCCCGTTCCCGCATACGTAGGAGCATCTGTGACCGCCACCGCCTCTCCGGAGCGGACCGAGAACCCCACGACACCGCGCCCCAGCCGGCGCGGTGATCGTGTGTTCGCGGGGGTCGTCCGTCTCGCTGCCTTGACGATCCTGGTCGCCCTCGTCGCCGTCTTCGTCTTCCTGGCGGTCGAGGGCTGGGTCGGGCTGACCTCCGACGCCGCGACGTACGCGCCGTTCACGTCGTTCGCCAGCTACATGGAACCGCTGATCGTGAGCACCCTGCTCGCGTCCGCGATCGCCTTGATCGTCTCCGTCCCGTTCGCGATCGCGGTGGCGCTGTTCATCTCCCACTACGCACCGCGCCGACTGGCTGCCGTGCTCGCGTATCTGGTCGACCTGCTCGCCGCGGTGCCGTCGGTGGTGTTCGGCCTGTGGGGCGGCCGCTACCTCGCGGCGTACCTGCAGCCGGCACACGTGTGGCTGCACGAGCACTTCGGGTTCCTGCCGTTCTTCGGTCCCGGACCGCCGTCGCCCAACGGGCGGTCGCTGTTCACCGCGGGGATCGTGCTGGCGATCATGATCCTGCCGATCATGACCGCCATCTCCCGCGAGATCTTCCTGCAGACGCCGCGCCTCCATCAGGAGGCGGCACTCGCGTTGGGTGCGACGCGGTGGGAGATGATCCGGTACGCCGTCTTCCCCTATGCCCGCTCCGGCATGGTCTCCGGCATCATGCTCGGCCTCGGCCGGGCGCTCGGCGAGACGATGGCGGTGGCGATGGTGCTGGCGACGACACCCGCCACCACCTTGAACGTGATCGGGACGGCGAGCCCGGCGACCATCGCGGCGAACATCGCCCTGAACTACAAGGAGGCGACGCCCGAGCGGCAGTCGCTGCTGATCGCGACCGGTCTGGTGCTGTTCGTGATCACGTTCGTGGTGAACTTCGCCGCGCGTTGGGTCGCCGGCCGGAGCGCGCGGAGGCTGAACCGATGACGTCTGCTTCCCTGCACATCTCCCAGGCCCGGCTCCCGCGCTGGGCGCCGCTCCTCGTCGGCGTGATGGCGCTCGCCCTGGCCGGGCTGCCCGCCCTGCTCTCCGGCTGGGGAGTCGTGACCTGGCTGTTCGCAGCGCTCGTCGTCTTCCTGATCGCGATGCCGGTCTGGTCACGGCTGGTCGAGGGCCGGCGGTCGGCCACCGACCGGTTCGTCACGGCCCTGGTCTGGGCCGCGTTCGCGGTCGCGGTCTCGCCGCTGGTCTGGCTGCTGTGGGTCGTGATCAGCAACGGACTGCCCGCGATCAATGCCGCCTTCCTGAGCCAGTCGATGCTCAACGTGATCGGCGACGAGCAGGGCGGCATCTACCACGCGCTGATCGGCACGCTGCTGATCACAGTGGCGGCCGCCGTCATCTCGGTGCCGATCGGCATCCTGACCGCGGTCTACCTCGTGGAGTACGGCACGCGATCACGCGTGGCGCGCGTGATCACGTTCCTCGTGGACGTGATGACCGGCATCCCGTCGATCGTGGCCGGCCTGTTCGCCCTGGCCCTACTCGTCCTGCTCTTCGGCCCGGCGTTCCGGGCGGGCATCGGCGGCTCGATCGCCCTGTCCCTGCTGATGATCCCGACGGTCGTGCGCTCGTCGGAGGAGATGATGCGACTCGTTCCCGACGACCTCCGGGAGGCGTCCTACGCACTCGGCGTGCCGAAGTGGCGCACGATCACGCGCGTCGTACTGCCGACCGCGCTCTCCGGAATCATCACCGGCGTGGTGCTCGCGGTCTCCCGGGTGATCGGCGAGACGGCTCCGCTGCTGGTGGTCGCGGGCGCGACGGACGGCGTCAACACCAACCTGTTCGACGGGCGGATGACCACGCTGCCCGTCTTCATCTTCTCCCAGTACTCGACGTCGACCCCGGTCGGCTACGAGCGGGCGTGGGGCGGAGCGCTCGTGCTGATCGCGCTGGTGATGGTGCTCAACCTCGTCGCCCGGATCATCGGTCGTATCTTCGCTCCCGCCAAGGGACACTGAGCAGAGGCCCGAGGAAGGAACCATGGCCAAGAGCATCGACGTCTCAGACCTCAACATCTACTACGGGGACTTCCTCGCGGTAGAGGGGGTCAACATGACCGTCAAGTCCAAGTCGGTGACGGCGTTCATCGGCCCGTCCGGCTGCGGCAAGTCGACCATGCTGCGGTCTCTGAACCGCATGCACGAGGTGATCCCGGGCGCGCGGGTCGAGGGGAAGGTCGTCGTCGACGGCCAGTCGCTGTACGACGCGAGCGTCGACCCGGTCGCCGTACGCCGTCAGATCGGCATGGTCTTCCAGCGGCCCAACCCGTTCCCGACGATGTCGATCTACGACAACGTGCTCGCCGGCAACCGGCTGAACGCCAAGCGGCTGAAGAAGTCCGAGGCCGACGTCACCGTCGAGAAGTCCTTGAAGAGCGCGAACCTCTGGGAGGAGGTCAAGGACCGCCTCAGCAAGCCCGGGATGGGACTCTCCGGTGGTCAGCAGCAGCGGCTGTGCATCGCCCGGGCGATCGCGGTCGAGCCGGAGGTGCTGCTGATGGATGAGCCGTGCTCGGCGCTGGACCCGATCTCGACGTCGGCCATCGAGGACCTGATCCACGAGCTGAAGTCCGACTACACGATCGTCATCGTCACCCACAACATGCAGCAGGCCGCGCGGGTCTCCGACGACACGGGGTTCTTCAACCTGAAGGCGGCCGGTCAGCCGGGACACCTGGTGGAGTTCAACCCGACCAAGAAGATGTTCTCCACCCCGGACGAAGCCTCCACCGAGGCCTACATCTCCGGCCGCTTCGGCTGACCCAGCGCGGGGCGAGAGCGGTGGGTGGCGGGTGGTCCGTGACGTTTCGGACCCAGACAGCTCTGAGAAGGGCCGAAACGTCCGCTGTGCGACGTGCCGGTGTTCGACCTGGCCGGTCGGCACATCGGGCCTCCCGACCTCCGGGGTCGACCTCAGCCGAGCAAGGGATGGAGGATCGCGAAGCAGATCGCGGCCGCGGTGCCCGCGGCAGGGAAGGTCAGCACCCAGGCGATCACGATCGAGCGGGCCATGCCCCAGCGGACCGCCGAGACGCGGCGGGTCGCGCCGGAACCCATGATCGCCGAGGTGATCACGTGTGTGGTCGAGACGGGGGCCTGCCAGAGGAACGCCGTGGCGTAGAGCACCGTGGCGCCCACCGACTCGGCGGCAAAGGCGTGGGGTGGGTCGAGGTGGATGATCTTGCGACCCAGGGTGCGCATGATCCGCCAGCCACCGGAGTAGGTGCCCAGCGAGATCGCGCCGGCCGACGCCGCGATCACCCACAGGGGCAGGTCCTGGGTGTCGGGGGCGAGGTGCCCGCTCGTGATCAGGACGAGGAAGATCACCCCCATCGTCTTCTGTGCGTCCTGCAGACCATGGCCCAGCGCCATCGCCGATGCCGAGAAGGTCTGCGCCATTCGGAAGCCGCGCGTCACTCGGTGGGCGTTCCGGCGCCGGAAGATCCACAGGATCGCGATCATCACGACGAACGCCAGTGCGAACCCGATCAGCGGCGAGACCATCATCGGGATCACCACCTTGTCGACGATCGTCGACCAGTGCACCGCCGTACCGGCGGCGAGAGCGGCGCCGACCAGGCCGCCGATCAGGGCCTGCGTGGACGACGACGGCAGACCGAAGTACCACGTGATGAGGTTCCAGATGATCGCGCCGAGCAGACCGGCGAGGATCACGACCAGGCCTTCGCGCCCGCTCGGCGGGACGATCACGTCGGACACGGTGTGAGCGACCTTCTGGCCGAGGAAGGCGCCGACGAAGTTCATCACCGCGGCCAGGATCAGCGCCACTCGAGGTGTCAGGGCACGTGTCGACACCGAGGTGGCGATGGCGTTCGCGGCGTCGTGGAAGCCGTTCGTGTAGTCGAAGGCGAGGGCGACGAGGACGACCGTGATGACGATCGCGAGGTCCACAGGCCGGGTCTCCTTATCCTCGGCCGTCGCGGATGACGTCCGGCGCGTGCGAGGGCAAGGCGTAGCGGGCTATGGGATGGGCTATGGGATGGACTATGGGATGAGCTAGGGGATGAGGAGACACGATGGGCCCGGGCCCGCCTTCGCTCCTCCGCGTTGCGATGCACGCACCCGGACCACGGCTGCCACCAGAACACCTTCCGTCGAGGAGCACTAGGACTCCTTGACCGTGATCTGCTCCACGATGTTGGCGACCTTCTCGAAGGCGTCGATCGCACCTTCGAGGGAGGTGATGATGTCCTTGAGCTTCAGGACCTCGATCGCCTTGAAGTCGCCGCTGAAGAGCTTGGCGAGGGTACGTCGGTAGCTCTTGTCGCCGCTGTTCTCCAGCCGGTTGATCTCGATCCAGTACTCGTCGAGGTCGGCCATCGTCCGCAGCTTCGGCATCGCCTCGGCGGTGATCTCTGCACAGCGCTGGATGATCTCGACCTGGTGCAGGATCTCGGCAGGGAAGTTCACGACCTCGTAGAGCAGGATCAGATCGACGACCTCATCCATGTCGTCCATCACGTCATCGAGCCCGCTGGCCAGGGAATAGATGTCCTCGCGGTCGAACGGCGTCACGAAGCTGCTGTTGACCCGGCGCACGATCTCGTGGGTGTTCTCGTCGCAGATGTGCTCGGCCTCGCGCATCTGCTTGGCCACCTGGGGTCGGTCAGCCTCGTCCGAGATCATCTCGGCGAGGAGGCCGGCGCCGGTCACGAGGTACTGCGCGGAGGTGGTGAAAAGGTCGTAGAACGAGGTATCGGTGGGACGCAGACGCAACGCCACGACGTGCTCCTGGTGGGAGTGGGAGACCGAACGGGCGTCATGCTACGGGTGTCAGCGATGGCCTGGCATAGAGCCCGGGGTCAGGGGACCAGACGCGGCCGCCGCTGTCGCTCGATGAGCACCTCCTGGAGGTGGTCCGTGCCTCCGTTCGGAGCCCAGTCGCCGTCCGGCCCCAGCTCCCACGCGTACGTCGTGCGCGCGAACGCGAGGTCGAGCAACTCCGACATCTGGGCCACGTTCTCCTCGCTCGGCAGCTGGACGAGCACCTCGACCCGACGGTCCAGGTTCCGGTGCATCAGGTCTGCCGAGCCGATCCACACGCTGGGCGTTCCGCCGTTCTCGAACCAGAAGATCCGGCTGTGCTCGAGGAACCGGCCGACCACCGAGCGGACCTTGATGTTCTCGGAGAGACCCGGCACACCCGGCCGGATCGCGCAGATGCCGCGGATCAGCATCTCGACGGGCACGCCCTCCTGCGACGCGAGGTAGAGCGCGTCGATGGACGCCTCGTCGACCGCCGAGTTGGCCTTGAGCCGGATGCGTGCGGGCCGCCCGTTGCGGTGGTGGTCGATCTCGCGGTGGATCCGTTCGACGAGCCCGTTGCGTACCGAGTCGGGCGCGACGAGGAGCCGGTCGTAGGTGGGGTTGCGGGAGTAGCCACTGAGGTTGTTGAACAGGTGCGCGACGTCCTCACCGATCACCTCGTTGGTGGTGATCAGGCCGATGTCCTCATAGAGGCGCGCGGTCTTGCCGTTGTAGTTGCCGGTGCCGATGTGCGTGTAGCGCACGATGCCCTCGGGCTCGTCACGGACGACCATCGCCAGCTTGCAGTGCGTCTTCAGCCCGACCAGGCCGTACACGACGTGACACCCCGCCTGCTCCAGCTTGCGGGCCCATCGGATGTTGGCCTCCTCGTCGAAGCGGGCCTTGATCTCGACGATCACCAGCACCTGCTTGCCGGCCTCGGCCGCGTCGATCAGGGCGTCGATGATCGGAGAATCACCGGAGGTGCGGTAGAGCGTCTGCTTGATCGCCAGCACGTGCGGGTCGGCCGCGGCCTGCTCGAGGAAGCGCTGCACCGACGTGGCGAAGGAGTCGTACGGGTGGTGGAGCAGGACGTCGTACCGCCGGGTCGCCTTGAAGACGTCGACCGGCTTGGCGGTCTCGACCTCGGCCAGCTGTCGATGGGTGGTCGGGACGAACGCGGGGTACTTCAGGTCCTCGCGGGGTAGATCGGCGATCGAGTGCAGTCCGACCAGGTCCAGCAGGCCGCCGACGCGGAACACCTCGTCCTCGGAGACACCGAGCTCCTCGATGAGCAGCTCGAGCACCTGCGGGGCGATCGACTCCTCGACCTCGAGCCGCACCGGCGGGCCGAACCGGCGCCGGAGCAGCTCCTTCTCGAGCGCCTTGAGGAGGTTCTCGGCGTCATCCTCCTCGACCTCGAGGTCCTCGTTGCGCGTGACCCGGAACGTGTGGACCTCGAGCACGTCCATCCCGGGGAACAGGCGCTTGAGGTGCTCGCCGATCACGTCCTCGAGGGGCACGAAGCGCTCGTTCCCGAGTGGCACGAACCGGCTGAAGATCGGCGGCACCTTCACCCGGGCGAAGTGCTCCTTGTCCGTCTTCGGGTTGCGTACCAGGACGGCGAGGTTGAGCGAGAGCCCGGAGATGTAAGGGAAGGGGTGGGCGGGGTCCACGGCCAACGGCGTCAGCACCGGGAAGACCCGCTCCTTGAACAGCCGCTTGCAGAACTTCTGCTCCTCGCGGTCGAGGTCGGGCCACCGGACCAGCTCGATGCCCTCCTTCGAGAGGCCCGGCACCAGCTCGTCGCGGAACAGCCGCGCGTGCCGCTCCATCTGGTCGCGGGCCTCGGCCCAGATCCGCTCGAGGACGTCACGCGGCATCAGCCCGGAGGCGGCCCGGACGGCGACGTCGGCCGCGATGCGTCGCTTCAGGCCGGCCACCCGGACCATGAAGAACTCGTCGAGGTTGCTGGAGAAGATCGCCGCGAAGCGCACGCGCTCGAGCAGCGGCAGGTCGGGGTCCTCGGCCTGGCCCAGGACGCGGCGGCTGTAGGCGAGCCAGGACAGCTCCCGGTCGAGGAAGCGGTCGTCGTACGCCGTGACCCCGGCGAGCTCGCCCTCGTCCGGCGTGTAGGGAGGCTCGACGTCGAAGGGCTCGTCGGCGGAGCTGTCGCCGTCGCGCGACGGGTCGACGGAAGCGAGCTGGACCATGGACCTCAGTGTGGCACCGCCAGGTGAACATGGGGTGTCTGAAGGGACAGGAGGTTAGGTTTGGCGGCGTGCCCGGGTCGACGCTCCTCGCAGCTGCCGACCAGCGCGCGAAGGCACTGACGCTGCGAGTGGTGCTCGGCCTCCCGGACGGCGTCCAGCGCGCCCTGGCCGGCCGGCGGGTGACCCTCGACGGTCAGACGTTGGCCGTCGACACGCAGCTGATGCTCCGGCTGGCGAAGGTGCTGCGAGAGCCGTCCACCGAGGACCTGCCGCTCGAGGACGGGCGGCGGCTGCTGGTCAAGCACGCCACGATCACCGGCGGCGACCAGCCGATCGGCGCGGTTCGCAACGCGCCCATCGGCGATCGGCCGGGTCGCCTGTACGTACCGTCCGGCGCGGTGACGCCGGGCCCGCTGCTCGTCTTCTTCCACGGCGGCGGCTGGGTGTACGGCGACCTCGACTCGCACGACCCGCCCTGCCGGTTCCTGGCCGAGCGGAGCGGGGCGCGGGTGCTGTCGGTCGACTACCGGCTGGCCCCCGAGCACCCCTTCCCGGCGGCGTACGACGACGCGCTGGCGGCGTACCGCTGGGTGATCGCGAACGCCGACTCGCTCGGCGCCGACGTGACCCGGCTCGGGGTCGGCGGTGACTCGGCGGGCGGCAACCTGGCCGCCGTGACCGCGATCGAGGCCACCCGTGAGGGGCTGCCGCTCGCGTTCCAGCTGCTGCTCTATCCCGCCACGGACTCGACGCGGGACACGGACAGCAAGAGGCTGTTCGGCCAGAACTTCTACCTGACCCAGGACTTCATGGACCGGGCCCTGGACCAGTACGTCCCCGAGGCCGACCAGCGTTCTGACCCGCGGGTGAGCCCCCTGCTCGCCGATCTCCCGGACGGGCTGGCGCCGGCATACGTCGTGACGGCCGGCTTCGACCCACTGCGTGACGAGGGTGAGGCGTACGCGCGCAAGGTGGCGGACGCGGGCGTGAAGGTGGAGCTGCGGCGCTTCCCCGACCAGATCCACGGCTTCCTGAACGTGGTGGGAGTGGGCCGAACGGCGCGGGCCGCGTGCGCCGAGGTCGCCGCCCGACTGGCGGTCGGGCTCGGGCCAGGTCAGTAGACGAGGGCCTGGACGCCCTCGGCCAGTACCTCTTCGACGTACGACGTGGAGCCGGCGAGGCGGATGCCCTCGCGCAGGTCTCCCTCACCGAGGTCACGCCGCGCCGCGCACTGCGAGCACACGGTGACGAGGCCACCGACGGTGACCGCCGCGAGCAGGTCGGCCAACGGCTGCGCATGGGGAAGCGCGAACGCCTCGGCCCGGCCCGGTACGCCGAGCCACGCGGCCTCGCCGGTCAGCCACAGCGAGACGTCGGCGCCGGCCGCGACGGCCGTCGCGGCAACGGTGAACCCCTGGTTGCAGCGTTCGGGGTCGTCGGCGCCGGCGGTCACCTTCACGACCAGACCCCGCGGCATGCCGCAACTCTAGACTCGACCCATGCCCTTCGAGATCCCGGAGAACATCCACCCGCTCACCGCGCGGCTCGCGTGGCTGGTCGGGCGCTGGGTGGGCAACGGCCACGGTGAGTACCCGGGGATCGACAACTTCCAGTTCGGGCAGGAGGTCGTCTTCCAGCAGGACGGCCGGCCGTTCATCCACTACTTCAGCCGCGCCTGGATCGTCGACGCCGAGGGCAACCACGTGCGGGAGGCGGCGCAGGAGACCGGCTTCCTGCGGCCGCAGGAGGACGGCACACTGGAGATGGTGATGTGCCACAACACCGGGTTCGCCGAGATCTGGACCGGTGAGATCCATCCCGAGCAGCCACGGTTCGAGATGGTCACCGACGCGGTTGCTCGCACCGCCACCGCCAAGGAGTACGTCGCCGGCAAGCGGCTCTACGGGTACGTCAACGGCGATCTTCTCTATGCCTATGACATGGCCGCGACGGGTCACGAGCTCCAGCCGCACACGCACGCCCAGCTGGTGAGGCAGTAGCCCATGACCACCGACTGGCGTGCGCGACTGCGGGAGAAGGGCTACCGGCTCACCCCGCAGCGCGAGTTGATCCTCGAGGCGGTCGAGCTGCTCGGGCACGCCACGCCCGACGAGGTGCTGGCCGAGGTACGGACGCACTCGACGGCGGTGAACGCGTCGACGGTCTACCGCACGCTCGAGGTGCTCGAGGAGCTCGGGTTGGTGCGCCATGCCCACCTCAGCGACCGCGCTCCGACGTACCACTCGACGAGTGAGCACGAGCACTTCCATCTGGTCTGCCGGAATTGCCACACGGTGATCTCGGTTGACCCTGATGTGCTCACCCCCGTCACCGACCGCCTCGCGGCCGACCACGGCTTCACCGTCGACATCGGCCACCTGACCGTCTTCGGGACCTGCAAGGACCACTCGTGACCTCGCCACTGCTGTCCCTGCCAGGCGCCGTCGGCGGCGGCGGGATCGACGCGCCCGTGGCGGCGCACTACGGGTCGTTCTACGGCGAGCAGCGGACGCTGGAGGCGGGCGAGGGGTTCGTCGACCTGTCGCACCATGACGTCGTACGGATCTCCGGGGCCGACCGGTTGTCGTGGTTGCACGACCTGACGACGCAGTACTTCCTCGACCTGCCCACGCGCACCTGGACGCAGGCGCTGATCCTCAGCCCGCAGGGGCACGTCGAGCACGCGTTCGCCGGCGTGGACGACGGCGAGTCGTTCACCGCCGCGACCGAGCCCGGGGCCGCCCCGGCGCTGATCGAGTTCCTCGACCGGATGCGGTTCCTGAGCCGGGTCGAGGTCACCGACGTGACCTCGGAGCTGGCGCTGATGTACCGGCCGGCGGCCGGGCACGAGCTCATCCCGCGCGTCCAGCTCCCGACGTACGCCGAGGCGGCCTCGCCGGCGTGCGGCCTGTGGGCCTTCGAGGCGTTGCGGATCGCACGCGGTGAGCCTCGCTTCGGGCTCGACACCGACCACCGGACGATCCCCAACGAGGTCGGCTGGATCGGCCCCGCGGTACACCTGGACAAGGGCTGCTACCGCGGTCAGGAGACGGTCGCCCGGGTGCACAACATCGGCCGGCCCCCGCGCCGGCTCACGCTGCTGCACCTCGACGGCTCCGAGAACCGCCTCCCCGAGGTCGGCTCGGAGCTGAAGCAGGGCGAGAAGGTCGTCGGCTTCGTCGGCACGTCCGCCCGCCACCACGAGCTCGGCCCGATCGCGCTGGCCCTCGTCAAGCGCAACGTCCCGCTCGACGTCCAGCTCGACGTCGACGCCCTCCCCGCCGCCCAGGAAGTCATCGTCGATCCCGAGGTCGGGCTGCACTTCCGCCGCTAGACCGGGTAGTACGTATCAATCGGACGGCAGGCTGCGGCGATAGTACGTATCGATCGGCCGTCCGATTGATACGTACTATCGGGAGCGCGCGTACTGGACATGGGTGGAGGTGTGGGCGAAGCCGAGGTTGGCGTACGTCGCGATCGCGGCCTCGTTGTCGGACTCGACGTACAGGATGATCCGGCGTACGCCGACCGACTCCAGGTGGGCGAGGCCGGCAGCGGTGACCGCCTTCCCGAGCCCGCGCCCCTGGGCGGCCGGGTCGACGGCGACGACGTACACCTCGCCGAGTGTCTCGGAGTGCTGCTTGGTCCAGTGGAACGCCAGCAACCCGTCACCGGCGTCGGCGACGAGCAGCCCCGCGGGGTCGAACCACGACTCGGCCATCCGCTCGGCGAGGTTGGCGGTGTCCATCGACCCCTGCTCGGGGTGGCGGGCGAACGCCGCGGCGTTCACCCGGAGCACTTCGGACGCGTCGGAGTCGCGATAGCCGCGGATCGTCACGCCCTCCGCCTCTGGGACCTCGGCCGGACCCGCCTCGCGCGACATCACCCACAGCGCCCGGGTCGCCTCGAAGCCGAGCTCCGCAGCCAGGTGTGCCGCCGCCGGATGGTCGGCATGCGACCAGGCGGTCAGGCGAGCCGGGGCCTCGGCGAGCGCGGCCTCGACCAGGGCTCGCCCGTCGCCGCGTCCCCGCGCGTCCGGAGCCACCGCGACGTCGAGGTCATGCCCACGCAGTACGGCGAAGCCGTCGTCGGCCAGCCACAGGGCGTTCGCGGCGAGCCCGTGGTGGGCCAGGGACATCCGGGCCGCCTCGTCGAGGGGTTCGACCCCGTCCACCTCGGCAGACGCGGCGACGACCCGGTCCACGAGTGCGAGGGCGCGGTCGAGGTCGGCGTTGCCGACCCGCTGGATGTTCAGCGCCGGGTCTCCGCGGACTCGTCCGCCGGAGCCACGGTCGGCTCCTTCGTCGGCAGCACGAAGCGGTAGCCGACGTTGCGGACCGTCCCGATCAGGGTCTCGTGCTCCGGCCCGAGCTTGGCCCGGAGCCGGCGTACGTGGACGTCGACGGTGCGCGTGCCGCCGAAGTAGTCGTAGCCCCAGACCTCCTGCAGCAGCTGGTCACGGGTGAAGACGCGGCCGGGGTGCTGGGCGAGGTACTTCAGCAGCTCGAACTCCTTGAAGGTCAGGTCGAGCGCCCGCGCCCCGATCGTGGCGGTGTACGTCGCGTCGTCCACGACCACCTCACCGGTGCGGATGACGTGGGCGTCGGGCTCGTCCTCGTCGCGCGCTGCCTGGAGCCGGCCGATAGAGAGCCGGATGCGGGCCTCGAGCTCGGCCGGCCCGCAGGTGTGGAGCACCACGTCGTCCATGCCCCAGTTGTGGGCGACGACGGCCAGCCCGCCCTCGGTGACGACGAGGACGACCGGACAGTCGGTGCCCGTCGTACGCAGGAGGCGGCACAGGTCACGGGCGTGCGCGAGCTCCTGGCGGCCGTCGACCAGGATCAGGTCGGCGTCGGGCGCGTCGATGAGGGCGCTGCCCTCGGCGGGCAGGATCTTGACCTGGTGACCGAGCAGCGCAAGCCCGGGCAGCACCTCGGCGCTCGGCTGGAGGGCGCTGGTGAGCAGGAGCAGGGTGCTCACGCCGTCACCTCCTACCGCCGGTGGTCGAGCCCGGTCATCACCGATGCGCAAGGATAACGAGCATGGAGGCCCGACCCGGCGACGACGCGGGGGATGAGACCGCATCGATCACGGTGCGCTACTGGGCCTCCGCGCGCGCCGCCGCCGGTGTCGAGACCGACGCGCTGCCCGTCGAAGGTCCGCTCACGCTCGCCGACGTCGTACGACGGTCCGCCGCGCTGCACCCCGGCACCCGCCTTCCCGGCGTGCTCGAGGCCTGCTCGGTGCTGGTCGGCGACCAGCCGGTGAAGTCGCGCCGGCCGGATGACGTCCTCGTGCGCCCGGGCCAGACCGTGGAGTTCCTGCCGCCCTTCGCCGGCGGCTGAGCCGCAGGCATTCGACCGGCGCGACCCACGGGCTCACCGCGGCCGGTGGGTCAGCGACACCAGTCGCAGGCTCTCGCTGCCACCCTGCACCGTCACCTCACGCACGGTCCCGATGTCGCGCACGTAGTACTTGTGGTCCCGGACCCCCGGCTCGAGCACCGTGGTCTCGCGGGTGAGCACCGCGTGGTTCGTCTGGAGCATCGGGACCGTCACCCGAGCGTCTCGGCGGACCACCGTGTAGACGTCCTCGGCATGCCCGGGGAAGTCCTCCTGGTGGTACGACGGCCCGCGATGCGGATGCGGAGTCATGAAGATGCCCGCCTCGGCGCCGTGGACGCCGGACATCCAGGAGCCTTCGCGGCTGTTGACGTGACCGTGCCGGTCGAGCGTCGCGGTGCGCTCACCGAAGTACCAGACCGTGCCCGACCGGGTCTGGGCGTAGAAGTCGTGCGTGTGCTCGTTCAGCCGGCCGTTCTTCCAGACGCGGTCGAAGACCACGCGGCAGACGACGCCGTCGACGACACGCGTGCGGTAGGTGACCACGAGGACGTCGCGCTCGCGCTTCCCCTCCTCGGCGCCCCGGTAGACGTACCGGTTCCCCGGCTTGAGTGGGAACCACCGGTTGTCGACGACCCCGTGCGTGAAGTGCGACGGCGCCGGATGGTGACGGCGTACGGCGGCATGGTGACCGGCGGCCGACGGCTTCGCGGACGGTGCGGCCGAGGCACCTCCGCCCACCACGAGGCCGAGGCCGACGATCCCGGCGAGCAGGATGAGCGCGGATCGGTTCATGACTCCTCCTTGGAGGCCTGGATGCTGGACCTGGCCGACGCTAGGTCGGCCGGATGAGCGGTCCGTGAGCGCTCATCCGTGGCTCATCTGCGGGCGCACACTGTCCTCATGCGGATCCTCCTGGTCGAGGACCAGCCGAAGCTGGCGCGGCTCCTTCGAAAGGGGCTGCTCGAGGAGGGCGTGAGCGCCGACCTGGCCGCCACCGGGCTCGACGGCGTCTGGCTGGCCACCGAGCACCCGTACGACGTGGTGGTGCTCGACGTGATGCTTCCCGACGTCGACGGCCTCGAGGTGTGCCGGCGGATCCGGGCGGTGGACGACGGCACCCCGATCCTGATGCTGACCGCGTTGAACGCGGTGCCCGACCGGGTGGCGGGCCTTGGTGCGGGCGCGGACGACTACCTGGTCAAGCCGTTCGCCTTCGACGAGCTCCTGGCCCGGCTGCGCGCGCTGGCGAGGCGGGGCGTCGTACGGCGATCGGACGAGCTGGCCGTGGGAGACCTGCGGCTCGATCTGACCGGTCACCTGGTCCATCGGGGAACGACAGAGGTCACCCTGACCGCGCAGGAGTTCGCGCTGCTGGAGGCTATGGCCCGGCGTCCGGGCGAGGTGCTCAGCCGCGAGCGCCTGCTGCATCTGGCCTGGGACGTGGCCTACCAGCCACGCTCGAACGTGGTCGACGTGTGCGTGAAGGGGTTGCGCGACCGGATCGACCGGCCCTTCGGACGGCGGTCGCTGCAGACGGTGCGCGGGCTCGGCTACCGCCTCATCGAGGACGTGCCATGAGACGGCTGCCGATCAGGCTGCGCCTGGCGCTGTCGTTCACCGCGGCCGCAGCGGTGCTGCTCACCGCGGTCGGTGGGTTCGGCTACCAACGCCTGGCGTCCGGCTCCTCGCACGCCCTCGACCTCGAGCTCCGGCAGCGGGCCCAGGACCTGATCGGGCCGGTCAGCGCGCCGGACGCCTCACTGACCGCTCTCGCGGGCACCGGGTTCGTGGAGCGCGGCGAGAGCTTCGCGGAGGTGATCACGCCGGAGGGCCGGCTCCTCGAGGCGACGCCGACACTGCACGACCGTCCGTTGCTCTCACCCGACGAGGCGGCCGCCGCGTCGCGCGGCACGGTCACCTTCGACCGGAGCAACGCACCCGGCCTGGACGAGCCGGCGCGCCTGCTCGCCACCCCGTTCACCCGGTCCGGGCACCCGCTCGTGCTGGTCGTCGGCGACACCCGTGAGAACGGGCTGGAGGGCCTGAGGCGCGTGCGCGACCAGCTGCTGGTCGGGATCCCGCTGCTGGTGCTGCTCACGTTCCTCGGTGCGTACGCCGTGGCCGGCGCCGCCCTACGGCCGGTCGAGGCGATGCGCCGGCGTGCGTCCGAGCTCACCGCGGCCGATCCGGCGCTGCGGCTGCCCGTGCCCCACGGCGGCGACGAGCTCACCCGCCTCGGGGAGACTCTCAACGCCCTGCTGGCGCGGGTCGAGGCGACGCTGGACCGCGAGCGGTCCTTCGTGGCGCACGCCAGCCACGAGCTGCGCACACCGCTCGCGCTGCTCCGGACCGAGCTCGAGCTCGCCGTACGACGCCCGCGGCCGGTCGGCGAGCTGGTCGACGCGATCGACTCGGCGCGGGACGAGGTCGACCGGCTCCAGCGACTGACGGAGGACCTCCTGCTCCTCGCCCAGGCCGGAGAGGGACGGCTGCCGGTCGACGCCGAGGAGACCCCGGTGGCGGGGGTGCTGGAGGATGTCCGCGACCGGTCCGCGAGGACAGCGGCCAGGGCGGGTCGGTCGATCGCGGTGGAGTCGGCCACGGCCGTGGTGCGTGCGGATCCGCGGCAGCTCCGGCAGGCGCTGACCAACCTGGTCGGCAACGCCCTGGAGCACGGCGCGGGCGTCGTACGGCTGTCAGCGCGACCCGACGGCGACCACGTGGCACTGGTCGTGTCCGACCAGGGCGCGGGCTTCGAGGACGACGTGCTGCCGGTCGCGACGGAGCGCTTCGTCCGCAGCCGAGGGTCGACCGGGGCCGGGCTCGGGTTGGCCATCGTGGCCGCGGTGGCCGAGGCGCACCACGGTTCGGTGGGCGTGGCCAACGTGCCCGGTGGCGCCGAGGCGTGGATCTCCGTCCCGAAGGTGGAGGTCCCGCTGGGGGAGCCGATCCGCGCGTGAGTCAGTCGTGCCGGAGCGCCGCGAGAAGCTCGGGCGGCGTCATCGAGCCGGGCTCGGCGGCGTGGGCGGCGGCTCGGGTCATCAGCGCCTGGATCCGGGCGTTGGCCGGTGTCGGCACGCGGTACAAGCGACCCAGCAGCGCGATCTCGCCGTTCAGGTAGTCGGTCTCGATGCCCGACCCGCGGGCCAGGCTCTGCCAGGTGGATCCGCCCGCCCGGGTCTCGCCCGAGATGCCGCGCAGCTGGAGGTGGTCGCCCCGCCGTGCCATGTCCTCGGCGTCGGTGACCGGATCGATGCCGGCGGCCGCGAACGCCGCCTCGGCCTCGGTCTCGAGCAGGGCGAGCGCCTCGAGCCCGGCATCGGAGTCGAGGCCCGTGCCGCACAGCGCCTGGACGCCGTTGCCGAGGTTGTTCAGCAGCTTGCGGTACTTCCAGCGCATGATGTCCGGTCGCGGCACGGACTCGAAGCGCGAGGCACGTAGCGCCGCGGCCAACTCCTCGTCGACGTCGTCGGTGCCGGCCGGGAATCCGCCCAGGTCCAGGATGCCGGTGGTCCCGGCCGAGTGCGCCATCACCACACCCGGCTCGAGGTGTGCGGTCGGCATCATCACGCACATCCCGTGCACGCGGTCGAACCAGCGGGACAGCGTGGGCTCGTTCGCGACGCCGTTCTGGGCGGACACCACCGGGACCCGGCCGGCCGCCGCGGCGAGGTCGCGGGCGGCGGCCTCGGTGTCCTGGCTCTTGGCGGCGAGGACGACGATCTCGTCGCCGCGCCAAGTGAGGTCGCGCGGATGGGAGTACGCCGGGATCCGGAGCGTCACCCGCTCCTCGGGTGTGGCGAAGGTGAGCCCGTGCTCGCGGACCGCCTCGCCATGGGCGCCTCGGACCACCAGCGCGACGGCGTACCCCGCCTGGTGGAGGCGCGCCCCGATCGTGCCTCCGATCCCACCCGCTCCCAGCACCACGACGCGCACCCGCCCAGCCTAGGAACCGGAATGCGCCGGTCGCCTGCGGGGTTGCCACGACATGGACCTCGGAGCATCGGTGCTGGTGGTCGCCGTGGTGGTGGCGCTCGCACTCGGCGCGTGGTGGTCGGCGACCAACGGTGTGTTCCGGGGGACGCACCGGGTGCGGGGTGGATTCGAGACGGGCGCAGGGGGCCCTCCGCAACCACCGGGCGACAGCGTGCTGGCCGGCACGGCGTACGACGATCGTCGTGGCGAGCGGGCGACCTTGCTGCAGTTCTCCTCGGCGTTCTGCGCTCCGTGCCGGGCGACCCGGCGCATCCTGGACGACGTGGCCCGGACCGTGCCCGGCGTGTCTCACGTCGAGGTCGACGCGGAGCATCACCTCGACCTGGTGCGGGCGCTCGGGGTGCTGCGCACGCCGACCACGCTGGTCCTCGACGCCCACGGTCGTGAGCTGACCCGGGCCACGGGAGCGCCGCGCATCGGCCAGGTGCTGGCGGCGCTCGAGAGCGGGCTCGCCCGATGAGCGGAGCGGTGTCCAACATGTGGAGCGCCGTCTCGCATGATGGTACGGCTGGTGGTTCCGGCCATGGTCGGGTGCCTACAGTTCCGGTCATGTCCACGACGCTTCTGACGCGGCGGCGCGCCGTCGACCATTGCCGCGTCCGCTCGTCGCTGTGTCCGATGCCCTGACGCGTCCCGCCTGAATTCTCTACTGACTCAGTAGACTTTGCGGGACCACTTTCCCCCGGATCCCGTCGTCAGGAGCGCCATGTCCACCCTCAGCACCGCCCGTCCCACCGTCGCCGGCATCGACCCGCGCGGTCCGCGCGTGGCGGCGACCCTGACCTCGTTGGTACTGGCCCTGGTGCTGGTCACGCCACAACCGGCCGCGGGCGTCCTGCTCGCGGCCCAGGCGGTGGTCTTCGCCATCGGGGCCACCCGCGGTGTCCAGCACACGCCGTACTCCCTTGTATTCCGGGGGCTGGTCCGCCCGCGCCTCGGGGCGCCGGGCGAGCTGGAGGACCCCCGTCCGCCACGGTTCGCCCAGGGTCTCGGCCTGGTGTTCGCGGTCGCGGGCCTGATCGGCTTCCTGGCCGGATCCACAGCAGTGGGACTGGTCGCCACCGGGCTGGCGCTGGTTGCGGCCCTCCTCAACGCGGTCTTCGGCCTGTGCCTGGGCTGCGAGCTCTACCTGTTCCTCCGGCGGGCCACCGTCCGCTGACCGTCCGAACCGAACCCGCGCCGAGCCCCGGCGTACAGAAAGGTAAGCACCATGAGCCGCGACACGACTCTCGTCTCCGCCCAGTGGGTGGAGGACCATCTCGACGACCCCAAGGTCGTCCTCGTCGAGGTCGACGAGGACACCGCCGCCTACGACAAGGGACACATCAAGGGCGCGATCAAGCTTGACTGGACCACCGACCTCCAGGACCAGGTGCGTCGTGACTTCGTGAGCAAGGCACAGTTCGAGGCTCTGCTGTCCTCGCGCGGCGTCGCCAACGACCACACCGTGGTGCTGTACGGCGGCAACAACAACTGGTTCGCCGCCTACGCGTACTGGTACTTCAAGCTCTACGGCCACCAGGACGTCAAGCTGCTCGACGGGGGTCGCAAGAAGTGGGAGCTCGACAGCCGCGAGCTGACCGACGAGCTGCCCCAGCGCGAGACCGCGTCGTACACGGCGGGTCAGCAGGACACGTCCATCCGGGCCTTCCGCGACGAGGTCGTGCAGGCGATCGGCGTGAAGAACCTGGTCGACGTCCGGTCACCCGACGAGTACGCCGGTCGGCTGATGGCGCCGGCCCACCTGCCGCAGGAGCAGGCGCAGCGCGCCGGGCACATCCCGACCGCGGCGAACGTGCCGTGGAGCAAGGCCGCCAACGACGACGGGACGTTCAAGTCCGACGACGAGCTCAAGGAGCTGTATTCCGAGGCCGGGGTCGACTGGGGCAAGGACACCATCGCCTACTGCCGCATCGGTGAGCGGTCCTCGCACACGTGGTTCGTGTTCCACGAGCTGCTCGACGAGCGGAACGTCAAGAACTACGACGGCTCGTGGACCGAGTACGGCTCGCTGGTCGGCGTACCGGTGGTGCTCGGTGACGAGCCCGGCTCCCTGGATGGGGAGGCCGACGCCTGATGTGCGGAGCGAAGGCGGGAGGTCTGTCCCTCGACGGGGTCGACGTCGCGAAGGAGGCCGTGGTCCAGGGCCAGGTCGTGCGTGACGGCGAGCCGGTGCCCAACGCCTACGTGCGGCTGCTCGACCGGACCGGTGAGTTCACCGCGGAGGTCCCGACCTCGGCGACCGGACACTTCCGGTTCTTCGCCGCGGACGGCGACTGGACGCTGCGGACGCTGGCACCGCGGGCGGAGACCGTGGACCAGACAGTCCGAGCCGCGATCGGCACGGTCGCCGAGGTGACCATCGCGATCTGAGCCGCCGTTCCTCCACAACTGGCGTGGGTTGTACGTCGGGAGGTTGCCCCGCGAGACCCGGATCGAGGTAACGGCACCCTGGGGCGACCGGGAAGCGCTGGTGCGGGTGCGGCCCGACATGCCGCCCATGAGCGCGGCGCTGCTGAGCGTCCGCCTCACGGTGGGAGACGGGCTCCCGTGGGTCCTGCTCGAACCGGGACGCGCCGGGCTCAGCGATCGAGGAGGACGGTGAAGGGGCCGTCGTTGACCGATGCGACCCGCATCCGGGCGCCGAACACGCCTCGCGCGACGCGGGCGCCGAGGTCGGTCAGGGCGCCGCAGACCGCGTCGTACAACGGCTCGGAGACGGGAGCCGGTGCGGCCGCCTCCCAGGTCGGGCGGCGGCCCTTGCGGGCGTCGCCGTACAAGGTGAACTGCGAGACGACCAGCACGGGTGCGCCGATGTCAGATGCGGACTGTTCGTCGGGGAGGATCCGTAGCGTCCAGATCTTGCGGGCCATCCAGTCCGCGTCGTCCGGGCCGTCGGTGTGGGTGACGCCCAGGTAGACCAGCAGTCCGGGCGACGTCATCTCTCCGACGATCTCCCCGTCGACGGTGACGGAGGCCGAGGTGACCCGTTGGACGACGGCACGCATGCCCGCATCCTCGCCGGTCCCCGCGACCGGTGGTTGAGGAGGGCGTTCTACGCCCGTCTCGAAACCGCGGCACCTCGCCGGTCGAGCCAGTCGAGACCCGCTCTGAAAGGATGGCGCGCGTGAGCGTCCCCGCCAACGGCCTCCTGATCACCGTCGCCCCGACCGGCGCCGAGACCGCCAAGGCCGATGTCCCGCACCTGCCCACCACGCCCGAGGCGATCGCCGAGACCGCGAAGGCCTGCCGGGCCGCCGGCGCGGCGATGATCCACCTCCACGTGCGCGACGGCGAGCACCGGCCGACCCTCGACCTGTCGTTGCTGCGCGAATGGGTGGCCGCGGTCCGCGGGTCGACCGACCTGATCGTCCAGCTGTCGACCGGTGGCAGCGTGCACGACCCGCTCGACCTGCGGCTCAAGGTCCTCGACGCCGGGCCCGACGTGTGCAGCCTGACCATGGGGACGACGAACTTCGGCGACGACGTCTTCTCCAACCCGTGGCCGTTCGTCTGTGACCTCTACCAGCTCACCCAGGAGCGCGGTGTGGTGCCGGAGTTCGAGCTGTTCGACCTGGGGCAGGTCCACGCGATGCGACGGCTGCTCGACCGCTACGGCCTGCCCGCCGGGGGCAAGGTCCACGTCGACCTCGTGATGGGCGTGCCCGGCGGCATGAACGGCACGACCGACGCGCTCGTCGCCGCCGTCCGCGACCTCCCGCCGGAGACGACCAGCTGGTCGGCCACCGGTATCGGCCGCTCCACCCTGAGCGTGATCCTGGCCAGCCTGTCCAAGGGCGGTCACCTGCGCGTCGGCATGGAGGACGTGCTCACGATCAGCAAGGGCGTGCCGGTCGAGTCGAACGCCCAGCTCGTCGAGCGCGCGGTCGCGATCGGCGCGCTGGCGCAGCGCACGCCGTACACCCCGGACGAGGCGCGCGAGCTGATCGGCGTACGGCCTGAGCGCGACTAGCCGCTCTTGGCCGTCTGCCGGCCGGGCCTGAGCCTGCGGCGGCTGTTCTCGGGCTTGTACTCGTAGCGGTAGTAGTCGCCGCCGTACATCCCGCTGCCCGCCGAGCGCCGCATCCGGTTGAACACCAGGCCCAGGGTGCGTCCGTGGACGGCAGTGATGTGTGACAGCGAGGCCGCCAGCTCCTTGTCGAGCGTGTTGGCGTGCGAGATCACGACCAGAGCACCGTCGGCGGACCTGGTCAGGACCGCCGCGTCGGTGACCGGGAGCAGCGGCGGCGCGTCGATGATCACCATCGCCTCGGCGGCCAGGTCGTGGATCAGTGAGCGCATGGCGTTGGATCCGAGCAGCTCGCTCGGGTTGGGCGGGATCGCGCCGGAGGCGAGCACTCGCAGACCGGGTACGTCGGGGTGGTCCTGGATCACCTCGGCCGGCGCCACCCGGCCGACGAGCACGTCCGTCAGGCCGGCACCGTCGACCATCGACAGCGAGGACGCGACCGTGGGACGACGCAGGTCGCCGTCGATGAGGGTCACCGGCTGACCGCCGATGGCGATCGCGGCGGCGAGGTTCGCCGCCACCGTCGACTTGCCGTCTGACTGCTTGGGGCTCGTCACCACGATGACGCGCGGCGGGTGGTCGACGTCCATGTAGGCGAGGTTGGTCCGCAGCTTGCGGAAGCCCTCCGCGGTGGTGGAAGCGCTGGACGACGCAGACTCGGTGACCGCGAGGGTGACCGCGCGGTGGCTGTCCTGCCGCATCTGCTGTGAGTAGGGGATCATCCCGATCACCGGGACGCCGAACTGCTTCTCGACCTCCTCCGACGACCGCAGTCGGCGGTCGAACTGGTGACGCACCAACGCGTACGCAAGGCCGAGGAGCAGGCCGAGGATGAGACCGGCGAGCAGGTTGAGGGTGGTCCGCGGCAGGATCAGCGACCCCGGCTGGGCCTGGGACAGGGTCTCGATCCGCAGGGAGGCGTCATCGCCCGACGGTGTCGTCGTGCTCGTGCCGGAGCCGCCCACGTCGAGGTCCTGGATCTCGGCGGCGAGAGCGGCTACCCAGGCGTTCGCGAGGTCCTGGGCGTCCTGCGCGTCGCCGGCTCGGGCGTGGACGTCGAGCAGCACCGTGTCGGTGGGCTGGTCCACTGAGATCTCGCCGATGAGTGCGCCCGGTGTCGTCTCGAGGCCGAGAGACGTGATCACCCGGTTGGCCACCTTCGTGCTGGTCGCGACGGCGACGTACGACGTGACCTTCGCCTTGGCCAGCGAGTCGGCGAGGGTCGCGTCGGACGTGTTGGCGGACGCGCCGGCCGTGACGTACCCGGTCGCCGTTGCCTCGTACACCTTCGGCTGGCTGACGTTGTAGGCGACCGCGCCGGCGACGCCGGCTACCGCGAGGAGCAGGACGCCGAACCAGTGCGCGAGCACGATCCGGACATAGTCCTTCAATTCCATCAACGTCTCCTCCCCGCGTGGTCCGCGGGTCCTACACTCGCCCAGGTGCGAGATTCCAGCGTAGGTGATCCGCCCTGCGTGCGTGTGGAAGCGCTACAAGTCCGGTTCGACGTCGTCTGCGCCGGTTCCGGTGCTGCGGAGCTCGCCGAGGCCGTCGCCGACGTGTGGGAATGGTGCGCCGTCGAGGTCGGTTCGCCGGATGCCGACAGCCCCGATCAGCGACTGACCCTCCTCCTCGAGGAGGATCCCGCGGCCCTCGCCGCGTCGGCCGACTCCAGCTCGCTGTTCGCCCGGGACCTGCCCACCGTCATGGACCGGCTCAGCCCGATGGTGACCACCTTGGCGGTGACGGAGCGCCGCGGTGACCTGGTCATGTTCCACGCGTGCGCAGTCGCCGACCCCGGGACCGGGGACACCGTCGTCCTCTACGGACCGTCGGGCACGGGAAAGACGACCGTGGCGCGCACGCTGTGCACCGAGCTGGTCTACCTCACCGACGAGACCGCCGCGGTCGCCCCCGACCTGCGGATCGTGCCCTACCCGAAGCCCCTGTCGATCCTCGCGGACGCCGGTGACCGGCTCAAGGAGCAGGTGTCGCCCGGGAGCCTCGGGCTGGTCCGCCCGAGTGGGCTGACCTACCGGCTCCGGGGGCTCGTGCAGCTGCAGCGGGATCCCGCACACCGAGGGCGGGCCGTTCTCGAGAGGCTGACCACCGTGGAGGCGCTTCCCGAGCTGGTGGCGCAGACCTCGTTCACGCGTGACATGGAGCGGCCGCTGCACCGGCTGGCCGACCTTGCTCATCGTGTGGGTGGCGTACGTCGCGCGACGTACGCCGAGGCTGAGCAGCTGCGCCCACTGGTCCGGTCCATCCTGGACGGCGCGGACTGATGCGCGCGCGCCGGCTCGATGTCGTCGACGACCGCCTCGCGCACCCAGCGCTCCTCCTCGACCTGGTCGAGCAGATCGGTGACGCGGATCTCGCGCGGCCGCCCGGCGTCGAGCGCCGCCTCGATGGCCGCGCCGATGTCGTC
>NZ_DASXQG010000095.1:0-74844 GCF_036493135.1 Nocardioides sp. | reverse complement strand
CCACTGCAGGTTCAACCCGCGCAGGTGGTCGAGCAGAAGCCCGCCGATGACCAGGTTGCGGTACCACTTCTTGTCCGCCGGCACGACGTACCACGGGGCGAGCTCGGTGTTGGTGCGCTCCAGCGCGATCTCGTACGCCGTGCGGTAGTCGCGCCAGAACGCGCGCTCGTCGATGTCACCGGGGTTGAACTTCCAGTACTTGTCCTCGCTCGCGAGCCGCGCCAGCAGCCGCTCCTTCTGCTCGGCGGCCGAGACGTGGAGCATGCACTTGACGATGACGACCCCGTCGGCGACCAGCTCCGCCTCGAACTCGTTGATCTCGTCGTACCGGTGCTCGATGGTGTCCGGGTCGGCCATCTCGTGCACCCGCACGATCAGCACGTCCTCGTAGTGGGACCGGTCGAACACCCCGACGTACCCCGGCTCCGGAAGGGCGCGTCGCACGCGCCACAGGAAGTGGTGCTTGCGTTCGTCGGCTGTGGGCGCCTTGAAGCTGGTGATCTTCACACCCTGGGGGTCGACCAGACCGACGGTGTGCCGCAGCACGCCGCCCTTGCCCGAGGTGTCCATCCCCTGCAGCACCAGCAGGATGCGGCGCCGGGACCCGGTGCCGCGCTCTGCCCAGAGGCGCTCCTGGAGGTCGGACAGCCCCTCGCCGAGGGCGAACAGGGCCGCCTTTCCCTTCGTCTTGCCGCCGTCGAAGCCCGGGGTGGCGTCGGTGGGGAGGTCCGAGAGGTCGACCGGCCCGGGAGACAGGCGGTGGAGGTGGGGGTTCACTCCTCCATCATGTCGGAATCGGCGTCGACCCCGCCGAGCTCGCCACGCACCACGGCGAACGAGAGCCCCGGCGAGTAGCCCTTGCGGCCGAGCATCCCGACCAGGCGCCGGGTCGCCGTCGCGCGGTCGACGCCACGCAACGACCGGAGCTTCTTGCGGACCAGGTCACGGGCCGCACTCTCCTCGTCGTCCGGGTCGACCTCGTCGAGCGCGGCCCGGGCGGTCTCGTCGTCGACGCCCTTGCGGCGCAGCTCCTGAGCCAGGGCGCGTCGGGCGAGGCCGCGGCTGCGTTGCCGACTCTCCACCCACGAGCGTGCGAACGCTGCGTCGTCGACGAGCCCGACCTCGGTGAACCGGTCGAGCAGCCCTTCGGCCAGGTCGTCGGGCACGCCCTTCTTGGTCAGCTTGTCGCGCAGCTCCCGGCGGCTGCGGGCCTGACCGGTCAGCGCGTCCAGCACGATCGTGCGCGCCACGGACTCCGCATCGGCGTCCGGTCCGTCGTGCTCGACGTCGGGAGGGGGCTCGCCCGCCCAGGCACGTACCCCCGCACCGACGTCGCCGCGCCAGGACTCAGAAGTCATCGACGCCGATCGGCTCGTCCGACAGGTCGTCGGCCGCACCCCCGGCGGGGGCGTCGACCGTCGGCCCGACCCCGAGCTTCTCCAGGATCCGCTTCTCCAGCTCGTTGGCCAGGTCGGGGTTGTCCTTGAGGAAGGCGCGGGAGTTCTCCTTGCCCTGGCCGAGCTGGTCGCCCTCGTAGGTGTACCAAGCGCCGGCCTTGCGAACGAGGCCCGCCTCGACACCGACGTCGATCAGACCGCCCTCGCGGCTGATGCCCTGGCCGTACATGATGTCGAACTCGGCCTGCTTGAACGGCGGGGCCACCTTGTTCTTCACGACCTTGACCCGGGTGCGGTTGCCGACCATGTCGGTGCCGTCCTTGAGCGTCTCGATGCGCCGCACGTCGAGCCGGACCGAGGAGTAGAACTTCAGCGCACGACCGCCCGTCGTGGTCTCGGGAGACCCGAACATCACGCCGATCTTCTCCCGGAGCTGGTTGATGAAGATCATCGTGGTGTTGGAGTTGTTGAGCGCCCCGGTCATCTTCCGCAGCGCCTGGCTCATCAGCCGGGCCTGGAGGCCGACGTGGCTGTCGCCCATCTCGCCCTCGATCTCGGCGCGCGGCACGAGCGCGGCGACCGAGTCGATCACGATCAGGTCGAGCGCACCGGAGCGGATCAGCATGTCGGCGATCTCGAGCGCCTGCTCCCCGGAGTCGGGCTGGCTGACCAGCAGCGCGTCGGTGTCGACGCCGAGGTTCTTCGCGTAGTCGGGATCGAGGGCGTGCTCGGCGTCGATGAACGCCACGATGCCGCCGGCGCGTTGGGCGTTGGCCACCGAGTGCAGGGCGACGGTCGTCTTGCCGGAGGACTCCGGCCCGTAGATCTCCACCACCCGGCCGCGCGGCAGGCCGCCGAGGCCGAGCGCGACGTCGAGGGCGATCGAGCCGGTCGGGATGACCTCCAGCGGTGCCCTGGTCTCGTCGCCCAGGCGCATCACCGAGCCCTTGCCGAACTGCTTCTCGATCTGGGCGAGCGCGACATCGAGCGCCTTCTCGCGGTCTCCAGCCATGTCTGTCCATCCTTGTCCGGGACCCGCCGTCCCGCCTCGCTGTGTCTGGTCTTCTGTCTGGTGTCGTTGTCGGGCCAGACGCTAGACCGAGTCACCGACAGCCCGTCCGAGGTGGCACGGAGGCTGTGGATGACCCCGGACCGGGGTCGTCTGCAGAGACCATCTAACCCGAACACGTGTTCGACCCCGAACCGACACGCCGCACAAACCCGGTTGCACCCACGCCGAGGTTCGGACACCGTGACGGACGTGTCCGAGCTGGTGATCCGACCCCTCGACCCGCACGACGACGCGGACATGAACGGCTTCCAGGACGTGTACGCCGCCTCCGAGCTGGCCGAGGACCCCGACGCCGCGCTCTACTCGCGCGAGGACGGCATCGCGATGCTCACCAGCGGCGACACCACCTCTCTCTTCGACGCCTTCGGCGCGTTCCTGGGTGACCGGATGGTTGCCGAGACGGTCCTCATGGGCAGCATGCGCGACAACCTCGAGCTGGGTCAGGTGCTGCTCTGGGTCGACCCCGACCACCGCAGCCGAGGCTTCGGAACGCGCGCGCTCGACCACGTCGAGGAGCACGCGCGCAACCGCGGCCGCTGGAACCTTCGGGTGCAGGTGCGCATCGGCGAGGGACTTGCCGGCAACCGCCTCTTCGCCGAGCGGCACGGGTACACGCTCGCGATGACCGAGATCGAGCGCCGCCTCGCGTTGCCGGTGGACCTGGACCACGTGGACCGGCTGGCGGCCGGGGCCGCGCCGCACCACGACGGCTACCAGATCCGCTCCTTCGTCGGGCCGGTCCCAGAAGGGCTGCGCGCGTCGTACGTCGAGATCCGCAACCTGCTCGGCATCGAGGCGCCGCACGGTGACCTCGAGCTGGAGATCGGGCGGGACACCGTCGAGGACCTCGACGTCCTTGAACGGGAGGGCGCGCAAGCCGGCCGGACCTCCCTCACGGCCGTCGCGCTGCACGACACGGCCGTGGTGGCGTACGCCCACGCATCCGTGCCGGCTGCCGGCTTCCACCACGTCGACCAGTACGGCACGCTCGTGCATCCCGACCACCGCGGGCATCGCCTCGGGATGGCCGTGAAGTGCGCGCAGCTGCGGCTGCTCGCCGAGCTATTCCCCGACCGCGACTACATCCAGACGAGCAACGCGGAGGTCAACGCCCACATGGTCGCGATCAACGTCGCCCTCGGCTTCGAGATCCACCAGGTGTGGGGCGAGTTCGAGAAGCACCTCGAGCCGGCTGCGGTGTGTCTCGTGACGATGCCCGCCGGATAGGAGGTCCGACGGGCACCATCGTCCGGCTCTCACACCAGACGCCACCCGTAGGAGCATGGGGTATCCACGGGTGAATCGCCCCTTCGCGCTGGGGCACTCTCGACGTTACAAACCACGGTCGCCCAGTACGTCCCAGATTTCGGGGATTGCACGCCCGGAGTGCCGGCCGGTCGAGCCGCAGTAGGGTCCCCCTCGTGCTCGTTGAGCTGACCTCCTTCACCCTCGCCTCCGTCCTGATCGTGCTGCTCCCCGGCCCCGACAGCCTGGTCGTGGTGCGCGGACTGGTCCGCGGCGGGCGGCGCGGCGGCGCGTCGACGGCGGCGGGTGTCCTGTGCGGCCTGGTCGTCTGGGTCGGCGCGACGGCGCTGGGGCTCTCGGCACTCCTCCAGGCCAGCGAGATCGGGTACGACGTGCTCAAGATCGCCGGCGCCTGCTACCTGACCTGGATCGGGGTGCGGTCGCTGCTGTCGGTCCGGCGCACCGCCGAGGAGGTCGCGACCGAGGGCGACGGCCCGATGGCCCCGGAGCCCGTCCCGGGTGGTGGGGCGGGCTTCTTCGCGGGCTTCCTCACCGACCTGCTGAACCCGAAGGTGGGCGTCTTCTTCGTCAGCTTCCTGCCCGGGTTCGTCCCGGACAGCGCCTGGTCGGTCGGGTGGACCACCTTCGCCCTCGGCGCCTGGTACACCGTGCTGACCGCGGTGTACTTCGTCGGCCTGATCGCGCTGTCCGGCACGGTCGCGACGTGGATGAGGTCGCCGCGGATCCGGCGCCGGCTCGACACGCTGACCGGGCTGGTGCTGGTCGGGTTCGGCGTACGACTGGCGACCGAGGCCTGAGCTACCGCTCCGAGGCGGGCAGCTCGAGAGCCCGCCAGACCGCGGCCCACACGGCCTTCGGCGGCTCACCGGCATCCAACGCCTCCTGGGCGGTCCGCTCGCCGAGCTCGCCGATCACGAACTGACCGGCCCAGGCGCGGGCGTACGCCGGGCCGAGAGCCGACTCCATCCGGGACCAGAACTCCGTGTGCCTCACGGCTTCATGATGCCCGCGTCGCGAGGACCTCGAGCCACTGCTCCCCGTCGCGCCCCTCACTGCGCAGGACCTCGCGGACCGACCACCCGGCCGCCTCCATGACCGACCGGAGCGGCTCGTCTCGCCAGAAGGTGAAGAACCGGGGGGTGGTGACGTTGCCGTGCGTCGACCAGTCCTCGCCGTCACCTTCCTTGACCGAGACGAAGAGCGTTCCGCCGCGACGGGTCGCCCGGGCCAGTCGGGTCAGGACCGTCGGCAGGTCGTCGCGGTCGACGTGGAGCAGGCTCGCGTCGGCCCAGATCCCGTCGTACGGCGTGCCCGGAGCGGCCGGGTCGGCCAGGTCGTCGTACAGCGGGTCGACCAGGTCGGCCCGGTGACCGCCGGACCGGAGGATCTCGACGAACGCCGCCGTGATGTCGGTGCGCCGTACGAACAGTCCTGCCCGCTCGAGCGCCGCGGCGTCGCGGCCGGACCCGCTTCCGATCTCGAGCACCCGGCCGCCCTGGGACACCATCCCGGCGAACCGTCCGATCGCGGCGGCGACGGTCGCCGGCAGCTCGCGGGTGCCCTCCAGGTAGTCGGCGGCGGACACGTCGTACGCCCGGATGGTCGCCGAGCGCGCGGCCCCGCGGACGTCATGGAGGTGGTGGACGACGTCGTGCAGCTGGTACCGCGCGAGCGACTCGATCGTGAACGTGTGCCCGTCGCTCCGGCGCCCGGGCCGCTGCCAGGACAGCGGCGGGACCGAGTCGTAGAGGTCGCCGATCGCGTACGCCGCGGCCACGAGCGTCGGTCCGATGATCGACGGCAGCTGGTCGGCGTACCGACCCTGCTCGGCGGAGCTGTCCTGGTCCCAGTTGTCGAACAGCGGGTCGTCCTCGGCGAGCATCTGCGAGACCCGGTCGTGGTAGATCTGATGGACGTCGTGCACGTGGCAGGCGTACTCCAGCGTCGACCACCGGTCCGGACGGCTCCGCTCCCCCGCCGCGGGGTCCGCCAGGAGGGCGAACCACACGTGCGCGTTCTGGCGGAAGGCCCGTGGGATCGCGGGCCGGTCGTACGCGGATGCTTCGAAGCCGCACTCGTCGCAGGGCCGGTCCAGCACCCAGGTCCAGTCCTTCGTGTCGGGCTCGAGAGGCGTCTGCTCACGGGTCACCGGCACATCCTCACCCAGCTAGGCAGGCAGCGTCACCAGGAACCGGCAGCCGGGGTCGTGGTTCGCGACGGCGACCTGCCCGAGGTGCGCCTCGACGATGCCCTTGACGATGGCGAGACCGAGTCCGGCCCCGGCTCCCCCGACACCGTCGACGTGGTCCGGGGTGCGCGCACTGCTGCCCTGCCAGCCCACGTCGAACACCCTGGGGATGTCCTCCTCCTTCATCCCGCCGCACGCGTCGGTGATCGACAGCTCCACGCCGTCCGGCACGGCACGGCCGCGGATCTCGACGACTCCGTCGGCGGGGGTGTGGCGGATGGCGTTCATCAGCAAGTTGGAGACCACCCGCGAGAGACTCGCGGGGTCGGCGGTGACGAGCACGTCCTGCTCCACCTCTCCACCGAGTCGTACGCCGCGCGCCCGGGCGACCGAGTCCGCTCCGGCCAGCGCCTCGCTCACCAGGTCGCCGAGCGCGACGGGTTGCGGGCTCAGTCGCAGCACGCCCGCGTGGATCCGGGAGAGCTCGAAGAGGTCGTCGACCATCCGTACCATCCGGTCGACCTCGGCGCGCATCATCGCGTGGTAGCGGCCGGGGTCGTCGGCGAGGCCGTCCTCCAGCGCCTCGGTCATCGCCCGCAGGCCCGCCAACGGTGTGCGCAGGTCGTGGGAGACCCACGAGACGAGCTCGCGCCGCGACTGCTCCAGGGCCAGCTCGCGATCGCGGGACTCGGCGAGCTTCTGGCTGGTCCGGCGGAGCTCGTCCGAGAGCTCGGAGAACTCCGCCGGGCCGCCGGGCGACGCGACGTACTCACCGCTCTCGCCGAACGCGCGCGCTCCCTCGCGGATCGCGCGCGACCAGCGGGCGAGCGCCGACCCGACGGCCAGCGCGAACAGCAGGGCCACGAGGCCGGCCACGGCGGCGACGAGACCGATCACACCCAGGTCGTGCCCGGAGATGAACATGGCGCGCGCGGTGGCCAGCGTGCCGGCAACCACGGAGAGCACGGCGACGCTCGCGACCCCGACCGTCAGCCACCGCACCGAGGCACGGCGGCCGAGCCAGACCACGACGCCACCGATCAGACCCACGCCCCCCGACCAGGCGGCGGTGGTCAGGACGATGACGACCTGGTCGTGGGTCATGACGCGGGCTCCCAGCGGTACCCGACGCCCCACACCGTCGCCAGGCGGACGGGATGGGTGGGGTCGGCCTCGATCTTCTCGCGCAGGCGACGGACGTGGACGGTCACCGTCGACTGGTCGCCGAAGGACCAGCCCCAGACCCGCTGCAGCAGCTCGTCGCGCGAGAACGCCTGACCCGGGTGGCTGAGGAGGAAGCGCAGCAGGTCGAACTCGCGGACCGTGAGCGAGAGGCGGCTTCCGGCGAGGGTCGCGGTGTGCTCGGTCGAGTCGACGACGAGGTCGCCGTCGGAGACCGAGCCCTTGTCGCCGCTGCGCTCGCCCACCCGCCGGAGCACGGACTCCACCCGCAGCACGAGCTCGCGCGGGCTGAACGGCTTCGTCACGTAGTCGTCGGCGCCGCGCTCCAGCCCGACGACCCGGTCCGTCTCGGACCCGAGCGCCGTCAGCATGATCACGGGGACGTCGTCACCCTTGGCCCGGATGCGACGGCAGACCTCGAGCCCGTCGATGCCGGGCAGCATGAGGTCGAGCACGATCAGGTCGGCCCGCTCGTCACGCAGATCTGCCAGGGCGGACTCGCCGTCCGCGGCTTCGCCCACGGCGTACCCGGCCGCGCGGAGGTAGGTGACGACCACCTCGCGCACGGTGACGTCGTCATCGACCACCATCACCCGTGCCATCGTCACCCCCTCCGACCGTCGTCCGCCGACGTACCGACACGAGAGTGCCGGCCGCGACCGCGACGACCACCAGTGTGACGAGCACGGACCAGCCGAGCCAGTAGTCGCGGTCGAGCAGGGTCGGGCGGTCGGCCCGGGCGCCGAGGCGGCCGAGCTCGGGGATCGCGAGCAGGGTCACCGGCACCAGGACCACCAGCGCCACGACCCCAGGAGCGAGCCGGTCCGGGGGGAGCACGCGGATGGCGACCACGGCCACCACGAGCACCAGCGGGGCGAACACTCCGTCGTGCAGCACGAGTCCGCCCACCAACCAGACGAGCGTGGCGAGGGTGTTCGCCCAGCCGAGGTCGAGCAGCCGCCACCCGCCGTACGTGCCGGCCGCGAGGCCGAGGAGGAGCAGCGCGAGCCGGCTGGCGCGCATCACGTCGTCACCTCCAGCCGGCCGACCCACTTGGTCTGCAGGACACCGGGACGATCGGGCGCGATCAGCCGGCACGGGAAGCCGTGGTCGATCGAGAGCGGCTCGCCCTCGAGGTCGAGCGCCAGCAGCGTGTGCGGGTGGTCGGAGAAGTTCCCCGGCAGCGTGCTCACCCGCTCCCCGCCGTGCTCCTGCAGCGACTCCACCAGCACCTCGCTCCCGGCAGGTGCGTCGACGAGTTCCAGGAGGTGTCGCACGGGGACACCGGTCCAGGTGGCACCGGCGCTCCAGCCCTCGACGCACGCGATCGGGAGCGACGCCGTCGTCTGCGGCATCGCCCGGAGGTCCGCGAGGCTGAACTTCGCCTCCCGGTCGCCGTTGACCACCGTCAGCCGGTACGTCGCCCTGGTGGCCGCCGCGACCACGCCGCGGTAGGCCGCCGTGTGGTTGATCGGGACACCCTGGGGTCCCGTGCCGGACCGGACGCCCAGCACCGAGACGGTCCGCAGCCAGGGCACCGTGGCGCCGGCGGTCGCGAGCACCGCGACACCCGCCGCCGCCCAGGTCGTGCGCAGCAGGCCGCGCCGCGACATGACTCCAGGCCCGGCTGCCGTGCCGGCCCTGTCCTGGGCCGTGCTGTCGACGTCCGACGCCAGTGCGGTGCGGATGATCGGGAGCTTGACCGCGATGTGCACGCCCAGCGCACCGATCGCGATCCAGCCCAGGGCGTAGTGGGTCGGCCGGAAGTTGAACTGCCAGGGGTACCACTGCGCCGCGTTGGCGAGCCCCGTGACGAGCTGGAAGATCGCCGCCGCGACCAGCACGGCGATCGACACCCGTTCGAGCCCGTGCAGGACCAGCTCGCGGACGTCGCGCGGAGGACGCGCGAGGAGCTTGGGGAAGACGGTCCAGAGCTTCACGAGCAGCAGCGGCACGGCCGCGGTGCCCGCGATCACGTGCACGCCTTGGGTGACCCGGTAGCCCCAGCTCGGGCTGGTCGGGAACGCCAGCCAGGGCGACGGGGTCTGGGCCCAGTGGCTGATCAGTCCGGTGACGAAGGCCAGGCCGAAGGTGATGCCCAGCCAGAAGCCCAGACGGGCGGTCACGGCAGGGCTGCGCAGCCACGAGCTGAAGTCGTCCTCGCGCGGAATCGCTCGAGGCACGTCGCGCACCTCCGGCAGCCTCATCACACCACCTCGAGGACGGCGCAGAACCGCTCGTCGTACCGGTGCTGCGATGCCAGCCGCAGCTGCGCAGCGCCCGCGACGGCCGCGATCGCGTCGGCCCCGACCAGGGTCCACGGGAAGGGGTCGCTGCGGCCGACCTCGGTCTCGAGGCGCACGTGCCGGGTGCGGACACCCGTGCCCGGCGGGGCGACCTCGACGACCACCCGTCCGGTCGTGGCGATCAGGTCGCGCACCCGGGACAGCAGGGCGACCGGGTCGCCGCCGATGCCGATGTTGCCGTCCGCGAGCAGGGCCGTCTCCCAGCGTCCCTCCCCCGGCACCGGGTCGAACACGTCGCGCAGGAGGGCCGCCACGCCCCGGTCGATGCTGAGCCGCACCGCCTCGGGCACGATGTCGATGCCGAGCACCGGCCGCCCGCGTCGGGCCAGGGCCTGAGCCATCCGGCCTGGCCCGCATCCGATGTCCACCGTCGGTCCGTGGCAGAGGCCGAGCAACGCCTCGTCGACCGGATCGGCGTCGCACAGCCAGGCCGCCGTGGGCAGCAGCCCGCGCGGGCCGTCGGCGTCGAGCAGCAGACAGGGGTCCCCGCGCAGGGCCGAGGCGAACACCTGGGCCACCGGGACCGCGGCGTCCACGACGGTCATCGGGACACCGCCTGCCAGGCGCGCCGGAAGTGGCCGCCGCCGAGCTCATCGGCGACGGCGTCGGCATCCGCGACGGTGTCGACGTCGCGCAGCACCCGGGCCGCCCGGACGGTCTGTCCTGCCGCGGCGAGCGCGTCCCGGGTCCTGGCGTAGGTGTCCGGTCGCGACATGGGGACGCCGGCCAGGCCGGCGGCGGCCGTCGGGTCCGGCACGGCCAGGACCCACCAACCCCCGTCCGGCGCCGGACCCAGCACGGCGTTCCCCCTCCCCGATGACGCGGCGACCTCGCGGAGATCGGCCGCGGTGAGCTGCGGCGTGTCCATCCCGACCTGGACCGTCGGGCCCGGACCGGCCGCGTCGGCGTGCGCTCGGGCCAGACGCTCACCGAACGTCGTGCCCCGCTGCGGGTGCACGACCCAACCCCCCAGCTGGTCGCGGAGCGCGTCCTCCTCGTCGGCGCCGCGCAGGTCGCCGTCGAGCGCGAGGTGCCACTCGTCGAAGGCGGCTCGGCAGGCAGCCAGGGTGTCGAGCAGTGACGCGGCGGCCACCCGGGCCGCCGCGTCCATCCCGATCACCGCGCCCAGACGTGTCTTCACGCGCCCGGCGACGGGCGCCTTCGCGACCACCAGCGCTCTCATGCGGCCCGGACCTTCCAGAAGTCACGGGCGGTGCGGATGGTCCCCCGCAGCGATCCGCTGACCTTGGAGCGGGTGCCGGCCGCCCGCGGCCGGTACGCCACGTCGTACTCCGCGATCCGCCAGCCGGCGCCGGTCGCCCGGCGCAGCAGCTCGAGCGGGTACCCGAAGCGCCGGTCCCGTACGTCGAGGGCGAGCAGGTCGGTACGGCGGCAGACCCGCATGGGCGCGATGTCCCGCGCCGGGAAGCCGGTGGTACGTCGCAGCCAGGCGACGACGAGCGCGTTCCCGACCCGGGCGTGCCACGGCCACACGCCCCGAGCGACCGGACGGCGGCGCCCCAGGGCGAGGTCGGCGTCCCCTTCCCTGACCGCCCGCAACAGCCGGCCGAGCTCGGCGGGGTCGAAGGAGCCGTCCCCGTCCATCACCGCGACGTACTCCGACTCCGCGGCCTCGACGCCGCACTGCACCGCCGCGCCGTACCCGGTCCGGGGCTCGACCAGCACCCGAGCGCCGTACTGTCGCGCGACGTCCGACGTGCCGTCGCGGGACCCGTTGTCGACCACGATCACCCGGAAGCCGGCCGGCACCTCGGCGAGCAGCGCGGGGAGCGCGCGCGCCTCATCACGACAGGGCAGCACGAGGTCGCAGAGGGGTCTCGGATCCACGTCGTCGACGCTAGGAGCTCGCGGCGCCGTTCCGAGCCGGATGGGATTACGGAACGCTGACGTCCCCGGCCCGGGCCGGTCCGGGGACGCTCCGGCACCTAGCCTGACCGGGTGCCAGCCGCCGCCCGTTCCGAGCGCGCCGCGTGGGGCGGACTGATCGTGGCGCTGACCCTGGTCGGGGCCGCGGTCGTCGTGCCCCCGCTGAACCACTGGCAGGTGCACGCCAGCCTGCACCCGGTGCGTCCGTTCGCGCCGTTGGCGGGCTGGGTCGACCCCCGGGTCGGACCGGCGACGCCGCTCGCCGTCGTCCTGGGCGTGGCAGGCGTGATCTGGGGGCCCGCCGCCGCTGCCCGACTCCGGTGGCGCACCCTCCTCCTCGCGACGTACGCCGGCACCGCGGCGTGGACGCTCGCCCTCGCGTTCGTGGACGGCCCCTCCGGGCTGACCCACGAGATCGCGAACCACAACGAGTACCTCCCCACGGCCCGGCAGGTGCACGACGTGCCCGCGCTGCTGAGCGGGTTCGCCGATCGGATCCCGGTGGGCGTCCCCGGGAGCTGGCCCACGCATGTCGCCGGTCACCCACCAGGGGCGCTGCTGCTCTTCGTCGGCCTGGTCGCGCTCGGGTTCAACGGCTCGTTCGCCTGCGCGCTGGTCCTCACTCTCATCGGGTGCACGACCCCGGTCGCCGTGCTGCTGACCCTGCGGCGCCTCGGCGCCGAAGACGTCGCACGACGCGCGGTGGCGTTCCTGGTGCTGGCACCGGCGGCGATCTGGGTAGCGGTGTCGGCGGACGGTGCTTTCGCGGCGGTCGCGGCCTGGGGGCTGGCCGCGGTCGCCGCGGCCACGTCTTCTGTCCGCCGTTCGGCCGTCTGGAGCTGGGGCGTGGTCGGCGGGCTGCTGCTCGGCGCGTGCCTGCTGCTGTCCTACGGTCTTCCGCTGCTGGCGCCCCTGGTCCTCGCCGTCCTGGCGGCCGGGCGGTCGTGGCGCCCGTTCCCCGCGGTGGCGCTCGGGGCGGTCGCGCCGGTGCTCGGGTTCGCCGCACTCGGGTTCCGGCTGTGGTCGGCCTATCCGCTCCTGCAGGACCGCTACGTGGCGGGGATCGCGGCGGGGCGACCGGCGTCGTACTGGCTCTGGGCGGACCTCGCGGCGCTGCTGATCAGCGCCGGCCCCGCCCTCGGCGCCGGCCTCGGCTCACTCCTGGCCGAGGGGCGGCGCTCACCGCGCGTCGTCCGCCTCCTCGTCGGGGCGGCCGGTCTGGCCGTTCTCGCCGCCGACGCGTCGCGGATGAGCAAGGCCGAGGTGGAGCGGATCTGGCTGCCGTTCCTGCCGTGGCTCCTGCTGTCCACGGTGTGCCTGCCGGAGAGGTGGCGCCGGCCGATGCTGGTGGTGCAGGTCGTGGTCGCGCTGCTGGTCCAGCACCTGGTGCTCACCAACTGGTGACGGTCACGCCCGGAGCGGGTCGGTGCGGAACGCCGTCAGCCCCTCCGCCGGCTCGATCGCAGAGGTGAAGCCGAGGTCGCGCTCAGCCCGGGCCGGCGAGGCCACGATGTGCCGGACGTCGCCGAGGCGGTAGTCACCGGTCACCACCGGCTGCGGGCCGTCGCCCGCCACAGCTACGGCGACCTCGCGGATGCTCACCGGAGTCCCGGAGCAGACGTTGTACGCCGCCGAGGTCCCCGGCGCTGCCCCGCGTACTGCCGTCATCGCCAGCACGTTGGCCCGCGCCACGTCGTCGACGTGGACGAAGTCGCGCATCTGTCCACCGTCCTCGAACACCCGCGGCGCCTCGCCACGCTCCACCGACGAGCGGAACATCGCCGCGACCCCGGAGTACGGCGTGTCCGGCGGCATCCCCGGGCCGTAGACGTTGTGGTAGCGCAACGCCAGCGCCGCGGCTCCGGCCTGCCGCGTCCACGCGGAGACGTAGTGCTCCTGGGCGACCTTGCTGGCGGCGTAGACGCTGCGCGGGTCGAGGCGCGCGTCCTCGTCGACCGGAGTCCAGTCCAGCGGCTCTCCGCAGACCGGGCACGCGTGGTCGAAGCGCCGGGCCCTCAGGGCTCTCTCCGTCCGGGGTCCCGGCGCCTGGGGGCCGTGCGTCGGACAGGCGTAGCGCCCCTCGCCGTACACCACCATCGACGAGGCGAGCACGAGGCGGTCGACGCCGGCCTCGTGCATCGCGGCCAGCAAGGCAGCCGTGGCCAGGTCGTTGTGCGAGGCGTACGACGGGAGATCGGCGACGTGGGCTCCCATCCCGACCAGCGCAGCCTGGTGACAGACGACGTCGACCCCGCGGAGCAGGTCACCCCAGGAGCCGGCATCGCGGACGTCGAGCGCGTGAGTGCCCGGTGGCCCTCGGGTCACGCCGTGGGCCGCGGGCAGCATCAGGTCGACGCGCACCACCTCGTCCCCCGACGTGGCCAGCGAGCGGTCGATCGCCGAGCCGATGAACCCCGCCGACCCGGTGAGCAGGACCTTCACGGGATCTCGTAGCCAAGCTCGAGGCCGTCGGCCCAGGTGTCACACGTGCAGCCGGCCGGGTCGGGCAGGTCGGCGACGACGCCGGCGAGCAGCGCCGCGAGCCGCTCGGTGTGCTGAGCGAACAGCGCGAACACGTCCTCCTGGTGCACCCCCTGCTCCGGCTCGACACCGGCATCCATGTCGGTGACCAGCGCGATCGTGGCCAGGCACATCCGGAGCTCGCGAGCCAGCGCGGCCTCCGGTGCACCGGTCATGTTGATCAGGGTCCAGCCGCGCGACGCGTAGTCCTGTGACTCGGCGCGGGTCGAGAAGCGCGGCCCGTCGATGACCACCATCGTGCCGCCGCGACGTACGCCCTCCGGTGCGGCCAGGGCGGTCGACAGCCGGGGGCAGTAGGGGTCGGCGAAGGGCAGATGTACGGCGCCGCGCTCGACATAGCTGCGGCTTCGGCCGGAGGTGCGATCGACGAGCTGGTCCGGGATGACGAGGTCTCCGGGAGCCACGTCGTCGCGCAGGCCGCCGACCGCGCACGGCGCCAGCACCTGCCGGACGCCGAGCGAACGCAGGGCCCACAGGTTGGCGCGGTAGTTGATCACGTGCGGTGGGTACTCGTGGTGCGGCCCGTGCCGGGGCAGGAAAGCGACGCGACGTCCGGCGACCTCCCCGACCGAGACCGGCGCCGAGGGCTCGCCGTACGGCGTCGCGACGGTCACCTGATCGGACAGGTCGAGGAACGAGTAGAAGCCGCTGCCACCGATCACGGCCACGTCCGCGCGAGAGCTCACTGCTCCACCCTGGCAGGGGCGTCGTCGTCGGTTCCACCGTGACGGCCGATTGTCACCGTTCGGTAAGGCAGCCCGTGGCACAGTGGTGCGCCATGCCGTCCCGCACGCAAGGCTTCGTCGGGTGACCGACCCTCTCGTCAGGTCAGCAGCAGCGTGTCGAGGCGTCGGCGTACGACGAGGAGCCCGATCGCGCCCATCACCAGCAGGTAGACCACCGAGAACGCCGACTGCCAGCTGAGGACCCCGGTCGTCAGCTCGCGGCAGAGCACGACCCCGCGGTAGAGCGGGGTGACCTCGACGATCCACCGCAGCACGCCGTGGAACGCCGTGATCGGGAAGAAGGTGCCGGAGAAGAGGAACAGCGGCAGCTGGACCAGCGTGATCTTGTCGAAGTCCTGCCAGGAGTTCATGTACGTCGTCAGCCCCATGCAGACCGCGCTGAACGCGAAGCCGATCAGCAGCGTGGCCGGGAACGCCAGCACGGCCCACCAGGAGTGCACCAGCCCGAGCGCCCACATCACCACCAGGAACGCCACGGAGTACGACGCGCCCCGCAGCTGCCCCCAGACGATCTCGCCGCGGGCGATGTCGGACGTGGTCAGCGGGGTGACCAGCATCTGGTCGTAGAGCTTCTCGTACTTGAGCTTGAAGAAGACGTTGAACGTCGAGTCGAGCAGGGCGCCGTTGAACGCGGACGCCGCGAGCATCCCGGGCGCGACGAACTCGGCGTACGGGATGGAGTGGCCGTTGAGCTCGAAGGCGTGGATCAGCTTCCCGACGCCGATGCCGATCGAGAAGAGGTACAGGACAGGCTCGAGGAAGCCGGTGAGGAACAGCTTCCACGCGCTCCGGTAGACGACGTAGTTGCGAAAGACGAGCAGCCGCGTCCCCTCGAACGGACGGAGCGGCGACGCGGTGAGCGGGATCGTCGTGGTCGCCGTGGCTGTGGTCATGTCTCCAACCTCCGCGTCAGGGTGCGGACCGCCAGCCACCAGCCGGGGATCAGCACGGCCACGAGCACGGCCGTGTTCACCGCCGCGGTGGACCACTCGACGGTGTCGAGGCAGAGCATCCGGGTCAGGTTGACGCCGTGCCACAGCGGAGTGAGCTTGGCGACCCACTCCAGGACGGGGCCGAGGTTGCTGATCGGGAAGAACGAGCCGGAGAACAGGAACAGCGGGATCAGACCGAGCCGGAAGATGAGCCCGAACGAGTCCTGGCTGTTCACATGGGCGCTGAACGCGAACGTCCAGGTGGCGAACGCCATCCCGGTCAGCATCGTGGCGAACCAGGCCAGCACCGGCCCCCACCAGGATGCGAACACGCCGAACGGTGCCATCACCACGAAGTAGACGCCGCAGGTCGAGCCGACCCGGAACAGCGTGAACATCAGCATCGCGTTCGCCAGGTCGCGCACCTCGAGCGGGCTGGCGAGCTGGGCGTAGAAGCTCTTGTGCCACTTGATCGCGCCCATCACGGGGTAGGTCGTCTCGAACACAGCGGTCTGCATCGCCTGGGCGGCGATCAGGCCGGGCACGATGAAGGCGAGGTACGACGGAGCGCCCTCGAGCCGGCTCGGGGGGACGTGGACGAACCCGCCGAGCAGCACGCCCATCGCCAGCACGTAGAACAGCGGCGAGGCGAAGGACGTGACGATCGAGCCCTTCCAGGTGCGCTTGTAGACGGTCCACCAGTAGTCGTACTGCCGGAGCATTCCCCGCCAGGCCGACAGCCGCCGGTCGTCGCGCACGACCTCGTCGGTCGAAGCGGTGGTCGATCCTGTCGAGACCATCAGTCCACCAGCGTCCGTCCGGTCAGCCGGAGGAACACGTCCTCCAAGGTGGAGCGGCGTACCAGCGTCGCCACCGGCCGCAGACCGCGCTCGTGGACCTGCTCGAGCACCTGCTCGCCGTCGTCGCTGTAGACCAGGATCCGGTCGGGCAGCACCTCGACCCGCTCGCCGAGGTCGGCGATCTTCTCGGCGGTCGCGTCGTGGTCGCCCACAGGGAAGCGCAGCTCGGCGACCTCGCGGGTGGAGTACTCGCGGATCAGGTCGAGCGGCGAGCCCTCGGCGGCGATCACGCCGCGATCCATGACGACCAGGCGGTCGCACAGCTGCTCGGCCTCGTCCATGTAGTGCGTGGTGATCACCAAGGTGACGCCCTGCTGCTTGAGGCGGAACAGCCGGTCCCACAGGACGTGTCGGGCCTGCGGGTCGAGCCCTGTGGTCGGCTCGTCGAGGAGCAGGATGTCGGGCCGGTTGATGAGGGAGCGGGCGATGGTCAGGCGCCGCTTCATGCCCCCGGAGAGGTCCTCGACCTTGGCGGTGCGCTTCTCGGTGAGCTGCACGAACTCCAGCAGCTCGTCGGCCCGCTCGCGCACCTCGCGCTTGGCGATGCCGAAGTAGCGACCGTAGATGTAGAGGTTGTCGAAGACGTTCAGCTCGTTGTCGAGGGTGTCCTCCTGAGGGCAGACGCCGAGCCGCGACCGGATGGCCGGGCCGTGCTCGGCCGGGTCCATCCCGAGGATCCGCAGCTCTCCCCCGCTGACCGGCGACACGGCCGCGATCATCCGCATGGTCGAGGACTTGCCGGCGCCGTTGGGGCCGAGGAAGCCGAACGCCTCGCCGCGGCGTACGTCGATGTCGATGCCTTTCACCGCCTCGACGACCTCACCCTCCCGGCTGGTGAAGGACTTGCGCAGATCGCGGGCGGCGATCATCGGCTCAGACGTGGGCAGGTGGGGCACGTTGACCGACCCTACAAACCCCCGCCGACACCCGCGCAATCCGTTTCCGGTGGGGACGAACCTTCTCGTGGGATGGTGCGTCCTCGGGGGTGTGAGCGTGCAGGCGACGGGAGCCCCGGTGATCAGTTTCGACGAGTTCGTCCACGCTCGGATGCCTCACCTCCTGCGCCTCGGACGGGCGCTGACCGGCGACGAGGAGCGCGGGGCCGACCTGGTGCGCGAGGTGACGTTGCCGAAGGTCTCCCAGGCGACCCAGATGGCGGACGTGCTTCCCGACTCCCGTGTCGTCCTCTACGACACCACCACCACCATCTCGGCCTCTGCGGAGAAGGTCGTCGTGGGTGACGGGACGACCTGGCACCGCTACCGGATCCCCTGCTTCACGGTCCCCGACCTGTTCGGTGGAGACCCCTCTACTCGAGGACCGAGCTGCGGGTTCTTCCGGACCCCCAGTCAGATCGAGGGCCAGCCGCTGCCGACGTCGACTGGCAAGACGACGATCGGGTCGTCGGCGGACCTGGGCACGGTGCCGATCGCAGGTCAGCCCGTCGGCCACGTGCGTACGCTGTACGTCTCCGGGCACCACGCGGTCGTGTACTCGCCGGACGGGCGACAAACGGCGCACCTCTCGCTGACACCCGACGAGACCATCGGGCAGCTCGCCGTGTCCGGCCGTCACGCCGTGCTGGCCACGTCAGGGGGCCGGCTGTTCGCCAGCGACGACGGCGGCATCACGTGGCGGCTGCTCCCTCCTCAGGACCTACTGTGACGCCATGGAACGTCGCCATGCGCGCTCGGGCTCGCCGTTCGAGGAGACCATCGGCTTCTCGCGGGCGGTCAGGGTGGGCTCGACGGTCGTCGTGAGCGGTACGGCGCCGGTGTGGCCGGACGGGCACGTCGACCCGGATCCGGCGGTCCAGGCACGACGCTGCTGGGAGATCGTCGTGGCCGCCCTCGAGGAGCTCGGCGCGACCGTCGCGGACGTCGTCCGCACTCGGCAGTACGTCGTGAGCTCCGACCTCGCCGACGCCGTCGGCACCGTGCACGGTGACGTGTTCGGCGAGGTACGGCCGGCCAGCACCATGGTCGTCGTGACCGGCCTGCTCGACCCGCGCTGGCTTGTCGAGGTCGAGGCCGACGCGGTGGTGCCCCGGGCCTAGACCGACGCCGCCGGCTCGGTCTCCTGCTCCGGCTCGCGCTTCTCGTCCCCGTGGCCCGGCCACCAGGCCGCGTGCCCGATCAGCGCGGTGATCGCCGGCGTGAAGAACATCGCCATCACGAACGCCGCCACGAAGATCCCGAACGCGATCGAGAAGCCCAGGGCGACCAGCAACGAGTTGCCGCCGAGCATCAGCGAGGCGAAGGTGCCGGCCAGGATCAGGCCCGCCGCCGCAACCGTCGGGCCCGCGTGCGTCACCGCCTCGGCGGCGGCGTCACGGGCGTTCTTGCCCTCGCGGGCCTCCTCGCGTAGTCGCGCGATCATCAAGATGTTGTAGTCGGTGCCGAGCGCCACCACGAAGAGGTAGATGTAGATCGGCAGCAGGAAGATCAGGCCCTCCTTGCCCTGGATGTGCTGGAAGACGATCACCGCCGCGCCGAGCGTCGCGCCGAACCCGAGACCGACCGATGCCATCAGGTACCACGGCGCGACCAGGCTCCGGAGCAGCAGCGCCAGGATGATCGCGATCACGATCGCCGCGACCGGGAACACGACCTTGTAGTCGCGGTTCATCGCCTTCTGGAAGTCGACGAAGACCGACGTCGTCCCGCCCACCAGTGCCTCGGTGCCGTCTGGTGCCGCGGCATGCGCTGCGTCGCGGACCGGGCCCTTGATGGCGGCCAGTGCCGCGTCGGAGGTCGGGTCCGTGTCGAGCACGACGCTGAACGAGGCCGTCTTCTTGTCGGGGCTCAGCTGCGCCGGCGCGACCGACCCCACGCCCTCCACCTTGCCCAGCCGGGCGGCGTACGCCGTGGCCTCGGCCTCGTCCAGCGGCGTGCCGTCGGTGGAGTGGAGCAGCACGACCGTCGGGTCGGTCGCCCCGGGCGGGAAGCCCTTCTCCAGCGTCTTCAGGGCGACCGCGGACTCGACGGTCTTCGGGGCGCCCGAGTCGCCGAGGTCGAAGTTCGGGTTGAAGCCGAGGGCGAAGACCGCCAGCACGGCGAGGATCAGGCCGGACGCCGCGGCGTACACCCCCGGGCGGCGGCCGAGCGAGTGTCCGATCGCGCCGAAGCGGGCGAAGCCCGGCTCCTTCTGCCAGGCCTTCGACGGCCAGAAGATCTTCGTCCCGACCAGGGACACCACCGCCGGCACGAGCGTCAGCGCCGCCAGCACCGTGACGGCCACCGCGATCGCCAGCGCCGGGCCGATCGACTTGAAGATGCCGAGCGAGCTGAGGATCAGTGCCATGAAGGAGACGATCACCGCACCGCCGGCCGAGACGATCGCCTCGCCGGCGCGGGCGATCGCCTGGAACACGGCGTCCTTGGACGGCTCTCCGAGGCGGAGCCGCTCTCGGTAGCGGAACAGGAAGAACAGGATGTAGTCGGTACCGATGCCGAACAGCACCACGATCAGGATCACCTGGATCGAGCTGTCGGTCTTGAGGTCGAAGACCTTGTTGGCGGCACCGATCAGCCCGACGGCCACCTGTGAGACCAGGCCGATCACGAGCAGCGGGAACAGCGCGAGGATCACGCTCCGGAAGATCACGACCATCAGCAGCAGGATCAGGGCGAACGTCGTGAGCCCGACGATCGCCTCGGCCTTGGCCGAGGCGTCCTGCGAGTCGAGCGCCTGCGCCGCCGCCCCGGTCACCCCGACCGTGAGGTCCGTGCCGTCGACCGCCGCGTGGGCGTCCTTCCGAAGGGCCTTCGCGGCGTCGATCGCGTCGGGGTCGTAGGGGTTCTTGTCCTTGGCGATCCCGACCACGGCCAGCTGCACGAGCTTGTTCTGTGAAGGAGGTTGGGCGACCACGCCCGAGAAGACCGGGTCGACCGTGCCGTTCAGCTCGTTGGCAATCTTCTGGACCTCGGCGGTGTCGGCCGCGGTGAGCTTGCCGCCGTCGGTCCGGTCGAACACCAGCAGAGCGCCGACACTGGTCTGCTGCGGGAACGCGTCGGTCTGGAGATTCGCCGCCCGGATCGACTCGTACTTCGACGGCAGGAACTCCGACTGATCGGCCGTGGCGCTCAGCTTCGGCGCCGTGCTGACGATCAGGACGGATACCACGATCCACCCGATGACGACGTACCAAGGATGACGTGTGGCCAACCGACCGAGTGCCCCGAACACGCGCCCGAGCCTAGCGACACATCCAACTTGCTCTCGACTCACGCCACCAGCGCGCGGGGGTAGCTGATGTCCGGCCGCCATCGCGGGGCGGGCGGCGCGGTCGACCGGTAGGAGCGGCCGGCGGGGGTCGTGATCTCGACCGTGTGGCGTTCGCCGGGTGACGGTCTGGCTCGCCAGAGCCGATCGCCTCCTTGGCGTAGTTGCACGCCTCGCAGAGCCCCTGGCCGTTGCGCTCGCTGGTCTCACCGCCCCCGCCGACCGGCTCGGGATGGTCGTGGTGACGGATCGGGGCGTCGCACCACGGCGTCCGGCAGAACTGGTCGCGGAGCTCGATCAAGGTGCCGAGTCCGTCGGGGAAGCAGCGGGCCCGTGAGTCCGTGGCCACCAGCTGACCCGTCTCGGGCTTCACGTACGGGCGACGGAGCTGAGCCAGGCTCGCGTCGTCCGCGGACTTCACGAGCTCCCTGGCCAGCTCGGCCGGGATCGGGCCGTAGCCGTCGAGGTGCGCGGCTTCTTCCGTCGTGCCGAACAGCACGTCGTCAGCGACGACGACGTGGGCCAGCACCGGGAGAGCGGTGGGTTGTTCGGTGCCGAGGAGACGGGCGACGAGCGTGTCGACCATCAGCTGGCCGCGGCTGCGTGGGTCGCCGGTCGACCGGAGCGAGTCGGCGTGCTCGCTGAGCGAGCGGAAGACGGCCACGCCCTGCGCCACCGGGAGCTCGGCCGACAGCCGTGACATCACGTCCGGAGCCGGTCGCAGCGTCACCCGACGCTCCGACTCGGCGATCCGCCGCCGGGTCACCCAGGACTCCGCGTCGAGCTCGTAGGCGAGGCGGCGTACGGCGTTGCCGAGCTCGCGGTCGCCCATCCGCTCGAGTTGCTCGAGGTCGCCGGCCACGCGGCGGTCCACCTCCACGCGATCCTCCCGCGACAGGCACGCCGTCTCGCGGGCGATGATCGTGGCCCGCCACCCGCTGATCCGACCCGCGCGGAACGCTTGCCTCGTGAACGGCATCTCGCTGCGCAGCACCTTCGCCAGGCCGAGATCCTGCTGTCCCCGATGAGGCGACTCGCGACGCGCGAGCGCGATCTCAGCGGCCACGCCTTGCCCCTGCCGCGACGTCGGGACCCCGCGGTCCGCCGCCCGCTGCCGCATCGAGGTGTCCACCTCGACCGCGAGGTCCGCCTGCAGCCCCTCGGCGGCGCACTTCAGCTCCTCGAGCGCCGTGATCAGGTCGAGCCGTCCGCGGTCGTCGTCCGGACCCGAGGCGCCGGCGACGTCGGCCACCCAGGCGCGCACCCGCTCGGCATCCACCGGCAGAGTCTCGGATCGATCGAACATGTGTTCGAGTCTAGATTGCCCCGCCGACAGCGTCGAGACCCTCCGAACGATCTGTGGACAGCCGACATCTCAACGCTCCCCGGGCCTTGGCAGGACGGGTGGTTAGCCTCGTCCGGTGTCCGTGGACAGGTCTTACATCCGGGTGAAGGCCATGCTGATTGCGCTCCACGAGGACCGCGACCGCCACGCCGTCACTCTCAACCCACCGACGGATGAGAATCCCGATGGATACCACCGCCTCATCGGAGGTGGCGTCGAGCTCGGCGAGACTCACCACGACGCGATCGTGCGCGAAGTGGACGAGGAGCTCGGAGCGACGATCCAGGGTCTCGCCTACTTGGCAACCGTGGAGAACATCTTTCGGATCGACGGCGTGCCCGGACACGAGATCGTGCTTCTCTACTCCGGGCGGCTCGACCCTCAGCCAGCAGGGAGCAACGCCACCCTGACCGAGAGTGACGGCAGCGTCGTGCCGGTTGTCTGGCGCCCTGTCGACGACTCGAGTGAGTCCTTGCCTCTTTACCCGGCTGGGGTGATTCCGTGGATCCGACACCTCGCCGAGCGACGGTAGACGGGCAGCCTGGACGGCCTGGGCGGGTCAGCGCCCCACGGTCGCGGTCACGCCGAGGCTTCGCGCGGCCTCGGCGAGGCGCCGATCACGCGCACCCACAGCCGGCACCCGGGCGTGATCAGGTCAAGGCGAGGAGATCAGGTCAGAACTCGTCCGGGGACGCGATCGCCTCGGCGATCGTGATCTCCGGTGGCACCGGAGAGGCGCCGATCGAGGCGACGAACTCCTTCATCTTCGGGTCGCCGAAGAACTGTTCGAAGGCCTCGACGGTCTCCCACTCGTCGACCGCGACCACGACTCCGTCGCCGATGCCGAACCGGTGATGGATCGCCCCCATCTGCTTCGCCCGGTCACCCACCGCCACGAACTCGTCCGCGCGATCGGCCAGTGCCTTCTGGAATGTCGCCGTGTCCCCGGAGACCTTGACGACGACGAGAACGCTCATGTGCCCTCCTACGACGTCGCGGCCCGGGTGTGTCCCGGGCCGCGTGCCGAACGTATCCCCACTCCGCCGTGACGACAACCGTCCAGGTGACGCTAAAGAGGTGGGCCGAGGAGGTTCCAGGTCGGCAGGGTACGCGCGCGCTCAGCCGGTTCGCGACGATGTTCTTCGCCGAGAGGGAGGCAGGGCCTCGGAGCTGGCCCGGGTCCTGCGGCCTGGGGGACGGGTCTGCGTGGCCGCGTGGGCAGAGCTCCAAGAGAACCCCGGCTGCGCGGCCACCTGCACCTGAGGCGCCGCCGCTGTCGGTCCGGTGAGCAAGGATGGCTCCATGGCCGACTTCCCCGCGTCCCTGGAGCGCTTCAGCGCGCCGACGCGCGAGTGGTTCGGAGCCGCGTTCGCCGAGCCGACGGCGGCGCAGGCGGGTGCCTGGCAAGCGATCGCCGACGGTCAGCACGCGCTGGTGGTCGCGCCGACCGGCTCCGGCAAGACGCTCTCGGCGTTCCTGTGGGCGATCGACCGGCTGTTGACGCGGCCACGACCCGCCGAGAAGGGCACGCGGGTCCTCTACGTCTCCCCGCTCAAGGCGCTGGCGGTCGACGTCGAGCGCAACCTGCGCGCGCCGCTGATCGGCATCCGGCAGACCGCCGACCGACTGGGCAACCGACTGCCCGACGTGACCGTCGGCATCCGCTCGGGCGACACCCCGGCGGCCGAGCGGCGCACCCTGGCGCGCACGCCGCCCGACATCCTGATCACGACCCCCGAGTCGCTGTTCCTGATGCTGACCAGCCGGGCCCGCGAGAGCCTGCGCACGATTGAGACCGTGATCGTCGACGAGGTGCACGCGGTCGCCGGCACCAAGCGCGGCACCCACCTCGGCATCACCCTCGAGCGCCTCGACGCCCTGCTCCCGAAGCCGGCCCAGCGCATCGGGCTGTCGGCGACGGTCCGGCCCCTGGAGGAGGTGGCGCGGTTCCTCGGTGGGACGACCCCGGTCGAGATCGTGGCGCCCCCGTCGGCCAAGGAGTGGGACCTCAAGGTCGTCGTCCCGGTCGAGGACATGACCCAGCCGGGGGAGTACGACGACTCCCGCCCAGACGACGAGCAGGGTGCCGACGACGACAGCGGACGCGAAGCCTCCTCGATCTGGCCGCACGTGGAGAACCACGTCGCCGACCTGATCGGGCAGCACCGCTCGACCATCGTCTTCGCCAACTCCCGGCGCCTGGCCGAGCGGCTGACCGCGCGGCTGAACGAGATCGCCGCCGAGCGAGCCGGGGTCGACGTCGACACCGACGGAGCCCCGCCCGCTCAGGTCATGGCGCAGTCGGGTACGTCGTACGCCGCGGCCCCGGTGATCGCCAAGGCCCACCACGGCTCGGTGTCCAAGGAGCAGCGCGCGATCATCGAGGACGACCTCAAGCGCGGGCGACTGCCCTGCGTGGTGGCGACGAGCAGCCTCGAGCTCGGCATCGACATGGGCGCGGTCGACCTGGTGATCCAGATCGAGTCACCGCCGAGCGTGGCCAGTGCGCTCCAGCGGGTCGGCCGGGCCGGCCACCAGGTCGGTGAGGTGAGCCGGGGCGTGCTGTTCCCCAAGCATCGAGGTGACCTGGCCCAGACTGCCGTGGCCGTCCAGCGCATGCGCGACGGTCAGATCGAGGCGCTGCGCATCCCGACGAACCCGCTCGACGTGCTGGCCCAGCAGGTCGTCGCCATGGTGGCGATGGAGGCCTGGTCGTCGGACGAGGTGTTCGACCTCGTGCGTCGCTCCGCGTCGTACACGGGGCTGCCCCGGGGCGCCTTCGACGGCACGCTCGACCTTCTCAGCGGTCGCTACCCGAGCGACGAGTTCGCCGAGCTCCGGCCTCGTGTCGTCTGGGACCGCGTCACCGGGCAGCTCACCGGCCGCCCCGGCGCACAGCGCCTGGCCGTCACCAGCGGTGGCACCATCCCCGATCGCGGCCTCTTCGGCGTGTTCCTCGTCGGTGCCGGAAATGAGCAGAGTGGTCCCGGTCGACGCGTGGGCGAGCTCGACGAGGAGATGGTCTACGAGTCGCGGGTCGGCGACGTCTTCGCCTTGGGTGCCACCAGCTGGCGGATCGAGGACATCACCCACGACCGGGTCCTGGTGACGCCCGCCCCCGGCATCCCCGGACGGCTGCCGTTCTGGAAGGGCGACGCGCTCGGCCGCCCGGCCGAGCTGGGCGAGGCGATCGGCGCGTTCACCCGCGACCTGGCGTCGGCGAAGCGCGAGCCGGCGGTCGCGGCCGCCGAGGAGCGCGGTCTCGATGCGTGGGCCGCCGACAACCTCGTCGGCTACGTCCACGAGCAGGTCGAGGCCACCGGCGTCCTGCCCAGCGACCGCAGCCTGGTCGTCGAGCGGTTCCGCGACGAGCTCGGCGACTGGCGCCTGGTCGTCCACTCGCCGTACGGCACCCCGGTCCATGCCCCGTGGGCGCTGGCCATCAATGCCCGGCTGCGCGAGAGGTACGGCGTCGCCAACATGGGGAGCCAGGCGATCGCCTCCGACGACGGCATCGTGATCCGCATCCCCGACACCGACGCCGAGCCGCCGACCGGCGAGGTGATCGGGTTCGAGCCGGACGAGATCGACGACCTGGTCACCCAGGAGGTCGGCGGATCCGCGCTCTTCGCGGCCCGGTTCCGCGAGTGCGCCGCCCGCGCGCTCCTGCTCCCCCGCCGCGACCCCGGGCGACGCTCGCCCCTGTGGCAGCAGCGCCAGCGCAGTGCCGCGCTGCTCGAGGTCGCCGTGAAGTACCCGTCGTTCCCGATCGTGCTCGAGGCCGTCCGCGAGTGCCTCCAGGACGTCTACGACCTGCCCGCCCTGGTCGCCCTGATGCGGCGTGTCCAGCGTCGCGAGGTCGGCATCCACGACGTCGACACCCACCAGCCTTCGCCGTATGCCCGCAGCCTGCTCTTCGGGTACGTCGCCCAGTTCGTCTACGAGGGCGACTCCCCCATCGCCGAACGCCGCGCCGCGGCGCTCTCGCTCGACCAGGGCCTGCTCGCGGAGCTGCTGGGCCGGGCCGAGCTCCGCGAGCTGCTCGACCCCGAGGTGCTCGCCGAGGTCGAGGCGATGCTCCAGCGCACCGATCCCGAGCGCCGGGCGCGCGACGCCGAGGGCGTCGCCGACCTGCTCCGCTGGCTGGGCCCGGTCACCGTCGACGAGGTCGCCGACCGCAGCGTCGACGGCGCCGATGCCATCGCCTGGCTCACCTCACTCACCGACACTCGCCGTGCGGTCGCGGTCCGGATGGCCGGCGAGGAGCGGTGGGCCGCCATCGAGGACGTCGGCCGCCTCCGCGACGGCCTCGGCGTACCGGTGCCGCAAGGCGTCCCCGACGCCTTCACCGAGGCCGTCGGCGACCCGCTCGCCGACCTGGTCAGCCGATATGCCCGGACCCACGGCCCGTTCACGATCGCCGACGTCTCCGCCCGGCTCGGCCTCGGCGCCGCCGTCGTCCGGCAGACCCTTCAGCGGCTCGGCGCCCAGGGGCGGGTCCTCGAGGGCGAGTTCCGACCGGCGGGCTCGGGCACGGAGTGGTGCGACGCCGAGGTGCTCCGGCTCCTGCGCCGACGCTCCCTGGCCAGACTCCGACGCGAGGTCGAGCCCGTCGAGCCTGCCGCGCTCGGCCGGTTCCTGCTCGCCTGGCAGCACGTCGACCGGCCACGGCGCGGCCCGCGCGGCGTCGACGGCCTGCTCCAGGTGGTCGATCAGCTCGCCGGGTACGCAGCCCCCGCGTCCGCCTGGGAGTCGCTGATCCTGCCGAGCCGGGTCGCCGACTACGAGCCGGCGCTCCTCGACGAGCTGACCGCCTCCGGCGAGGTGACCTGGGTCGGCCACGCCAGCCTCCCCGGCAGCGACGGCTGGGTGTCGCTCCACCTCGGCGACCAGGCTCCGTTGACGCTGCCCCTTCCCGATCCGGGCGACGAAGCGCCGGTCGGCGAGCTCCACCGAGCCGTGCTCGACGCGCTGGCGCCCGGAGGTGCCTGGTTCTTCCGGCAGCTCCAGGCCGCGACCGGCGGCACGGACCGCGAGCTGGCCGAAGCCCTCTGGGAGCTGGTCTGGTCCGGCCGCGTCACCAACGACACCTTCGCTCCGCTGCGTGCCCTCGCCGGGTTCGGGTCCGGCACCCACCGCGCTCGCCGTACCACCCCGCGAGCACGACCGGTCCGGGCCGGCGTCCGGCCACCCCCGCCCACCACCACCGGGCGCTGGGCGATCGTTCCCGAGGTCGATCCCGACCCGACGCGGCGGGCTCACGCGACGGCCGAGCGGATGCTCGAGCGGTACGGCGTGGTCACCCGCGGCGCGGTGATGTCCGAGCGGACGACCGGAGGGTTCGCGGCGGTCTACAAGGTCCTGTCGGCGTTCGAGGACTCCGGTCGCTGCCGACGCGGCTACTTCGTCGAGGGGCTCGGCGCGGCCCAGTTCGGCACCGCCGGCGCGATCGACCGGCTGCGCACGTTCACCGAGGTCGGTGGCGAACAGGACAAGCCCGAGGCCGTCACTCTCGCGGCCACCGACCCGGCCAACCCGTTCGGCTCGGCCCTCCCCTGGCCCGAGCGCGAGACCTCGGGCGGTCACCGGCCCGGGCGCAAGGCAGGCGCGCTCGTCGTCCTGGTCGACGGCGCCCTCACCCTCTACGTCGAGCGGGGCGGCCGCACGCTGCTGACCTGGTCCGACGAGGCGGCTCTGCTGCGGCCGGCCGCGCTCTCGCTGTCGGAGGCCGGGCGCCGGGGAGCTCTGGGCCGGATGACGGTGGAGAAGGCAGACGGTGAGCAGATCCTCGGCGGCGGATCGACCCCGCTACGCGAGGCGCTCGACGCGGCCGGCTTCGTCTCGACACCCCGAGGACTGAGGTTGCGTGCCTGAGGGCGACACCGTCTGGCGCGCGGCTCGGCAGTTGGACCGTGCTCTGTCCGGGAAGACCCTGACCAGCACCGACGTCCGGGTGCCGGCGTACGCCACCTGGGACCTGTCGGGCGCGACCGTTGTGGACACCGTCTCGCGCGGCAAGCACCTGCTGACCCGCATCGACGCACACGAGCGCTGGACGCTGCACACCCACCTCAAGATGGAAGGCTCCTGGCGGATCCTCGAGCCGGGACAGAAGTGGCCGCGCCCGGGCCATACGGCCCGGATCGTGCTCGAGACCGACGACACGGTCGCGGTCGGCTTCCAGCTCGGCATCGTCGAGATCGTGGCCCGCGACCGAGAGTCCGAGATCGTCGGTCACCTCGGCCCGGACCTGCTCGGTCCCGACTGGGACGCCGACGAAGCCGTCCGCCGCCTCCGGGAGCAGCCCGAGCGCACGATCAAGGAGGCCCTGCTCGACCAGACCCGGCTGGCCGGCGTCGGAAACATGTACGCCAACGAGCTCTGCTTCATCTCCGGCGTCGCTCCCGAGACACCGGTCGGCGCTGTGCCGGACCTGCATCGGATGGTCGCCCGCGCCCACCAGCTGCTCGACCTCAACCGGCACCGCGGGGTCCAGTCCACGACCGGCGACCTGGGGCGCGGCCGGAACTTCTGGGTCCACCAGCGCGGCGGTCGGCCGTGCCGCCGCTGCGGCACTCGAGTCGTCGAGACGATGCTCGGTGACGTCGGCCGCGAGCGGACGACGTACGCGTGTCCGGCCTGCCAGCGGTAGCGCTCAGAGATCCAGGTCGCTCAGGCCCGGGTGGTCGAGCGGACGGGGCCCGCCGAGGTCCCAGTGGAACTTCCGGTCGGCTTCGTCGATCGGGACATCGTTGATGCTCGCGTGCCGCCGCGCCATCAGGCCGTTCTCGTCGAACTGCCAGTTCTCGTTGCCGTAGGACCGGCACCACGCGCCGTCCCGGTCGTGCCATTCGTAGGCGAAGCGCACCGCGATCCGGTCCGAGTCGAACGCCCACATCTCCTTGATCAGCCGGTAGTCCAGCTCCTTGGCCCACTTCCGGGTCAGGAAGGCGATGATCGCCGGTCGCCCCTGGAAGAACTCCGAGCGGTTCCGCCACCGGCTGTCGGGCGTGTAGGCCAGCGCGACCCGCTCGGGGTCACGGGTGTTCCACCCGTCCTCGGCGCCCCGCACCTTGGCCACGGCGGCGTCTCGGGTGAACGGCGGCAACGGCGGCCTGGACTCCATGGGTTTCACTCCTCCCGACGGAGTGACCACCCTACGTCTGAGCGGATCAGGCAGCGGACGCGGACGCCACGACCGGACGACGAACCGTCAGCGGCGTCGGCGCGGTGGCGGCCTCCTCGACGGCGACCGCGACGGACACGTCGCGCAGCACCTCGGACAGCGGGGCGTCCAGGGCGGAGCACAAGGACGCCAGCAGCTCGGAGGAGGCTTCCTTCTGGCCGCGCTCGATCTCGGAGATGTAGCCCAGGCTGACCCGGGCCTCGGCCGAGACCTGACGCAGGGTCAGCCCCTGCTCCAGGCGGCGCTCGCGGAGGACATCACCCAACTGGCGGCGGAACAGCGCCATGGGGTCCTCCTTGCCTGTTGCGGTCGATCTGTGCGCTCGACCAGTTTCGATCGGTGCGGTGTTGTCGGAAACGCTACCCGAGCGGGGGTTGTTCCCCACGGAGAATCCCACACAGCGCCGACAACGCCTCCCGACACGCCCGGTCCTGGATCTGGTGCCGATCGCCGACCAGCTCCATCGTGACCGCCGCTACGCCGTCCGGTCCGGCGATGCCGACGAACACCGTGCCGACCGGCTTCCCCTCCTGGGCGTCGGGCCCCGCGACACCCGTCGTGGCCAGGGCGTACGTCGCGCCGGTCACGACGCGGCACCCTTCGGCCATGGCCCTGGCGCACTCGCTCGAGACCACGCCGTACCGCTCGACGAGGTCCTCCGGCACGCCGAGCAGCGTCTCCTTCAGCACCGTGGCGTAGGTGACGAAGCCGCCCAGGTAGCTCGCCGACGCACCCGGGACCGCGGTCACCACGGCGGCCAGCCGGCCGCCCGTCAGCGACTCCGCGGTGGCCAGCGTCGCTCCTGCGGCACCGAGCAGCGCCAGCACCTCCGCGCCGTCGGCCCGGCGCGACGTACGACGCCTCATGGCCGGGGAGCCTAGTGGGCGGGGTTACAGTCGCGACCGTGAGCCGGCCGATCGAGGACTACGCGATGATCGGCGACCGGAGCACCGCAGCGCTGGTCGGGAGGAACGGCTCGATCGACTGGCTGTGCCTCCCCCGCTTCGACTCGCCCGCCTGCTTCGCGGCACTTCTCGGCGACGAGGAGAACGGGCACTGGCAGCTGTGCCCGGTCGGCGACTACCAGGTCTCGCGGGCGTACGTCGAGAACTCGGCGGCGCTGCAGACGACGTTCAGTACCGACACCGGCGTGGTCACCCTGCTCGACGTGATGCCCACCGGCAACGGCCGGATCGACATCGTGCGGAGGGTCACCGGCGTGAGGGGCACCGTGCGGATGCACCACGAGTGGGTGGTGCGCTTCGAGTACGGCACCGCCCGCCCGTGGATCCGCCGGCGGCTGGAGGACAGTGACGAGCCGGCGATCACCGCGGTGGCAGGGCCGGACAAGCTCGTCCTGCGCGGTGCCCGCTTGCCCGAGGCCTCCGGCAACCGTCACGTCGACGACTTCGACGTCCGCGAGGGCGACATCCTGACGTTCTCGACCACGTGGCTGCCGTCTCACTTCCGGACACCGGGTCCCCATCCGGCGCTGGTCGACGAGACGATCCACGACGAGGTCACCTGGGTCGCCCGGCTCGACCTCACCGACGTCCCGCACGCGGACGTCGTACGCCGCTCCCTGCTGACGCTGCACCTGATGACCCACGTCGACACCGGCGGCATCGTGGCGGCGCCGACGACCTCGCTGCCGGAGGACTTCGGCGGCGAGCGCAACTGGGACTACCGCTACTGCTGGCTGCGCGACGCCGCGCTCACCATCAACTCGCTGATCGAGGCGGGCGCCACCGAGGAGGCGCGCTTCTGGCGCGACTGGCTGCTGCGGGCGGTGGCGGGCGACCCCGCCGACCTCCAGATCATGTACGCCGTCGACGGCTCGCGGCGGCTCACCGAGCTCACCATCGACGGCCTGCCGGGCTACGGCGGAGCGCGTCCGGTCCGCATCGGGAACGGCGCGGTCGACCAGCGGCAGACCGACGTCATCGGCGAGGTGATGCTCGCCCTCGAGGCCGCGCGCGAGTCCGACCTGGGGCAGAGCGATGACACCTGGAGCCTGCAGCGGGTGCTGATCGACCACCTCGCCGAGACCTGGCAGGACCGCGACAACGGGCTCTGGGAGATCCGCGGCCCGCGGCAGCACTTCACCCACTCGCGGGTGATGGTGTGGGTCGCGTTCGACCGTGCGGTGGAGGCGGTCGAGCGGCACGGGCTCGAGGGCGACGTCGACCGCTGGCGCGACCTGCGCGACCGGGTGCGTGACGAGGTGATGACCCAGGGCTTCGACGCGAACCGCAACACCTTCACCCAGCACTACGACACGCACGAGGTCGACGCCTCGCTCCTGATGCTGCCGCTGGTCGGCTTCGTGGAGGCCGACGACCCGAGGATGCTGGGCACCGTCGCGGCCATCGAGGAGGACCTGATGCGCGACGGTCTGCTGCTGCGCTACCGCACCCAGACCGGCGTGGACGGCCTGGCCGGCCACGAGCACCCGTTCCTGGCCTGCTCCTTCTGGCTGGTCTCGACGTACGCCGCGGCCGGGCGACTGGACGACGCGCACGCGTTGTTCGACCGCCTGTGCGGGTTCACCAATGACGTCGGTCTGCTGTCGGAGGAGTACGACGCCGAGCACGGCCGGATGGTCGGCAACTTCCCGCAGGCCTTCAGCCACCTGACGCTGGTACAGGCGGCCTTCGCCCTGCGCACGGCCGCCGGCTGACAGGCGCTCCTACGGGTTGCCGTTGGTGACGGTGATGTCGACCTTGGCGTGGCCGGGCTGGGTGACATCGTCGCCGGCGTACTCCACCTCGACCTCGCGGACGCCCGCGCTCGGGAACGGGCCCACCACGAAGCTCGCGGTCCCGCCGCTGAGCGTGGTCGTACCGACCGTCACGCCGTCCACCAGGATCTTGACCTCGCCGGTCGGCGTGACGCCCTGGGCACCCGTCACCGTCACGTCGACGCGCGACGTGTCCTTCTTCTTCCTCACCGCGCTCGGGGTCGCGGTGGCGCTCACGGTCGAGGCCTGCTGGCTGAACGGCGCGCTCAGGCCGACCAGCTCCGGGTTGTGGTCGGACGCCCGGAACTGGTTGGGCTGGTACAGCAACGTGGCGTTGTAGTTGTAGCGGCTGTACTCGAAGCCCACGGACTCCTCGGCGTTGATCTGCCAGACGTCGCGAGCGGTGACCATCGTGGCCGCCGCCGCGTTCGCCAGGACGTGGTCGAGCGAGCCCGCTTGGCCGTCGAACTCGTACGACGTGTCCTTCTGGTCGTCACTGGGCTGGTTGATGAACCCGTTCTGGTACAGCACCTGCATCGGGTCCTCCTGGGTGTAGGAGTTGAAGTCACCCACCAGGAAGATCTTCTTGGTGCCGTCTGCCTGCGCCGTCGCCTTCGCGAAGTCGACGAGCGCGTGCGCCTGCCGGACCCGGTCGCCGTTGAAGGCGCCCTGGATGCCGTTGGCGTTGTCACCCGTCGCCGGCGGCGAGCTGTCGCCCTTCGACTTGAGGTGGTTCACGACCACCAGGAAGCCGTCGGAGTCGAGGGCACCCTTGCGCTTGAACTCCTGGGCCAGCGGCTCACGCGCGTTCGCGAACGGCTGTCCGTCACCGGACTGGTTCGACAGCACCTGGGACGAACCGACCAGCTGCACGGTGTTCGGGTTGTAGATGAACGCCGTACGGATGACGTCCTGCTCCGCAAGGGGTGGGAGGTCGGCCGGGTCCGGCGACGGGGCGTACGCCCAACGGGTCGTGCCCGCATCGGCGTTCAGCGCGTCGACGAGCGACTTCAGGGCGTCGTCACGGTCGCTCTCGCCAAGAGCGGCGGAGTTCTCGATCTCCTCCAGCGACATGATGTCGACGTTCATGGTGTTGATCGCCTTGACCTCCTTGACCTGCTGCCGCTCGAAGTCGGCCTTCGGGTCGGAGAGGTCGGTGCCACCACTGGACTCCGCCGCGCCACGCGGACCGTTGTCGGAGCAGACGTTGTCTCCGACCGGGTCTCCGGTGCGGTCGTTGAAGAACGTGCAGGTGTGGCCCTGGGCGATCCAGTCCTTGCCGGTGGTGTTGAAGTAGTTCAGCACGTTGAAGGTGCCGAGCTCGATGTCACCGCCGACCGGCTGCGGCGTCAGGTTGGCCGTCCGGGTGTCGCCGAACGTCGCCCACTCGTGACCGTCGCCCCGCACCTGGCTGGTCGGCTGGAGCTCCCACAGGTTGTTGCGGTAGTCCAGGATCATCGGCTGGTGGAGCGTGGCCGTCGATCCGATGCGCACCGGGTTGGCGGGGTTCAGCCAGGTCATCGGGGTGTTCTTGTCGGTGGTCAGGAAGTTCCAGCTCGACCCGTCATTGAGCACGACGCCGCGCGCTGCGTTGTCGGCCTGGACGGCGGCGACCTGCGCGGGCTCGAGGTTCGGGTTGTAGAGGTCGGTCGGCTGCCACAGCTGGTGGTCGCCAGTGGCCAGCCCGATCTCACCGAACTGGTTGGTGTCGAAGTTGTCGGTGACCGTGAAGGGGTCGGTCGGCGAGATCAGCTCGCTCTCGTGAGCCTCTCGCCCGTCAGCCGTCGTCGGGTAGGCCATGCCGCGCGCCTGGACGCCGCCGAGCGGTGGGGTGCCGAGGTCCTGGACGTCGGCGGCCTTGACGCTCAGCTCGGTCAGTCCGTTGAACTCGCTGACGTCGCCGGTGACCTGGACGTACTGCCCGACCTCGACGGTCACGGCGCCCGAGGGCTGGTGCACGAAGATCGCGTCGGAGGCGCCGGGGGTCGCGTCGGTTCCGCTCCCGGTGCCGTCGGTCTGGAGCACGTAGCCGAAGAAGCCGCCGGTCGGGTACGCCGCGGTCACCACGCCCTGGGTGATCACCGGGTCGCCGACCAATGGGGACGAGGCTCCGGTGCCCTGGATCTCCGCGATCGTGTGCTCGGTCGGCGGCACGATCACCGGGTTGCTGTTCTCGGGCGACGGGGCCGCCAGTGAGAAGTCCACGGAGTTGTTGTCCGAGTCGCCACCGGTGGCACTGCGGTTGAGCGAGTTCGTCGTGCTGGCCGCCGCGCCCGCCGCCATGGTCTCGAACGAGGTTGCGGTGGTCTGGCCGACCATGTCGACGACGCCCGCCACGCCTTTCATGTCGCCGGTCGTGGTGATCGCGCTGCTCTGGCTGAGCAGGAACACCTGACCGCCACCCGCCGCCATGCTGAATCCGGCCGGGCCGGCGTCGGGGGTCGGCAGGGCCGTGCCGTTGGCGCCGGGGGATCCCATCTGGATCAGGTAGTGACCGTGGGCCGGGACGCTGCCGGTGAGGGCGAACGGCGTACCGCCGCTGCTGCCCGCGGCCGAGCGGTAGTGGATGTAGTCGCCGGCGACGCTGACGTCGGCGCTGGTCGGGTTGTAGAGCTCGACGTAGTCGGCGTTGAGCAGCGCGCCGGAGTTGCCCCCAGCGCCGTACACCTCGCTGATGACCAGCCCGGTGCCCGACGGGTTGGCGTCGGCGCCGGCGAGCAGGGCCCCGCCGGGGATGGTGGCGCCGAGCGCCAGGACGGTGGAGGCGATGAGCACACGCGTGCGTGCGCGAGCGAAGGAGAACATGAAGCGGGAGGGTCCTTCCGAGCCGAGAGCCGAGAGCGCCGGGATGCCGACGACAGTGTGGTGCGCGTCACCCTAGTACGACGTGGGGGGCCGGAGCACCAGCGGGACGTGGCGTCCCGGTGAACGTCACGTGGCGCGGATGGACTCGCGCTGTCGCCACACGTCCCGGAAGAACTCGTAGCCGGACCAGAGGGTCATCGCAACGGCCGCGGCGAGAGTCGCCTGGAAGGCGTAGAACAGCACCACGCCCGCGTCGTGGAGTGGTGGGTCCAGCTGGCGCAGCGGCAGGCAGAGGCCGGTCAGCGCGACGACCTGGAGGGCCGTCTTGACCTTGCCGCTCCGGGCGGCGGCGACGACGACGTGCTTGAGGATCGACAGGCGGAGCAGGGTGACCGACCACTCCCGGAGCAGGACCACGATCGTCACCCACCACCAGACGTCGCCGACGATCGAAAGCCCCACGAAGGCCATCCCGGTCATCGCCTTGTCGGCGATCGGGTCGGCGATCTTGCCGAAGTTGGTCACCAGACCGCGCGAGCGCGCGATGTCGCCGTCGACCTTGTCGGTGACCATCGCCACCACGAAGAGCAGCGTGGCCACGCAGCGCCAGACGATCGAGTCGCCGCCGTCGTGCAGGAGGGCGTAGCCGAAGAAGGGGACGATCAGGATCCGCAGCCCGGTGAGCACGTTGGGCAGGTTCCAGTTCCCGACGGTCGCAGCCTGCTCGGTCATGCGCACGGCTCCGCGACGAGGTCGGCCCCCTCGGTCGCGACGACGGTGGCGGCCACGAGGTCTCCGATGCGGTGGGCACCCGCGGCCAGCCGGGTGGTGCCGTCGACCTCGGGCCCCTGATGGTCGGCGCGCCCCTCGGCCGTGCCGTCCTCGACCGACTCGACGAGCACCACGACCCGCTCGCCGATGCGCTCATCGGCCCGCTCGGAGGTCAGCTGCTCGACCAGGTCGGTGACGTGCTCGACCCGGGCCCGGATCTCGTCGTCGTCGAGCTTGCCGTCGAACGCGGCCGCCTCGGTGCCGTCCTCGTCGGAGTAGCCGAAGACGCCGGTGACGTCGAGCCGGGCGGCGACCAGGAAGTCGCAGAGGGTCTGCAGGTCGTCGTCGGTCTCACCGGGGAAGCCGACGATCACGTTCGACCGCACGCCGGCGGTCGGCGCGAAGGCACGGACCTGCTCGAGGAGCCCGAGGAAGCTCTCGGGATCACCGAACCGCCGCATCCGACGTAGCACCGTCGCGCTGGCGTGCTGGAAGGAGAGGTCGTAGTAGCAACTGACGCCCGGCGTCGTCGCGATCGCCTCGACCAGGCCCGGCCGGGTCTCGGCAGGCTGGAGGTAGGACACGCGTACCCGCTCGATGCCGTCCACCGCCGCCAGCTCGGGCAGCAACGTCTCCAGGAGCCTGAGATCGCCGAGGTCCTTGCCGTACGACGTGCTGTTCTCGCTGACCAGGAAGACCTCGCGGACGCCCTCACCGGCCAGCCAGCGGGCGTCCGCCATGACGTCGGAGGGGCGGCGGCTCACGAAGGAGCCACGGAAGCTGGGGATCGCGCAGAACGAGCACCGACGGTCGCACCCGCTGGCCAGCTTCAGTGGCGCCATCGGGCCACCGGCCAGGCGGCGGCGTACGGTGCGCGGGCCGCTTGCCGGAGCGTGCACGCCGATGCCGTCGGTCGAGCCTGCCCGGACCACGGCGTGCCCGGGCACCGACACGGCGCTCGCATCGCGCTCCGTCGGCGAGATCGGGAGCAGCTCCCGACGGTCGCGCGGCGTGTGCGGGTGCAGCGCCTCGCCGGCCAGGATCGAGCGCAGTCGGGCCGCGATCTCGGGATAGTCGTCGAACCCGAGCACCGCATCGGCCTCGGGCAGCGACTCGGCGAGGCCCTTGCCGTACCGCTCGGCGAGACAGCCCACCGCGACGACCGCCTGCGTGCGTCCGGACCCCTTGAGATCGGCGGCCGCGAGGAGCGTGTCCACGGAGTCCTTCTTGGCCGCCTCGACGAACCCGCAGGTGTTCACGACGACCGTCTCGGCGTTCTCCGGGTCGTCGACCAGCCGGAACCCGTCGGCGGCCAGCCGTCCGGCGAGCTCCTCGGAGTCGACGTCGTTACGCGCGCAGCCCAGCGTGACCAGGGCGACGGACACGTCGCGGTGTGTGGTTGTCATCAGGGCCGAGTATGCCGCCCCGTGGCTATGGGTCCCGCTTCCGCGGCCGGGTGGGTGACCTCACCGGCGTACGACGTAGGTCTGGGTGGTTGGTCGGCCCGCTGGCCCCATGCGCCCGCGGTCCTGCCCGCCCACCGTCACCTTCACCGACCCGTCGGTCGACTGGATCCGCACCGGCGGAGACGCCTGCACGGTGTGCCGCTGTCCGTGGTACAGGTCGCCGGAGAACACCAGCTTCCCGGTGCCGTCACGGACCACGACCCTCGCCCCCGTGCCGGCCGCGCTGACGGTGACCGGCACCGGATCGGCGACGGCGGCGTGGCCGTGGTTCGGCCCGCCGGACCCGGTGAGCGCTGCCTGGTCGGGCGTCTGGTCGGGGCCGCCGGTGACGAGCCGCGCCACCGACCAGCACAGGATCAGCGCCATCACCGCAGCCACGAGCACGGACCAGTTCGGGCCGCCGCGGGTCGCGCGGATCGAGCCGGCGCCGGCCAGCTCCGCCTCGAACACTCGCCGCGGATCGATCGGCGCGTCGGCGTAGCGCTCGTCGTACGTCGCGACGATCGGGCCGGCCTCCACCCCGAGCACCCGGCCGAGGGTGCGCAGATGTCCACGCGCGTAGAAGTCCCCACCGCAGGCGCTGAAGTCGTCGACCTCGATCGCCTCGATCACGTGCGGGCGGATGCGGGTACGGTCGGCGAGCTCGTCGACCGACAGCCCGAGCCGCTCGCGGGCGACCGCGAACTGCGGACCGATCACCGGGTCGGGCGGCGGATGGGCCACGTCGTCGTCGATGAGCAGAGTGCCCTCGACGTCGGGAGCGGCGTGCAGATCGCCCCACATCTGGGTGTCCTCCTCGAGCAGCTCCAGCGGCTCGAGCTCGGCGCGCGTCTCGCGGCGCACCTCGGCACGGGCCGCCGCGATGGTCTCGCGGGCCGGCTCGGGGGTCTCGCTGGCGACGACCTCTGGCTCCTCCTCGACGGCCTCGTCGAGGACCTCGACCGCGTCTCCGCGATCCGGGCGCTCGACGCGTGCGGCGACCACACCGATCAGGTGCGCGATCGCGGGCCGCGGGTCGGGGACCTGGCGAGGACGCGGCGCGGACTCCCCGTCCGACGCCGGCTCGACGACCGGTGCCCGGCCGGCGGCGAGCTCGCGCAGCGCCGTCGTCAGGTTGGGCTCGGCTCCGACGACACGGGTGCTCAGGCCGAGCGGTACGACGAGCGGCCAGGCGTGCATCCGGCGGTTGAAGCGGGCGATCCGCCGACCCCCGGGATCGAGATCCTCCAGCACCCGCTGCACGTAGTGGGTGCGAACGGTGAGCAGCCCGTCGCGCCACCAGCCGCGCCGGGCGCGGTGCTCGACCTCCTGCAGGCCCGCCCACGGCAGGCCCACCCAGGATCGGCCCAGCCGCAGCCGGACGCCGAGGTCGTCGGCGACGAGCAGCGGCGTGCGTGCGTCCAGCAGCGCGGCGAGGTTGGCGATCCCGACCAGGCCGAGCACGATCGCCAGCAACCAGTCGAGGACGCCACCGCCACCGGCGGCACGGGCGAGATAGGCCACCGCGACCAGCGAGGCGCCGGCCCCCAGCCCCGCGGTGAGCCCCGGGCTGCGGCGTACCTCCACGAGGTGCTCGGGTGCGGTGACCGGCCCCCCGATGGTCTCCAGGACGGACTCGTCGTGCGCGGTGTCGATGCTCATGTCAGGCCCCCATCTCCCCGTGAAGGGTGGCGATCAATACGTCGATCTCGTCGGGTTTCACCAGTACGTCGCGTGCCTTCGAGCCCTCCGAGGGCCCCACCACGCCACGGCTCTCCAGGATGTCCATCAGCCGCCCGGCCTTCGCGAAGCCGACGCGGAGCTTGCGCTGGAGCATCGAGGTGGACCCGAACTGCGTCGACACGACCAGCTCGACGGCCTGGATGACCAGGTCGAGGTCGTCGCCGATGTCGTCGTCCAGCTCCCGCTTGCTCTGTGGCGGTGCGGTCACGTCTTCGCGGTACGTCGGCGCGAGCTGCTTCTTGCAGTGCGCGACGACCTGGTGGATCTCGGCCTCGGTGACCCACGAGCCCTGGACGCGCACGGGTTTCGACGCGCCCATCGGCAGGAACAGCCCGTCACCCTGGCCGACCAGCTTCTCGGCACCGGGCGTGTCGAGGATGACGCGGCTGTCGGCGAGGCTGGACGTCGCGAACGAGAGTCGCGAGGGCACGTTCGCCTTGATCAGACCGGTCACCACGTCGACGCTCGGGCGCTGGGTCGCGAGCACCAGGTGGATGCCCGCGGCTCGCGCGAGCTGGGTGATGCGTACGACGGCGTCCTCGACGTCGCGCGGCGCGATCATCATCAGGTCAGCCAGCTCGTCGACGACGACCACCAGATAGGGGTACGGCGCGACCTCGCGCTCGCTGCCCGGCGGCACCGTGACCTTGCCGGCACGCACGGCCTTGTTGAAGTCGTCGATGTGCCGGAAGCCGAAGTTGGCCAGGTCGTCGTACCGCAGGTCCATCTCACGCACGACCCAGGCCAGCGCCTCGGCGGCCTTCTTCGGGTTGGTGATGATCGGCGTGATCAGGTGCGGGATGCCCTCGTAGGCGTTCAGCTCGACCCGCTTGGGGTCGATCATGATCATCCGCACCTCGTCGGGCGTCGAGCGCATCAGAAGTGAGGACACCATCGAGTTGATGAAGCTCGACTTGCCGGAGCCGGTGGCGCCGGCGACCAGCAGGTGGGGCATCTTCGCCAGGTTGGCGACCACGAAGCCCCCCTCGACGTCCTTGCCGAGCCCGACCACGAGCGGGTGGTGGTCGGAGCGGGCGGTGCCGGACCGGAGGACGTCGCCGAGCGAGACGATCTCCTTGTCGGCGTTGGGGATCTCGATGCCGATCGCGGACTTGCCCGGGATCGGGCTGAGGATCCGTACGTCGGCCGAGGCGACGGCGTAGGCGATGTTCTTCGAGAGCGCGGTGACCTTCTCGACCTTGACCGCGGGGCCGACCTCGACCTCGTAGCGGGTGACCGTCGGCCCGCGCGTGTAACCGGTCACCTGGGCGTCGATGCCGAACTCCTCGAGCACCTGCGTCAGTCGGCCGACCACCTCGTCGCTGGCCCGGGAGCGGGCCTTGTGCGGCGAGCCGGGACGCAGCACCTGGTTGTTGGGGAGGCTGTAGACCACGTCGCCGGAGAGCTCGAGCTGCTCCATCCGGTCGGGCAGCGGCGTGTGCGGCGGGGGGACCATGTCGGTAGCCGTGTCGTCGTCCGGGCCGGCGACCTGGATCGCCTGGGTCGCGTCACCGTCGGTCTGGGTGTCCTCGAGCTCGCCGCGCTTACGACGCTTCTTCAGCTCGCGGTCGCTCAAGACCGGGCTGTCGTACGCCGGGTCGCCCGGTTCCGCGTCGTCGTCGAGGATCGGGCCGCGGCGCCGGCTGCGCACGCCGTTCTCGGGCAGGTCGGACTGGTCGACCGGCGTACGGCCGAGCATCCGGTCGCGGAACGCCGCGAGCTTGACGGGCACCTGGAACACCGGCGTTGCGGTGATCACCAGGATCCCGAAGAACGCCAGCAGGAGAAGCAGCGGCACCACGACGTACGCCGTGCGCAGCAGGTCGAGAAGCAGGCTCGACACGACGTATCCGATGGCGCCGCCGGCGTTCTGCAGGTCGGAGGAGTCGCCGTTGACCGGCGCGGGGTTGCCGGCCGCGATGTGCACCGTCCCCAGGACGCCGAACCCGAGGGCGATCCAGCCGACGACCTGACGCCCGGCCGGGCCGTTGGTCTCCGGGTCACGCATGTTGCGCCAGCCGATCCAGACCAGGATCAGTGGCACCAGCCAGCCGACCTTGCCTACGGAGCCGGCGACGACGGTGTGGACGCCCTCCATCAGGCCTCCGGGCAGCTGCCACCAGACGGCGCCCGCGACGACGACCGCGAGCCCGAACAGGAACAGGCCGACCCCGTCGCGCCGGTGCTCGGGCTCGAGGTCGCGGGCGGTCCGCCCGATCTTGCGGGCGACGGCGCCGACGGCGTGTGCGATGCCGAGCCAGACCGCGGCGATCCCGCGGCCGAGCGCGGCGAACAGACGCAGGACCGGACCGCGCCCCGAGCGGACAGCTCGGGGCGCCGGACGCCGTTTGCGCGCGGACGAGCGTGGTCGCTTCTTCGACGTACTCCGGGAACGCGTAGAAGGCCGCGCGGATGTCTTGGCCCTGCTCCGCGAACCCGGCGGGGAAGACGTACGGGTCGCCATGGTGACGAATCTAGGTCACCGTCACTCCAGTCACACGGACCACACGCCGCGCGCGGGTCGCCGTCTCGGGACGCTGGTCTGAGGGGCTACCTCCGCTCGAGCAGCCCGCGGACGTACTGCGCCTGTCCGAGGTGGGCGTTCACCTCGTTGACGACGCTGATCAGCCGGACGCCCAGGGTCACCGGCGGGTCCCACGCCGCGTCGACGACCCGGTCGAGGTCGTCGGGCCCGAGCGAGGCGACGTACGCCGCGGTGCGTGCCGCCACCGCCTCGTAGTACCCCGTCAGCAGGTCGCCGCTGACCCGCACCTTGCCGACGTCGGCGGCGCTCATGGAGTAGCCGTGCTCGTGCACACCGAAAGGCAGTCCGAACCGCTGGGCCCAGCCCTCGGCGACCCACACCTGCTCCGTGCCAGTCACGCCGGCAACGTGGTCGTCCTCGATGCGGGTCAGGTGCCACACCAGCCAGGCGATGGAGTTGGCCTCGGGGTCTGGTCGCCAGGCGAGGTCGTCGTCGCTGAGGCCTGCGACGAGGTCCGGCATCTGCTCGCGGACGCGCCCGAGGGCGTCGGCGAGGAGCTCGCTCACGTTCATGCCGCCACCCTGGCACGGGGCGCCGACAGGCCTGTCATGCTGCCGCCGTGGAGTTGGTCTGGGTGCTGCCGGCGGTGCTCGCGCCGGTCGACTGGTACGCCGTGGCGCGCGGCGACCGGCGTATCGAGACCTGGGCGAAGCCGGCCACCGTGGTCGGCCTGATCGTGGTCGCTCTCGTCCTCGGCGCGGCCGACACGTCCGCCGGACTCTGGCTCATCGTCGCCCTGGCCTTCGGCCTCGCCGGCGACGTGTTCCTGCTCGGCGACTCCGACACCCGCTTCCGGCTCGGACTCGCGGCGTTCCTGGTCGGCCATGTCGCGTTCGTCGTCTCCTTCGTCCGGCTCGGGCTCGACCCGGCGGGGTGGGCCTGGGCAGCCTGGGCGGTGCTGTTCGCCTGCCTGCTCGCGACCCGGCAGGTGGCGCCCGCGACATACCTCCGCTCCGGCTGGGCGCTCGCGGCCCCGGTCGGGCTCTACACGATCGTGATCGGGGCGATGGTGATCGTGGCCTTCGACACCGGGGATCCCACGATCGCCGTCGGCGCGACGGTGTTCGCGGCCAGCGACTCGATCCTGGCCGTCAACCGGTTCGTCAGGCCCTTCCCCTGGGCACCGGTGGCCGTGATGGTCACCTACCACGTCGGCCAGGCGCTGATCGTGGCCGGTGTGTTGGCGGCCACGTGAGGTTGACGACCCCCTGATCGGCGCCGCGGTGCGTCCTTGCTCACGCCTCGATGACCACGGGGATGATCATGGGACGACGGCGCAGCTCGCGGTTGACCCAGCGGCCCACGACCCGGCGTACGACCTGCTGGAGCTGGTAGGTGTCGTCGGTGCCCTCACGGATCGCCCGGTCGATCGCGTCGATGATCGGCTGCTTGATGTCGTCGAACGCCTTGTCGTCCTCGGCGAACCCGCGCGCATGGATCTCGGGGCCGCTGGAGACCTTGCCGCTGACCGAGTCGATCACCACGATCACCGAGACGAATCCCTCCTCGCCGAGGATCCGGCGGTCCTTGAGGTCGGACTCGGTGATGTCGCCGATGTTGGAGCCGTCGACGAAGACGTAGCCGCAGTCGACCTTGCCGGCGATGCTCGCGACACCCTCGATCAGGTCGACGACGACGCCGTCCTCGGCGATGACGACGTTCTCGACGCCGGTGGCCCGGGCGAGGTCGGCGTTGGCCTTCATGTGCCGGAACTCGCCGTGCACGGGCAGCACGTTGCGCGGCCGGACGACGTTGTAGGCGTAGAGGAGCTCGCCGGCGCTGGCGTGGCCGGAGACGTGCACCAGCGCGTTGCCCTTGTGCACGACCTTCGCCCCGAGCCGGGTGAGGCCGTTGATCACCTTGTAGACGGCGTTCTCGTTCCCGGGGATCAGGGAGCTGGCGAGGATGACGGTGTCGCCCTCCTCGATGTGCACGAAGTTGTGGTTGCGCTGGGCGATCCGGCTGAGCGCGGACATCGGCTCGCCCTGGCTCCCGGTGGAGATCAGCACCTGACGCTCGGGCGCGAGGTCGGCGAGATCCTTGGCGTCGACCATCACGTCGGGCGGGACGTGGAGGTAGCCGAGGTCCTGGGCGATGCCCATGTTGCGGACCATCGAGCGCCCGACGTACCCGACCTTGCGGCGGTGCCGGACCGCCGTATCGAGCACCTGCTGCACGCGGTGCACGTGGGAGGCGAAGCAGGCGACGATGATCCGCTGGTCGCTGCCGGAGAAGACGCTGTCGAGGACCGGCGCGATGTTCTGCTCGGACGTGGTGAAGCCGGGGACCTCGGCGTTCGTGGAGTCGGTGAGGAAGAGGTCGACGCCTTCCTCCCCCAGTCGCGCGAAGGCGCGGAGGTCGGTGATGCGGCCGTCGAGCGGGAGCTGGTCCATCTTGAAGTCGCCGGTGTGCAGGACCAGGGACGTGCCGGTGCGGATCGCGACGGCCAGGGCGTCGGGGATCGAGTGGTTGACGGCGACGAACTCGAGCTCGTACGGACCGAGCGTGAGCCGGTCGCCCGCCTTCACCTTGTGGTGGACGGTCTCCTTGAGCCGATGCTCGCGGAGCTTGGAGTCGAGGAGGGCGAGCGTCAGCTCGGAGCCGACCAGCGGGATGTCGCCGCGCTCGCGCAGGAGGTACGGCGTGGCGCCGATGTGGTCCTCGTGGCCGTGGGTGAGGACCAGCGCCTCGACCTGGTCGAGCCGGTCTCGGATCGCGTCGAAGTCGGGCAGGATCAGGTCGACGCCGGGGTGGGACTCCTCGGGGAAGAGGACGCCGCAGTCGACGATCAGCAGGCGACCGTCGTACTCGAGGACGGTCATGTTGCGACCGACCTCGCCCAGGCCGCCGAGCGGGTAGATCCGTAAGCCTCCCTTCGGCAGCTCGGACGGCGCGGAGAGCTCAGGATGCGGGTGACTCAAGGGGTTTTCTCTCTGGGTAGTGGGTCAGAGCAGCTGGGAGGCCTCGAGGCCGGCGCGTAGGGCGCCGACCTCGTCGTCCGTGAGCGGGACCAGAGGTCCCCGGACGTTGCGGTTGTCGAGGACGCCCAGCAGCTGCAGGCAGGCCTTGGCGGTGGTGGCCCCGTAGTTCGGGACACCCATGATCGCAGTGGTCGCCGGCAGCAGGCGCTGGTAGGTCTTCAGGGCTGCGGTGGTGTTGCCGTCGAGGAAGTCCTCGATCATCGAGCGGATCGGATGACCGGCCGCGTGGCCGACCACGCTGATCACGCCGCTCGCCCCGTGGGCGAGCCAGGCGAGGTTGGAGACGTCGTCGCCGCTGTAGATGGAGTACCCGAGCTCGAGCAGGCGTACGCCGCGCGCGAAGTCGCCGACCGCGTCCTTGACCGCCACCACGGTGTCGGACTTGATCCGCTCGTAGGTCTCGAGGCTGATCTGGGTGCCGGTGCGGCCGGGCACGTCGTACAAGACCACGGGGGTGCCGGTCGCCCCGACGACCTGCTCGAAGTGGTGGAGGACGCCCGCTTGGCCAGGCTTGCTGTAGTACGGCGTCACGAGGAGGAGCGCGTCCGCCCCCAGCTTCTCGGCCTGCTGGGCGAGCTCGATGCTGTGCGCGGTGTTGTTGGTGCCGACCCCCGCGATCACCGTCGCGCGATCGCCGACGGCATCCTTGACCACGCGCAGGATCTCGCCGCTCTCGCCCACGGACGTCGTCGGGCTCTCCCCCGTCGTACCACTCACGACCACGCCGTCGTGCCCGTGATCGACGAGATGGTGCGCGATCGCCGCCGTCCCGTCGAGGTCGACCTCGCCATCGTCGGTGAACGCCGTGGCCATCGCCGTCAGCATTCGCCCGAAAGGCGCCGGGGACGTCATGCGGCTCAGGCTACTCGGAGCTGGCCCCGCTCAGGCGTACCGACGGCCCTCCTCGACTCCCGGGCATGTCAACGCCCGCCGGCGGCGGGGCGCCGGCGGGCGCCGAATGGCATCCGTTGGGCATGGGGTCCCCGGATGCCGGCCCCCCTAGCAAGGCCAAGGCAACTGTACGAAGACGACCGAGCTGGCTCATCGCCTGAGTTGAGGAGCGTGGGGCAAAGAAGGTCAGCGTGTGCGCGCGAGCCGCCCCGCCAGGGTCGGCACCACGATCGCCGCGGCGACGGAGTGCAGCGTGATCAGGGTGGCCGCGGAGCCCGGGTCGAAGCCGAACGTGAGGTCGGGGACGAAGGACAGCGCGATCAGGGCGACCGACGTCCGCACGAACGTGACCCGCGGCCGGCGCGCCGTACGCGCCATCACGGCAGCGATGCCGACGCCGACGAGCGAGAAGACCAGCGTCAGCTGCGCGAACGCGGCGATCGGGATGCTCGTGCCGGTGCCGTCGGCGAACGAGACCCCGGCGGCCGAGGCGACCGTCGCGAGGACGGTCGTGGCGACCGAGGCGACCACGGCCGCGGCGACGCCGTGCCTCCAGACAGGCTGTCGCTGGCCGGCGGGGGCATGCGCGTCGGGGGTGACGCGGGTGGAGACATGGGCGGTGGTGGTGGACATGTCGGGCTCCGTTTCCTCTGCGGGCCGCGCGGTGCGACCTGCTCGTACCCCTTCCACGAACGTGCCATGACCGATCCGACAGGTCGCGAGAGAAATGCTCTGCTGGACCGGACACCGTCTGTGGCAGGTTGTCGGATCGGCGCGAGGGCTTTCGTGGTGGAGGTAGAAGGTGGTCATCGGGACCGCCTGGAACTGAGGAGGATCGAGATGACGCAGTATCTGTTGACCGTGCACGGACCCGCCGAGATGGACGAGTTCGGGAGCTACGGCTCCAAGGAGGAGATGGAGAAGGCGTTCGCCGCGACCGGCGTGTTCAACGACAAGCTTCACGCCGAGGGCTACTGGGTCTTCGCCGGTGGGCTTCAGCCGGCGTCCACGGCGACCGTCGTCGACGGCCAGGGTGAGGCGCCGGTGTTGACCGACGGGCCCTATCTCGAGACCAAGGAGGTCATCGGGGGCTTCTGGGTGATCGACGCTCCGGATCTCGACGTGGCGCTCAAGCTCGCGGCCGAGGGGTCGAAGGCCTGCCGGGGCAAGGTCGAGGTCCGTCCGTTCGACGGCCTCGCCTGAGCCGTCCCTGGAGAAACTGCACCGGATGGTCACGAACCGCAGGTCTCGGGCCCTCAGCCATGCGGTTCATGACCATTCGGTGGGTGGGCCCGGCATCGATCGCCGCGTCGCCACCGACCCGACCTGGTCGTGTTCAGACGTGCGGCATGACCTCGTCGGCCAGCAGGCCGATCTGGTCGAGGTCGTGGAGGTCGAGGACCTGGAGGTAGATGCGCTGCGAGCCCAGCGCGGCGTAGCGGCCGAGGGTGTCGACGATCTCCTGGGGCGTGCCGGCGAGGGCGTTCTCCCGGAGGTCCTCCGGCGTGCGGCCGATGAACTCGGCCCGCCGCTTGATCTCGTTCTCGTCGGCACCGCAGCAGACGGTGAGCGCGTTGGAGTAGACGAGCTCGTCGGGGTCGCGACCGATCTCCTCGCAGGCCGCTCGAACACGTCCGATCTGCTGCTCGGTGACGTCCAGGCCGACGAACGGCAGGTTGAACTCCGCGGCGTACCGGGCCGTCAGCGCCGGGGTGCGGTTCGCGCCCTTGCCGCCGATGATGATCGGCGGGTGCGGCTGCTGCGCGGGCTTCGGGAGGCCCGGTGAGTCGACGACGCTGTGCCGCGAGCCCTGGTAGGAGAACGTCTCGCCATCGGGCGTCGTCCACAGCCCGGTGAGGATCGCGAGATTGTCCTCGAGGTTGTCGAAGCGCTCGCCCGCGGGTGGGAAGGGGATGGCGTACGCCGCGTGCTCGGCGTCGTACCACCCCGCGCCGATGCCGAGCTCGACCCGCCCGCCGCTCATCTGGTCGACCTGGGCGACCGAGATCGCGAGCGGCCCGGGATAGCGGAAGGTCGCGGACGTCATCATCGTGCCGAGCCGGATCGTGTCCGTCTCCCGGGCGATGCCGGCCAGCGTCACCCACGAGTCGGTCGGTCCCGGTCGGCCGTCGACGTCCATCGCGAGGTAGTGGTCGGAACGGAAGAACGCCCCGAAGTCCAGCCCCTCGGCCAGTCGCGCGACGGTCAGCTGGTCGTCGTACGTCGCGCCCTGCTGAGGCTCGATGAAGATGCGCAGCTCCATGCCGCCCACCCTGTCACGGTGCTCAGGGCTCGGGCCGACCACCCGTCGTACGGCACGCGGCGGCCGCGAGCGCGTGCCCGTCGCGCAGGCACACTTCCGGCGCTGCCTCCCGGGCACGGGCCGCCAGGAAGCCGGCCGCGAACGCATCGCCGGCACCGGTCGTGTCGAGCTCGGGCCGGTCGAGCGCTTCGGCAGCCAGGGACGACGTTGCCTCGCCGTTGCTCCAGGTCGCCTCCCCGGATCCGGCGGTCACCACGGCCTGCCGACCGTCGGTCGCGAGCAACCTGGCGAGGTCCGCGGACGTCGCGGACGTGCCGACGAGGACGGCGGCCTCCTTCTCGTTGGCGAACAGCAGCGCGTCGCCGGGGACCATGTCCAGGAACCCACGCGGGCCAAGCTGCTCGAGCGGAGCGGCCGAGGCGGCGCCGACGGAGACGGTCATGCCCGCTGCGACGGCCGCGTGCAAGGCGTGGAGGGCGGCGTCACGAGAGTCCCGGAGCAGCGCGTAGCCCGAGACGTGCAGATGGTCGCCGGCCCGGAACTCGTCGATCGGTACGTCGTGCTCGAGCAGCGACAGGTTGGCGCCGGGATCGGGGACCATCGTCCGCTCCCCCGACGGTGCGACCAGCACCAGGCAGGTGCCGGTCGGCCTGGTGCGGTCCACCCCGAACCGCACGTCGACCCCGAGCCGGTGCAGGCTCTCGACCTGCGACTGGCCGGCCGGGTCGTCGCCGATCGCGCCGATGAACGTCGTTGTCTCCCCCACGCGGGCCAGCCAGGCTGCCGTGTTCGCGGCCGAGCCGCCCCCGACGTACGCGATGACCCCGGGGCTGTCCGACCCCTCGGCCAGCGGACCGAACAGCCGGGCGACGACGTCGACCATCAGGTCGCCCAGGCAGAAGAAGGTCACCGCGTCCGTCCCGCATAGGCCGACGCCACCTCGGCGGCGAGCCGGGCGTTGGACCTGACCAGCGCGACGTTGGCGCGCAGGGACTTGCCCTGGCTCTCGCGATGGAACCAGTCGAGGAGGTACGGCGTGACGTCCTTGCCGTGTACGTCGTCGCGCTCGGCGGCGGCGAGACCGGAGTCGAGCAGCCGGTCGTGAAGGACGCGGTCGAGCTCGTCCTCGGGGGCGATCGGGTTGGCCAGGATCAGTCCGAGGTCATCGGTGCCGACGGCGTCGCGCGCCGCCAGGATCGCGGCGACCTCGCCGGCGGACTCGACTCGCCATCCGACCTCGTGACCGGAGTCGGCGAGATAGAAGCCGGGGAAGCGGTCGGTGCGGTAGCCCAGCACGCCCACGCCCAGCGTCTCGAGCCGCTCGAGGGTGGCGCCGACGTCGAGGATCGACTTCACCCCCGCGCAGACCACGAGCACGCCGGTGCGGGACAGGGTGGTCAGGTCGGCGGACTCGTCGAAGGTGTCCTGGGCACCCCGGTGGACGCCACCGAGACCGCCGGTCGCGAAGACGATGATGCCCGCCCGGGCGGCGAGGTGTGCGGTGGAGGCGACGGTCGTCGAACCCACGCCGCCCCGGGCCGCGATGGCGGCCAGCTCGCGGACGCTGACCTTGACCGCATCCTCGTCGTTGGCGAGCCGGTCGAGCGCCGCGTCGTCGAGCCCGACCCGGGCCTCGCCGTCGATGACGGCGACCGTTGCCGGGACGGCACCGCCATCTCGGACCGCCTGCTCGAACTCCCGCGCCAGCCGCGCGTTGTCGGGACGCGGCAGACCGTGGCTGATGATCGTGCTCTCGAGCGCCACCACCGCGCGCCCGTCGGCCAGCGCGTCACGGACCTCGTCATGCACCCGCACGTCCGCCCCCTTGAAAACGGCTCGGTGTCTGGTTGTCAGCTGCTCACGGGCCGGCCGAACGCGCGGCGTACCAGCCCGAGAGCCTCATCCTGCCCCACGCCCAGGGCCCGCATCGCGTCGGCGTACGTCGTCGCGGCCTCCTTGGCGGCCCGGTCCGCACCGTCGCCGTTGACGACCGTGCCTGCCCGGCCCCGAGTGGTGACCACCCCTGCGTGCTCCAGCTCGCGATAGGCCCGCGCGACGGTGTTCGGGGCGATCCCCAAGGTCTCGGCCAGCGCGCGGACCGTCGGCAGCTTCGTCCCGGGCGGCAGCTCGCCGCTCGCCACCTGCCCCGCGATCTGGGTACGGATCTGCTCGTACGGCGGCTCGTCGCCGGTGCCGTCGACGGTGATGTCGAGCGTCATCGCCTCTCCCACCAGACCCAGGTGAACCCCTCGCAGGGCTCGCGTTTCGTCTCGACCCACTCATCGAGGTCGAAGTCGGGGTAGTACGCGTCTCCCTCGGGCGCCAGGTCGACCTCTGTGAGCACCTGATGGGTGGCCAGCGGGAGGGCCTGTTCGTAGATCTGCGTGCCCCCGACCACGAAGGTCTCCCCCGGCTGTTCCGCGGCCAGGGCGAGTGCGTCGTCGAGCGAGTGCGCGACGAGCACGCCGTCGGCGGACCAGGTGGGGTTGCGAGTGACCACGATCGTCGTCCGCCCGGGGAGCGGGCGGCCGATGGAGTCGTACGTCGCGCGTCCCATCACCAGCACCCCACCCATGGTGGTCGCCTTGAAGTGGGCGAAGTCCTCGGACAGGTGCCAGGGGATGCGACCGTGGTCGCCGATCACCCGGTTGGCGGCGTACGCGGCGACCAGCGTGAGGCGACGTCGCTCAGACGGCAATGGGGGCCTTGATGCCCGGGTGGGGGTCGTAGCCCTCGACCGCGATGTGCTCGAGGTCGAAGGCGTCGATCTCGGTCACGGCCGGGTCGAGCCACAGAGTCGGCAGGGCACGCGGCTCGCGCGTGAGCTGGAGATGCGCCTGCTCGAGGTGGTTGGTGTAGAGGTGGGCGTCGCCGAGGGTGTGCACGAAGTCGCCGACGCCGAGCCCCGTCACCCGGGCCACCATGTGGGTGAGCAGCGCGTACGACGCGATGTTGAACGGGACGCCGAGGAAGACGTCGGCCGAGCGCTGATACAGCTGGCAGCTCAGGCGGCCCGGGCCGTCGGGAGCGGGGGCGACGTAGAACTGGAACATCGTGTGGCACGGCGCGAGCGCCATGTCGGGGATGTCGGCGACGTTCCACGCGGACACGATGTGGCGGCGGCTGTCGGGGTTGGCCCGGATCTGCTCGATGACCTGCGCGATCTGGTCGACGTGGCGGCCATCGGGCGTCGGCCACGAGCGCCACTGGTAGCCGTAGATGGGGCCGAGGTCGCCGTCGCTGTCGGCCCACTCGTCCCAGATCGTCACGCCGCGGTCCTGCAGCCACTTGACGTTGGTGTCGCCGCGCAGGAACCACAGGAGCTCGGCGAAGACCGAACGGGTGTGGACCTTCTTCGTGGTGACCAGCGGGAAGCCCTCGGTCAGGTCGAAGCGCAGCTGGTGGCCGAACACGCTGCGGGTGCCGGTGCCGGTGCGGTCGGACTTCTCGACCCCGTCGTCGAGGATGCGCTGGAGAAGATCGAGGTAGACCTGCATGGTCCCACTCTAGGAGCGCGGGCCGACGTCGTCAGGGACGCGCGCGGAGGTACTGGTCGGGCCAGTAGACCTCGGCCCCGAGCTCGGCCGCGGCGTACTGCGGCCAGTGCGGGTTGCGCAGCAGCTCGCGGGCCAGGAACACCACGTCGGCCTCGCCGTCCTGGAGGATCTTCTCGGCCTGGCGCGGCTCGGTGATGAGGCCGACCGTGCCGACCAGGAGGCCGGATGCGTTCTTGATCCGGGTCGCGAACGGCACCTGGTAACCCGGTCCGCTGGAGATCTCCTGGTCGGGTGAGTTCCCGCCGCTCGAAACGTCGACCAGATCGACGCCGCGTTGCGCGAGCCGCTCCGCGACCGACGCGACATCGTCCACATCGAGTCCGCCCTCCACCCAGTCGGTCGCACTCACCCGGGCGAAGAGCGGCCGGTCCTCGGGCCACACGTCACGCACGGCGTCCACCACGTCGAGCAGCAGCCTGCTGCGGCCGGCCAGGTTGCCGCCCCAGGCGTCGGTACGCCGGTTGGTCAGCGGCGAGAGGAACTGGTGGAGCAGGTAGCCGTGGGCCGCGTGGATCTCGGCGACCTCGAACCCGGCCTCGAGCGCCCGGCGTGCGGCGAGCGCCCATCGTCCCGGCATCGCGGTCAGCTCGTCGCTGGTGAGCTCGCGTGGCCCCGGCCAGTCGGCGTACCCGACCGGGGACGGGCCGACCGTCTCCCAGCCACCCTCTGCGACCGGGACGTAGCCGCGTCCGAGCCAGGGTGCGCGGGTCGACGCCTTGCGACCGGCGTGCGCGAGCTGGATGCCGGGTACGGCGCCCTGGCCGCGGACGAAGTCGACGATCCGCTCGTAGTCCGCCGCCTGCTCGTCGTTCCAGATCCCGGCGTCCAGCGGCGAGATGCGGCCCTCCGGGACCACCGCGGTCGCCTCCGTCATCACCAGCCCGGCCCCGCCTTGGGCGAGGGCACCGAGGTGGACGAGGTGCCAGTCGGTGGGACGTCCGTCGGTGGAGGAGTACTGGCACATCGGCGACACCCACACGCGGTTGCGGAACGTCGTACCGCGCAGGGTCAGCGGCGAGAAGAGCAGGCTCACGTGAGGACGCAACGACGCGCCATCGGAGGTTGTTCCATTTCAGGTCGTGAGACCACGATCTGCGAGCAGCTGATCGCGCTGGAACGCGTAGCCCACCATCCAGGTCGGCTCGAGCCGCCACATCACCACGTCGCCCCACGACAACGGCGACGAACCGTAGTGCGCCGTCCAGTGCTCGTCGACCGAGGCCAGCTCGTCGCCGCTCAGCTCCAGGACCCGGCCGTGGCTGAACACCGCGAGGGCCTCGCCGTCCACGTGGGCGACCGAGACCGCGGGGCGTCTGGCCAGGTGACGCGCCTTGGCCGAGGTGCGGCTGGTCGAGAACGTCCAGGTGCCGTGCAGGAAGTGACCGTCCATCGCGCTGATCCGCGGCTCGCCGTGCGCGGTCACCGTGGCGGCCGTGATCACCTTCATCCCGGTCAGCAGGCCGGCGATCTGGGCGGCAGAGAGGGTCCGGTCGTCGTGGATGATGCCGCGCAGGTGCTCGGTCGAGCGCGCGTGCGAGGCGTCGAGGAGCGACTGCAGCCGGGCCAGGTCGTCGGGTGTCTCGAGCATGCTCCGACGTTAGGCGCCGACGCCGACAACCCCTTTGATCGTCGTTGCCGCGTCGCCGCCGACCCAGACGGTGTCGCCGTCCTTCTCGACATGGACGCGGCCCCGGCGACCGAGCACCGTCCCCTGCGACGCGACGTACGACGTGGGCAGTCGGTCGCTGGCGAGCCACTGGCCGATGCTGGCGTTGAGACTGCCGGTCACCGGGTCCTCCACGACCCCGATGCTCGGACAGAACGCCCGCACCTCGACGGCGCACTCAGCGCCGGGCGGGTAGGGGCCCACCACCCCGATGTCCAGCCCCCCGAACGACGACCAGTCGGGCCGCACGGCGAGCACCGCATCGGCGTCCCGCAGCAGCACCACCACCCAGCCGGGGCCGTTGTCGCCCCAGGAGAGATCCACGACCTCGTCGTCGGTGAGCGCGAGGGCGGTCAGGATCTGCCGGCGCTCGTCGTCGGTCACCGGACCGTCGCGAAGCAACGGCGGGGCGGCGAACGCGAGCCGCTCGCCGCGCCGGATCCGCAGGGGCCCGGAGCCACACTCCTGCACGAGCTCGTCGTCCGACTTCGGGACTCCACCGGCCTCGAGCCAGGCGTGGGCACTGCCGATGGTCGGATGACCGGCGAACGGCAGCTCCTCGCTCGGCGTGAAGATCCGCAACCGGTAGTCGGCCGCGGGGTCCGTCGGCGTGAGCAGGAACGTCGTCTCCGACAGGTTCGTCCAGTGCGCGAACCGCTGCATCTCCTCGTCGCTGATCCCGTCGGCGTCGTGGACCACCGCGACGGGGTTGCCCTTGAGCGGCTCGGTGGAGAAGACATCGACCTGGGAGAACGGGCGCATGGGGCCACGTTAGGGCGCCACCGGGTTCGCCGAAATTCAGGTGTGGACCGTCGGTGGTTCCTGATCGGATAGGGGCGTGCCACGTCTCGGACGCTCGTTACGCCGCCTCGTTCCGCCGACGCCGCTCTCGCGACGGCTGGCGACGCAGTCATTGCTGTTTGCGACCGCCGAGGGCACGTTCCTCACGGGGTCCGCCGTGTTCTTCACCCAGGTGGTGGGGCTCAGGGCCGCCCAGGTCGGACTGGGCCTCACCATTGCCGGCGTCGTCTCGTTCCTCGTGGCCTACCCCGCCGGCAAGCTGACCGACCGGATCGGCCCCAAGCGGACGTGGGCGGTGGGCGCGTTCCTCGCAGCCCTGCTCTTCGCCGCCTGGCCGTTCATCGACAGCTTCACCGGCTATGTCGCGATGGTCGTCTCCTTCGAGATCATCGAGAACGCCGGTGGCGCCGGCCGCAACGCCTACGTGCTCGACGTGATGCCCGAGGACGAACGGGTGGCCACCCAGGCCTACATGTACTCCTCGCTGAACGTCGGGTTCACCCTCGGCGCGATCATCGGGGGCGTCGCCCTGGCCTTCGACAACCTCACGGTGATGCGGTGGATGCCGCTGTTCACGCTCGCGATCGGCCTGGTCAACGCCGTCTTCATCACCCGGCTGCCGCGCGCACCGCATGACCTGGCGCGGTCGTCGTCCGAGCCCACGAAGCCCCGGGTGAAGCCACGCGGGCGCGGCCCGCTGCACAACGTCGGCTGGATGCTGACCAGCCTCTTCTCCGGCACCATGTGGACCAACCAGGTCCTGCTCAACGTCGTGATCCCGCTCTGGCTGGTGCAGGCCACGGATGCCCCGCACTGGTTGCTCGCCTGGCTGTTCGGCACCAACACGGTGATGTGCATCTTCCTGCCGGCCTACACCTCTCGAGGCATCGCGACGCTCTCGGACGCGCTGCGATCGGTGCGCATCTCCGGCGCGTTCTTCATCCTCGCCTGCCTGATCACGATGGCCACCCACAGCACCGCCGGCTTCCTGACCATCTTCCTGGTCTGGCTGGGGCACGTGGCCGTCACCGGCGCCGAGCTCTACAACTCCGGCGCCAGCTGGGCGTTCGAGGCCAAGCTCATGGACCCCGCGCGACGCGGCGAGTACGGCGGCGTGGCCGAGGTGTTCTCCACCCTCGGTGGCCGCTGGGCACCGGCCGCCTTCACCTTCCTCGCGATGTCGTGGCACCCCGAGGCGCTGCCGAGCGCCGGCTGGCTGGTGATCGCCGGCACCGTGGTCCTGGCCGTCGCCGGGACACATCCGTCGGTGCACATGGCCGAGCGGTTCCTCGAGCGCGAGAGCATCGTCGACGGCGAGCTCCCGATCGACGAGTCCGAGCCCGGTGTCGCGCCCTCCCTCACCTGACCCCGACCGTCCCTCCTTGGCATGCTGGGCCGCATGGCCGATCTCCTTCCGTGGTCCCAGCACGTCGCCTCGTGGCGACGCGAGGTGCACGCGCTCTACTCGGACGTCCGAGCGAACGACGACCCGGCCGCCGCGCACGCCGAGTGGGTCGAGCGACGGACCGAGCTGTTCCGTGCCCATCCCGCGAGCGCCCGGCAGGAGGGGCAGCGCCTGGTGCACGCGCCGTACGACCCGGCCTACCGGTTCGCACTTCCGATCGAGCCCGCGGACCCCGAGGAGTGGGAGCCGACCACCGGCAGCGACGGGGCCGTGCCGTTCCGGCGGGCGGGCCGGTTCGAGATCCCGGGCCTCGGCGGGCTCGACGTGTGGTGGCTGAGCTCCTACGGCAACGGGATCTTCCTGCCGCTGCGCGACGCGACGGCCGGCCGCACGACGTACGGCGCCGGTCGCTACCTGCTCGACACCGTCAAGGGCGCCGACCTCGGGCGCGAGGGACCCGACGGCTCAGCCTGGGTGATCGACCTCAACTTCTCCTACAACCCGTCCTGTACCTACGACCCCGACTGGGCCTGTCCCCTCGCGCCCCTCGGCAACCGGCTCGACGCCGAGGTCCCCGTCGGCGAACTCGTCCCGACCGGCACCTGAACCGTTTCCACACCCAACCGATTGGTCAAGAACCGCGTCATTTCTGTGCATTGGGTTGCGGTTTGGCGCCCAACCGCGGACCCCGAAGAACGGCCGTCACGCCGAGAGCGACATCGGGCCGTAGACCTCGCGCTCGTGCTCGAACAGGGTCACCGCGTCGACCCCGGCCGCCGAGAGCTCGGCCCATACCTCGCCGACCCACGACTCGGCGTCGGCCTGTGAGGCGAAGCGCTGATGGGCGTACTCCTCCGGCACCCGCGCCTCACTGCCGGAGCCGTCGAGCAGCTTCCACCACCAAGGCCGCTCGGCCGGCGACGGCTGGCGAAACGTCGCCGGCTGCTCGGGGAGGTTCATGACTCGCGGACGGAGGTGTCGACGAACGGGAGCTTGGCCGAGGCGAAGATCTCGCGGCGGGTGCGGACCTGCACGCCGAGCTCGGCCTCCGGGTCCACGAAGGTCGGCACGAGCGCCATCCCGATCCCCTTCTTCAGCGTAGGAGAGAACGTGCCGGACGTGATCTCGCACAGCGGTACGTCGGGCACCAGGCTCACGATCATGCCCGGGCGCGGGATGCCGCGCTCGAGGGACACGAGCCCGCGGAGCTTTCGCTGCGGTCCGGCGTCCTTCTCCTTGACCAGCGCGTCGCGACCCCAGAACGCGTCCTTCCTCCAGCCGACGGCCCAGCCGAGGCCGGCCTGGTTGGGCGTGACGTCGACGGTGATGTCCTGCCCGTGCAGGGGGTAGCCCATCTCGGTGCGCAAGGTGTCGCGCGCGCCGAGGCCGCATGGGAGCATTCCGAGTGGCTCACCCGCCGCGAGCAGCCGGTCCCACAGGAGGCCGGCCACCTCGTTGAGCGCGATCAGCTCGTAGCCACGCTCGCCGGTGTAGCCGGTGCGACACACGACGACACCGGTGTCCTCGAACTCCGCCTCGGCGAAGGACATGTACTCGTGCAACGAGGGCATCCCGATCGCGTCGAGGACCTCGTCGGACTTCGTCCCCTGCACCGCGAGCACGGCGTACTGCCGGTGGTGGTCGAGCACCCGCACGCCCTCGGGTGCCTGCGACGTGAGCCGACGCGCGACCTCCGCGGAGTTCGCGGCGTTCGGCACCAGCAGCACGTGCTCGTCGTCGTGGAAGTAAGCGATCAGGTCGTCGACGATGCCGCCGGACTCGGCGTCGCAGCACAGTGTGTACTGCGCCTTGCCGTGCCGGATCTTGCCGAGGTCGTTGCTCAACGTCGCGTTGATGTACGTCGCGGCGCCCGGGCCGGTGACCATGAGCTTGCCGAGGTGACTGACGTCGAAGACGCCGACGGACTCGCGGACGGCGGTGTGCTCCTTGACCACGCCCGAGGGGTACTCCAGCGGCATCGACCAGCCGCCGAACTCCGCGAACTTGGCCCCGAGTGCGACGTGCCGCTCGTGCAGCGGCGACTGCAGGAGCGCCGTGCCGCGGGCGGTGTCCTCGGCCATGCCCGCGAACCTACACCGGGCCGGACCCCGTCGCGGGGACCCGGACGTCGCGCATCGCTCATCTAGGGTGACCCGGTGACCAGCTACCACCTGCGGGGCGCAAGCCCGGCGAAGACTCGGGCCGACGCCGTGGTCGTCGGGGCCTGGAAGGGCACCAAGGGCGTCACTCTGGCAGCCGGCGCGGAGGAGGTCACCGCCGCGTTCGGGCGGTCGCTACGGCCGCTGCTCAGCACCCTCGGCTTCAACGGCAAGAGTGGCGAGGTGACCCGCGTGCCGACCGGGGGCACACTGTCCAGCCCTCTGCTCGTCTTGGTCGGCATGGGCCAGCAGCCGAAGGCGCGCCCCGCCCAGGTCCTCGCCGTACGCCGCGCCGCGGGTGTCGCCGCCCGGTCGACGGCCAACGCTGCCTCCGTCGCGCTGGCCCTCCCCGCGGACGACGCGGGCCTGGTGCGCAACGTGCTCGAGGGCTACCTGCTCGGTGGCTACGTGTTCTCCCGCTACCAGTCCAAGGAGCCCGACCAGCGGGCCGGCACGGTCACGGTGCTCAGCCCGGCCGCCCGTCGCCAGGAGGCGATCAGCGCCTTCGACGACGCGCAGGTCGTGGCGGCCGCCGTGAACGGCGTCCGCGACTGGGTCAACACGCCGGCGGGCGACCTCACGCCGCCGCTGTTCGCCACCGAGATCACGAAGGCGGTCAAGGGCACCAAGGTGAAGGCGAAGGTCCTCGACGAGGCCGCGCTGACCGAGCTCGGCTGCGGTGGCCTGCTCGGCGTGGGCAGCGGCTCGAGCGCACCGCCGCGACTGGTGGAGCTGCGCTACTCCCCCGCCGAACCGGTCGCCCACCTGGCCCTGGTCGGCAAGGGCATCACGTTCGACTCCGGTGGCCTGAGCATCAAGACGGCCAAGGGCATGGAGACCATGAAGTGCGACATGGCCGGTGCTGCCACGATCACTCAAGCCACGCTGGCCATCGCCGGGCTCGGGCTGCCGGTGCGCGTCACGGCGTACGCCTGCCTGGCCGAGAACATGGTGTCCGGTTCCTCGATGCGACCCGGCGACGTGATCACGATCTACGGCGGCAAGACCGTCGAGGTGTTCAACACCGATGCCGAGGGTCGGCTGGTCCTCGCGGACGGTCTGGGCCGTGCCCTCGAGCAGGAGCCCGACGTGATCATCGACGTGGCGACCCTGACCGGGCACATGGCGATGGCGCTCGGCAACCGCGTGGGCGCGGTGTTCGGCAGCGACGACGTGGTCGCGGCGCTGGTCGAGGCCGGGCAGCAGACGGGTGAGAAGCACTGGCCGATGCCGATCCCGCAGGACATCGTGGACCGGGTACGCGGCAGCAAGCTGGCCGACCTGCTCCAGCACGACTGGACGCGGTGGGGCGGCGGGCTGTTCGCTGCGGCGTTCCTCCGCGAGTTCACCGGCGACCGCCCGTGGGGGCACCTCGACATCGCCGGCCCGGGCTTCAACAGCGGTGCCGCCACGGGTCACTGGCCCTCGGGAGGCACGGGCTTCACCCTGACGACTCTGGTCGACTACGCGCGTGCGCTCACCGACCGCGCTCCTTCTGTCGCTTGATGTACTCGCGCATCCGCTGCGGGATGCCGACCACGCCGGCCTCGTACGCCGCGATGCCCCGGCGCTGGCAGAACTTGTAGGCCCAGTCCGCAGACTGCACCCGGCGACGGGTGAACTCGCCGTCCCAGGCCACGAGGAGCAGGGTGACGTCGCTGACCGCCGTCCGCGGCTCGACGAAACCCTCCACTCCCTCGCGGGTCGAGACGAAGTCCTCGAGGTGCTGCTCGTCGTCGCTCGACGACGGCCGCACCCGCGTCGAGCCGGTGCGCGCGGTGTCCCCGCTAGGACGACGGAACCTCGGTCCACGACCGCGTCCGAAGAGTCTCATGAAGGCCATGATGCATGAGGCCACACAGCAGCGCCCGCCTCTCGCCCTCCTTGCCGCCGGCGTGGCAAAGAGTGCAAGGATGACCGGGTGACCGAAGGCCAGTTCGACGTGCTCGTTCTCGGGGCAGGATCCGGTGGTTACGCCTGCGCGCTTCGCGCCGCTCAGCTCGGCCTCTCGGTGGGCCTGGTGGAGAAGGGCAACCTCGGCGGCACCTGTCTCCACGTCGGCTGCATCCCGACCAAGGCTTTGCTCCATGCGGCGGAGGTCGCCGACCAGACTCGCGAGTCGTCCCAGTTCGGTGTCAGCGCGACGCTCGACGGCATCGACATGGCCGGGGTCAACGCCTACAAGGACAAGGTCGTCTCCCGGCTGTTCAAGGGCCTGACCGGGCTGATCAAGGGCCGCGGTATCACCGTGATCGAGGGCGTGGGGCGGATGACCGGGCCCCGGCAGGTCACGGTCGGTGACACCTCCTACTCCGGGAAGCACCTGGTGCTGGCCTCCGGCTCCTACAGCCGCTCCTTGCCCGGTCTCGACATCGACGGTGAGCGGATCCTCACCTCCGAGCAGGCCCTCGCCCTGGACCGGGTGCCGGCGTCGGTCGTCGTCCTGGGCGGCGGCGTGATCGGCTGCGAGTTCGCCAGTGTGTGGGCGAGCTTCGGCGCCGAGGTGATGATCGTGGAGGCGCTCCCCCGGCTGGTGGCTGCCGAGGACGAGGCATCGTCGAAGGCGCTCGAGCGCGCATTCCGCAAGCGCAAGATCCACCTCCGCACCTCCACCCCGTTCCAGAGCGTCAAGGTCACCGACGACGGCGTGGCCGTCACCGTCGAGGGCGGCGACGTGATCGAGGCGGAGCTGCTGCTCGTCGCGGTCGGCCGCGCACCGTCGACCGACGGGCTGGGGTACGACGAGCAGGGCGTCGCGATGAACCGCGGCTTCGTGCTCGCCGACGAGCGCTGCCGCACCAACCTCGAGGGCGTGTACGCCGTGGGCGACATCGTCCCCGGCCTGCAGCTGGCCCATCGCGGGTTCCAGCAGGGCATCTTCGTGGCCGAGGACATCGCCGGGCTCGAGCCGGCGCCGATCGACGAGGCCGGCATCCCGCGCGTGACCTACAGCCACCCCGAGGTCGCCTCCGTCGGGCTCGACGAGGCCGCCGCGCGCGCGGCGTACGGAGACGACGGGGTGGAGACCGTGACCTACGACCTCGGCGGGAACGGCAAGAGCCAGATCCTGATGACCCAGGGGTTCGTGAAGCTCGTACGCCGTACGGACGGGCCGGTCGTCGGCGTCCACATGGTCGGCGACCGGGTCGGCGAGCTCATCGGCGAGGCCCAGCTGATCTACAACTGGGAGGCACACGCCGAGGACGTCGCGCCCCTGGTGCATGCCCACCCGACTCAGAACGAGGCCCTCGGCGAGGCCCACATGGCGCTCGCCGGGAAGCCCTTGCACGCCCATTCATGAGCGGCGCCTGACCCACACGCCGGACCACGAGACAGGAAGATCCCCCTCACATGGCCACCGAAGTCAACCTCCCCGAGCTCGGCGAATCCGTCACCGAAGGCACGGTCACCCGATGGCTGAAGCAGGTCGGTGACGAGGTGGCCGTCGACGAGCCGCTCCTGGAGGTCTCCACCGACAAGGTCGACACCGAGATCCCGTCGCCCGTGGCCGGCACGCTGCTGGAGATCAAGGCGAGCGAGGACGACACGGTCGAGGTCGGTGCGGTACTGGGCGTGATCGGTGCGGCCGACGAGTCGTCCGGCGGCGTGGACGCCGGCGGTGGTGACTCCGCGCAGCCCGAGCCGGAGCCCGAGCCGGAGCCCGAGCAGGCCGCGGAGACCCCGCTCGACGAGGAGCGGGTCGAGCGCGAGGAGGCGCACGCCGAGGCCGAGCACGCGGACACCCCGGCCGAGCCCGAGCAGCCGGCCGAAGCACCTCGCGAGGAAGTGGCCGCGGCGACAGCCGGTGCCGCCGAGCCGTCCGGCGGGGGGCACACCGTCGTACGCCTCCCCGAGCTCGGCGAGTCCGTGACCGAGGGCACCGTCACCCGCTGGCTGAAGCAGGTGGGTGACCAGGTCGCGGCCGACGAGTCGCTGCTCGAGGTGTCGACCGACAAGGTCGACACCGAGATCCCGTCCCCTGCGGCGGGCACCCTGCTGGAGATCAAGGTCAACGAGGACGAGACCGTCGACGTCGGCGCCGAGCTGGCCGTGATCGGGTCGGGCGAGGCCCCCGCGCAGGCGGAGCAGCAGGCCCCGCCCGCTCAGGAGGAGCCCGCGCAGGAGGAATCCGCGCCGGAGCAGCCCGCCGAGCAGGCGGCGGACGTGCCGGCCGAGGCTGAGCAACCGGCCGCGGAAGAGGCACCGGCGGCGCAGGCCGAGCAGCCGGCGGCGCAGGCCGCGCCGTCAAGTGGCCGTGACTCCTCGGCGTACGTCACGCCGTTGGTGCGGAAGATGGCCGCCCAGCACGGCGTCGAGCTGGCCGGGATCGTCGGCACCGGCGTCGGTGGCCGCATCCGCAAGCAGGACGTGCTGGACGCAGCGCAGAAGCAGGGCAAGGACACCACGCCGACCCAGCCGGCGGCGGCAGCGGCAGCGGCGGCCCAGCCTTCCCGGACCGAGCCCGCATCGGCGGCCACCGCACCGGGCGCGCCGGTCCCATCGCCGCTGCGCGGCAAGACCGAGCCGATGACGCGCCTGCGCAAGGTGATCGCGCACCGGATGGTGGAGTCGCTCCACGTCAGCGCCCAGCTGACCACGGTCGTCGAGGTCGACGTCACCGCGATCTCGCGGCTGCGCGACTCGGCGAAGGCCGACTTCGCGTCGCGGGAGGGCGTGAAGCTCTCGTTCATGCCGTTCTTCGCGAAGGCGGCGATCGACGCGCTCAAGGCCCACCCGAGCCTGAACGCCGCGATCGACACCGAGAGGGGCGAGGTCACCTACTTCGACCGCGAGAATCTCGCGATCGCCGTCGACACCGAGCGTGGTCTGCTGACGCCGGTGATCAAGGAGGCCGGCGACCTGTCGATCGCGGGGCTGGCCCGGAAGATCGCGGACGTCGCCGAGCGCACCCGGACGAACAAGATCACGCCCGACGAGCTGTCCGGCGGCACGTTCACGTTGACCAACACCGGGAGCCGCGGCGCGCTGTTCGACACCCCGATCATCAACCAGCCGCAGGTCGCGATCCTCGGCACCGGCACCGTCGTCAAGCGGCCGGTCGTGATCGACGATCCCAACCTCGGCGAGACGATCGCGGTCCGGCAGATGGTCTACCTGGCCCTGACCTACGACCACCGGCTCGTGGACGGCGCCGACGCGGCCCGGTTCCTCACCGACGTGAAGGCGCGGCTCGAGGCCGGTCAGTTCGAGGTCTGATGCACGTCCTCGTCGGTGGCGCCTCGGGGTTCCTCGGGCGGCACCTGATCGAGGCACTGCGGGATAGCGGCCACACCTCGACGTCGCTGGTACGACGTACACCGACGGCCGACGCGGAGTCTCGGTGGGATCCCGCCACCGGGGAGATCGACGCCCAGGTGATCGAGGATGCCGACCTGGTCGTCAACGCGGCCGGCAGCCCGACCATCGGCAACCCCTACTCGACGCGCTGGGCCCGCAACCTGCGGGAGTCGCGGGTCACCACGACCCGCACCCTCGCCGAGGCGATCGCGGGGTCGACGAAGAAGCCGGCGTTCGTGGCGGGCAACGCGATCGCGATCTACGGCGACCACGGCGACGTGCCGGTGACCGAGGCCAGCGACAGTCGTGGACACACCCTGATGGCCGACGTGACCCGGGTCTGGGAAGCCGCTGCACAACCCGCCCGCGAAGCGGGTGCGCGGGTGTGCGTGCTCCGCACCGCACCGGTGATGGACCGTGAGTCGCAGCCGTTGGGGATCCTGCGCCGGCTGTACCGGCTCGGCCTCGGCGGGAGGATCGGGAGTGGCCGGCAGTACTTCCCGATGGTGTCGCTGCGCGACTGGCTCGCCGCCGTCGTGTACCTGACGGAGCACGACAGCGTGAGTGGGCCGATCAACGTCTGCTGCCCGGAGACGCCGACCAACGCGGACTTCACCCGGGCCCTCGCCCACGCGGTCGGCCGTCCGGCGTTCGTCGCGGTGCCGTCACCCGCGATCCGCATCGGCGCCGGCCCGCTGGCGCCGGAGCTGCTCGGCTCGGTCAACCTCGTGCCCCAGGTACTGCTCGACGCGGGGTTCGAGTTCCGCGACCGGGACGCGACCGCGGTGGTCGCCTCCGGCCTGTCCGGCCTGCGCTGAAAACAAGAGGCAGGACGTCGGCGGTCCGCCGTACCGTCGTAGCACCGTGACCACCACCGATCTCGTCTCTACACCGGCGCGCCCGAGCACCGCGACACCGCGCGTGCCGGACGGTCGCGTGCCGGTCGACTGGCGGCGCATGCGTACGCCGTTCGCCGGCGTCGCGCTCACCTGTTCGCTGTTCGGCGCGATCGGGACGTCGTCGGGTTCGGTCGTCGCCGGGCGGCTGGCCGAGCACCCGAGCGCGGGTCTGGTCCGGCTGCTGGCACTGTGCGTCGTCGGCGCCGCTCTTCTCGACACGTGCGGCCGCACGCTGTGGGCCGGGCTCGTCGACCGCGCCGAGGGTCGGCTGCGCGCCGACCTGCTCGACGCCGCGATGGCCCAGCCGCTCTCGGAGCTGAGCGAGCAGGCCGTCGGCGAGGTGCTCGACCGGATCGACGACGACACCCACGAGGTCGGCACGCTGCTTCGGCAGGGCGTCTGGATGGCCGTACGCACGTTCATGGCCGCCGGCCCGTTGTGGCTGGTCGCGGGCTTCACGTGGTGGCCGGCGTTCATCCTCTTCCCGCTGTCTGGGCTCGGAGCCCTGCTCGTCGTGCGCCAGATCCTGCCCCAGATCTCCGAGCGCAAGGTGGTCGAGGAGATGGCGTGGACCGACCACGCCGCCGCCATGGAGGAGGGCGTCGCCGCGCGCGACGACCTGCGGACCAGCCTGGGCCAGCCGTTCGTCGTGCGCCGCTGCACCGAGCTCGCGGGCCGGGTGCACGCCCGGTTCGCCGACGTGGTCAGCCTGGAGGCCCGGATCAGTCGCCGTACCGGGGTGCTGCTCCACGGCGTGCTCGCGGCCACGGCGCTGGTCGGCGTGACGCTGGTCATCGACGGCCATCTCTCCACCGCCTCGCTGGTCACCTTGTTCCTGGTCACCACGATGTTCGTCGGCCAGGTCGACCAGCTGGCGCGGCACCTGCCCGACCTGCAGGAGGGCTTCGGTGCCGTGATCCGCCTGCGCGGGCTGATGGCCTCCGACGCCGAGCCCGAGGGCGGCCAGGAACTGCCCGAGGGAGCGCTGTCCGTCCGTTTCGTCGATCTCCACTTCGCCTATGCACAGGGCACCTTCGCCCTGAACGGCGTCGACCTCACGATCCCGGCCGGTACGACGTGCGCCCTAGTCGGCCGCACCGGCTCCGGCAAGTCCACGCTGGCCTCCCTGCTGTCCCGCGCGGTCGAGCCCGAGCCCGGGTCGCTGCTCCTCGGCGGTGTCGACGTCCGTCACCTCGAGCTCCAGCAGCTGCGCTCGGCGGTGGGCGTCGTCACCCAGCGCACCGAGATCCTGGCCGGCACGCTCGCGGAGAACATCACGCTCTTCGCCGACCTCCCGCGCGCCACCGTGGACGCCGCGGTCGCCGAGCTCGGTCTGACCGCCTGGGTCGAGGGCCTGCCCCGGGGGCTTGACACCCCGCTCGGCCCGGGGGGCACCAGCCTGAGCGCCGGCGAGGAGCAGCTGGTCGCCTTCGCCCGGCTGCTCGTGCGCGACGTCCGGGTCGTGGTGCTCGACGAGGCGACCGCACGGATGGACCCCCTCACCGAAGCCCGCGTCGTGCGGGCCGCCGAGCGGCTGCTCTCCGGTCGCACCGGGATCCTGGTCGCCCACCGCCTCTCGACGACCGAGCGCGCCGAGCAGGTCGCGGTGCTCGCCGGCGGTCGCGTCGTCCAGCAGGGTGCGCGAGACGACCTCGCGCAGCGGACGGGACCGTTCCGCGACCTGCTCACCGCCTCGGCGAGCGAGTCGTCGCTGCGCGAGGTCGACGACTCGCTGCACGACGGTGCGGTCGGCACCCAGCGCCGCACTGGTGCTCCCCCGCCGGCACCCACCCTCCGGCCGATCCCCGGCTTGGCGCGCGCCACCAAGAACGCGCTCTTCATCGAGCCGCAGTGGGGCCTCTACAGCATGGGCCTGTTCCTCGTGTGCGCGCTCACCGGCGCGTTCGGCGCGATCACCGGCTGGCTGTGGGGCCACATCGTCTCCGACCTCCAGCACGGCGAGCACCCCATCCCGCTGGTGGCGCTGCTGGTCGTCTCGCTGATCGTCTCGCCGGTGCTGCTGGCGGTAGGGATCCGCCGCTACCCGCAGTGGTGGATCGCCGTGATGCTGCGAGCGCGCACCCGGGTGCTCCACGGGCAGACCGAGGCTCACCGACTCGAGAAGACGCCGCCCGGCGAGGTCGTCGCCCGGACCATGGACGCCGACCGGATGGCGCGGTACGCCGACCGCTGGGTCGACTTCCTGAACGGCCTGGCGATCTCCGTCGTCACCGCCGTGGTGGCCGGCACCGCACTCGCCGGCGCCGTGCTCCTCGGCGTGATGGCCACCTCCGCCGTCGCATCGTCGTTCGGACGCCGGGTAGCGGGGCGCTCGGCCGCGGCATCCTCGGCGGCCCGCGCGCGCTTCGGCCGCTCCCTCGTCTCCTCGCTCGACTCGGTCCGCACGGTGAAGCTGGCCGCGGCCACCCCCGACGTCCACCGTCATCTGCGCGACGTGGACGGCGGCCGCGTCGCGGCCGCGGTCCGCGAGCACCGCGTCCAGGCGCTGCTCGACGGTGTCCCGATCGTGATGGTGCAGGTCGGCGTCGTCTCGGCGTGGGCCATTCTCGTGACCGGTGGCTGGGGCCTCGCCACGGCGCTCATGGTCGCGGGCGCGGTGAACGGGTTCGACTGGTTCGGCCGGGTCGCCGGCTCGGTAATCACCGAGGCACCGGGCACCCGTGCCTGGATGCGGGCGACCAGCCGGCTCGCCGGCGGCGGAGACCTGATGGAGCTGCCTCCGGGGGTCGACCTCGTGCACGGGATCGCGCCGGACCCGGTGCCCGCGCCGCACGACCCGCTGACCGGGCTGCGTGTCAGAGACTTCACCGCGATCCACGACGACGGGACCATCGGCGTCAGCGACGTCGACCTCGAGGTGACGACCGGCGAGCTGGTCCTCCTGCTCGGTCAGGTCGGCTCCGGCAAGTCGAGCCTGCTCGGCGCGCTGGCCGGCCTGGTCACCAGCACCGGTGAGGTCCGCTGGAACGACACGATCCTCGACGACCACCAGGCCGACCTCCGGCCGGGCCGGGTGGCCCACGTGGCCCAGGTGCCGCGCGTGCTGTCCGGCACCTTCCGCGGGAACGTCGCCCTCGACCACGCCGGGCGCGAGGTCGTCCCGGCGCTCGACGCGGCCCGGATGCGGCGCGACGTCAGCGACGCCGGTGGCCCCGACGCGCTGGTCGGCCACCGCGGCGTACGCCTGTCGGGTGGCCAGGTGCAGCGCCTCGCGCTCGCCCGGGCGCTGGCCTGCGACGCCGAGCTGCTGCTTGCCGACGACGTTTCATCGGCGCTCGACGCGACGACGGAGGTCGAGCTCTGGACGGCGCTGCGTGAGCGCGGTGCCACCGTGATCGGCGCGACCTCCAAGGCGGCGGCGCTGACCCAGGCAGACCGGGTCGTGGTGCTGGTCGAGGGCAGGGTCGCCGACAGCGGACCCTGGGAGCGGCTCGCCACCCGCTGGGGTCACCTGGCCGGCTGAGTCCGCACCTCGGCGACCCGCCACCGGCCTTGTGAGAGCCGGAGGGAGACCCGATGGGTCGCCCAGGCGCTGGCCGGGACCGCTGTACGGCGTCGGGCGCCGACCGCGATCCCGTCGACGGTCCGCTCGGTCACCACCATCACGATCCGGCGCGGATCGCCCCCGGTGACCCGGACCGCCGTGACCTGCTGGTGGAGGCCGACCACGCGCAGACCGCGGCGTACCCATCGGAGGAGGTCGCCCACGTCGCGGGCGCCCGTCTGCGACCGGTGCACGTAGAGCCGAGCGAGGGCGGCCGGGTCGCCGGCCGACCAGGCCGCCGCCCGGCGTACATCCCATCGACGGAGCACGGTGAGTGCCTGGGCCGCGGGAGACCCGGGATCGCCGGCGATCGGCACGGACGGCACACGGACCGACGGTCGCCCTCCCTCGGCCACCCCGGCCAGCCAGACCGGAACGACGGTCACCGCGACCGCCAGCAACAGGAGCGTCCGAGTCCGCATCCCACCACTGTGACCCGACCGGCGCGCTCCCCGCAGGGACTGTCCACAGGCTCCTACGGTGGGCGCGTGCACGTGTCCCGACGTGGAGTCCTGGCCGGCGTCGCCGGAGCCGCGGGCGCGGTCGCCGCAGCCGGGTTCGCCGTCGACGAGGGCTGGCTGCCGGGGCGGTCGCGGCTGCGACGGGCGCTGGGGCAGACCGGCCCGGCCGGGCACATTCCCGACGTGACGCCGGGTCGCGTCGTGAGCGGGTCCTTCGCGTCCCGGCTGCGACTCGGCGCCCGGACCGGCTGGTCGGTGATCTATCCCGGACCCCACACTGAGCGGTTGCCGGTGCTGGTCGCCCTGCACGGCCTGGGCGGCACGCACCGCTCCTGGATCGACGAGCTCGGGATCGACCGGTTCCTGGCCGCGGCCGTCGCGGCCGAGGTGCCGCCGTTCGCGATCGCGACCGTCGACGGCGGTACGACGTACTGGCACCCGCGCCCGAACGGCGAGGACGCCGGCGGCATGGTGGTCCAGGAGTTCCTGCCGCTGCTGGCCGAGCAGGGTCTGTACACCGACCGCATGGCCTTCCATGGCTACTCGATGGGTGGCTACGGGTCGCTGCGCCTCGGCCCGATCGTCGGCCGACAGAAGGTCCGGGCCGTGTCCGTGCTGAGTCCGGCCGTCTGGCGCGACCCGGCCTACGCCTCGCCCGACGGCTTCGCGAACGCGGCGGAGTACCAGCGGTACACCGTCTTCGGCCACCAGGCGGACCTCGACGGGATCGCCGTCCGGGTCGACTGCGGGACCGAGGACCCCTTCTACCCCGACGACAAGGCGTACGTCGCAGGGTTCGCGCGACCGATCACGTCGACGTTCGAGGACGGAGCGCACGACGCGGCGTACTGGACGCGGATGCTGCCGGCGCAGCTGGACTTCGTGGGCCGGAGGTTAGGCTCATGGCGTGAGTGACCTGGTGTTCCGCGAGGGCGGGTTCGACGCCGACGCGGTCGACTACCTCGAAGGGTGGGACACCCAGCGCGCGATCCACGAACGCGTCGTGAGCGGCGCCCAGCCCGACACCGTCTGGCTGCTGGAGCACCCGCCGGTCTTCACCGCCGGCAAGCGCACCGCGCCGGGCGACCGGCCGGCCGACCCCGGCGATGCATCCGTGATCGACGTCGACCGCGGCGGGATGATCACCTTCCACGGACCCGGCCAGCTGGTCGGCTACCCGATCGTCCGGCTGCCCGACCACGTCAAGGTGGTCGACTACGTACGCCGAGTGGAGGAGGCGCTGATCGGCGTCTGCTCCGACCTCGGCCTCGAGACCGCGCGCGTGCCCGGCCGCAGCGGCGTGTGGCTCCGGGCGGACGCCGGCCGTCCCGAGCGGAAGATCGCCGCCCTCGGCATCCGGGTCAGCCAGGGCGTCACCATGCACGGCTTCGCCCTCAACTGCGACGTCGACCTCTCGTGGTACGACCGGTTCGTCCCCTGCGGCATCGACGACGCCGGCGTCACGTCTCTGACCGCCGAGCTCGGCCGCGAGGTGACCGTTCACGACGTACTGCCGAGCGTGCGCCGGCATCTCACCGACCTGCTGGCCTGGGCGCCGTACGACGCGACGCCCGACTACGAGCCGCGGCCCGGGCCCGTTCGCCAGCGTCGCGTCCCGGTGCTCGGGCTCCCGGGCTGAGTCGGCGCTGCGTCGCTCCCCGACTCGGGCGGACTGGGCCCCCCACGTACGATGGGGCGGTGACTCAAGTCTCGACCGGCACGCCCCCCGAAGCACGGCACAACGCCGCTCCCGACGGCCGCCGGCTGCTCCGGCTCGAGGTCCGCAACGCCGAGACGCCCATCGAACGCAAGCCCGAGTGGATCAAGACGCGGGCGAAGATGGGGCCGGCGTACCAGGAGCTGCACGGGCTGGTGAAGTCCGAGGGTCTGCACACGGTCTGCCAGGAGGCGGGCTGCCCCAACATCTTCGAATGCTGGGAGGACCGCGAGGCGACGTTCCTGATCGGCGGCGACCAGTGCACCCGCCGCTGCGACTTCTGCCAGATCGACACCGGCAAGCCCGAGCCGCTCGACCGCGACGAGCCGCGTCGGGTCGCCGAGAGCGTGTCGAAGATGGGCCTGAAGTACGCCACGATCACCGGCGTCGCCCGCGACGACCTGCCCGACGGCGGAGCCTGGCTGTACGCCGAGACGGTGCGGGCGATCCACGCGCTGAACCCCGACACCGGCGTGGAGAACCTGATCCCCGACTTCAACGCCAAGCCCGACCTGCTGGCCGAGGTCTTCGAGAGCCGGCCCGAGGTGCTCGCCCACAACGTCGAGACGGTGCCGCGCATCTTCAAGCGGATCCGCCCGGCGTTCCGCTACGACCGCTCACTCGGCGTGCTCACCGCGGCCCGGGAGTTCGGCCTGGTCACCAAGTCCAACCTGATCCTGGGCATGGGCGAGACCCGCGAGGAGGTCAGCCAGGCGCTGCGCGACCTCCACGCGGCGGGCTGCGAGCTGGTCACGATCACCCAGTACCTCCGTCCGTCCGCCCGGCATCACCCGGTGGAGCGCTGGGTGAAGCCCGAGGAGTTCGTCGAGCTGGCCGCCGAGGCCGAGGAGATCGGCTTCTCGGGGGTCATGTCCGGGCCGCTCGTGCGTTCGTCGTACCGGGCCGGACGGTTGTACCGTCAGGCCATGTCGGCACGCACGCCGTCCTGACCACCTGCCATCACAGCCGCACGTCAACGGAGTAGTCCCCGCATGGCCAAGAGCCCCACGCCCAAGCCGGCCGATCCTCCGGCCTTGAGCCGCCGTCAGCAGTTCGCCCAGACCTACCAGATGGCGAGGAAGAGCGACCCGGCCCTCGGGCGCTGGGTGTTCGGCGTCGGCCTGCTCGGGCTGGTGGTCGGCTTCGGCGTGTTCTGGCTCGTGGTCGGTCGCAGCAGCACCCTCGGCCTCATCCTCTCCGTCGTCGGCGGGCTCATGTTCGGCGTGCTGTCGGGCCTGATCGTCTTCTCCCGGCGCGCGCAAAAGGCCGTGTACGGCCAGATGGAGGGCCAGGTAGGCGCCGCCGCCGGTGCGCTCGGCCTCCTCAAGCGCGGGTGGCACGTCGACAACGCCATCGCCTTCACCAAGCAGCAGGACGTCGTGCACCGCGTGGTCGGTCCGCCGGGCATCCTCCTCGTCGGCGAGGGCAGCCCGGGTCGCCTCCGCGCCCTGATGACCGGCGAGCGCAAGCGCCACGAGCGGGTCGCCGTCGACGCCCCGGTGCACGAGATCCTGGTCGGCAACGACGAGGGCCAGATCCCGCTCGCCAAGCTGTCCCGCCACGTGCAGAAGATGAAGCGTCAGGTGCAGCCCGCCGAGATCACCGACATCCTGGCCCGGCTCAAGGCGATCGACGCCTCGCGCCCGGTCGTGCCCATGCCGAAGGGCCCGGTGCCCACCTCGATGAAGGGCATGCGCGGTCAGATGCGCGGGCGCTGAGCGAACTCGCTCAGCCCGCGGTGCTGCTGCCCGGCAGCGCGACGATGTCCGACGGGTCGGGCGCGGTGATGTTCACCTCGGCCCCGTAGTCGGAGTACGTCGCGGTCACGGCGCTCACGCCCTTGACCAGGATCTTGAACCGCGCCAAGCGGCTCTGGCTGTCCAGCCACAGGTCATAGGTCAGGGTCTTCGGGGTCGCCCCGCTGCTCGGCAGGTTCTGGAACATCTTGGTCGCCTCGGCGGTGTCGAGGCTGATCCGGTAGTGCTCGAGCTGCTGCCCGGCGACGGTCTCCGAGCCGAGGTCGGTGATCTTCTTGAACGCATCCGGCGACATCGAGTTGATCATCGACTGCGGGTCGTAGTCGGTCAGCGCGCCGCCGTACCCACTCAGGGGGCCGCTGGGGTCGCTGAGGTCCATCTTGACGAAGGTGCCGTTGCTGCCAGGGGCCTCGATGTACATGACCCCGTCGACCATGCGAATCTCGGAGGGCGTGCCCATGCCGGTCAGGTCCATCGTGAGCTGCATCGCCGGCTTGTCGCCGGTCATGTCGAGGGCGCCCTTCGCGTCGACGGTCTGGCCGCCGAGGTCCATCGACATCGTGAAGCGCGCGGTCGTGACGGCCTTCGCCGCGGTCTTCAGCGTGGCGACGAAGTCCGCCGGGTCGACGGCGTCGCCGGTCGAGCCGGTCCGGGTGTCCTCCGGCGTGCTCGAGCCGGTCGGGCTGCTCGGGCTGTCGGACGTCGATGCCTGCGGGTCCGCCGCGGTCGTCGAGTCGCCGTTGCCACAGGCGGTCAGGGCCCCGAGGGCCAGCGGTACGACGGCGGCGAGCGCCGCCGTGCGAAGGGTCAGGCTGCGCATGGGGTCCTCCAGGGCTCCACGTGGTCTGGCCCCGCTCCCCGTGAGCGAAACCGGTCTCCCGGCACACCGGGTCTCCTGGGCAGGGTAACCGCGAGGACGCCGCCGCAAGGGCGTAACGGGTCACGAAGCGGTGTCGGTGCGCGGGATCAGCGGGACCGTCGCCGAGCCGCAGATCAGGTCGTGCAGACCCCGGCCGTCCGGGCGGAAGACCAGCGGTGGGATCACCAGGCAGATCAGGAACTGCCTGAGCAGCGCCGTCAGGAAGGTCAGCGGCCGCGCACTCCCGTCGATCCGGATGACGCGGAGGCGCGTGGCCAGCTGGCCGAACGAGCCACCCGACAACGCCATCAGCAGCGCGGACTCGGCGATGAACAGCAGGTTCAGGTACACCGACGGCAGGGTCCCGCTGCCGAACCAGTCGCCGCCGTAGATCAGCAGCATCACGCCCCAGCAGGCCGCGTAGTCGACGAGCAGGGCGAGGATCCGGCGGGCCCACGAGGCCGTCTCGAAGGGCAGGTCGCGCGTGGGCACCGGGTCAGCGTACGGCGACGGCCGGCGCGCGCCGGACCCCACCCGGGCTGCCCCGTTACATCGGCGAAACACAGGGGATACGGTCGAGAAACTGGCCGCTCCTACGGTGACGACGTCCGCCGCTGCCGTGGCGGCCACACCCGCACACACCGGCCCCGCCCGGACTCACCAGGCCGCGACCATCGGCCGAGGAGGACGAATGTTCGCCACCAGCGACGAGCTGTTGAAGTACGTCTCGGACGAGAGCGTCGAGATGATCGACGTACGGTTCTGCGACCTGCCCGGGGTCATGCAGCACTTCACCGTTCCGGTGTCGTCGTTCGACCAGTCGGTGTTCGACAACGGGCTGAACTTCGACGGCTCGTCGATCCGCGGCTTCCAGGCGATCCACGAGTCGGACATGTCGCTGTTCCCGGACCCGACCACGGCGTACCTCGACCCGTTCCGTACGGCGAAGACCCTCGTCGTGAACTTCTTCATCCACGACCCGTTGACCGGCGAGGCCTACTCGCGCGACCCGCGCAACATCGCTCGCAAGGCCCAGGCGTACCTCTCGTCCACCGGCATCGGCACCACCGCCTACTTCGCGCCGGAGGCCGAGTTCTACGTCTTCGACTCGGTGCGATTCGAGACCAAGGTGAACGCCGGCTACTACCACATCGACTCCGAGGCGGGGTACTGGAACTCCGGCTCCGAGGAGAACAACCGCGGCTACAAGGTTCGCTACAAGGGCGGGTACTTCCCGGTTGCTCCGTACGACCACTTCGGCGAGCTGCGCGACGAGATGGTGATCGAGCTCGAGCGCTCCGGCCTCACCGTCGAGCGCGCCCACCACGAGGTCGGTACGGCGGGCCAGGCCGAGATCAACTACAACTTCGCCGAGCTGCTCAAGGCGGCCGACGACGTGATGAAGTTCAAGTACATCGTGAAGAACGTCGCGTGGCGCAACAACAAGTCGGCGACCTTCATGCCGAAGCCGATCTTCGGCGACAACGGCTCGGGCATGCACTGCCACCAGTCGATCTGGGACGACGGCGAGCCGCTGTTCTACGACGAGACGGGGTACGCCGGCCTCTCCGACACCGCCCGCTACTACATCGGTGGCATCCTCGAGCACGCCCCGTCGCTGCTGGCGTTCACCAACCCGACGGTGAACTCCTACCACCGCCTGGTGCCGGGCTTCGAGGCGCCGGTCAACCTGGTCTACAGCCAGCGCAACCGCTCCGCGTGCGTCCGCATCCCGATTACCGGCTCGAACCCGAAGGCCAAGCGCATCGAGTTCCGTTGCCCCGACCCGTCGGCCAACCCCTACCTCGCGTTCTCCGCGATGCTGCTGGCCGGCCTCGACGGCATCAAGAACAAGATCGAGCCGCACGAGCCGGTCGACAAGGACCTCTACGAGCTGCCGCCCGACGAGCACGCCGACATCCCGACGGTGCCCGCCACTCTCGATGCCGTCATCAACTCGCTCGAGGCCGACCACGAGTTCCTGCTCGAGGGCGGGGTCTTCACCGGCGACCTCCTCGAGACCTGGATCGACTACAAGCGCACCAACGAGATCCAGCCCGTCGCCCTGCGCCCACACCCGCACGAGTTCGAGCTCTACTACGACCTGTAGTGGTACGAGAGCTCGAACTCGCCTCGAGCCTTCGGGAAAGCAGGCCCCTCCCCACTCAGATCGCGCACCCACCCGGAGGGGGCGGGCTGTTGCAAGGTCTGCGCCGGTGCCCCGCCCGGTCGGTATGCCCAAGCTCGAGGTGGCACGGCTGATCCGGCCTTAGCCCCTTTCGCCGGGAGCGGGCGCAGGTCGAGTGGGGTTCCATCCGACGAGCGTCGCGATTTGCCGCGGGCCCGGCCGGGGCGACGTTCCCTTCACCGACGGGCTCCGTGCGGGCTCCGCTGGGTTGGTGGCCATTCGATGCCGCAGGAGTGGCGCGGCGCAGCCCTCACTGGTGTAGGGCTGCGGCGCGGAGGTTGTCTAGTCGGTGCGGTAGTCGGCGGTACGACGTCGGCGGGCGTGGGCCGCACGACGAGCGAGGCGGCGCCGTTCGCCGTCGGCGACTCGGCTGGCGATCAGCTCACGGGCAACACGGTGCGGCATCTGCGTCACGGGCTCTCCTCAAGTGAGTTCTCTTCGTGGTGCGAGCGGTGATGCCGGCGACGTCGGAGCTCGCCGGCGGACGCGGTCAAAGACAGCTTGAATGGCTGCCTGGATAACCGTGGAAATGTCGGAGAAATTCGATTGGAACGCGGTCGTGACAGTTCTATTGCGCCCTCCTTGGAAGTAGATCGGGTATTGCGGACACTCGTTATCTGCTGGGGAGTGAGCGTGGTAGCCCGAACCACGGCAGCACGCTGGCCTCGAAGCGGGTCATGCCGCAGATCTGGCCGCCGGCAAGGGTGAGCACATAGAAGCCGGTCGCGTGGCGGATTCCGCCCGGGCCGCGCAGGTATGCCCCGAACGCCGGCTGGTCGTTGGCTCGAGCCGGCACAAGGTCGAACCTGCGGCCCGCGGCGAACTGGCGGGCGCAGTAGCGGGCCACGAGTTCTCGGCCCTCGTATCCGAAAGGCTCCGGAGGCATCGCGATGAAAACGTCGTCGGTCAGCAGGGCCACCAGCGCGTCGACATCGGCGGACTCCCACGCCCTTGCGAACATAGCCACGATCGCGTCCTCGGCGGGCGAGCCAGCGGCAGGCCGCGGCTGGTAGTCGGCGGCCCGCTGCTGGCGGCGCTTCAGGTTAGCGCGGGCTCGTTTGAGGGCGCTGTTGACCGATTCGATGGTCACCCTCAGCATGTAGGCCACCTCGCTGGCGTGGAATCCGAGGACGTCGCGCAGGATCAGCACGGCGAGCTGGCGCGGCGGTAGGAGCTGCAGGGCGGTCACGAAGGCC
>NZ_DASXQG010000094.1:0-2723 GCF_036493135.1 Nocardioides sp. | reverse complement strand
TGCGTGAGGCCGGGATGGCGCTCGAAGCGGTGCAGGCCCAGGCCGGGCACCGATCGATCGAGTCCACCCGGGTCTACCTGCACCTGTCCGCCGGATGGCTGGCCACCGAGTACACCAACGCACTCGCCGCGATCGACGCCCAATCCTCCGGAACGCCGTCGGACGGAGGACTGTAATGCCACGCCCGCACCGGTTGCCGGCCGCGGCGCTCGATCTGGTCGAGGTCTACCTGAGCGAGTTCACTCAGGCTGGGTTCCTGGCGGTGAGCAGCGCCGAGGACGGTGCCCGAGCCTTCTGCGCGCGGTTCGGCTCGCCCGCCGGCTGGGCGGCGGCGCCGCTGCACGCGCAGGTCCACGCCGACGAACGAGTGCGGCGGTTCGTGGCCTGGCTCGCGCTTACCGCTCGGATGCCGGTTTCGCCCGATTACCTGATCGCCCGCCGTCCCCGGCTCGGCCCGATCATGGCCGCCTACCACCCGGTGACATCGGCCATCTTCGTCGAGCACGCCGCTGCGCTGGGCTTCGTCCCGAAGAGCAGCGAGCGGCAGTGGGCGGCCCTCGCGCAGGTCTGCGCGCTACACGCCGTCGCACCGGACGCGGTCACCCATACGCTGCTCGACACGTCGCACGCCGCGCTCGACGACGCCGCCAGCAGGCTCGGTGTCTCACCGCACCCCAACCGGCACGCGATCCTGTTCGGGCTGCAGGCCAGCCTGTTCCACGCCGGACTCAGTGACGAGCCACCCCGTCCTCGAACTCATCGCGCCGCTCCACGGCGTCACCGCTGGGAAGACGCGTCGCCGGTGCTGGCCCAGACGCTGACCGGCTACCTCGATCAGCTGCGGGTGACCCGCCGCCCCAGCACAGTCGCCAACGAGGACGAGGCACTGCGCGAGTTCGCCTGCTTCCTCGCCCGCCACCACCCCGACGTCCGGGCAGCCGCGCAGGTCGGCCGGACCCATGTCGAGGCCTACAAACGCTGGCTCACTGAACGTCCTACTCCCGGCGGCGCTCGGCTGCACCGCCACACCGTCCGTCACCGGTTGAACTCGGTGCAGCTGTGCTTCCAGCGGCTCATCGAGTGGGGCGTCGCCGACGCCCCAACCCGAGCACCGCTGTTCCCCAGCGACCTGCCGATCAAGGACGACCCGCTGCCCCGGTTCCTCGACGATGCCGCCGCCGCGAAGCTCCTCGTCGCCGCCCGCGCCGACCCCGACCCGCTGGTCCGCCTCATCGTCGAGTTCCTCGCCCGCACCGGGATGCGCAAGGGAGAACTCGCCAATCTGACCGTCGACGCCGTCGTGCAGATCGGCTCCGCCTACTGGCTGCGGATCCCGGTCGGCAAGCTGCATAACGACCGATACATCCCGCTGCACCCCCAGCTCAAGGCACTCCTCGACGGCTGGCTGGCCACCCGACCTGAGGACCTGCGCTCGAAGCTGATGTTCACCGAACGCGGAAGACCGCTGAGCACCGCCCGCGTCGACGCCGCAGTCGACAAGGTCGCCCGCGCCGCGGGCCTCGAAGGCGTCTCCCCACACCGGCTCCGTCACACCCTGGCCACCCAGGCCATCAACCGAGGCATGTCCCTCGAGGCGATCGCCGCCCTGCTCGGTCATCGCTCGCTGAGCATGACCCTCGTCTATGCCCGCATCGCCGACCGCACCGTGGCCGACGAGTACTTCGCGGTCTCGGAGAAGGTCGAGGCCCTCTACGACCAGCCCCGCGCGCTGGCCGCCGACGCCGAGGGCGCCGAGATGGCCAAGCTCCGCAAACAGATGCACCAACGCATGCTCGGCAACGGCTACTGCGCCCGCCCGGTCGAGCTCGACTGCCACTTCGAGTCGATCTGCGAATCCTGCACCCACTTCGTCACCACCATCGAGTTCCGACCCACCCTGCAACGCCAACGCGACGACGCCGCGACGAAGGGCCAGCTCGGCCGACAGAAGATCTTCGACGGACTCCTCACCCGGCTCGGCGACGAGGCCTCCTGACCGCCGCCCACGAGCTGATCAGGGTCATCCTTCAAGATTCTTTGCCCGAACCCTTGACACGATCACCTGCATAACGCGGCCCTCCTGATCGGTCAACCCACCCTGCGCCAACGCCTACGCCTCGGAGTGCTCGCCGCCCTCGACCAACGGATCTCGGTGCGCTACACCCTCGCCGGCATGCAACCCGCCGAGACCGCCGACTACATCAGCCACCACCTCAAGCTCGCCGGACGGGCCGACACCTTGTTCAGCAGCGACGCCGTCACCCTGATCCACAACGCCTCCCGCGGCTACCCCCGCGCGGTGAACAACCTCGCCGTCAACGCCCTCACCGCAGCCTTCGCCCGCGACAACCCCATCGTCGACGAGAAAGCAGCCCGCACCGCGATCTCCGAAACCGGCGCCGACTGACCCCCACCGTCACTACGACGACCAGCCGGTCACCGACCCGACCAAGGCCCCGCCCACCACCACCGGGCGGGGCCTTCTCACACCCCGATCCTCGGCAACACCAATGACGGCGTCATCGGCAAGATCAACGACGGACAACAGCGGGCCCGTTTCTCGTACAGCTCCGCCGGTGACGGTCCTCCCCCACCGCGCCGACACCGACGGGCCAGCTGAATCGCGTCCTGAGCCGATTTGACCCACCTCAGTAGACGCGTGGTCCGCCAGCCGAGCAGATCACACTCTCAGATAGCCGTCCGACTCCAGCCACCGAGGTTCC
>NZ_DASXQG010000093.1:0-37693 GCF_036493135.1 Nocardioides sp. | reverse complement strand
CGACGCGTCGTCGGCGCTGCTGATCATGACCCTCGGCGCCGGCAAGGGCGACGCGGTCGAGGTGTCGGGCGACGTCGAGGCCGACGTCGACACCATCGTGGCGCTGGTCGAGCAGGACCTCGACGCCTGAGCCTGGGCTGCGCATTCGAGTCGTCCGCCTGACGTGGGGCCCTAGCAACACCACAGGTGGACGACCCGGAGGGCGCCCGGCCGGGGTCAGGTCCAGGCCAGGGCAAGCCGGCGCACGACCCGGATCCGGAGAGCCGCTCAGGCGTCCAGGTCCTGTACGACGAGCGCGGCGATCGCGTCCACGTCGGTCTCGTCGTCGCCCGAGACCTCGACCGTGGCGCCCTTGCCGGCGCCCAGGGTCATGATCATCAGCGCCGAGCTCGCGTCGACCGGGTCTCCGCCCGGTACGCCGATCAGAACCTCGGAGTCGAGCTCACCGGCGGCCTCGGAGATGATCGCGGCCGGGCGGGCGTGGAGGCCGACGGCGGAGCCGACGACGACGGACTTGGTGGGCATGGGGTCTCCTTCGGGTGGGTCGTGCTGCGGGTCGGGTCAAACGGTGGCGACGTCGGTGCTGACCGGTCGACGACCTCCTGCTCGGTCCTCGCGTCGCGGAGCCCGGCGTCGAGGCGCACGAGCGCGCGGCTGATGAGGTCGGACACCTTCAGTCTCCTGACGGGAGATCGAGGCGGGTGACGTGGACCAGCTCGGTCTGCACCTGCCGGGGGTGGGGGATGGTCGTACCGGGCAGCCCGGCTGCCGCGCTGCCGTAGGCGACGGCGAGCGCGAGTCGTTGGCCGGGGTCACGCCCGGTGACGTCCCCGAGGAGGTAGCCGAAGAGGCTGGAGTCGCCGGCTCCGACCGTGCTGACGACGGTGGTGGGGGGCGGCGAGGCGTGCCAGGCGCCATCGGCGTTCACGAGTACGGCGCCGTGCGGGCCGAGCGTCACCAGCACCGACTCGACCCCCTGGGATACCAGCTCGCGCGCGGCCTCGGCGGCGGCCGCCGGGTCGGCCTCGAGCTCGTCGGCGTGGTGCCCGGTGAACGACGCGAGCTCCTCGCCGTTCGGCTTCATCAGGTGGGGCGCGCCGGTCGGGAGAGCATCGACCAGCGCCTTGAGCGGTGAGTCGCTGGTGTCGACGGCCACGCGCGCGCCGGCGCCGCGCAGGGCGGTGACCAGCTCGGCGTACCACTCGGGCGGGGTCCCGGGGGGCAGCGAGCCGGCCAGCACGGTCCAGTCGGCGCTCTCCGCTCGGCGTACCAACGCCTCTTGGAGCTCCTCGAGGAGCCGCGGTGTGGCCTGCGGGCCGGGGCTGTTCAGCTTGGTGGTGGTGCCGTCGGGCTCGGTGATCGTGATGTTCACGCGGAGGTCGCCGGCGTGCTCGACCGGCCGGCAGTCGATGCCAGCGGCGAGCAGCTCGAGCACGAACGGGTCGTTCTTGGCGGCGGGCAGGACGGCGATCGACGGCAGGTCCGCAGCCACGCAGGCGCGGGAGATGTTCACGCCCTTGCCCCCGGCCTGGGAGATCACCGAGTCTGCGCGCTGCACGCCCCCGCGTTCGAGGGGAGCGGTGAGGTTGACCGTCCGGTCGAGGCTGGGGTTGGCGGTGAGCGTCACGATCACGCGGTCGGCCCGTTCATGCCACGACCACCTCGACGCCGGCCTTCGTCAGCGCCCGGCGGTCCGCGGTCGACACGTCGCTGTCGGTGACCACTACGTCGATCTCGCCGGCCGCGGCGAACCGCACGGCCGTCTCGATGCCGAACTTCGAGGCGTCGGCCAGCGCCACGACCTGTCGCGCACACTCGACCAGCGCCCGCTTCACCGCGGCCTCGTCGGGATCGGGCGTGGTGAAGCCGTGCTCGGCAGTGATGCCGTTCGTGCCGACGAACGCGACGTCTACGCGGAGGTGGGAGAGCGCGGCGATGGTGTCGGCACCGACCGCCGCCTGGGTCGTACGCCGTACGCGTCCGGGCAGCAGGCGCAGGTCGATGTGTCGCTGGCCGGCGAGTCGGGCCGCGATCGGTACGCCGTGGGTGATCACGGTGAGCGCGTGGTCGGGAGGGAGCAGCGAGGCCAGCCGGCTGGTCGTCGTACCGGCGTCGAGGAGGATCGTGCCTCCCGCCGGTGGCAGACGGTCGAGCGCGGCGCGGGCGATCCGCTCCTTGCTCTCGGTGTTGACCTGGTCGCGCTCGCGCAGCCCGGCCTCGATCAGCGACAGCGAGGCTGGTGGGACGACGCCGCCGTGCACCCGGCGGACCAGCCCCATGCGCTCCAGCGTCGACAGGTCGCGCCGCACCGTCTCGGTCGTGACGTCGTACTCTCGAGCCAGCTGGTTCACCGACATCCGGCCGCGCTGGGTGACCAGCCGCGCGATGGCCTGCTGGCGCTCCTCGGCATACATCGTCAACCCGGGACCCCCTGTCTGTGTGTGTGGTTTTACGCCCGAACGCGTTGACTTGTCAAGTCGGCCGTGGCAGCGTGTCGCCATGAGCGACCCGTCGTCGGCCACCCTCACCCTGCATGGCACCCCGGTCGTCCCGGGCGTCGCCTACGGCCCGGCCCTGGTGGTCCGAGGGGAGGTGTCGCCGGACGCGATCGCCCGCTTCGACGGGTCGGCGTACGACGAGGACGGCGCGCTGGCGGCGTACGACGAGGCGGCCGACGCCGTGGCGGAGGGCTTCGCCCGCCGGGCCGACAAGGCCTCGGGCGCCGCCGCCGAGGTGCTCACCGCGAGCGCCGGACTCGCCCGCGACAAGGGTCTGCGCTCCGCCGTGCGCAAGCACCTCAAGGCGGGCGACGACCTGCTCGCGTCGGTGCATGCCGGAGTCGCGCAGTTCGTGCAGGTGTTCTCGTCGATGGGCGGGCTGATGGCCGAGCGCGTCACCGATCTGCACGACATCGAACGCCGGGTGGTCGCCCACGTGGTCGGCGAGGCGGAGCCCGGCGTCCAGATGCCTGACACGCCCGCCGTCCTGGTGGCGGAGGACCTCGCGCCGTCGGACACGGCGACGCTGGACCCGAGGGTGGTGCTGGCGCTGGTGACCGAGCGCGGCGGGCCGACCAGTCACACCGCGATCATCGCGCGTCAGCTCGCGATCCCCTGCGTGGTCGGCACGTCCGGTGCGATGACGCTCGTCGCCGGCACGCCCCTGCTGGTCGACGGGGTCGCGGGGACGATCGAGAGCTCACCCGACCCCGACGAGGCCGAGCGCCTCGTCGCGGCCGATCGGGTCGCGCGCGAAGCGCTGGCGACCTGGACCGGGCCGGGCGAGACCGCGGACGGCACGCGCGTGAAGATCCTGGCCAACGTCGCCGACGGGGAGTCCGCACGAGCGGCCGCGTCGGGACCGGTGGAGGGCGTCGGGCTGTTCCGGACCGAGCTCTGCTTCCTCAACCGGGTCGACGAGCCGTCCGTGGAGGAGCAGGCCTCGATCTACGGCGAGGTGCTCGCGCCGTTCGCCGGCCGGTACGTCGTGGTCCGCACGCTTGACGCGGGGTCCGACAAGCCGGTCGCCTTCGCGACGCACGAGGGCGAGGAGAACCCCGCTCTCGGCGTCCGCGGGCTGCGGCTCTCGTTCGACAAGCCGGAGCTGCTGGCGCGTCAGCTCGACGGCATCGCGGCCGCCGCGCGCGAGACGGGCACCGAGACGTGGGTGATGGCGCCGATGGTCGCGACCGTGGCCGAAGCGACCGACTTCGCCGCGGCGGTCCGGGGACGTGGGTTGAAGCCGGGTGTGATGGTCGAGGTGCCGTCCGCCGCGCTGCTGGCACACCGGATGCTCGAGGTCGTCGACTTCCTCTCGATCGGCACCAACGACCTCACCCAGTACACGATGGCCGCCGACCGGATGGCCAGCGACCTCGCCCATCTGACCGACGCCTGGCAGCCGGCCGTTCTCCAGCTGATCGCGATCACCGCGGAGGCCGGCAAACAGGCCGGCAAGCCGGTCGGAGTCTGTGGCGAGGCCGCGGCCGACCCCTTGCTCGCGTGCGTCCTGGTCGGGATGGGCATCACGTCGCTGTCGATGGCTTCGGCCGCCGTTCGCCCGGTGGGTGCGCGACTGGCGTCGGCCAACATGGACCACCTCGAGGACGCCGGCGAGGCGGCCCTGGCCGCGAGCGACCCGATGGCCGCGCGCGACGCCGCCCGCCGGGTGCTGGGGGCCTGACGCTCGTCTGCCGTATCGGCACGATCGCGCAGTTACGACATGCGTACGCCGCTTCCGGGTGTCACAACGGCGCGATCGCGCCGTTGTGACAGTCCCGGAAGAACGGGCCGACGAACGCCGCGATCAGGCCGCGAGGTCAGCGGCCGGCCGGTGCTCGACCAGTGCGACCAGGGCGCCCAGGAATCGGGCGAACACGTCGGGGTCCTCGAACACGTCCGCGTCGAGGGTCGAGTGCGAGAGCACCAGGTCGGGGACGACGTCCGCTCCGGCGATGGTCGCCGAGCGCCGGGCGTCCTCGTGTGACCACTTGCCACCGAACTGGGTCGGGGTGGCCCCGACGACCCCGAACGGCTTGCCCTGCAGCGCCCCCACGCCGTACGGGCGTGACAGCCAGTCGATCGCGTTGTTGAGGACGGCGGGCATCGTGCCGTTGTACTCCGGCGTCACGGCCAGCACGCGATCCGCGGCAGCAACCTGGTCGCGCAGCGCGCGAGCAGCCGCGGGCAGGTCCGCGTCGGTGTCGATCTCCTCGTTGTAGAAGGGCAGGTCGGCCAGACCCGTGGCGATCCGCACGGTCACGCCGTCCGGTGCCTCGGCCTGGAGGCGCTGGGCGATGCGGCGGTTGTAGGAGTCGGCGCGGAGGCTGCCGAGCAGGACGACGACGTGCGTGCCACGAGATTCGCTCAGATCGGTCATGAACCACCAAACGGACCACAGTCCGTTTCTATTCCTGTTCCCTGTCTCGACACGGCACTAGCCTCCACACGTGCCGATCCCGCTCCCGCTCGTCGACGACGAGCCCCAGGAACGACGCGACGCGGCGCGCAATCGCGACGCGCTCCTGGTCGCCGCGGACGCGTTGATCGGCGAGCACGGGGTCGACGCGGTGACCATGGACGCCGTCGCCGCTCGGGCCGGTGTCGGCAAGGGCACGGTGTTCCGCCGGTTCGAGAGCCGTGAGGGGCTGATGGCCGCGGTCCTCGACCGGAGCGAGACGGCGTTCCAGGGCTCGATCCTCTCCGGGCCGCCGCCCGTGGGCCCCGGGGCGCCACCGATGGAACGGCTCCTCGCGTTCGGCCACGCCCGGATCCGGCTCAACCGGGTCCACGGCGCTCTGATCGTCGCCGCCGGCCGCGCCGCTGCCCGTAGCTACGCCGCCGTGTCGTTCACCGCCATGCACATGCGGTACCTGTTGAGGGAGCTCGGGGTGCAGGGTGACATCGCGTTCCTGGCGACCGCGCTGCTGGCACCGCTCGAGGTGCCGATCCTCGAGCAGCAGGTCGAGATCGAGGGGGTCAGCATCGAGGGGCTCACCACCTCCTGGGACGACCTCGTACGTCGTGTCGTGTCCGGCTAGCGGGGAGTGGAGGCCTCGACCGTCACCGCGACACCGCTGAGCGCGGCGTTGCCCGACAGATCCAGCAGCTCGGGGTCGGTGAGGTCGTTGATCGACACCCCGGGCAGCTTGCTGGCGTTCCTCAGCCTCGTGCCGTCCACCCGGTGCCCGTAGCCGTGGGGGAGTGAGACGACCCCCGGCATCACGTCGTCGGTCGCGGCCACCTCGACCTGCACGCACCCGACGCGCGACGACACCGTCACCAGCGCCCCGTCCTCGATGCCTCGTGACGCGAGGTCGTCGGGGTGCATCAGCAGCTGGTGCCGCGGCTGACCGCGGGTGAGCCGCGTGGTGTTGTGGAACCACGAGTTGTTGTCCTGTCGGTGCCGGCGGCCGATCAGGACGAGCGCGTCGTCGGGCCGGTCGTCGAGCCAGCTCCGGAGCCGGTCGAGGTCGCCGACCACCAGCGGTGGCACCAGGTCGACCCGCCGGTTCTCGGTCAGCAGCCGCTCGGGCATGGTCGGACGCAGCGGCCCCAGGTCCACACCCTCGGGGTGCTTGCGCAGTCGGCGGAGCGACACCCGTCGGCCGGCCCGGAGCAGGAGCCCCAGCTGAGCGGTAGGACTCAGCGCCAGCCGGGCTCGGCGTACGAGTCGGGGCCTGAGCGGGTCCGGCCGCATCAGCCGGGCCTCGAGCCGCGCGGTCAGGTCCCGGAAGATCTCCCAGTCGTGCCGCGCCCCCTCGGGCTTGGCGAACACCGCGGGGCTGAACCGCGCCGTGTTGCGGATCGCCAACGAGTGGAAGACCAGGTCGTAGTGGTCGCGTTCGAGCGCCGTCGTGGGCGGCAGGATCACGTCGGCGTGGCGCGTGGTCTCGTTGAGGTAGAGGTCGATCGCGACCATGAAGTCCAGTGAGTCGAGCGCCTCACCGAGCCGCCGGCCGTCCGGGGTCGAGAGCACCGGGTTGCCCGCGATGGTCACGTACGCCCGGATCCGGCCGTCGCCCGGGGTCTCGATCTCCTCGCGCATGCAGGCGGCCGGGAGCTCTCCGCCGTACTCGGGGAGCCCGCGGACGCGACTTCGGTAGCGGTCATAGTGACCGGCTCCGGCGAACCGCCTCACGTCGACCGCGGGTTCGGGGAACATCACGCCGCCCGGTCGGTCGAAGTGACCGCTCAGGAGGTTGAGGCAGGTGATCGCCCAGTGGCACAACGAGCCGAAGCCGGTGGTCGAGACCCCCACACGTCCGTACGCCGCAGCGCCGTCGGCCGCGCAGAGCTCCCGGACGAGGCGCACGATCACCTCGGCCGGGACGCCACTGACCTCCGCGGCCCGCTCGGGCGGGAAGTCCGCCACCAGTCGCCGTAGCTCGTCGACGCCGTCGACGTACGCCGGCGGGCGCGCGAGTCCCTCGGCGAGCAGCGTGTGCAGCATCGCGAGCAGCACCGCCACGTCGGACCCCGGACGCACGAAGTGGTGCTCGGTCGCGATCGCCGCGGTCTCGGTACGGCGCGGGTCGAGCACCACGATGGACCCGCCGCGGTCCTTGATCGCTCGGGCTCGCGTCGGGAAGTCCGGTGCGGTCATCAGCGAGCCGTTCGACGCCATCGGGTTGGCGCCGAGCACCAGGAGGTACGACGTGCGATCGAGGTCGGGGATCGGGATGAGCAGCTGATGGCCGAACAGCTGCCACGCGACCAGCTGTGCGGGAGCCTGGTCGACCGTCGTCGCGCTGAACCGGTTGCGCGTGCGCAACGCCTTCACGAACGGGACGCCGTGCGTGGCCGAGGCGAGAGCGTGGACGTTCGGATTGCCGAGGTAGACGCCCACGGCGTCGCGGCCGTGCTCGTTGAGCGTCTCGGCCAGGCGGCGCGCGACCAGGTCGAGCGCCTCGTCCCAGTCGACCTCGACCCAGTCGTCGCCCCGGCGGACGATCGGCCGGCGCAGCCGGTCGGGGTCGTCGTACACATCGGCGAACGCGACACCCTTCGGACAGATGTAGCCGCGCGAGAACGGGTCGTCCGGGTTGCCCCGGACCGAGGTCACCCGGCCGTCGGTCAGGGTGAGCTCCAGCCCGCAGATCGCCTCGCACAGGTTGCAGGCGGTCAGTCGCCGCCCGGTGAAGCCCGGCGCCACGGGCGGATCCGAGAGCCGTAGGGGGGATCGCACCCGTCGAGTCTCCCTCACCTGTCGTTTTGGGTGGCACCACCGGCCGCTGATAATCTCGTCCGGTTGCCGTGCAACGGCCGCGGATCGAGAGTGCCCGGGTGAACAGGCCCCGGCGCGCCGCGCAACGGACAGAGCCCTCGTGGCCGGAAGGAGCCCGCATGTCGATCGGTACCGACGCGGAGACCAAGAAGAAGATCATCGATCAGTACGCGACGAACGAGGGCGACACCGGTTCGCCCGAAGTGCAGATCGCGCTGCTGAGCCACCGCATCAGCCACCTGACGGAGCACCTCAAGGAGCACAAGCACGACCACCACACGCGTCGTGGTCTGCTGCTCCTCGTCGGCCAGCGCCGTCGCCTGCTGAACTACCTGAACAAGACCGACATCGAGCGCTACCGCTCGATCATCGAGCGTCTCGGCCTGCGCCGGTGACGCGGAGCGGCTGCCCGTCCGGGTGGCCGCTCCTTGCACGTTCCGGACCTGTTTCCGGATCACCCGGCCGCTAGGGTCGAACACACAACTGAACACACCATCATCAGGAGCGACCCGCTCACGTCGGCCCGGTCCTCGGTAGTGGCTCTCGGAGATCGGCGATCAAGATTCTCAGCCGATCCGCGAGCCTCGATCGAAGACCGGCCAGTTCGAAAGCTTCGAGTCTTCGAGCAGCGGGACGTTCGCGGGGTCGCTCCGCGAAGAGAAAGGGACAGGGCACACTGTCCATGTCAGATTCATCTGCAGGACCCATCATTTCCGCCGTTGAGACCGTGATCGACAACGGTCCCTTCGGACAACGCACCGTCAAGTTCGAGACCGGGCTCCTCGCCCGGCAGGCCGCCGGTTCCGTCACGGCGTATCTCGACGACGAGACCATGCTCCTGTCGGCCACCACGGCCGGCAAGACTCCCAAGGACCAGTTCGACTTCTTCCCGCTCACCATCGACGTGGAGGAGCGGATGTACGCCGTGGGCCAGATTCCCGGCTCGTTCTTCCGCAGCGAAGGCCGCCCCGGCGAGGACGCGATCCTGACCTGCCGGCTGATCGACCGCCCGCTCCGCCCGACCTTCAAGAAGGGTCTGCGCAACGAGGTCCAGGTGGTCATCACCGTCCTGGCGCTCGACCCCGACCAGCCCTACGACGTGCTGGCGATCAACGCGGCCTCGATGTCGACCCAGCTGTCCGGCCTGCCGTTCTCCGGCCCGGTCGGCGGCGTTCGCGTTGCCCTGATCGAGGGTCAGTGGGTGGCGTTCCCGTCCCACAGCCAGCTCGAGGGCGCCGTCTTCGACATGGTGGTCGCGGGCCGGGTCACCGAGACCGGTGACGTCGCGATCATGATGGTCGAGGCGGAAGCCACCGAGCAGACCTGGACGCTGGTCGAGTCCGGCACGCAGGCTCCGACCGAAGAGATCGTCGCCGGTGGACTCGACGCCGCCAAGCCGTTTATCAAGCAGCTGTGCGAGGCGCAGTCCGAGCTGGCCAAGCAGGCCGCGAAGCCGGTCCAGGAGTTCCCGATCTTCCTCGACTACGAGGACGACGTGTACGACGCCGTCGAGTCCTCCACCAAGGCCGACGTCGTCACCGCGATGACCATCGGCGACAAGCAGGAGCGCGAGGCGCGCACCGACGAGATCAAGGCGGGTCTGCTCGAGAAGCTGGTCGGCCAGTTCGAAGGTCGCGAGAAGGAGATCGGCGCGGCATACCGCGCGGTCACCAAGTCGGTCGTGCGCGAGCGCGTGCTGCGCGAGAAGATCCGCATCGACGGTCGCGGCCTGGCCGACATCCGTCCGCTGCACGCCGAGGTCGCGGTGCTCCCGCGGGTGCACGGCTCGGCGCTGTTCGAGCGCGGCGAGACCCAGATCCTGGGCGTCACCACGCTGAACATGCTGACCCTGGAGCAGAAGCTCGACACGCTCTCGCCGGAGAAGACCCGTCGCTACATGCACAAGTACGTCTTCCCGCCGTTCTCCACCGGCGAGACCGGTCGCGTCGGCTCGCCCAAACGCCGCGAGGTCGGACACGGGGCTCTCGCCCGCCGCGCCCTCCTGCCCGTGCTGCCGACGCGTGAGGAGTTCCCCTACGCGATCCGTCAGCTCTCGGAGGCGATGGGCTCCAACGGCTCCACCTCGATGGGGTCCGTCTGCGCCTCCACCATGTCGCTGCTCCAGGCGGGTGTGCCGTTGCGCGCGGCCGTCGCGGGCATCGCGATGGGCCTGATCTCCGGCGAGGTCGACGGTCAGACGCAGTACGTCGCGCTGACCGACATCCTCGGTGCCGAGGACGCCTTCGGCGACATGGACTTCAAGGTCGCGGGCACCAAGGAGTTCGTGACCGCGCTCCAGCTCGACACGAAGCTCGACGGCATCCCGGCCGAGGTCCTCGCCCAGGCGCTGACCCAGGCCAAGGACGCGCGTCTGACCATCCTCGAGGTGATGGCCGAGGCCATCGACACTCCCGAGGAGATGTCGGTCCACGCGCCGCGGATCATCAGCATCCGGGTGCCGGTCGACAAGATCGGCGAGGTCATCGGCCCCAAGGGCAAGGTGATCAACCAGATCCAGGACGACACGGGCGCGACCCTGTCGATCGAGGACGACGGCACGGTCTACATCGGGGCGACCAACGGCGAGGCGGCCGAGGCCGCGCGCAACGCGGTCAACGCGATCGCCAACCCGACCATGCCCGAGGTCGGCGAGCGCTACCTCGGCACCGTCGTGAAGACAACCAACTTCGGTGCGTTCGTCTCCCTGCTCCCGGGCAAGGACGGTCTGCTCCACATCACCAAGCTCCGTGCGCTGGTGGGCGGCAAGCGGGTCGAGAACGTCGACGACGTGGTGTCGGTCGGCCAGAAGATCCAGGTCGAGATCGCCGAGGTCGACGACCGCGGCAAGCTGTCGCTGGTCCCGGTCGTCGAGGAGTCCTCGAGCGACGCCGGTGAGCAGCCGGAGCCGGCCGCCCCGGAGTCGACCGAGGGCGATGCCCAGGTCACCGAGTGACCCGCCGGTGACCCACCAGGCAACCGCAACGACCGGTCGGCAGCCCGCTGCCGGCCGGTCGTCGGTTACCCAGTCCTCGGGGGCCCACTCATCGGCCAAGCCCACGAGTACGACGCGGACCCTGCTCAAGGAGGACGGCGGCATCATCCGTCGTACGACGCTGCCCAGCGGCCTGCGCGTCATCACCGAGCAGGTGCCCGGCCAGCGCTCGGCGACGATCGGTGTCTGGGTCGGCGTCGGCTCCCGCGACGAGTCACCGGCCCTGCACGGCTGCTCCCACTTCCTGGAGCACCTGTTGTTCAAGGGCACCCCGGAGCGGTCCGCGCTCGAGATCTCGATCGCGCTCGACGCGGTCGGCGGTGAGTTCAATGCCTTCACCGCCAAGGAGTACACCTGCTTCCACGCGCGTGTCCTCGACGAGGACCTCCCGCTGGCGGTCGACGTGCTCGGCGACATGATCACCTCGTCGCTGATCACCGACGACGACGTCGACGCCGAGCGTGACGTGATCCTCGACGAGATCGCGATGCACGACGACGACCCCGACGACGTCGCCCACAACCTCTTCTCCGCCCTCGCGTGGGGCGACTCACCGCTCGGTCGGCCGATCGCCGGCACCGCCGCGTCGATCGGGTCGATGACCCGCGACCAGATCCGTCGTTTCTACAAGCGCCACTACCGCCCGGAGCGGATGGTCGTCTCGGTGGCCGGCAACGTCGACCACGCCAAGGTCGTCCGCCTGGCCCGGGCGGCGTTCTCGCGCCGCGACTTCCTGGCCGGCACGGCCGAGCCGGTCGCCAAGCACCAGACGTCGACACCGCGCAAGGTCGGCACCGGCATTGCCGAGGCCACTCGGCAGTTCGAGCAGGTGAACGTCGTGCTGGGGGTGCAGGGTCTGACGCGTTCCGACCCGCGTCGCTTCGCCCTCGGCGTCCTCAACGCCGCCCTGGGTGGCGGGACGTCGAGCCGGCTCTTCCAGGAGGTCCGCGAGAAGCGCGGTCTGGCCTACTCGGTCTTCTCCGTCGCCAGCCAGCACGTGGACGCCGGCCTGGTCGGGGTCTCCGTCGGCTGCCTGCCGAACAAGCTCGGGCAGGTCCTCGACGTCGTCCGCGCCGAGCTGGCCAAGATCGCCCAGGACGGCATCGACACCGAGGAGCTCACCCGCGGTAAGGGCCAGCTCAAGGGCGGGCTGGTGCTCGGCCTCGAGGACTCCGCCTCGCGGATGACCCGTCTGGGCAAGTCGGAGCTCGTCGACGACGAGCTGCTCAGCATCGACGAGGTGCTCGCCCGCATCGACGGCGTCACCCTCGACGACGTACGCCTTCTGGCTGGGGAGCTGTTCTCCCAGCCGGAGATCCTCGCGGTCGTCGGCCCGCGCTGAGGCTCAGCCGGCCGTGACCGTCACGATCCCGTAGAACCCGGGCATCTGCTGCGGGCCGTCCAGCGTCCAGAGCACCTTCTGGTCCCCACGGACGTCGGGCACCCGCACCTTCATTTCGAACCTCGCGTCGCGGAACGCCGGGAGGAACGGCCGGCCGTGGCGGTCCCGGAAGGGGACCTGACGGCAGTTGAGCTGCCAGGTGTGCCAGAAGTGCTTCCCGAACGCGATGTTGACGTCGGGACAGGGGTCGAGCACGAGCCGCGTCGGCGACTGCAGGACCGCGGTGAACGTCAGGGTGTCGCCCGGATGCACGTGTCCCGAGATCGTCCCCGTCGCCGAGATGCGGTCGAACGGCGTGACGACCTGCCCGTGCTCGCGGTGCCGCACGTCCGGATGGCCGGCCGGCAGGTCGCGCCACGGCACGTCGACCGCCAGCAAGTTGTGGTGCTGGGTCACCTGCGCAGTCGGCGTACCGGTCGTGTCGGCTGGCGGCGCCGGGTCGTCGTGCGACCGGGTGGTGAGTGCTGTCGTCACCCCGCCGATCACGATCACGGCGGCCGCGGCCGCGGCGACGGCGCGCCAGGGTCGCGGCCGGCCGAGCGGCTCGTCGAGCCGGTCCAGCGGTACGCCGGGAGGCGGCGGCTGCTCGGCCTGCCACTGCCGGGCGGCTGCGGTCAGCCGCTCGTCGATCTGGTCCAGCAGGTCAGTCATCGTCGTCTCCCAACAGCTCGCGCAGCCGGGCCCGGGCCTGGTGCAGGGTCGCCTTGACGGTGCCCGGCGCGCAGTTCATGACCTCGGCCATGGTGGCCACGTCCAGGCCCACGAAGTAGTGCAGGTCGACCGCCAGGCGCTGACGGTGACTGAGCCCGTCGACGGCCCGCTCGAGGTCGACGTCGTACGTCGGCGCCGGGGCACCCGTGTCGACCAGCTCGACGACCGTCCCGGCCGGCTGGCGCATGCGATGACGCCGGCATCGGTCGGCGACGATGCCGATCAACCAGGCGACCGGGGCGCCGCGCGACTCGTCGTACGTCGACCAGCGCTGCCAGGCGCGGATCAACGCCTCCTGCGCGACGTCGTCGCGGTCGGCGGGTGCGACGCGGCGGCCGGCGTACCGGGTCATGGCCGTCAGGTGGGGCTCCACCCAGCGCGCGAACTCCGAGGGGGTCCCGCGCTCGGTCATGTCCTGTCCTCCGGAGATCAGAGTCTCCATGCCCGTTCTACGCCATGGACGGCCCATTCGGTTTAGCCGGGACTGCCAATAATCGGGTCGTCCGCCTGAGCGGGTGTTCTTGTGCCCAGCGAGGCGGACGACCGGCACGCAGCGTCCTCGCTCAGGGCGGCGTCACGTCGACGATCCCGGAGAACCCCACCAGCTCCTGTGGCCCGTCGAGGGTCCACGTGACCTGCTGAGGTCCGGGCTCGTCGGGAACGGTCACGCGCATCTGGAAGAGGACGTGCGTCCCCGGCGGCAGCACGGGTCGGAACCCGGTCACCTTCCCGTTCGACCGGACCAGGCTGGCGAAGTACGGCACCTGGGCGCAGTTGAGACCCCGCGTGGTCGTCTGCGTGCCCCAGGCGATCGTGTAGTCGGGGCAGGGGCGGAGGCTGACGGGCCCGGGCGCCGTCAGCGCGGCGTCGAAGACGAGCGTGTCGCCGGGGTGGACCGTTCCGGAGATGCTGCCGGTGGCCGACACATCGTCGTACGGCGTGACGAGGACGCCGTTCACGTCCTTCCCGAACGCGGGGTGGCCCGGCTCGAGGTCGCGCCATGGGACGACCCTTCCGGCGGCGCGCTCGACGGCGGGCGTGGGTGAGGTGGCGTCTCCCGGCGCGGTGCCGTTCCGGCCCAGGGCGCGCACGACCGCCACGGTGCCGACTCCGACGAGCACCAGGGCAACCGCGGCCGCCACGGCCGCCCGCCGCGGAAGGTGCCGCCCGAGAGGTGCCTCGAGGCGCCGGAGCGGAACGCCGGGCGCGAGAGGTTGCTCATCGCGCCAACGCCCGCCCGCGACGGAGAGTCGCTCCTCCATGAGGTCGTCCTCGTCCTCTCCCAACAGGTCGCGCAACCTGGCTCGGGCCTGGTGCAGGGTCGCCTCGACGGTGCCCGGCCCCCAGCGCATGACCTCGGCCACGGTGACGACATCCAGGCCCACGAAGTAGTGCAGGTCGACCGCCAGCCGCTGACGGTGGCCGAGCCCGTCGACGGCCCGCTCGAGGTCGACGTCGCGCGTCGGCGGGGGAGCGGCCGTCGTGTCGACGAGCTCCACGATCTCCCTCGCCGGCTGACGGATGTGGTGACGGCTGGACTCGTTGTGGACGATCCCGAGCAGCCAGACGACCGGGGTGCCGCGCGACGCGTCGTACGTCGACCAGCGCTGGTAGGCGCGGATCAGGGTCTGCTGCACGATCTCGTCGCGGTCGGCGGGTGCGACCAGCCGACCGGCGTACCGGGCGAGAGTCGTCAGGTGCGGCTCCACCCAGCGCTCGAAGTCCGCAGGAGTCCCACGCTCGGCCATGTCCCGCCCTCCGTGGATCAGTGTCTCTGTGCCTGTTCCACGTCGCAAGCGGCGTCCTGGTTCAGCCAGGGCTGCCCAGAGATCGGGTCGTCCGCCTGAGCGGGTGCTCTAGTGCCCGCCTGGGCGGACGACCCGAAGCAGTCAGGGCTCCACGGTCACCTTGATGGCCTCGCCCTTGGCCACGATGTCGAACGCCGAGAGGACGTCGTCGAGCGGGATGTGGCGGGTGATCAGGTCCTTGACCGGGACCTGGCCGGTGGAGATGTACTCCAGGGCTCGCTTGTTGTGCTCCGGCGCCGAGCCGTTGGCGCCGTGGATGTGCAGCTGGCGGTAGTGCACGAGGTTGGAGTCGCAGGTGATCGTCGGGTTGGTCTTCGGCAACCCGCCGAAGAACGAGATGCGGCCGTTCCGCGCGGCCATCGCGATCGCCTGCTCCTGGGTGATGTTCGCGGCGGTGGCGGTGATCACGACATCGGCGCCACGACCGCCGGTCAGCTCCATGACCCGCTCGACCACGTCGACCTGCGAGCCGTCGATGGTCTCCTCGGGCTGGACCGCCTCGGCGGACATCTTCAGCCGCTCGGCGTTCACGTCGACGAGATAGACCGGGCCGCACTCGTGTACGCCGCGCGCGATCCGGATGTGCATGCACCCGATCGGGCCGGCCCCGAACACGACGACGGTGTCGCCGGCTTCGATGCCGAGCAGCTCCTGGGCGTTGATCGCGCACGCGAACGGCTCGGCGGCCGAGGCCTCGTCGTACCCGACGTTGTCGGGGATGGGGTTGAGCCCGTCGACCTTGAGCACCTGGCGGGGCACGATCATGTACTCGGCGAACCCGCCGTCGTACTGGTAGCCGACCGACGTCTGGTTCTGGCACACCGCCATCCAGCCCTTGCGGCACTCGTAGCACTCGCCGCACGGCACGGCCGCGATCACCTGGGCGCGGTCACCGACCCTCCAGTCGCTGCCGTACGTCGTGTTCACGTCGGTGCCGACCTCGACGACCTCACCTGCGATCTCGTGCCCGATCGTCCGCGGAGGCGTGAGGTTCTGGTGACCGTTGTGGAAGATCTTCACGTCGGTGCCGCAGGTGGAGCAGTTGCGCACCCGCAGCTTGATCTCGTCGGGTCCGCACTCGGGCTCGGGCAGGTCCTCGAGCCGCACGTCCTCGGGGGCGTAGAACCGCAGGGCTTTCATGGATGGAGGGGTCCTTTCGACGGCGGGTTCGGGCGCGACGCTAGTCGTCTGGCGGAAAAAAACCAAGCAAACGGGCAGAAAAAGGGGCCCGAATACTTGGCAATGGGCCCGTATGTGTTGCAGAATCCGTGTGTATCGGGCCGTGACGGTCGTCACGTGCCGCTTGATCGAGAGGAACCAGATGGCCACCACAACGACGGCCCCCGAAGGCGGCAGCCTGCGCGTGCACGCCCAACGGTTCGGAACGTTCCTGTCCAACATGGTCATGCCGAACATCGGCGCGATCATCGCCTGGGGCCTGATCACCGCGTTCTTCATTCCCGTCGGCTGGACGCCGAACGAGAAGATCGCCACGATCGTCGGGCCCGGCATCTACTACCTGATCCCGCTGCTGATCGCCTACACCGGCGGTTACAACGTGTACAAGATCCGCGGTGGCGTGGTGGGTGCGACCTCGACGCTGGGCGTGATCATGGCGACCAGCTCGCCGCTCTTCGACAAGGCGTACGCAGAGACCGGCGGCTCGCCGATGTTCCTCGGCGCGATGATCATAGGCCCGCTCGGTGGCTACGTGATCATGAGGCTCGACGGGCTCTGGGACGGCAGGATCAGGCCCGGCTTCGAGATGCTGGTCAACAACTTCTCCGCCGGCATCTCCGCTGCGGTCATGGCGATCGGGTCGATGTTCATCCTCGGCCCCATCCTGCGCGGCGTGATGACGGGTCTGGGCAACGGCGTCGAGTGGCTGGTGCACCACCACATGCTGCCGCTGACCGCGGTCATCATCGAGCCGGCCAAGGTGCTGTTCCTCAACAACGCGATCAACCACGGCGTCCTCACCCCCCTCGGGCTGGATCAGGCCAAGCAGGCCGGTCACTCCGCACTGTTCCTGCTCGAGGCGAACCCCGGCCCCGGCGCGGGCGTGCTGCTGGCCTACATGGTCTTCGGTCGTGGCATCGCCAAGGCCACGGCCCCGGGTGCCTTGATCATCCAGTTCCTCGGTGGCATCCACGAGGTCTACTTCCCCTACGTCCTCGCCAAGCCGCGCCTGGTCCTGGCCCTCATCGCGGGTGGTGCGACGGGCACCATGATGAACGTGATCTTCAACTCCGGGCTGGTCGCGCCGGCGGCGCCCGGTTCGATCTTCGCCGTCTACTCGTCGGTGGCCAAGGGCAGCGTCGTGGGCGTCACCCTCTGTTGGTCTGCCGCACTGGTGGTCACCTTCCTGGTCGCCGGCCTCTTGCTGCGGCTCGACACGTCCGTGGACGAGGTCGACCTGGCTGCCGCGACCGCGGGCATGGAGAAGCTCAAGGGCAAGCAGTCGTCGGTGGCAGCCGCGCTGACCGGCAGAGGGACTCCTGGCGGAGGCGCGATCCACGCGATCGTCTTCGCCTGCGACGCCGGCATGGGCTCCTCCGCGATGGGCGCGTCGGTGCTGCGCAAGAAGATCAAGGATGCCGGACACGACGGCATCACGGTCGTCAACCGGGCCATCTCGAACCTGACCGACACCTATGACGTGATCGTCACCCATCAGGACCTGGCCGCCCGGGCACGACCCATGGCGCCGTCGGCGGTGCTGGTCACGGTCGACAACTTCATGGCGAGCCCGGCGTACGACGACATCGTCGAGCTCATCGGCGTGGCGAACGGCACCGGGACCGGCAGCGGGACCGGGCAGCCGGTCGAGGATCAATCCATGGTGGGCGACCCCGCCTCTCACGGTGGCGTCCTGGCCACCAGCTCCATCGTTCTCGGGGGTCGGTCGAGGTCGCGCGACGACGCGATCGACGAGGCGGGCCGGCTGCTCGTCGCGGCGGGCGCAGTCGACGAGGGCTACGTGACGTCGATGCACGACCGCGAGACCTCGGTGTCGACGTTCATGGGCAACGGCCTGGCCATCCCGCACGGCACGAACGAGGCCAAGTCCTCGATCCACCGGACGGCACTTTCATTCGTGCGCTACGACGAGCCGGTCGACTGGAACGGCAAGCCGGCGGAGTTCGTCGTGGGCGTGGCCGGCGCGGGCGACGACCACCTCGCCCTTCTCTCGAGGATCGCCGGGATCTTCACCGACACCGAGCAGGTCGCCGCTCTCCGTGCTGCCGCCACCCCGGAGGAGGTCATGGCCGTCCTCGACGCGGTCAAGGTGTGAGTCGAGCGCGCGGCGTCGTTTCGGTCCTCGCTCAGGGAGCCAGGACCGCGACGCCGGCGCAGGCCACTGCCCAGAGCACGCTGGTGAACGTGCCGATGATGAACCGCTCGGCCACGCCGGTGTCCTCATGGTTGCGCAGCTCCGGGTAGCGACCGAGTCCCTTGACCGCGAGCACGATCGCCAGGCCCGGCGCCCAGCCCGCCACGAGCGCGACGTACACGGCGAGGCGCTCGAGCGCGCCGATCCATGCGCCTCCCCGGAGCACGGATCCGGCTCGGGTGACCCGCTCAGGGTCCTCGACGAAGGAGAACACCTGAGTGGTGACCAGTCCGCCGCCGGCCACCGCCACGACGGCCGCGAGCACCGTGACGGTCTTGTCGAGCTCGTGGTCGGCGTCGGAGACCCAGCCCCAGAGCAGGGCGACCGCGACCAGGACGAGCGACGCGCCGGCCGCGAGTCGCGGGGCCTTGCCGGTGGCGAGCCCCACCACCGAGGCCAGTGCTGCGAGCGCGACCAGGATCGTGTCGACGATCTCGGTGCCGGTCATCGTTCACCTCCGAGTGCGGTGCGAGTGAGGTACTCCACCAGCTCGCGGGCACGCCGTCCCTCGGCGATGCCGGCGGCCGCGGCCCGCTGGCTGACCGCGGACTGGCTGATGCCGATGCGCGAGGCGGCCCCGTCGTAGGTGAGCCCCTCGTCGACGAGGTCCGCGACCTCCCAGCCCCGCGGCGTACGGCGTGCCAGCAGCGCGGCCCACAGCCAGATCGCCGACTCGAGCGCCCGGACGCCGTCGCCCTCGCCCACCGCGCGCACGTGCCAGGGACTGGACTTGGCGCGGGTGACCGCCTCGCGGGCGGAGAGGTACGCCGGTCCGCGTCCGGCTCGCGCCTGGTCCGGCAGCGGCGTCTCGACCTGGCCCACCCCGATCCCGATGTTCCACTCGCCCGAGCGGAGCAACGCCTCCAGGGCCGAGACGACCGCGGCCGGCTGGTCGAGCACGCCCTGGAACTCGTCACCCACCGTGCGCTCGAAGGCCAGCCGAACCGGCACGTCGGCGAGCGACGCGAGCGCGGCCGGGACCTGGTCGGATCCGCTCCGGCTCTCGTCCTGGTCGACGGTCAGCACCACGACGTCCATGGCTCGTCTCCATCCTGATGGTGTGCCAAGTTTAGAGAATAACCTAATGCTTGGTCAATATCAGGAAATAAACTCATCTGCGGCCGATGATCGCGACGACCGGTGGCGCCTTCTGGTCGACGACCGAGACCCGGAAGCCGCCTTCGGTCAGCGCGGCAGACGCCTTGCGGACGATGTTCGGAACCAGCTCGGGCTGGGTCGTCTCGTAGTAGAGGTAGACCGCACCGCCCGGGAGGACGCGTTCGTGAAGCAGCGCGACCTCGTCCGCGCACTTGCGCACCCAGAACAGGTTCACGTTGAACGCGAACACCTTGTGCAGCCGCTTCACCGGTACCCGGAGCGTGGCCAGGTCGATCTGGCGAACGGTCAGCCGGCCGGCGTCGACGTACTTCTGGTTGCGCCGGCGGGTGCGGTCGACGCCCGACTCCGAGCGGTCGATCGCGAAGAGCTTGCCCGTGGTCAGTCGCTGGCAGATCAGCTCGGCGCCGTACCCGGGACCGCATCCGATCTCGAGAACGTTGTCACCGGGCTGCGGATCCATCAGCTCGACGGCCCAGATCAACCGTGGCGGGACCTGCTGGACTGGCATGGCCCTCAGACTGCCAGATCGTGATTCGACCCGACCCGCGTGGCCGTCGGGTGTCCCGACTCGCCGCTAGGTTGGGGCGCGTGACGATCAAGATCGGCGTGCTGGGGGCTCGAGGTCGGGTCGGGTCCGAGGTCTGCCGGGTGGTCGAGCGTGCCGACGACCTCATGCTGGTGGCGGCGCTCGGCTCGACCGACAACCTCGATCCGCTCGCGATGGCCGATGTCGTCGTCGACTTCACCAAGCCGGACGTGGTGATGGACCACCTGCGGTGGTGCATCGGTCGCGGTGTCCATTGCGTGGTCGGTACGACGGGGTTCGACGACACGCGTCTCGACGAGGTGCGGGCCGCCCTGTCCGACGCCCCGTCGGTGGGTGTGATCGTGGCACCGAACTTCTCGGTCGGGGCCGTCCTGATGATGCGCTTCGCGGCGGCTGCCGCGCCGTTCTACGAGTCGGTCGAGATCGTGGAGATGCACCACCCGGACAAGGTCGATGCCCCGAGCGGTACGTCGCGGCGTACGGCGGAGCTCATCGCCGCGGCTCGACGGGAGGCAGATCTGGAACCGGTCCCGGACGCTACCTCCACGGGGCTCGCGGGAGCCCGCGGCGCCGAGGTCGAGGGGATCCACGTCCACTCCGTCCGGGCCCGCGGGCTGGTCGCCCACCAGGAGGTGCTGCTGGGTGGACCGGGGGAGACGCTGACGATCCGCCACGACTCGATGGACCGCGCGTCGTTCACCCCGGGCGTGCTGCTGGCGGTGCGCGGCGTCGCCGACCGCCCCGGTCTGACCGTCGGGCTCGAGGACCTGCTCGACCTCTGACCAGCGCGCGGTGCTGCTCCGTTCCCCCGGCTACCAGCCGGGGAACACCAGCCGCACCAGCCCGGCGGTGGCGGCCGCCACGAACACCACGACCAGGAATGGCGCGCGCAGCAGCAAGGCGATGACCGCGGCCGCGAGTCCGGCGGCGCGTGCGTCGATGGTCAGCCGGCTGCCCTCGGCGAACACCTGGACCGCCACGAGGGCGGAGAGGAGCGCGACCGGGATCAGGTCCGCCACGCGCTCGACCAGGGGATGCTGGAGCACCCGCGGCGGCAGTGAGAGGCCTGCGAGCTTGAGGAGGTAGCAGCCGACACCGGCGCCGAGGATCGCCACCCAGGTCATCGTCCGGGCAGCTCCGTCGAGTCCGTGGCCGAGGGGGTGAGCAGGCCGGCCAGGAGCGCGACCCCGCCGGCCACGAGCACCGGAACGCCGGCGGCGGTCACCGGCACGACGCCCAGTGCGACGGCGGCTGCGCAGACGGCGATCACCCGGTTGCGGGGGTCGGCCAGGCGCGGCCACAGCAGGGCGAGGAACGCGCCGCCGACGGCGGCGTCCAGGCCGTAGGTCCGCGGGTCGCCGATCAGGTTGCCGGCGACGGCTCCGACCAGCGTGAAGGTGTTCCAGAGGACGAAGACCGACAGCCCGGTGGTGAGGAAGCCGGTCCGGGCCGCCTCGCGCGACTCCCGGGTCACCGACATCGCCGTCGACTCGTCGATGACGACCTGGGCGGACGCGACCCGGCGCCATCCCCGAAGGCCCAGCAACGGCGCGAGCTTGAGGCCGTAGAGCGTGTTCCGGGTGCCGAGCATCAGCGCCGTCAACGCGCCCGACAGCGGCGCACCGCCCGCCGCGGCGACACCGACGAACGCAAACTGCGAGGCGCCGGTGAACAACACCAAGGACAACGCGCAGGTCTGGAGGACCGACAGGCCGGCGGCGACCGAGACGGCGCCGAAGGACACGCCGTACAAGCCGGTGGCGATGCCGACGCCGAGGCTGTCGCGGACGATCGCACGGCGATCGACCGCGAACGGTTCGCTCCTCCCCGGGTCGGCCACCCGCCGACCCTAGTGGCGGACCTGAGAGTCAGCGGCGGCGTGTCACACGCACCGGACGCGGCTCGGATTGCGAGGCGTGAACCAGGACGTAGGCCAAGAGCAGTCCGACCAGACCCCCCGCCAGCGCACCACCGGAGACGGCCATCGGAAGCGGGGTGGAATGGGCGATCCAGACGCCGGCCACGATCCCGAAGCAGAGGCTGATCGTGCCGAGCACGATCCGGTGGAGCACGGGCAGTGGTCCGAACATCGGGGTGCCTCCTGTCGGTGGCGGTGTCGACCCCGCGCGGGGCGGTGGGGATCGCCGGACGTCCATGGTGGCCCGTCTGGGACGGAAATCCAAGGGGGTTTGACCATCGTCCACGACGTGGTCAGGCGAGGGTGGTGTGCAGCCGTACCTGTCTGACCTGGGTCGAGCCGGAGCCGTCGAGATCGAGGGTCCGATAAGCCGAGTCCGGGCCCCAGCCCGCCTCGGTCAGGAACGTGCGGAGCTCGTCGTCGTCGGCCACCAACCAGGTCACGGAGCGGGTGAACCGGTCGGCGACCATCGTGTCCACGGCCGCCTGGAGCAGCCGCGATCCGTGGCCCTTCCCACGCTCCTCGGCGTCGATCGTGAACTCCATCAGCTCCCCGTCGGTCACCGGGTCGCAGTCCGGATCGGTGGCCGGAGTCGTGATCGCGAAGCCGACGACGCGGTTGCGCTCCAGGGCGACGAGCGCACGGTGTCGGGCGTCCGCCGGGTGACTGAGCGCGTCGCGCCACAGCTGGGCGAAGTCGGCCTGCCGCAGGTCGCCCGCAGCCGGCACCAGCGCGGCGTACGACGTCGCCCAGGCGCGGGCCTGGATCGCGGCGATGGCCTCGGCGTCGTCCGACCACGCGATCCGGACCGAGACGTCGGCGGAGGGGGTGCTCACGCGCCCATCGTGGCAGCGCGATGGGTGTTACACCACTTCGGCATCGATGCAGAAAAGTGTCATATCACTGGTACGGTGGGACCGTGTACGGCAACGACTTCGGCACCGACGAGCAGCAGGCGGCCGCGCAACACGATCCGGCCGCGTTCACCGAGCTGCTCGCCGACGAGGGCCGCATCGAGCCCCGCGACGACATGCCCGAGGCCTACCGGAAGTCGCTGGTCCGGCAGATCGCCCAGCACGCCCACTCCGAGATCATCGGCATGCAGCCCGAGGGCAACTGGATCAGCCGCGCGCCGAGCCTGCGCCGCAAGGCGATCCTGATGGCGAAGGTGCAGGACGAAGCCGGCCACGGCCTCTATCTGTACGCCGCGGCCGAGACGCTCGGCGTCGACCGGGCCGACCTGGTCGACCAACTGCACTCCGGCCGGCAGAAGTACTCCTCGATCTTCAACTACCCGACCCTCACCTGGGCCGACGTCGGCGCGATCGGCTGGCTGGTCGACGGTGCCGCGATCACCAACCAGGTGCCGCTGTGTCGCTGCTCCTACGGCCCCTACGCCCGGGCGATGGTGCGCGTGTGCAAGGAGGAGTCGTTCCACCAACGGCAGGGCTTCGAGATCCTCCACACGCTCTCGCACGGCACGCCCGGGCAGAAGGCGATGGCCCAAGATGCCGTCAATCGCTACTGGTGGCCGTCGCTGATGATGTTCGGCCCGCCGGACGACGACTCGCCCAACTCCGCCCAGTCGATGGCGTGGGGCATCAAGCGGTTCAGCAACGACGAGCTGCGGCAGCGCTTCGTCGACATGACCGTGCCGCAGTCCGAGGCGCTCGGGCTGACCCTGCCCGATCCCGACCTCCGGTGGAACGACGAGCGCGGCAGCTACGACTACGGCGAGATCGACTTCACCGAGCTGTTCGAGGTGATCAAGGGCAACGGTCCGTGCAACGCCGAGCGGATGGCCCACAAGCGTGGTGCCTACGCCGAGGGCACGTGGGTCCGCGAGGCCGCTGACGCCTACGCGGACAAGCACGCACGTCGTACCGAGTCCGTGGCATGAGCACTCGCGACTGGCCCCTCTGGGAGGTCTTCATCCGCGCACGCCGCGGGCTGTCACACGTGCATGCCGGGTCCTTGCACGCTCCGGACGCCGAGATGGCGCTGCGCAACGCCCGCGACCTCTACACGCGCCGCGGCGAGGGGGTCTCGATCTGGGTGGTGAAGGCCTCCGACATCGAGGCGTCGACGCCGGACGAGCGCGACTCGTTCTTCGACCCCGCGGCCGACAAGATCTACCGCCACCCGACGTTCTACGACGTCCCGGAGGGGGTCGAGCATCTGTGACCCCACGAAATCGCTCGCAGAGCTCGCGCTTCCGCGAGGACCCCCACTCCGCCGAGACGTTGCTTTTCGAGTACACCCTCGGTCTCGCCGACGATGCCCTCGTCTCCGCCCAGCGGATGGGCTGGTGGATCAGCCGCGCGCCGGAGCTCGAGGAGGACGTCGCGCTGGCCAACATCGGGCTCGACCTGCTCGGCCAGGCCCGCACGCTGCTGACCTATGCCGGCGAGCTCGAGGGGGAGGGTCGCACGGAGGACGACCTGGCCTACCTGCGCGACGAGCGCGACTTCCGCAACGTCAAGCTCGTCGAGCGGCCGATGACCGACTTCGGGGTCGCGATGGCTCGCCTGCTGGTGTTCTCGACGTACCAGCTCCATCTTTACCGGGCGCTCGCCGCGTGCGGTGACGAGACGCTCGCGGGGATCGCCGCGAAGGCGGTCAAGGAGGTCGCCTACCACGTCGACCACGCCTCCCATTGGGTGCTGCGGCTCGGCGACGGCACGGAGGAGTCGCACGCCCGGATGCAGGCGGCGTTGGATGCCGAGTGGCCGTACGTCGACGAGCTGTTCGCCCCGCTGGACGCGTCGCTGGCCGGCCGCGTCGTCGACCCGGCCGAGCTCCGCGACGGCGTGCTGTCCGACGTACGCCGAGTGGTCACCGAGGCGACGCTCTCGATGCCCGAGGTTCGATCGGCGCTGGCCGGCGGCCGTGCCGGTCTGCACACCGAGCACCTCGGCTACCTGCTGGCGGAGATGCAGTACCTCCACCGCTCGCACCCGGGAGCCACCTGGTGACGATCTCGACGGGCTCGATCAACGACGTGGGTCGTCGCGCGCGCGACCTCGCGGCCAGGGTGCTCGACCCCGAGCTGCCGATGGTCACCATCGAGGACCTCGGCATCCTGCGCGAGGTCACCGAGGACGACCAGGGCCGGGTCCACGTGACCATCACGCCGACGTACTCCGGCTGTCCCGCCATGGAGACCATCCGCGAGGACCTCGTCGAGACGCTGACGCTCGCCGGTTACCAGCACGTCGACGTGGAGTTCGTGCTGAGCCCGGCGTGGTCCAGCGACGACCTCACCGATACCGGACGAGACAAGCTGGCCGAGGCCGGGATCGCTCCACCCGGCCCGGTCCGCACCGACGACCCGATCGCCCTGGCCCTGTCGGTCCGGTGCCCGCAGTGCGGCAGTCTCGACACCCGGGAGTCCAGCCGCTTCGGCTCGACGGCCTGCAAGAGTCTCTGGGTCTGCCGCTCGTGCCGCGAGCCCTTCGACCACTTCAAGGCGATCTGAGCCGATGTCCAAGCCGCAGTTCCACCCGCTCCGGGTGGCGGCCGTCGAGCCGCTCACCGACGACGCGGTCGCGATCTCCTTCTCCGTGCCCCCTGAGCTCGCCCACGACTACCGCTTCGTGCACGGCCAGCACCTGACGATCCGCGGCGACGACGGCGAGCGCCGTAGCTTCTCGATCTGCACCACGCCGCGCTCCGGCATCCTCACGATCGGCGTGAAGAAGCTGCCGGGCGGCGCGTTCTCCGAAGGCGTGGTCGACACCCTGCACCTCGGCGACGAGCTCGACGTGATGACGCCGGCCGGGCGGTTCACCACCCAGCTCGACCCCGAGGCCGCCAAGACGTACGTCGCGATCGCCGCCGGCTCCGGGATCACGCCGATCATCTCGATCGTGTCGACGGTCCTCGAGGAGGAGCCGGACGCGCAGGTGATGCTGGTCTACGCCAACCGCACCCATCGCACGATCATGTTCCTCGACGACCTCCACGACCTGAAAGACCGATTCCCGGAGCGGTTCCACCTCGTCCACGTCTTGTCGCGCGAGCAGCAGGACGTCGAGCTGTTCTCCGGGCGGCTCGACGGCGACCGGCTCAGCCGGATCCTGAAGTCCCTGCTGCCGGCCGAGGACGTCGACGCGTGGTTTTTGTGCGGGCCGCAGCAGATGGTGGTCGACCTACGCCAGGTGATCCTCGACCACGGGGTCGAGCCCAGCGCGATCCACACCGAGCTCTTCCACGCCGACCCGGTGCCGCGTGCCCCTGAGGCGACGTCGTCGTCGGTCGAGGGTGCCGCGCAGGTCACGATCAAGCTCGACGGCCGGAGCTCCGACTTCGAGCTGCGGCCCGACGACGTGGGCGTTCTCGAGGCGGCGCTGCAGGTACGCAGTGACCTCCCGTTCGCCTGCCGCGGCGGCGTGTGCGGCACCTGCCGCGCCAAGCTCGTCGAGGGCACCGTCGCGATGGACGTGAACTACGCGCTCGAGCCGGAGGAGATGGCCGACGGCTACGTCCTCACCTGCCAGTCACACCCGACGTCGGAGCGCGTGGTCCTCGACTACGACGCCTGAGCGGGGCGCCGACAGCGTTACCGGTAGTGCTCGGGGAGCCGCGCGCCGATCTTCACCTGGGGCTTGGGCTGCCGGAGGAACCGCACCTGCAGCGCCCGCATCACGGCGTAGAAGGTGGTGCCCTTCTGGGACTCGTCCGGGAAGCGCCGGGTCAGCTCGCGGCGCAGGCGCCACCGGAGCCGGAACGCCTCGAAGAGGACCAGGAGGAGCAGGGCGGGCATCGCGACGTTCGCGTACGCCGCGAGCGTCGTACTGCCGCTGTAGCCGAAGATCAGCAGCACGACCAGGATCGGCAGCATCAGCTCGAGCAACCAGAACGAGCTGTCGACGTAGTCGCGGATGTAGTGGCGTACCGGCCCCTGGTCGCGGGCGGGGAGGTACTTGTCGTCCCCGGTGCGCATCGCCCGTCGCATCTTCGTGCTCGACTCCGACCGCGCCAGCCGGCGAGCGGCCGCCTGCTCCTTGCGCGTGCGCGGGACCTTGGCCTTGGCCTTGTTGGCCGCCTCGGCCTCACGACGACTCGGAGTCGGGCGGCCCTTCTTCTGGCGGGTCGCGGGGTCGTCGGTCCCCACAGGCTCGGCGGGAGGTTCGGGCTTGGTACGACGGAACAAGGTGATGCTTCCTGGCTGGTCGTGGATCCATGAGGGACGGGCGCGGCTGCCCGAGTGGTCAGCCTACCGTCGCGTCGTCACCTTGACGCCTTCCCATAGGCTGACCTCATGAGCATGTGGCAACGGATCAGCCTGATCTTCAAATCCAAGGCGAACAAGGCGCTCGACCGCGCCGAAGATCCGCGCGAGACGCTCGACTACAGCTACCAGCGTCAGCTCGACCTCCTGGCCCAGGTACGCCGCGGCGTCGCTGATGTGGCCACGTCGCGCAAGCGCGTGGAGCTGCAGATCAACCAGCTTCAGTCACAGTCCGACAAGCTCCAGGGCCAGGCCGAGCAGGCCATCACCGTCCAGCGCGAGGATCTCGCCCGCGAGGCGCTCACCCGCAAGTCGGGGCTGACGACGCAGATCACCGACCTCAAGACGCAGCAGGCCCAGCTGCTGGGCGAGGAGGAGAAGCTGACCCTCGCCCAGCAGCGGCTCAGCGCGAAGGTGGAGGCGTTCCGTACCCGCAAGGAGACGATCAAGGCGACGTACACCGCGGCGGAGGCCCAGAGCAAGATCAACGAGGCGATGTCCGGCATCGGCGAGGAGATGGGCGATGTCGGGATGGCGATCCAGCGCGCGGAGGACAAGACCGCGCAGATGCAGGCGCGGGCCAGTGCGATCGACGAGCTGATCGCCTCCGGCGCGCTCGACGACGCGACCTCGCTGAACAAGGGCGACGACATCTCGCGTGAGCTCGAGGCGATGAGCTCACAGTCCGAGGTGGAGGCCGAGCTGGCCCGGCTCAAGGGCGGCGGCCCGGCTCCGCAGGCGATCGAGGGTGGCGACGGCGGCGAGATCCTCCAGGACGAGGAGCCTGCACCGGCACAGACGAGCGAGTCGAAGGACTCGCAGTGATCGTCCGCATCCTCGGAGAGGGTCAGTACGACCTCTCCGCAGACGCGGTCTCGACCCTGAACGACCTCGACGCGAAGGTGGAGTCCGCGATCGAGGCGAGTGACCAGGCGTCGTTCCACGACGCGCTGGCACGGCTGCTCGACGGCGTGCGCACGGCCGGGGTGCCCCACGAGGCGGAGTCGCTGGACCCGTCTGACCTGATCCTGCCGATGGCCGACGCGACGCTCGCGGAGGTCAAGGACATGCTCAGCGGCGACGGTCTGATCCCGGGCTGACCCTCCGCCCTTGGGGCGTTCAGGGAGAATGGCGGCATGGCCCGTACGCGATTCGCTTCCGACGCCGGACTGACCGCCCGGATGACGTCGGTCATGTTCCTGCTGGGTGCCGTCTTCGTCGCCCTGGTCGTCGTCCTGATGTTCGTGTTGCCTCCGGCGTGGGCGCCGATCATCGGCATCATCGGGATCGCGATCGCCTGGGGGCAGTGGTACTTCTCCGACACGGTCGCCATGAAGGCGATGCGCGCCCGTGAGGTGACGCCGGAGGAGGCGCCGGAGCTGCATCAGATGATCGACCGGCTCTGTGCCCTCGCTGACATGCCGAAGCCGAGGGTCGGCGTGGCCGACCTCACGGTTCCCAACGCCTTCGCCACCGGCCGCTCGCCCCAGCGCTCGGTGGTCTGCGTGACGACCGGCATCCTGGGGCTGCTCACGGCCGACGAGATGGAGGCCGTGCTCGCCCACGAGCTCAGCCACGTCGCCCACCGCGACGTCACGGTGATGACGATCGCGTCGACGGCCGGGATCGTCGCCGGCATGCTCACCCGGGGGGCTCAGTACGGTGCGCTCTTCGGCGGTGGCCGCCGGAGCAACGACAACAACGGCTTCCCGGCCTGGATCGTCGTGCTGGGTATCAGCCTGCTGGTGTACGCCGTCAGCTTCTTCCTGACCCGGCTGCTCTCGCGCTATCGCGAGCTGTGTGCCGACCGGTCGGGTGCGTACCTGACGATGAAGCCGCGCGCCCTGGCGACCGCGCTGCAGAAGATCTCCGGAGGGATGAACGCGATCCCCACCGCCGACCTTCGTGCGTCGAGCGCGATGAACGCGTTCTTCATCACCCCGGCGATCAAGGGCGTGGGCCTCAGCCAGCTCACCTCGACCCACCCGTCGCTGGAGCAGCGGCTCCAGCAGCTGGCGAAGATCGAGGCCGAGCTGAGCCGTCCGACTGACGGACCGCCCCAACCGTGAGTCGGTTCTGGGGTGCCTTGACGGGGCGCACGACCCCGAAGCAGGCCAACCTCGACTCGCTGTTCCTGGTGCCCTCGGCCGCGATCACGCTGCAGACGGCGGCGGGGTTCACCCCGACCGGGACCGGGTCGGTGTGCTTCCGCGCGCCGGATGGCGCGGCGTACCAGCAGACGCAGGACGAGGTCGTCGCGCTCCTGCGTGATGCCACCGACAAGCCGGACGTCCAGGTGCACCACGACGACTTCGGCTTCACCTGGCTGGTGGTCGACCGGGTCGACGACGACGTGGAGGGGCTCTGCACCGACCTGCACGCCGTCAACGCATCTCTCGAGGAGCAGGGGTTCTCTACCGGGCTGCTGTGCTCGCTGGTGCCCTTCCACGACGCCGCCGGCCGGAACGTCGGGCTGGTCTACCTCTACAAGCAGGGCACCTTCTACGCCTTCGCGCCTACCGGTCCGAAGACCCGTGACAACCTCCTGGAGATCCAGGTCCGCGACACCCTCGCCGCCGAGCTCCCGATGGAGCAGGACCTCCAGCGCTGGCTCGCCCTCTGGGGTGCCCCCGGCCTCTGACGCTGAGCCGCCAGAAGTGTGCCCTCCGATGGTGCCGACCCGTCAGAAGTGACTGCCGGGGGCACCCGGGCACCCGCACAGTTCTGACGGGTCGGCGCCGTACGGCCGCGCGGTTCTGACGGGTCAGCGCTGTACGGCGGTCAGTCGCGGTGGGAGCGGCCGGGGAGGTCGAGCATCCTCTGGAGCGCGATCTGGGCGTGGTGCTCGGTATGGGGGTCGACCGAGATGCGGTTCACGACGACGCCGTCGACGAGCGACTCCAGGGCCCAGACCAGGTGGGGGAGGTCGATCCGGTTCATCGTCGAGCAGTAGCAGACGTTGCGGTCGAGGAAGGCGATCTCCTGGTCGGGGTGCTCGCGGGCGAGACGCTGCACGAGGTTGAGCTCGGTGCCGACCGCCCAGACCGACCCGGCCGGCGCGGCCTCGATGGTCTTGATGATGAACTCCGTGGACCCGACCAGGTCCGCGCGCGTGACGACGTCGTGGGTGCACTCGGGGTGGACGATCACCTGGATGCCGGGCCGCTTCGCACGCAGCTCGTCGACGACGTCGGCGGAGAAGCGGCCGTGCACGGAGCAGTGCCCCTTCCACAGGATCATCCGAGCCGCCGCCAGATCCTCCGGCGAGACCCCGCCACCCGGCCGTCGCGGATCCCAGACCACACAGTCCTCGAGGGTCATCCCGAGTTTGAGCACGGCCGTGTTCCGGCCGAGGTGCTGGTCGGGGAGGAACAGCACCTTCGCGTCCGATTTCTGCGCGAAACCCCACTCGAGCGCCACGTCGGCGTTGCTCGACGTACACACCGCGCCGCCGTTGCGCCCACAGAACGCCTTGATGTCGGCCGAGGAGTTCATGTACGTGATCGGTACGACGCTCTCGACGATCCCGGCGTCCGCCAGGGCGTCCCAGCAGTCCTCGACCTGCGCCAGCCGGGCCATGTCCGCCATCGAACAGCCGGCGGCGAGGTCGGGCAGCACCACGATCTGCTCGGAGGACGTGAGGATGTCGGCGGACTCGGCCATGAAATGGACGCCGCAGAACACGATGTACTCCGCCTCCGGCCGGCCGGCGGCGTCCCGTGCGAGCTTGAACGAGTCGCCGGTGACGTCGGCGAACTGGATCACCTCGTCGCGCTGGTAGTGGTGCCCGAGCACGAACACGCGCTCACCCAACGCCTCCTTGGCGGCACGGGCGCGGGCCACGAGGTCGGGGTCGGACGGCGCCGGCAGGTCGCCCGGGCACTCGACACCTCGCTCGGCCGTGAGGTCGGTGCCACGCCCGAGCGGAAGCAGCGGCAGATCCACCGTCGTCATGTGGCCATCGTAGGGAGGGTCACATGAGTGCGCCGTGCGGGAGGTACGGCTTCGGCGGCCGCATGTGCCGCAGCGCCTGGTACCCCTCCTGGTGCAGATCCAGGCGAGCGGCCAGCCCGACGTCGACGGCCCAGCCGTTCTCCGGCGTGATGTGCCCGATCAGGACGTCCTCGCTGGAGGCGATCGCCTCCCACATCAGCCGTGACGCCGTACGCCGATCGGTCGCGGCGAGCAGGGCGACGCCGTCGTCGAGGTAGGCGTACCCCTGGGCCGACCGGCTCTCGCTGACCACCAGCCGGAACTGCTGGATCAGCAGCCGGTGGTCGACGCCGTGGGCGGCACCGCGGGTCTGCCGGTCGACGGAGTCCATCAGGTCGATGTCGTTCTCGGTCCCCTCCCGAACCCTGTCCACGACCGGGATCTGCGAGCGGTCCGGTGTGCCGCGCAGGAACATCTGCGGGTACAACCTGAAGCCCGCTGCGTGGTAGCGCCGCAGTGCCCTGGGGTCGCTGGACGCGTTCAACATCGCCCGCAGGCATCCGCGCCCGTGCTCGAGCGCCGGCGCGAGCAACGCCTTGCCGAGCCCGAGCCCCTGCGCCTGCGGCACCACGGCGTACGACGCGAGCAGCCACATCTTCTCGCGTACGAACGACACCACGATGCCCAACACCTCGTCGTCGCGCTCGGCCACCCAGGAGCCGCCCGGGTCGGTACCGATCAGGTGCCGGGCGCGGTTGATCCAGTTTGCCCCGCGCTCCGGCGGACGGAGCTGTGGGTCGGGCCAGGAGCGGCGGAACATCCGGGTGTCCAGCTCGTGGAACCCGATCGCGGTCACCCGCTCGGCGCGAGGTGCGTCGTCCACGGTCATCGGCCGGATCCGCACGTCGCTCACCCGGCCAAACCTAGCGACGCGGCCGGGGCACCCGAGGCCCGCCGGATGGATGGCGCGAGGATGAGCCCATGCGCGTGCTGGTTGCCCCCGACAAGTTCGCGGGCACCCTCACCGCGGTGGAGGCCGCCCGGGCGATCGCGGAGGGCTGGGCCCGCCGGGCGCCGGACGACGACCTCGACCTCGCCCCGATGGCCGACGGCGGGCCCGGGTTCGTCGACGTGATCCACGAGGCGCTCGGAGGCGAGCTGTCGGTGGTGACCGTCACCGGGCCGCGTCACGAACCAGTGCCCGGGGTCGTGCTGTGCCGTGACCAGCGAGCCTGGGTGGAGAGTGCCCAGGCCTGCGGCCTCACCCTGACCGGGGCCGAGCACGCCGAGAGTGCCACCACGTGGGGGGTCGGCGAGCTCGTCCTGCACGCGATCGACGCCGGCGCCACCGAGATCGTCGTCGGCCTCGGCGGCTCCGGGACGAACGACGGCGGCGCGGGCCTGCTGGGCGCCCTGGGCGCCGTCGCGGACCGGCCGCTCGACCAGGGACCGGCCGGCCTCGACGGCGTCACCACCGTCGATCTCGCGGCGGCCCGTGCGCAGCTTCATGGAGTGACGCTCACCTGCGCCAGCGACGTCGACAGCCCGCTGACCGGGCTGTTCGGCGCGACGAAGACGTTCGGTCCGCAGAAGGGGATCACCGAGGACCGCTTGCCGGCCGTGGACGCTGTGCTCGAGCAGTTCGCGGCCGCGACCGACCGGCGTACGTCGCTCGCGAAGGGCGCCGGCGCCGCCGGCGGCCTCGGCTTCGCGCTGCTCCTCCTCGGCGCGGCCCGCCGTCCCGGATTCGACGTCGTCGCCGACGCCGTCGACCTGGCCGGCCGGGCGCGCGCGGCCGACCTGGTGCTGACCGGGGAGGGTGCGTTCGACTTCTCCAGCCGTTCGGGCAAGGTCCCGTACGGCGTGGCGACCGTCGCCGCCGAGGCGCTCCGACCGTGCGTGGCGCTGGCCGGGCGCGTGCTGGTCGGCTCCCGCGAGATGCGCGCGCTCGGCATCGAGTCGGCGTACTCCCTGGTCGACCTGGTGGGGGAGGAACGCGCCCTCGGCGACCCGGCCGACAGCCTGGCCCGGCTCGCCGAGCGCGTCGCGCGCAGCTGGTCGCGTTGAGCCAGGCAGCTTCGCGGCCGGTCCACGCCTGGGTGGCGATCCTTCGGAATAACCACCGCTGTGCGAGAATTGGACCTGTCAGACGCGCCTGAGAGACGCGCTTCTCAGACACCGACGAAGGAGCAACGAGCATGACCGACCAGGTCACCGAGCGCCGTACGGACCAGATCAACCTGAGCCCCGTCGCGGCCGACAAGGTGAAGAGCCTGCTCGACCAGGAGGGTCGTGACGACCTCCAGCTGCGGATCTCCGTGCAGCCCGGTGGCTGCAGCGGTCTGCGCTACCAGCTCTTCTTCGACGAGCGCACCCTCGACGGCGACATCGTGACCGACTTCGACGGCGTGGCCGTCGTCGTCGACCGGATGAGCGTGCCCTACCTCAACGGCGCGATGATCGACTTCGTCGACACGATCGAGAAGCAGGGCTTCACGATCGACAACCCGAACGCGACCGGTTCCTGCGCCTGCGGCGACTCGTTCCACTGAGCCGCCGGGCGCGCCCCGGACAGAAGCCCCCGCGTCTGTGTAGACGACTCCGCGGGGGCTTCCTCACGCCCGGGGACGAGATCGACCCCGAAAGCATTCAGTCGAGATAGAGCCGCAGCGCGTTCGCGATCCGCGACGCTGCCTCGTCCACGGGGATCTCGCGCTTGGCGACCTCGTGCGGGAAGTCGTCGTACTCCAGGCTCGGCGGGCCGTCGACGGCCGCTCGCGCGATCCGGTCCAGCCGGAGCGCGCGGCCGGTCGCGGCGGCGTCCTGGCGCATGACGGCGGGCGAGTCGATCTCGTCGTACGACGTGCGCGCGCGGGTCATGCCCACGACGCTAACGGCTACCGATGGGTACACCCAGCCGCACATCGCCTAGCATTCCGGAACGTGTCCTTGCTGATCTGCGGCTCCATCGCCACCGACCACCTGATGTCGTTCGGGGGTCGGTTCAAGGACTCCCTGGTCCTGGAACAGCTCGACAAGCTCGCGGTGTCGTTCCTCGTCGACGACTTGGAGATCCGGCGCGGCGGTGTGGCGCCGAACATGTCCTTCGGTCTCGCTCGGCTCGGCCTGCGCCCGGTGCTGGTCGGAGCGGCCGGCGACGACTTCACCGACTACCGCAGCTGGTTGGAGCGGCACGGCGTCGACTGCTCCTTCGTGCACATCTCCGACACCAGGCACACCGCCCGCTTCGTGTGCACCACCGACTCGTCGATGGCGCAGTTCGCCTCGTTCTACGCCGGCGCGATGAGCGAGGCGCGGCTCATCGAGCTGCAGCCGATCGTCGATCGGGTCGGTGCGCCCGACTTCGTGCTGGTCGCGGCCGACGATCCTGAGGGCATGCTGCGGCACACCCGCGAGTGCCGCCAGCGTGGCTTCCCCTTCATCGCCGATCCGAGCCAGCAGCTGGCGTTCAGCGAGGGTGACCTGATCCGCGACCTGATCGACGGCGCGACGTACCTGTTCTCCAACGAGTACGAGTCGCACATGATCGAGTCGAAGACCGGTTGGTCGGCCGACGAGGTGCTCGAGCGGGTCGGCACCCAGGTGACGACGCTCGGTGCCGACGGCGTGCGGATCCTCGCGCGCGACGCCGCGCCGGTCGAGGTCAAGGCGGTGCCGGGGATCACCGCGGTCGAGCCGACTGGTGTGGGTGACGCGTTCCGAGCGGGGTTCCTCGCGGGACTGGAGTGGGGATTCGACCACGAGCGCTCCGCGCAGGTCGGGTGCTCGCTGGCGGCGTACGTCGTGGAGACGGTGGGCACGCAGGAGTACACCTTCACCCACGACCAGTTCGTCGACCGTGTCCGCACGGGGTACGGCGAGCACGCGGCGGCCGACGTCGCGGCCAACCTCCGCTGACCCTCGAGGTCAGGAGACCCGGCGTACGACGTAGCGCGGAACGCCGTCCTCCGCCGACTCCTCGCCGACGTACTCCTGGCCGGTCATCCGACACCACGCCGGTACGTCGACGCGCGCGGCCGCGTCCGTGGCGACCACGCCGATCAACCCACCGATCTCGACCTCGCCGACGCGTCTGGCGAGCTCGATGATCGGGGTCGGGCAGACGACTCCGCGGCAGTCCAGCTCCAGCATCACAGACGCGCCCGGAGTCGTTCGATCGCATCGGGGAGGAGCTCGAGGAACCGCCCGACGTCGTCCTCGGTGGTCTCGCGGCCGACCGAGACGCGGACGTTGCCGTGGGTGAGCGCGCCCATGGCCGCCAGCACGTGGCTGGGCTCCAGCGACGAGGCCGTGCACGCCGATCCGCTGGCCACGTCGAACCCGAGCCGATCGAGCTCGCTCACCAGTGCCTCAGCGTTGACGTAGAGGCAGGAGAACGTGACCAGGTGTGGCAGCCGGTCGCTCGGGTCGCCGACGACCTCGACGTTCTCGATCTCGCCGACGACGCGGCGGATCCGGTCGACCAGCGCGTGGGTCCGCGCGTTCTCGGCGGCGCGCTCGGCCACCACGGCTTGCAGCGCCGAGGCCGCGGCGAGGATCGCCGGCACGTTCTCGAACCCGCTCTCGCGCTCGCCCGAGCGATCGTCCTCGGGGAACGGCTCGCGCCATCGCGCGCCGCGGCGTACGACGAGGACCCCGACGCCCGCCGGCCCGGCCCACTTGTGCGCCGACGCCGCCAACGCCGACCATCCGTCCGGCAGGTCGAGCCGCCCGGCCGAGGCACACGCGTCCACGAAGAGTGGCACGTCGCCGATCGCCTCGGCCAGCTCGGCGACGGGCTGGACGGTCCCGACCTCGTGGTTGGCCGACTGGCAGGCGACGACGGCGGCGTCTGTGAGGTCGAGGTCGTCGAGCCGCAGGCGGCCGCTGGGGTCGACGGCCATGGATCTGGTCGGTGCTCCTGCCCATTCCGCGGCATGCAGCACCGCCGAGTGCTCGACGGCGGAGTGGACGATGTGCGTACCTCGTGGGCCGTCGCCTCGATGCAGCCCGAGCAGACCCCGGTGGACGGCCTCGGTTCCGGAGCCGGTGAACGAGACCTCGTCGGGTCGCACGCCCAGCGCCTCGGCCGTCGCGGCCCGGGCGTTGTCCAGCACGAGCCGCGCTGCGCGACCCGCGTGGTGGAGTCGTCGCGGATCGGCATAGGCCGCGTCGAGCGCGGCGGCGAACGCCTGTCTTGCCGCCGGGTGGAGTGGCTGACCGGAGGCGGAGTCCAGGTTGACGCGCCGGGTCGGTCCGGGGCTTCCGCCGGGCGTCGTGGTGCTCGACACGCGGCCAACCTAGACCCGCCGCAGGGGACCCGACTTACCGGCGACCCACCCCGCCGCGCGGGTATGGGTTCGGATAGTGTTCGGGCTGTCGGACAACTCTTTCGCAGAAAGGCTCGTTCGTGGGTCGGCAAGTCCCCGCTGCCTCGGCCGCGACAGTGCGTCGTACACCCCGTCGTACGCCCGGCCTCGCCCGACGTGCAGGAGTTGTCCTCGCCTCCGCGGTCCTCCTCATCACCCTCACCGGCTGCAGTGAGAAGACCCGTCACGAGTGGGCCAACCTCGCGATGCCCGACCCGGCCACTGCCCAGGGCGAGCACATCTTCCTGCTCTGGCGCTGGGCCTGGGTGGCTGCGCTCGCCACCGGGGCGCTGGTCTGGGGCCTGATCTTCTACGCGTGTTGGCGCTACCACCGGCGCAGCGACGACGAGGTGCCCGTCCAGACCCGCTACAACCTGCCGCTGGAGATCTTCTACACGATCGCGCCGATCATCATGGTCGTGGTGTTCTTCGTGCACACCGAGCGCACCCAGAACCTCATCCGCGAGGACGTCCCCAACCCCGACGTGACCATCTACGTCGTGGGTCAGCAGTGGACCTGGACCTTCAACTACCTGCCCGGCGGCGAGATCAACACGCCCAACAACCAGGTGCTCTACAGCGTCGGCCAGGCCGGCAACCCGCCGACCCTGGTGATCCCGGTCGACAAGAACGTCGAGTTCAAGCTGCACTCGCCCGACGTCATCCACGACTTCGGCGTTCCGGGCTTCCTGGAGAAGATGGACGTGATCCCGGGGCCGAAGGAGGACGACAACCACTTCCAGGTGAAGCCGGTCGTCGAGGGCACGTACCGCGGCAAGTGCTACGAGCTGTGCGGGGTCTACCACTCGCGCATGCTGTTCAACGTCAAGATCGTCAGCGACGCCGACTTCCAGACCTACCTGCGCACGCTCGAGGCGCAGGGCAACGTCGCGAACCAACCCCTGCTCGGTGGCATCACGTCACAGACCCAGTCCGGACTGGCGCACCCGCTCGGGACGCCCGATGGAGGCTCGCAATGACCGCCACTACGCCGTCCACGGCCACCACGGTCACCCAGCCTCGCCGCGAGCTGGGCAAGGCGATCATCAAGGTCATCACGACCACCGACCACAAGGTGATCGGCAAGCTGTACCTCGCCACGTCGTTCGCGTGGTTCCTGGCCGCCGGCGTGATGGCTCTGATCATGCGATCGGAGCTGGCGAACCCGGGCATGCAGTTCGTCAACGACGAGGTCTACAACCAGTTGTTCACCATGCACGGCACGATCATGCTGCTGCTGTTCGCGACGCCGCTGTTCTTCGGGTTCGGCAACGCGATCATGCCGCTGCAGATCGGTGCCCCCGACGTGGCGTTCCCGCGGCTGAACATGTTCAGCTACTGGTTGTTCCTGTTCGGCGGCCTGATCGCCGGCTCGGGTTTCTTCACGCCGTCGGGGGCCGCGGACTTCGGCTGGTTCGCGTACACGCCGCTCTCGGACGCCGTCCGCTCGCCCAACATCGGCGGCGACCTGTGGGTGATGGGTCTGTGGATGGCCGGGCTCGGCACCATCTTGGGTGCGGTCAACTTCATCACCACGATCAT
>NZ_DASXQG010000092.1:0-19594 GCF_036493135.1 Nocardioides sp. | reverse complement strand
GCGCCGAGGTGATCCTCGTCCCGGCCGCCTGGGTCGCCGGGCCGCGCAAGGTCGAGCACTGGACCACGCTGCTGCGGGCCCGCGCCATCGAGAACACCGTGTACGTCGTCGGCGTCGGCCAGCCCGCGCCCCGCTACTCCGGTCACTCGACCGTGATCGGACCGCTCGGCGACGTGGTGGTCGAGGGGGGCGACGACGCGCAGATTCTCACCACCGAGCTCGACCTCGCCGCCGTCGCCCAGGCCCGCCGCACCAACCCGTCGCTCGCCAACCGGCGCCTGTAGCGTCACCCTCCGTGTCCATGGCTGCTTCTCGCCGACGCGCAGACCCCCCTGGGCGGCGGGTGGCGGACAAGCCACCGCGCGAGTCGGCCCCCGGGCGCGCCGTGCACGGCCTGGGACTGGTCGCCTGGCTGCTCATCGTCCTCGCCTCGGCCGCTGCCCTGGTCGCTGCGCTGCTCGGGTACGTCGACGACCGGCTCGCCGACGCCGGCGCGGTCGCGACCGCCACGGCGTACGCCTGGGGGTTGGCGGCGCGCACCGGCGGGCGGCCGGTGATCTTCTCGCTGCTCGCGCTCGTCCTCGGCGGCGGGGTGGTGGCGCTCGACGACAACGCCCTGCGCAGCGGGGCCGCGGTGGTGACCGCGGTGCTGACGGCGGTGTTCGCGGTGATGGTCACCGTCCCCGCGGTCCGCTTCATCGGAGCCGTCCGCGAGACGGTCATCGCCCTGCTCGTCGCCTCCGTCGGCTCGATGGCGACCCTGGCGTGGGCGCCGGTCGTCGACCTCCACCGGTTCGAGTACACGGTGCTCGGGCTCTCACTCGTGGCGTCATTCCTCACCGTCTACCGGCTCGGCGCGGGCTTCCACGGCCTCGGCTCGCGTGGCGTCGTGACGGTCGTCGCCGGCAGCGTGATGGTCGCGCTCACGGTCGGGTACGCCGAGCTGCTCCAGCGCTACGGCACCCACGACCTGGTGGCCACGCTGGACGACGCGGTCCGCTGGAGCCACCACCACCTCGGGGCCTTCCCACGCCCGATCGTCGCCCTGCTCGGAGTCCCCGCCCTCACGTGGGGCACCCACATGCGGGCTCGTCGTCGCCAGGGCTGGTGGGTCTGCGCGTTCGGCGTCGCGCTGACCGCGCCGGTCGCGTACGCGCTCGTCGATCCCGGCCGCACCGTCAAGGAGGTGGCGCTCGCCACGACGTACGGCGCGGTGATCGGGCTCGTGATCGGCTTTCTGCTGATCCGGCTCGACCTGCGGCTGACCGGTGGGAGCGGGCCGCGCGGCCGTCGCCAGGCGGAGATCGAACGGACGACCGCGCTCCGTCCCGAGCCCGGCCGTACCCACGCCCTCTGGTGACGGAGTCCCCGGGGGTATCCACTAGGTTCGGAACGTGGCGCGCGAGCAGACGTTCCGGATCCTTGCGGAGATGGTCGCCAACGTGATCGTGGTCGAGGTCGCGGTCGACGACGAAGTGACGGCCGGCGACCCGGTGTGTCTCCTCGAGTCGATGAAGATGGAGATCCCGGTGCTGAGCGAGCACGCCGGCGTGGTGTCGGCGATCAAGGTCACGCCCGGCGACGTCGTCCAGGAGGGCGACGTTCTGGTGGAGCTCACCGCACTGCGCTGAGCTCCACTCCGCAGAGGGGGCGGGATTCGAACCCGCGGCTGACATCTCTGCCAGCGACCGCTTTCAAGGCGGTTCCGATCGGCCACTCCGGCACCCCTCCGAGCGCGACCCCGTGTCAGCGGCGCCGTCGCCGGGCAGGAGTCTAGGTGCAGCCCCGGAAAGCAAGGTCCCCGACGTGGTGGCCAGCCTGGGGGGCAGGGGGCGACCAGAACGTCGGGGACGTCGGCGGGCGCTCACGTCTGAGCGGGGGTTACTCGGAGCCGCCGATCTCCAGCTCCACGTCGTCGTAGGCCAGGTCGTGCACCCGCTGGTGGTGATGGGCGATGTCGACCAGCAACCGGTTCAGCCGGTCGGCGAGGTCGTCGACGTCCGGCGCCACCAGCACCTGGGACGCCAAGGTGTTCAGGCGGGTGAGGAGCTCGTCGCGTTCACGCAGCGCGCGTGAGGCCCGGGCGGACAGCCACGCTTCGCCGCGGTCGGGGTGCTCGAGACGCAACCGATCGCGTACCGGAACGAGCTGGCGGCGGACCGACCAGCGCCAGGCGCCGAGGTTGTCGCGGACGTGCTGAGGCCGCAGGAGATCGTCGAGCGAGGCTGTCATCGCCGTCATAGGGGACCTCCCGAGTGTGTGAGCCACTCGTTGGTGGGGGTTGCGACGGTGTTGCGATCCACTGTGGACCCTCCGGGTGGCCGGGACAAGGGGCGGAACCGTGCGGATTCGCCCCCCGGGCGACGGTTTCAGTTGAATGATCCGGTGACCCACCCGGCGCCCCTGCCCACCACGACGTACCGGCTCGCCCCGGCCCTCGGCGTCCGCCTGGTCGGACGCAGCCTGGTGACCCTGGCCGTCCTGGTGGTTCTCGCGACCCTGCTGGGGGTGCTCGTCGGCGCGGGCTGGGTGCCGGCCGGCGTGGTCACGGCGGTCGGGCTGGTCCTGGTGGCCGGCTGGGCGTGGTACCTGCTGCGCCGGGCCTGGGCGGTGCGCCTGTCCGACCAGGGGTACGCCGTGCGCCTGCTCGGCGGCGTCGGAGCCACCTCCGCAGCGTGGACGCTGGTCGACGAGGTCGTGGCCGCGAGTCCCGGCGGCACCCCGTGCCTGGTGCTCGGGCTACGCGACGGTCGGGCGACCAGGCTTCCGATGGCGGCACTCGCGACGGACGCCGACGCCTTCGTGCACGACGTACGTCGTCGGGTGCGGGACGCGCACACACCGGGTGGCGCGACAGGCTCCTCGGCGCCCGACTCCTGATTCGGTGGGCGCGCACCCCTCCTTGTAGCCTGTGCTGGCTGACGGGGAGGCGTCGCCTAGCCCGGTTTATGGCGCCCGCCTGCTAAGCGGGTTGAGGGTAATCCCCTCTCGCGGGTTCAAATCCCGCCGCCTCCGCCAGTGCCCACAGGCCTCGTCGCTGCGGCGGCGGGGCCTGTGCCCGTCCTGGGGTGGGCCAGTTCCAGCCGGCGCCGCGGTGGCCGTGGCGTCCTTGCAGAATTGTGCATTGCAACGAAATGAGCCATCTCAGACATGTCCTGGGTTTCAGGCCTCACCGAGAATGGGTAGGAGGGTGACCAACAGGTCTCACCCCCCGGGAGGATGTGCAACTCATGAACACGATGCGGAAGGCGGCCCTGGCGTTCGCTGCGGCCGCGCTGAGCGTCAGCGCGGTCGTCGTCGCGGCTCCGGCTCATGCCTACGACACGAACTGGCCTTGCCAGGGATGCGCCAAGCCGGCCCACCCCTGATGGTCATCACCTAACAGATGTCCCCACGACGGCCCGAGAGCATGGCGCTCTCGGGCCGTGTCATGTCCGCGCGGACTCACTCGTCCTCGTGACCCGAGACGCCGATCTGGCCCATCGTGTAGCCGAGCTGGAACCGCGTGTCGGCGTCGTACTCCGCCTTCAGGTCGGCGACGTAGCCGGCAAAGGTCCGGGCGCTGACGCCGAGACGCTTGGCGCTGACCGGGTCGGAGTGACCCTCGATCAGCATCCGGATCGTCATCGCCCGCTGCTCGCGGGCGATGTCGTTCATCATCGTCCGCTCGGTGTTGGTGAACGGCCGGGCGCGTTCCCAGGCGCGCTCGAAGACGTCGACCAAGTAGGCGACCAGCGCCGGTTCCTGGACGGCGATGCCGACCTGGGTGCCGCTGGGGCCGGGGATGACCGCCAGTCGCCGGTCGACGACGATCATCCGGTTGAAGAACTCGTCCAGGGTACGGACCTCGGCGCCGGCGGCGCTGACTGCAGCGACGTAGTCGCGGGTCGCGGAGTGCCGGCGAGCGCTGTGCTGGTACAGCGTCCGCATGCGCACACCTCGGTCGATGGCGGCCTTGTTGAGCTCGGCGGCCTGCTTCAGGCTGGCCCGCTCGCGGCCGGTCTGGGGCTGCGCGGTGAGCAGCTCCTCCTCGGCCTCGGCGACCGCGCCGTTGATGAAGGTCTGGATGGCGGGGCCGTGGAACTCGGTGATCGGACCGCGTACGGCGGTGGGCGAGCGCCGCCACGCCTGTGACAGCCCGCCGAACGCACGCGCCCAATCCGAGGACTCGCCGAGCAGCTCGGCCCCGCGTTGGCTCATCGGACCGACCACGTGTGACTGCACCGTCGTCGGGTCCACCGGCAAGTAGACGGCGTTCGCGTGGTCGTGGACGAGGAGGTTCAACGACACGAGGAGCTTCAAGGCGTGGTAGAGCTCGCCATCGGGTTGGATGCGGGGGTCGGTGTCCTTGAGTCCGCCACTGAGTGCCGTCTCCTCGTACAGCGGCGTCGCCAAGGACTCGAAGAGCTCCCGCTCCTCAGGACCGAGGTCTGCCACCGGTCGCGCTCTCACCTTGCCCCACGCACGCATCGTCGCACATCGTCGGGTGAGCCATCACAGTCTCGGCAAAGCCGACCGCGACTGTGATGGTGGGGACGCGGGAGCGTCCGATCACATCCCGAGGCGTGCCTTGAGACCGTCGAGCTCGGTCCAGAGGACGGCGGGCAGCTGCTCGCCGAACTTGTCGAACCACTCCTGGATCTGCGGAATCTCGGCCTTCCACTCCTCGGGGTCGACCGAGAGAGCCATCGCCAGCTCCTCGTCGGTCATGTCGAGACCGTCGGTGTCGAGCGACTCCGGGGTCGGCACGTGCCCGATCGGAGTCTCGACCCCGGCGGCCTGTCCCTCCATCCGCTCGATGACCCACTTCAGGACCCGGCTGTTCTCGCCGAAGCCCGGCCAGAGGAAGTCGCCCTTGTCGTCGCGCCGGAACCAGTTGACGTAGAAGATCTTCGGCAGCAACGCCTCGTCGTTCTCCTTGCCGACGGTGATCCAGTGGTTGAAGTAGTCGCCGGCGTTGTAGCCGATGAAGGGCAGCATCGCCATCGGGTCACGGCGTACGACGCCGACCTGGCCGACCGCGGCCGCCGTCGTCTCGGAGCTGAGAGTGGCGCCCATGAAGGTGCCATGGGTCCAGTCACGTGCCTCGGTCACCAGCGGGATGGTGGTCTTGCGCCGACCGCCGAACAGGATCGCGTCGATCGGGACGCCGCGCGGGTCGTCGTACTCCGGGGCGAGGATCGGGCACTGCTTGATCGGCGTGCAGTAGCGGCTGTTGGGGTGGCTCGACAGCTCCTCGCTGTCGGGAGTCCACGGCTCGCCCTTCCAGCTGGTGGCGTGGGCCGGGGTGTTCTCCATGCCCTCCCACCAGATGTCGCCGTCCTCGGTGAGCGCGACGTTGGTGAACACCGAGTTGCCCTTGTTGAGGGTGCGCATGGCGTTCGGGTTGGTGTGCTCGTTGGTGCCGGGCGCGACGCCGAAGAAGCCGTACTCGGGATTGACCGCCCAGAGCCGGCCGTCGTCGCCGATGCGCATCCAGGCGATGTCGTCGCCGAGCGACTCCACCTTCCAGCCGGGGATCGTCGGCTGGAGCATGGCCAGGTTGGTCTTGCCGCAGGCGCTCGGGAACGCGGCTGCGACGTACTTGGTGATGCCCTCCGGCGAGGTGAGCTTGAGGATCAGCATGTGCTCGGCCAGCCAGCCCTCGTCGCGAGCCATCACGCTGGCGATGCGCAGGGCGTAGCACTTCTTGCCGAGCAGGGAGTTGCCGCCGTACCCCGAGCCGTAGCTCCAGATCGCGCGCTCCTCGGGGAACTGGACGATGTACTTGGTGTCGTTGCACGGCCACGAGACGTCGGCCCGGCCCTCCTCCAGCGGCATGCCCACGGAGTGGAGGGCGGGCACCCAGCGGACGTCCTGGCCCGCGTCGTCCAGCTCCTCCATCCGGCGCAGCACGTTGGTGCCCATGCGGGCCATGACCCGCATCGAGACCACGACGTACGCCGAGTCGGTGATCTCGACGCCGAACATCGGCCGCTCCGCCTCGAGGTGGCCCATCACGAACGGGATGACGTACATCGTGCGGCCCGCCATGCACCCGGCGTAGAGCCCGCGCATGATGGCCTTCATCTCGTCGGGGTCCATCCAGTTGTTCGTCGGACCGGCGTCCTTCTCGTCGAGCGAGCAGATGTAGGTGCGGTCCTCGACGCGCGCGACGTCCGTGGGGTCGGTGCGAGCCCAGAACGAGTTGGGCTTCTTGGCCGGGTCGAGCCGGGTGAAGGTGCCGGACGCCACGAGCGAGTCGGTGAGGTCGGTCCACTCCTCGTCGGAGCCGGTGCACCAGTGGATGCGGTCCGGCGTGGTCATCTCGGCGACCTCTGTCACGAAGTCGAGGATGCCCTGGTGGGTCGTCGGGACCGGGTCCGAGTCGTCCTGCGCGGTCGGTCGGGTTTGCGTGTCGGCAGTCATTGCGATGGTGTGCCTCTCGTACGTCGCGGTGGCCGCCGTGCCGCAGAATGCCTGCGGGCCCGAGAAAGGCCACCGGTCCGTCTTTCGACGGGGTGAACGTGAAGTTGTCGCGATCGGCCGGCGTCGTTGTCGCCCGACGTGTGGCGCGGACGTTACCCGTGTCAGGAGTCCTGACATATTGGATCGATCAAGTGCCCCGTCCGGGGTCCGGGGCCTTGACGCGGGCCACGACGGCGTACTCAGGCCTCTGCTTCGTGTGCCGCCCGTGCCGCCTCCCGCTCGGCGGGGGAGCGCAAGATGCAGAACTCGTTGCCTTCGGGGTCTGCCAGGACCACCCAGCCGGTGCCCGGTCCCCACTGGTCGCGCAGGTCGTGCACCTCGACGGCGCCGTGCTCGCGCAACCGGGCGAGCTCCTCGTCGCGGGTGCCCTCGCGCGGCATCAGGTCGAAGTGAATGCGGTTCTTCACCGACTTGGTGTCGGGGACCTCGATGAACAGCACCAGGTGACCGGTCTCCGGATCGCGGATCAGGCACTCCTCGTGGCCGGGCTCGTTGGGGTCGTCCTCGAGGTCGACGTACCCGAGCACCGGCTTCCACCACTCGGAGAGGGCGTAGGCATCGGCGCAGTCCACGGTCGTGTGCGAGATGAAGGAGGTCATGGGCCACTGTGCCCGTGACCGTGGTCGCGGCTCAACCTCATTGGAACGGCGAGTACCGGACCTCCGCGAGGGCGCGCTTCATGCTGAACGAGCCTGCCTGGTGGGCCAGCCACGGCCGGCTCACCCAGAGGTAGCCGTCGACCAGCTTCTCCGCGGTGTGCGTGCGGTCGGCGGAGAGCCCCCACGCGGCCGAGCCGACGTCGGTGGTGGGCGGGATGCCCACGGCCACGCAGTGGTGCTGCCCGGCGGACCCGCACGCCTTGGCGTACGGGAGCGGCTTGCTCGGGTGGTGCTGGTGGTACCACGCACCGGTGAAGGCGCGTCCGTTGTCGGAGGTGTCGATCACGAAGTGCCGGTGCGGGATGCCGTCCTTCGCGAGCGCCGAGACGATCTTCGCGCCGAAGTCGATCTGGCGGCCCACCGAGTCGAAGTGCGAGGTGTCGAGGGCGAAGCCCCGGGCGTACTGGACGCCGGCCGAGCGCAGCATCCGTGCCGCATCGGCCGGCCGGTCGCGGAACCAGTCGGCCGAGCCCATCTCGACGTAGACGGAGGTGTTCGGTTGGGCCGACAGGGTGCGGGCGGCGTACCTGAGCAGGTCCGCGGGGATGGGGGAGCCGTGCGGGACGCAGCGGAGGAACGGGCCGTCGGGTTGCAGCACGATGGCGGCGTGGGTGTCGCCGAGAGTGTCGGCGACGATGTCGACGTACTGCTGGTACGACGCGCGCTCGGCCTTGGTGGGCAGTCGGGTGCAGGCCTCGCCCTCCCAGGGCACCATCCTGAACAGGGTGAGCTGGACGAGCGCGTCCGGGTTGCCGTCGGTCGCGTTGTCGACGTACGCCTGCACCTTGTCGGCAATCTCGGAGTTCGGGATCCAGGCGCCGAAGAACTTGGCCTTCGGGGCCAGCGCGATGGCGGCGAGCGTCTGCTTCGTCTCACCGGTGGCCTGCAGGTAGGGCTGCCAGGCGGGGTCGGCCCTGCCGCGGTAGACGCCCCAGGGCCGACCGGCGAGCGGGTTCGTCGGGTTGCTCGACGACGCCGGGGCCATGGAAACGGCCAGTGCGCTCGACCGGGCGGACTCAGGTGCGGCCGATGCCTGCCGGATGGTCGGGACCAGAGTCACCAGGCCCAACGCGGCGAGGCCGAGCAGGGACGCCGAAGACTGACGTGACGAGGGGTTCACGCCGTCGACGGTAGGTTGCCCACGCCGCCGGTGTCCCGGAGTCGGCGAAACCAGGACCGTTCGAGGCGGGCGGCTCCTCCGGACAGGTCAGCGGGCCGGGGCACGGATTCGGCCCGCCCTGGGTGGTCGGCTATCCTCGACCAGTCCAAGTCGCGGCTTCCACGTGGCTTGGACACTGCGCCCGTAGCTCAACGGATAGAGCATCTGACTACGGATCAGAAGGTTGGGGTTTCGAATACCTCCGGGCGCGCCAGTCAGCTCTTCTTCGCGGCCGCCTTGCCGCCCTTGCGACCGGCCTTCTTCTTCTGAGCCGTGGTTCCGCCCTGGGAGCTGTCGCCACCGGAGCCGCTCTTCTTGCCACCCCGGCTCGACGCACCGGGGCTGTTGGCGATCCGGGCGGCCCGCTCCTTCGACATCCCCTTGTCCTTGAGGGCCTCGTACTGCTTCTCGTTCTTCACGTTCGCGGACTTGCTGGGCATCGTTCCTCCTTCGCGTTCTTCGCCTCCTGGGCGCGTCCGTACCCGCCGGCCGGTCGGCGGATGCACGTGTGCGCGGTCATCTGGGGTACGCGTCCGCGATGTCGCGCGAAGACTCGCGCCCGGACAAGGAGCGCCCCGCGGCTGCGTGAGCGCGGGGCGCGAATGGTCTCAGGTTATGACCGCTCGCGCTCGGTGTCGACGTTCGTTGCCGGGATCCACTACCTGAGGTGTGCGTCAGTCCTCGTCATCCGACAGCACCGGATCGTGCCGGTTCTCCTGCTCCTCGGGTTCCTCGTCGACGCGTTCCGCCGCATCCGCCTCGGAGACCTCCTCACCCTCGGGCACGCCCCCCAGGTCGATGGGCTTGCGATTGTCTGCCATCTCGCTCATGGGTACGACGTACCCGCGCGATCGTCGGCTAAGCGTCGGGCGGTCCGACTCGGGGATGGTCCATGCGCGTCTGACGTCGGCGTCCGGGAATCCCCGACGCGAGCACGCGAGCCACCACCGACGGCCGGGCCAGCGACCTGGTCGGCTCCACCAGGTTGAGCACCAGGTTGAACGTCTTCGCGAGCTCGACCGAGGTGTGGGTGGCCCTGACGACCCGCAGGACGTAGCGGTTGACCCGGTCCGTCCCCCGCGCCTTCGGCCCGCTGGTCTGCGGATGCAGGAAGTCCGCGCCGACCGCGATCGCCCAAGGAGCGTCGATGATCTTCGCCGCTCGCCGGTGGAACCGCCGCGGCAGCTCCTCGGAATGCAGCCCCACGTCGCGCACCGTGGCGCCGAGAGCGTCGGCCTGCAGAGCGGCGCAGGACATGCCCTGACCGTAGATGGGGTTGAAGCTGCACGCCGCGTCACCGAGCGTGACGAACCCGGGCAGCAGCCGTCCTACCTGGTCGTAGTGCCGGCGCTGGCTGGAGGGGAAGCGGTACGACGCCACCGTCGACAGCGGTCCGGCGTGCTCGACGAGCTGGGCCACTGCCGGCGACAACAGGCTGCGCGCGAACTCGAGGACCTCGACCTCGGTCGTGCCCGGGACGTCGGCGTGCACGCCTGCCAACGTCACCATCCAGCGATCGCCCTCCACGGGAAGCACCGCCCCAGCACGGAACGAGGTGGGCGGTGAGGTGCCGCAGACCAGGAAGCTGCCTTCGAAGTCGTCCGCCGAGCGCGGGAGGAAGCCGCTGGCGTAGGCACAGTCGATCAGGACCCGAGTGACGGGCGGCACGAGGACTCCCGACGACTCGAGCTGGTGCGCGATGCGGGAGGAACGACCGGAACAGTCGGCGACCAGGTCCGCCGGACGCACCATCCCGTCGACCACGACCCCCACCCCACGTCCGTCGGACACCTCGACCCGGTCGACGACGACGCCGTCGTCGATCCTCACGTTCTCCAGCGATGAGACTCGGCGACGGATCACCTGCTCGAGCAGCGGGCGAGTCATGCTGAGAGCCGGCCGCCCCCAGTCACCTTGCGCCCGGTAGCCGCCGGCCTGGTAGACCCAGGCACGCGTGCCGTCGACCCAGACGGCGCCTGCCTGCTCGAGCTCGTCGTCGATCCCGGGGAACCAGGCGACCAACCGGTCCAGACCGGCGGTCAGCAGCAGATGCAGGTGCTTTCCCTGGGGCACGCGTCCGCGCGGCGTCGGGGCGTCGGTGAGCCGTTCCCGCTCCAGGATGACGACCTCGTCCACGAGGTCGGAGAGCACCCGTGCGGTCAGGAGCCCCGCGACGCTCGCACCGACCACGATCGTCGACGTCATCTGCCGAAGTCTGGCCCAGACCCACGGTCCAGCAGAAGGGACCAGTGGCCCGGCAGCATCATGCTGCCGGGCCACGGGATCGGTGCATCAGTCGGTGACCACCGCTTTCAGTACGTCGACCCTCGCGGCCGATCGGGCGGGACCGAGGGCCGCCAGGATCCCGGCGACCGCCGCCAAGGCGACGTACAGGGCGATCTGGGGAGCGGGGATCGAGATGGCCTTGATCCCTTCGTCCTTGAGCGCCTGTGACAGCGCCAGGCCGATGCCGATCCCGAGGGCGGCTCCGCTCAGGGCGCCGATCAGCGAGATCACGACCGACTCCCAGCGGACCATCGCCCGAACCTGTGCGCGGGTCATCCCGACCGCACGCAGCAGACCCAGCTCACGCGTGCGCTCGAAGACCGACAGGGCCAGCGTGTTGACGATGCCGAGCAGTGCGATCAGCACGGCCAGCAGCAACATCACCGTGACGAAGGTCAGCAGCTGTCCGATGAATCCGCTGGCCTCCTTCTCGAAGCCCTTCTGGTCCAGCACCTTGGCGTCGGGGTGGTCGGCCAGGGCTGCCGAGATGGCGTCCTGGACGGCCGCCTTGTCGGCGCCTGCGACGAGCGTGACCAGACCCGAAGCCACGAGCTGTGGACCGGCGAAGGCGTTCTGCTCGGCAAGGCTGATCACGTAGTTGTCGCTGATCCAGCCCTTGCCGTCGTAGATCGCGACCACGTGCAGCCGGTGCTTGCCGGAGACGGCGAACTCCGCCGGGACAACGTCTCCCAGCTTCCAGCCCTTGGCCGTGGCGGTCGACTTCGACACCATGACCCCGTCCTTGCCGAGGTCGGCGACCGAACCCTGTGAGACCTCGAGATTCATGACCGCGTCGGCCGTGGCCGGGTCGACGGCGGAGTAGCTCGTCTCGCCGTTGTCGAAGTGCGCCTGACCCCAGCCGCCGGCGGAGACCTTGTCCACCCCGTCGACACCCTTGACCGCAGCGATCACGGAGGGACTGAAGCCGGGGGCTTGTGTGCTCGAGCTGGACACGAACAGATCCGCGTTCGTCTGGTCGGAGATGACGTCACCGAACGACGCCTTCAGCGAGGAGGCGAACACGCCCATGCTCACGACCAAGGTGAGGCCGATCATCAGGGCGGCAGCGGTGGACGAGGTACGTCGCGGGTTGCGGAGCGCGTTCTGCTTCGCCAGCTCACCGGGCAGGCCACGCAGCTTGAGCGGCGCGGCGATCAGTGCCGTCAGCGGACGGACCGCCACGGGCAGGGTGACGATGACGCCCACCAGTGCCGCGAGCAGACCGATCCCGAAGATCCTCATGTCGGCCCCGCCGTACAGGGCCGAGAGGATCCCGGCTGCACCGGCTCCGATGATTCCCAGACCGATGACGGCGCGTCGCTTGGACGGCTTCTCCGCTCCGGGCGTCGACTCGCGAAGCGCCTCGACCGGCAGCACCTTGGTGGCGCGGCGGGCAGGGACGAGCGCGGCGACGACCGTGACGAGCGTGCCGACCAGGAGTGAGACCCAGATGGTGCGGGCCTCGAGCTGGAGCGACGTACTCGGCAGGCTGAAGCCCACCACGTCCATCAGCTTGGTCAGCCCCTTGGCGACACCCAGCCCGAGGGCGATGCCGATCGCGGAGGCGGCGACCCCGAGCATGAGCGCCTCGATCATCAGGCTGCGCAGCACCTGGCGCCGGGTACCGCCGATCGCCCTCAGCAGCGCGATCTCCCGCGACCTCTGGGTGACGATCATGGTGAAGGTGTTCCAGATGATGAACGACCCCACGAACAGGGCGATCCCCGCAAAGATCATGAACAGGATGCCCACGATCTTGAGGTCCTTCTGCACGGCGTCGGAGTTCTCCCGCGCGACGGTCTCTCCCGTCACCGCCTCGTCGCCCTGGGGTACGACGGCATCGAGCCGCTTCGCCAGCTCGGCCTGGCTCACGCCGTCCTCGGCGCTCACCCCGATGCTGTCGAAGTAGCCGGGGGTCCCGACGACCTTCTGGGCCGTCTTGGTGTCGAAGTACGCCGACGTGGTTCCGCCGAGGTTCTTCTCGCCGCCGAAGCCGACCGTGCCGACCACGGTGAACTCTCGGGTCGGACCCTGGAACAACACCTTGATGGTCGAGCCGATCGCGATGTCGTGGTCCTCGGCGCTGGTCGCGTCGATGGCGACCTCGTTCGGCGCGTCCGGTGCCGTCCCGGAGAGCAGGTCGACGTCGCCGCGGAGATCTTCGTCGGCCGGCATGCTGTAGCCCATGGTGGGCGCGCCACCGCTGGTGAGAATGGCCTTGCCGTCGTTGTCGGTGAGCAGGGCGTAGCCACTGACCGAGCCCTCCGCGTGGCGGACCCCGTCCACCTTGTCGACGTCGGTGAGAACGGAGGCGGCGATCGGTGCCCGACTGGTGGTGACTCCGTCCACGGAGCTGTAGGGGGCATGGGTGCGGACGACCGCATCCGTGCCCGCGGAGACCTTGCCGAAGAGCTGCTCGAAGGCGAGCCCCATGGTGTCGGTCAGGACGAGTGTTCCGGCGAGGAACGCGACGCCGAGTGCGATCGACGCCGTGGTGAGGACGAGGCGCAGCTTGTGCGCGATCATCGCTCGTAGCGTGGCGGTCAACATGGTCAGGCTCCTAGGTGCTTCATATAGTCGAGTACCTCGTCGGCGGTGGCGGCGTGCATCTCGTCGACGATGTGGCCGTCGGCGAGGAAGACGACCCGGTCGGCGTGGCTCGCCGCGGTCGGGTCGTGGGTGACCATGACGACGGTCTGGCCGAGCTCGGTGACCGCCTTGCGGAGGAACGCCAGCAGCTCGGCACCGGACTTGGAGTCCAGGGCACCGGTCGGCTCGTCCGCGAAGATGATCTGCGGCTTGGAGGCGAGTGCCCGGGCCGCGGCGACCCGCTGCTGCTGCCCACCGGAGAGCTCCGACGGACGGTGCGAGAGTCGGTCGGTGAGACCGACGGTCTCGACAATCGAGGCGACCCAGTGGTCGTCCGGCTTGCGCCCCGCGATCCGCATGGGAAGGACGATGTTCTCCCCCGCGGTCATGGTCGGCAGCAGGTTGAACGACTGGAAGATGAAGCCGATCCGGTCGCGACGCAAAAGCGTGAGTGCCTTGTCGTTGAGCGCGGTGATCTCGGTGTCGCCGAGGTACACCTCGCCGGCGCTGGGCCGGTCGAGGCCGGCGAGCATGTGGAGCAGGGTCGACTTTCCGGAGCCGGAGGGCCCCATGATGGCGGTGAACTGGCCTTCGCCCAGTCCGACGGTGACGTCGTCGAGGGCGGGGATCGCGGACTCGCCGGTGCCGTAGAACTTGCTGAGCCCCTCGGCCCGGGCCGCGGACGCGGTCGAGACCTGGGGAGGGTTGGTGATGACGGACATGTGTTCTCCTGAGGTTGGTCGCCACCCGGTCCGGCGGCTGTGACCAGCACACTCGAACGTCGCCGCGGTGCCCATCGGGCTGGGCACACGGCTTCGGGTGCTGTCCGGGTGCTGTCCGCGTGGTGGCTGCGGCAATCGTGCGGCCAGCCACACGGAGGGGTTCGGGAACTGCCCTCCCCCCGGGGGCGGCGGAGGGACAGACTGCGGAGATGACCTGGCTGCCGCGGCTGCGCCGACGATCTCGTCGCGAGTGGTGGGCTGCCGTCCTCGTGCTCGCGGGCCTCACGGTGTTCGTGGTCTCGGTGTACGTCGTGATCGTGCTGGGCGGCGGCTCGCTCACCGGCCGCACCGCGTCGCCGAGCCTGCCCCTCGCGGTGCTGGCGACCGCCGTCGTCGCGCTGGCGTTCGAGCCGGTCCAGGCCAGGCTCGAGGACTTCGCGTCGCGGACGATGCACGGTGGACTCGCGTCGCCGTACGACGTGCTGAGCCGGTTCTCCGAGACGGTGGTGGGCAGCTATGCCGCCGAGGAGCTGCCGTCGCGGATGGCCAGGGTGCTGGCCAAGGGCACCCGGGCCGAGTGGTCGCAGGTCTGGCTCGTGGTCGGCGACCGGCCCAGGCTGGCCGCGACCTGGCCACCGGAGTCCACCCGCGAGCGAGCCGACGGGGATCTGGCCGAGGGCGAGGTGTCGGGCCGGCGGTCCCTCCGAGTGCGACACGGTGGCGAGGTCCTCGGCGTCCTGATCGTCCAGGAGGGCGAGCACGGCCCCCTCACGTCGGTCGAGCAACGGCTGTTCGAGGGGCTGGCCAGGCAGGCGGGCCCCGTGCTGCGCGGGGCCCGGCTGCGCGCGCAGCTCGAGCTGCGCCGCGCCGAGCTGTCGGCACGCGCGAACGAGCTGCGAGGGTCGCGCGAGCGGCTGGTCGACCTCCAGGACGCCGAGCGCCGCCTGCTCGAGCGAGACATCCACGACGGTGCCCAGCAACACCTCGTTGCGCTCGCTGTGAACCTGCGCCTCGCCCAGACCTTGGCCCCGCGGTCGCCGGAACGAGCGGACGCCATCCTCGTCGGTCAGGAGCAGGCCGCCCTCGACGCCGTCGACACCCTGGGGCATCTGTCTCGCGGCATCTACCCGAGGCTGCTCGCGGACAGCGGACTCGCCCCGGCGCTCCGGCAGGCGGTCGTCAACAGCCCGGTCCCGGTGCAGGTCGTCCCGTACGACCTCGGGCGGCTCGCCCCGACCGTGGAGACCGCCGCCTACTTCTGTTGCCTGGAGGCCGTCCAGAACGCCGCCAAGCACTCGGGGGCAGCGACGATCCGGGTCGAGCTCAGGGACGACGGCGGGTCCCTGCAGTGCGTCATCGAGGACGACGGCGCGGGCTACGACGTGTGGACCACCACCGCGGGCACGGGCCTGACGAGCATGCGGGACCGGGTGGAGGCGGTCGGCGGCACCCTCACCACGCGATCGACCCCCGATCACGGCACGCGCGTCGTAGCCCTGCTCCCCAGGGCGGGTGACTGACGTGCGCGCGTGCGTCGCGGGGATCCTGGCCGCTCTCACGGGCGTCCTCTGCGTGGGAGATGCGGTGGTGACCGCGCAGTACCGGCCGCTGTTCTCCCAGGCAGCGGTTGCGGAGCACGGCTTCCCGCTCGTCAACGGTGCGGTGCTCGGGTCCGCCGTGCTGGGCGCGGTGATCATCGCGCGCTACGAGCGTCACGCGATCGGCTGGTTGCTCAGCCTGGTCGGCGTCAGCGCGGCCTTCTCGCTGCTGACCGAGGCGTACGCCATCTGGGTGGTCAGTGACGGCGGGCCGGGATCGAGGGGTCTCGCCGGAGTGTCGGGCTGGCTCTCGGCGCTCCTCGGGGGCCAGCTCGCGATCGGCGGCCTCGCGTGGATGTTCCTGCTGGCGCCGGACGGTCAGTTCCTCTCTCGGCGCTGGCGGTACGTCGCCGCGGTGCCCGCGGCCGGGGTGCTGCTCTGCACGGTGTCGCTGCTCTCCTCGGACCCGACGACGTTCGACATCCAGTCCGACGACCGCGGATCGGTGCGCAGCGCGCTCTTCAGCGTCGGCTTCCTCCTGATCAGCCTCGGACTCGTCGCGTCGGTCGTCTCCATGGTGGTCCGGTTGAAACGGAGCCGGGGCGAGAGTCGCCGGCAGGTCGTCCCGATCGCCCTGTCCGTGGTCCTGGTCACCGCCGGCATGGTGACCCTCGGCGTGGTCGAGGCCCTGAACGGAGGCCAGCAGACCTGGGCCGCGTCGCTCCCGCTGTACGTCGCCTACCTGCTCATGCCGGCGCTGTTCGCCGTCGCGGTGCTCCGCTACCGGCTCTACGACATCGAGGTGATCATCAACCGGACGGTCGTTGTGGCCGTGGGCACCGGGTTCGCCGCCGTCGGCTACACCACCCTGGTCGTCACCGTCGGCAAGGCGGTCGACCGCCAGACGAGCGGCTTCTGGCTGTCCCTGCTGGCGTTCGCCCTGGTCGCCCTGGCGTTCCAGCCCCTTCGTCGCTGGGTGGTCCGGTTCGCGAACCGCCTGGCCTACGGCTCCCGGGCCCAGCCCTACGAAGCGCTGTCGGACTTCAGCGGCCGCCTCGCCGAGACACCTTCCCCGGACGCTCTGCTGCCGGCCGTGGCCGACGCCGCTGGCCGGGCCGTGTCCGCACGCCGAGCCCGGGCGAGCCTGGAGGTGCCGGGCGTGCCGACCCGATCCGCGGACTGGGGCCAGGGTGACGCCGAGGGTACGGACGAGCACGTCGTCGAGGTACGCACCGCGGGCACCCGACTGGGCACGATCGCGGTGTGGATCCCGAAGGGACGCCGGCTGCGCCCGTCCGACGTACGACTCCTGACGGCGCTCTCCGACCAGGCCGCGGTCGCCTTCCGCAACGCCGCGATGGAGAGCCAGCTGGCGGGAAACGTGGCCGAGCTCGACCGCACCACGCGCGAGCTCTCCGCCTCTCGCTCGAGGATCATCGAGGCGGACGACGCGGCACGGCGGACCCTCGAGGAGGCCATCTCGCGCGAGGTCCTCCCGCGGCTCGTGGCACTCCCCGACCAGCTCGTGGGTGCCCGGCGCGCCGTCGCCCTCGGGTCGCCCGCGAACGGGATCGATCTCCTCGTGACGGCCACCAACGACGCGCTGGAGTCGCTGCGCGAGCTGACGCGAGGCGTGTTCCCCACCCAGCTGGCCCGATCGGGCGTCGAGCCTGCGCTTCGCTCGCTCCTCGCCCGCAACGGCTTGGCCTCGGCGCTGCACGTCGACGCGTCAGCGGCCGGGCGACGGTTCTCCGCCCGGGTGGAGGCGGCCGTCTACTTCTGCTGCGCGGAGGCGTCGCGCTCGGCCTCGAGCCCGTCCTCACTCGAGCTGAGCGTCATCGACGGCGACCTCCTGCTGGAGGTGGCCGGAGTCTCGGCCGGGGAGGTCGACCTGCAGGCGATCGGCGACAGGGTCGGCGCGGTGGCGGGGTCCGTCACCACCGAGCCGGCCCTGATCACGCTCACGATCCCGGTAGGCCCGACCGGACCCGGCGAGTCAGGGGCAGGCACCGGCCCAGGCCTCTGAGAGCCGGTCCGGACCGAACACCGCCTTGGCGATGTACGACGCCGCGCCGCAGCCCGCGAGGTCGAACTGGTCCTCGTCGTAGGTCGACAGCAGGATCACGACCGGGGGCTGCGCGCCGGCACGCAGACGTCGGGTGGCCTCGATGCCGTCGATGCCGGGCAGGTTGACGTCCATCAGCACGAGGTCGGGCAGCAGCTCGGTGGCCATCGCCAACGACTCCTCACCCGACCCGGCGGAGCCCACCACGACGAAGCCCTCGGTCTCGTCGACCACCGCCCTCATCGCGCGACGGAACGGTTCCTGGTCGTCCACGACCAGGACGCGCAGATCCGGCATCGGCTACCTCCTCGCCTCATCGTCCCGCGGCAGGGAGTCGGCCGGGAGGTGGTTGGCCGCATCGCGCCGAGTGGTTGACCGCCCGATGGCTCAGCGGGTCCGGGCTCCGCCGGTCGCGTCGAGGTAGGCGAGCACGGCCATCACTCGACGGTTGACGTCCGACTCGTGGACGAGCCCGAGCTTCTGGAACACCGCGCCCACATGCTTCTCGACGGCGCGTTCGCTCATGAAGAGCGTCGTGGCGGTGGCCGCGTTGCTGCGACCGGTCGCCACCTCCTGGAGGACCTCGAGCTCGCGCTCGGTCAGCCCGAGGAGGGCCGAGGTGCTCTCGGTGGACTTGCGCGCCAGGAGGCCCTCGACCACCTTCGGGTCCAGCGCGGACCCGCCGCGCGACACGTCGTACAGGGCCCGGACGAGATCGTCGACCTGGGTGACCCGCTCCTTCAGGAGGTAGCCGAGCCCCTCGACACCATCGCAGAGCAGCTCGAACGCGTAGTCCTCCTCGACGTACTGCGACAGCACCACCACGCCGGTCGCGGGAAACTCGGCCCGGATCCGCTTGGCGGCGTCGATGCCCTCGGTCGTGAAGGTGGGCGGCATCCGGATGTCGGTCAGGACGGCGTCGGGTCGGTGCACCCCGACGGCGGCGAGGAGCGCGTCGGGGTCGGCCACCGTCTCGACGAGCTCGATGTCCGTGGTCTCGGTGAGCAGGCCCGCGACTCCCTCACGAACCAGGAAGTTGTCGTCCGCGAAGACGACGCGCACGGTCATGCCTCACTGTAGGCCGCGCGACGGAGCCCGCCACCTCGCGGTGACGGGCTCCGGTCGTTCTGGTCAGCGAGCGGCGGGACTCAGGTCCCCTGCACCCACTGGTTGACCAGGTCGGGGTTGGCGTCGATCCACTTCTTGGCGGCGTCCTCGGGCTTCATACCGTCCTTGGCGATGTACTCCGCCACCGTGTTCTGGTCGTCGTTGGTCCAGTGGAAGTTCTTGACCAGCGTGACCGCGGGAGAGCCGCCGTCGGCGAACTTCGTCGAGATCAGCTTGTTCAGGTGGTACGGCGGGTAGTCGCAGGCCACCTTCGCGGCGTCGGCGTCACAGCCCGGCGTGTACTTCGGCAGGTGCACGCGCACCAGCTTCATCTCGGAGAAGAACCACTGCGGCTCGTAGAAGTACGCGAGCAGCGCGGTGTGGTTCTTCTCGGCGCTGCGGAAGCTCTGGATCAGCGCGGCCTCGCTGCCACCGACCACGACCTGGTAGTTGAGGCCGAGGTTCTTCACCAGGGCCTCGTCGTTGGTGACGTACGACGGGTCGCCGTCGAGCAGCTGCCCCTTGCCGCCGGACTCGGAGGTCTTGAACATCGACGCGTACTTGTTCAGGTTCTTCCAGTTGGTGATGTCCGGGTACTTCTGCGCCATCCACGGCGGGACGTACCAGCCGATGATGCCTTCGTTCCCGGTCATCCCGGCGTCCTCGACGGTCTTCTGGTCGGTGATGTACTTCTTGACCAGGTCGGCGTGGCCCCAGTTCTCCAGGATCGTGTCGATGGTGCCGCTGGACATGCCCTGCCAGCCGACCTCCTCCTTCACGTTCTTGTAGTTGACCGTGCAGCCGAGCTTCTCCTGGGCCACGACTCCTACGACGTAGGCGTCCGCGACGTACCCCGTCCACGGGTTCACCGCGATGTTGAAGGTCCCACAGCTCTTCCCGGAGGAGGTGGTCTTGTCCTTGATGCCGCCGCCGCCACACGCGGACAACATCAGCGCGGCTGCAGCGGCGACGCCGATCAGCCGGAGGTGCAGTGGTCGTCT
>NZ_DASXQG010000091.1:0-32571 GCF_036493135.1 Nocardioides sp. | reverse complement strand
GACTGGCTGATCAGCCGGCAGCGCTACTTCGGCGTGCCGTTCCCCGTCTGGTATCCGCTGGACGCCGAGGGCGAGCCGCTCCACGACCGGCTGATCGCGGCGTCGGAGGACTCACTCCCGATCGACCCGTCGCAGGACGTCCCCCCCGGGTACGACGATTCGCAGCGCGGGCAGCCGGGAGGCTTCGTCGGCGACCCCGACGTGATGGACACCTGGGCCACCTCCTCGTTGACGCCGCAGATCGCGGGCGGCTGGGAGCGCGATCCCGATCTGTGGCGGCGCGTGTACCCGATGGACCTGTGCTCCCAGGCGCACGACATCATCCGCACCTGGCTCTTCTCGCGCGTCGTCCGCGCGCACTTCGAGGACGGCACCGTCCCCTGGTCGCACGCGATGATCTCGGGCTTCGTGCTCGACCCCGACCGCAAGAAGATGAGCAAGTCGCGTGGCAGCGTCTCGACACCGAGCGACCTGCTCGCGCAGTACGGCACCGACGCGATCCGCTGGCGCGCCGCCTCCCTGCGACCCGGGCTCGACAGCGCGTTCGACGAGAAGCCGCTCAAGGACGGGCGCCGGCTGGCGATGAAGATCCTGAACGCCTCGAGGTTCGTGCTCGGCAACGTCGGCGCCACCGCCCCCGACCCGGCCGCGGTCACCGAGCCGGTCGACCGCGCCCTGATCGCCCGGCTCGCGGAGGTGATCGAGAGGTCGACGGCGGCGTTCGACGCCTACGACTACACCACCGCGCTCGAAACGGCCCAGAAGTTCTTCTGGGAGTTCTGCGACGACTACCTCGAGCTGGTCAAGGAGCGGGCGTACGACGAGGCCGGCGGCGTCGCGACTGAGTCGGCGAGGGCCACCCTCGCGCTGGCGCTCCGGATCCAGCTCCGGCTGCTCGCGCCGGTGGTCCCGTTCGTGACCGAGGAGGTCTGGTCCTGGTGGCAGGACGGCTCGATCCACCGCGCCCCGTGGCCGGAGGTCTCCGAGATCGGCGACATCGACGGTGACGCGACGGCTCTGGACGCCGTGGCCGCGGCCCTGATCGGGATCAGGGGTGCCAAGTCGCAGGCCAAGGTGTCGATGCGGCATGCGCTCTCGGCGGTGGAGTTCAGCGGCCCGGAGGTGGCGCTGGCGGCCGTCCGGCTCGCCGAGGCCGACCTCGTCCGCGCGGGCCGGATCACGGCCGCACCGACGTACGTGACCGCCGACGGTGAGCTGTCGGTGGCGGCGACGGTGGCCGCAGAGGACCAGGCCTGACCCGACCGCCCTCAGGGGTTGGCGCTCGCGGGGACCTGGTCGGGATCGAGCCAGCCGGGCGCCGCGTGGCTGCGCACAGACGTCACCAGCAGGATGGCTGCGACGATGGCGATGACGACAAAAGCCGCCAGTGGCCCTCTGCGATCGGCCCCCACTACGCGTCCCCCCTCAGGACCAGTGACGGTGCGCGATCAGTCTTCCGGTCGGGATGGTCGCAGCGGGAGTGCCGGCGCCCGAAATGAGCGGAAAATGGCCTGAACGGACTACCCCCGACACTGGGGCAGGCCGGGCCGACGCGGTCTGCGTCAGGCGGACTTCTTCTTCTTCGCCTCGGACTCGCGCGGCAGGAGGGTCGGGGCCACGTCGTCGACCACGACCTCCTCGGTGACGACGACCTTGCCGATGTCTTCGCGGGAGGGTACGTCGTACATCACGTGGAGGAGGACCTCCTCCAGGATCGCCCGCGCACCGCGGGCGCCGGTGCCGCGCTCAAGCGCCTTGACGGCGACCGCTCGGATGGCTTCGTCGGTGAACTCCAGGGTGACCTCGTCGAGCTCGAACAGCTTCTGGTACTGCTTGACGAAGGCGTTGCGCGGGACCGTGAGGATCTCCATCAACGCGTCGACGTCGAGCTTCTTGACCGTCGCGACCATCGGGAGCCGGCCGATGAACTCGGGGATCAGGCCGAACCTCGTGAGGTCCTCGGGCCGCACCTGAGCCAGCAGGTCGTCGGAGTCGCGCTCCTCGGCGCCCTTGACCTCGGCGGTGAAGCCGAGGGTCTTCTTGCCGACCCGCTGCTCGATGATGTGCTCCAGACCGGCGAAGGCACCGCCCACGATGAACAGGATGTTCGTCGTGTCGATCTGGATGAACTCCTGGTGGGGGTGCTTCCGGCCGCCCTGCGGCGGCACCGATGCGGTGGTGCCCTCGATGATCTTCAGGAGGGCCTGCTGCACGCCCTCACCGGAGACGTCGCGGGTGATCGAGGGGTTCTCCGCCTTGCGGGCGACCTTGTCGATCTCGTCGATGTAGATGATCCCGGTCTCGGCCTTCTTCACGTCGTAGTCGGCGGCCTGGATCAGCTTCAGCAGGATGTTCTCGACGTCCTCGCCGACGTAGCCCGCCTCGGTCAGAGCCGTCGCATCGGCGATCGCGAACGGGACGTTGAGCATCCGCGCCAGGGTCTGGGCGAGGTAGGTCTTGCCGCACCCCGTCGGACCGATCACCAGGATGTTGGACTTGGCGACCTCGACCGACTCCTCCTTGGAGTGCTTGGCCGTGGCCTGCAGACCGGCCTGGACCCGCTTGTAGTGGTTGTAGACCGCGACCGCGAGGGTCTTCTTGGCGCGCTCCTGGCCGATCACGTAGGAGTTGAGGAACTCGAAGATCTCGCGGGGTTTGGGCAGCTCGTCGAGGCTGACCTCACTGCCTTCGGCGAGCTCCTCCTCGATGATCTCGTTGCACAGGTCGATGCACTCGTCGCAGATGTAGACGCCCGGACCTGCGATCAGCTTCTTGACCTGCTTCTGGCTCTTCCCGCAGAACGAACACTTCAGCAGGTCGCCTCCGTCACCGATACGTGCCACGGGCGGTCATCCTCCGGTTCGGCCGGCCTGGTGCCGGTGGTGTCCTCTGCTGCTCGGGCGAGTCCTTCGACGGTACATCTTCGGGCCCTTGTTGACAGGACCCCACGCGCGATCTTTGCCTGGCGGCCGGCCCTCCGTGGGCAGACGCGCCGTGGGTCCTCACGCGAGTGCGGGCGCGATCGATCGCGAGCTCAGGACCGCGTCGATGAGTCCGTAGTCCACCGCCTGCTCGGCGGTGAGGATCTTGTCGCGCTCGATGTCGCGGCTGACCGCTTCTTGGTCCTTGCCGGACGCGTCCGCGATCATCTTCTCCAGGAGCCCACGCATCCGGATGATCTCGTTGGCCTGGATCTCGAGGTCGGAGATCTGGCCGCCGGTGCCCTCGGTGTAGGGCTGGTGGATCAGGATCCGGCTGTTCGGCAGGGCGAGTCGCTTGCCCGGCGTACCGGCGGCCAGGAGCACGGCCGCGGCGGACGCGGCCTGGCCCAGGCAGACGGTCTGGACGTCGGGCTTGATGAACTTCATGGTGTCGTAGATCGCCGTCAACGCGGTGAAGGAGCCACCGGGACTGTTGATGTAGATCTGGACGTCCTGGTCGGGGTTCATCGACTCCAGGCAGAGCAGCTGCGCCATCACGGCGTTCGCCACGTCGTCGGAGATCGGGGTGCCGAGGAAGATGATGCGGTCCTCGAAGAGCTTGCCGTAGGGGTCGATCCGGCGGAAGCCGTACGACGTGCGCTCCTCCCACTGCGGAATGTAGTAGTTCATCAGTCCTCATTCCGGGCCGGACGGCCCTCGTCGCTGGCCTCGGCGGCGCTGGTGATCACGTGGTCGATGAAGCCGTACTCGAGCGCCTGCTGCGGTGTGAACCACCGGTCACGATCGGAGTCGAGCTCGATCTGGTCGATGGTCTGCCCGGTGTGCTGGGCCTGTAGCTCGGTGAGCTGCTTCTTCAGCAGCAGGCTCTGCTCGGCCTGGATCTTGATGTCGGACGCCGAGCCGCCGATGCCGCCGCTGGGCTGGTGCATCATGATCCGGGCGTGGGGCAGGGCGTAGCGCTTGCCCTTGGACCCCGCGCAGAGCAGGAACTGGCCCATGGACGCCGCCAGGCCCATGCCGACCGTCGCGACGTCGTTGGGGATGTAGTTCATGGTGTCGTAGATCGCCATCCCGGCGTCGACCGAGCCGCCCGGGCTGTTGATGTGCAGGAAGATGTCGGCCTTCTGGTCCTCGGCGGAGAGCAGGAGCAGCTGGGCGCAGATCGCGTTGGCGTTCTGATCGCGGACCTCGGAGCCGAGGAAGATGATCCGCTCCTTGAGCAGCCGCTGGTAGATGTGGTCGTCGAGGCCGTAGCCGGCGGCGCCACCGTTCATCTGCGCGCTCCGCTGCGGGAAATCTGTGGGCGAGTAGTCGTTCACGAGGCCGACCCTAGCCGGATCGGGCGGTGCTTCCACGCGTGTCGGGGCGCTGTTCGCCGACAGCAGATTCGGCGGTCTCTCCCAGCCACACGCGCAGCGCCCGGTGTACGCGCGGGTGGTTGAGCAGGTCGAAGTGCCCGGCTCGCGGGAGGTGCAGTCGGTCGGCGTCCGGGAACAGCCCGGGGTGGCTGTACGACCGGCCTGGTGACGCGCCGTACGCCGAGGGCTGGCGCACCAGCAGGTCGCCGAGCACCCAGCCGACCGGGTGATGCGGCGATCGACTGAGCGTCGCGGAGACCAGGTGGTAGCGCACGTGCGGCAGCGCCGGCGCCTCGTCGCCGAGGCCGGCGACGAGGTCGAGCACCCCGACCGAGCGCTGGTCGAGGATCCGACCGAACGCTGCGGACTCCGGCAGGCGCCCGAGCGCCCGCGAGCCCCGCCCGACCCCGCCCGCCAGCGGCGCGCCGAAGTGGGGGGTGCCGAGAGTGATGACGTTGGTGAGCAGGTCGGTCCACGGCTCGTCCGCGTCGGTGGCGACCGCGCCGGCGGCGCGGACCACGAGGCCGCCCATCGAGTGGCCGATGAAGGCGAGCCGCTCGACCGGCACCGGCCAGGCCCCGACCAGGTCCTCGACGAGGGCGGCGAGTGCGACGCCGTTCTCGCGGAGCGAGAGGCCGGAGTTGGCACGGAGGAGCACCGGGGTCCACCCGAGCTCGGCCAGCGTGTCGGCGTACGTCGTGCGGAGCCGGTCGCGGTGACGGTCGAACGCCGACTCGTCCTCGGACCACCCGTGCAGGAGCAGCGCCACCCGGCCGGTCGCCGACGGGAACGCCGTCTCCAGCGCGTCGGTGCGGAGCGGTACGTCGCGACCGTCACGGCGTACGGCGAGCGGGACGGCCAGCCGCGGGCGCTCCCGGGCCAGCCGGTCGCCGATCATGCCGTTCACGGCGGCGTTGACGAGCCGCCCACGGGGGGTGTCCTCGAGACCCGGCCCGAGATCGCGCTCGGCGAGCGCCCCCAGACCACGGGACACCGCCCGGAGTCCCACGCCCAGCCCGGCGTACACACTCCCGGCGATGCCGCGATGGACCAGCTCCGGGACGCGCGAGGCGCCGTGCGCGGGACGGCGCACCGCACCGTGCACGCGGTCGGCCCAGGCCAGATGCGTGTCACGGACCGTGCCCACGACCACCTCGTCGGCCACCGCGGCGAGCAGCGCCGCGGCGTCGAGCAGGCGGGGACCCGGCGAGACCGTCACCAGACCTCAGGCCTGCGTGGGTTCCTCGTCGGGCTCGGCGTCGCCATCGGCCTCGTCATCGGCCTCGGCCGGGTCACCGAGCGTGCCGTCCGGGCGGAGGTTCTTCAGGTCGACCACGTTGCCGGAGCCGTCGGTCACCGTCGCACTCTCCACGATCTGCGCGAGCGCCTTGCCGCGGCGGATCTCCGCGACCAGCTCGGGGATGTGGTTGTGCTCGAACATGTGGTTGGCGAACTCCTGCGGGTCCTGGCCGGACTGCTGGGCCCGCCGCACCATGTGCTCGGTCAGCTCCTGCTGGTCGACGCCCAGCTCGAGCTGGCCGGCGACCTCGTCGAGGACGAACTGCGCCGCGACCGCGTCGCGGACCCGGCGCTCGAGGTCGGCCTCGAACTCCTCCTGGGTCTGGCCCTCGTCCTCGAGGTACTTGTCGAGCGTGATGCCGGCGAAGGAGAGCTGCTGCTCGATGCTGCCTCGGCGCTCGGTCAGCTCGTCGGCCACCATCGACTCGGGCAGGGGCACCTCGATCTGGTCGAGCAGCCGCTCGAGGACCGCGTCCCGCGCAGCTGCCGCCTGCTCCAGGCGCTTGCCGTTGCCGAGCCGGCTGCGGACATCGTCGGTCAGCTCGTCGGCGGTGTCGAACTCCGAGGCGAGCTGGGCGAACTCGTCGTCGTACGCCGGCAGCTCCTGCTCCTGCACCTGCGAGACCTTGACCTGGACCTCGACGTCCTGGCCGACGAGGTCGCCGCCGACCAGCTGGGAGGTGAAGGTCTTGTCGTCGCCGGCGCCCATGCCGACCAGCGCGTCGTCGAGACCCTCGAGAATGCCGCCACGGCCGACCCGGTAGGACATGTCGCTGACCTCGGCGCCGTCGACCGGCTCGCCGTTCTGGGTCGCGACGAGGTCGAGAGTGACGAAGTCGCCGTCGGCGGCGGGACGCTCGACGTCGGTGAGGCTGCCGAAGCGCTCGCGAAGCGCCTGGACCTGCTCGTCCACGTCGTCGTCGGAGACGGTCAGGTCCTCGACCTCGGCGCTGAGTCCGTGCCAGTCGGGGACCGTGATCTCGGGGCGTACGTCGACCTCGGCGGTGAACTCGATCGCCTCGTTGTCGTCGATCCGGGTGACCTCGACCTCGGGCTGGGCCAGCGGCTGGAGGTCGTGGGTCTGGAGCGCCTCGACGTACTTCTGCGGGACGACCTCGTTGATCGCCTGCTCCAGCACGGCGCCCCGCCCGACCTGGCGGTCGATCACCATCGGGGGGACCTTGCCGCGGCGGAAGCCGGGCACGTTGATCTGCTGGGCGATGGTCTTGTACGCCTTGTCGAGGCTCGGCTTGAGCTCCTCGAAGGGCACCTCGACGGTGAGCTTGGCCCGGGTGGGGCCCAAGGTCTCGACGGCGCTCTTCAATCCATGTCTCCTAGCTGGGGGAAGCCGCTCGCACGGCGTTCTCAGCCTAGGGCACCGCCGGGAACGCACCTAACCGAGCCGAGCGCCCGCAGACGGCCCGCGGACCGCCTCACGCGTACTCGTGCAGGCGCTCGGCAAGGCCGTTCCCGTCCGGGCCGACCCGGCACAGCAGCTCGTCCATCCCGACCGGCTCGCACACCAGGTGTCCTTGGATCAGGCTGACCCCCGCTCGGCGGGCGGCCAGCATCTGATCGGGGGTCTCGACGCCCTCGGCGACGGTGGTCAGCTTCAGCTCGCGCAGCGTGCGTACGACGTTCGAGAAGAGCAGGCGCGACTGCTCGTCGTCCGCGGTGATCAGGGACTTGTCGATCTTCACGACGTCCCAGCCCCACTTGTTCAGCAGGCTGAACGTCGCGTAGCCGGCCCCGAAGTCGTCGATCGCCAGCCCCATCCCCCGCTTCTTGAGTCGCTCCGCGAGCAGGTCGTGCTGGCTGGTCCAGCGGCCGTAGCTGCGTTCGGACAGCTCCAGCACCAGCTGGACACCCCGCTCACCCAGCGATCTGCTGAGCCGCTCGAAGACGGGGTTGTCGACACGGAACTGCTCGAACTCGAGGTTCACGGTGAGGTGCAGCGGCGCCGCCACTCGATGCGCGAGCGCATTCATGGCATCGAGCGCCTCCTCGCCGATCTTGGCCGTCAGCTCGTCCAGCGTCTGCTGGCGCGCGGCGGAGCTGACCAGGGTGAGCGGGGAGACCTCGCCGAGCTCGGGGTCGGTGGCGCGGAGCAGCGCCTCGCATCCCCACAGGGCGCCCGAACGAGCGTCGAGGATCGGCTGGAAGGCGACGGCGGTGGCGCCCTCGCCCAGCATGCTCGACACCAGGTCCTTCTCGTCCCGGGACGCCGATGCCGCGCGGCCGGCACGTTTGGCCTCGCGCATGTGCTCCTCGGCGACCCGCATCACGTCGTCGAACGAGTCGTCGATGGCGTCACTGACCCCGACTCCCACGCTGACGTGGACGGTGATCAACCGGCCCGCGACCGCAATCGGCGCGGTCACCGCCTCGACCAGCCCCTGCACGTGGGCGGCCACGGTGTCGCGGTCGACGCCGCGCAGCAGCAGCGCGAACTCGTCGCCGGCGAAGCGCGCGACCGCCGCCGTCGGGGGCGCCGCCTCCTGCAACCGGCCGGCGATCTCGCACAGCACCTGGTCGGCGTCGAAGTGACCGAGCTCCTCGTTGAGCTGCTTGAACTTGTCGAGATCCAGGAACAGCAGCGCCAGCACCTCGCCCTGGGCGCGCGCACGGATGGCCTGCTCGGCGAGCTCGACGAACATCGGGTAGTTCCAGAGCCCGGTCATCGCGTCGGTGACGCTGCGCAGCCGGAGACCGGCCTCGCGGAGGTCGACCGAGCGCGACACGCTGGCCATCGCCGCGACCGCCTCCAGCAGGCGTTGGTCGGCCTCGGTGTAGGCCCGGTCGCCGGGCATCCGACGCAGTACCAGGTAGCGCACCTCGTCGATGGAGGCGCTGAGCGAGCCCGGCGGCCCGGTGCGGGGGACGATGTCCGCCGTCGCGCTGCGGATCGCCGACCGGGCGAACCTGATCACGAGCCGGTCGTTCTCGTCGGCCGGCCAGGGCAGGTTCGTCGCCGCCTCCGAGAGCACCGCCACTCCTCGGATCAGGTTCTGACTCATGCTGTAGCCGATCAGGGTGGCGACGACGAGGCTCAGCCCCATCACCGCGACCTCTGCGTTCCCGGTGCTGCTCGGCGCGGTGTACGTACGACGCAGCGCGGCGATGAACACCGAGGCGAAGTACAGGCCGAACAGCGCCAGCGCCGTCGACGACCTGTCCAACGCCTGCTGCGGGGACTGCTGACCGCGCAGCCGACGGCGTACCCAGAACACCAGGGCCTCGACCGCGACGAAGACCAGCAGTGCGACCAGGGTGCGGTCGAAGGGCCGCAGCCCGAAGTCGATGTATGACGCGACGGTCACCAGCGCCCAGCCGGCGACCACGTCGTCGGTTCCCCTCGGCAGGCCGTACCGCAGACCACCCTTGAAGGCGATCGAGCTGGCCAGCACGATGAGCGCCCAGACCGGGAAGATGTGGCTGTCGGCGCCGAGACTGCTCGCGAACAGCACCGCCGCACTCAGCCCGATGACGTTGGCCTCGGCGTCGCGCGACACCGTGATGCTGTAGCGGGCGAGCAGCGGGAGACTCAGCAGACCGATCACCGAGACCGGTTGCCAGTCGGGTGGGCCGTACTCGTGCCACTTCCAGAACCCCTGCGCGATGGCGGCGAGCGCCAGCACCGTGAGACAGGCGTCGAAGACGACGAGCCTGCGCGGGGTGGGGGGAGACGCGGTCGACGTCAGCGCGGCTACCGGGGGGATGGGCACTCGCCCAGTGTGCAGGCCCGGATGGCCCCGCCGCCGACGTTCGGCGAGATACGCGGTTGGTCGGTGGTCGGGGCGACAGGACTCGAACCTGCGATCTCCTGCTCCCAAAGCAGGCGCGCTAGCCACTACGCTACGCCCCGGTTCGGCGACTCCCGGAGACCCCCGGAAGGGCTCTGGAACCGCCTGCGAGCGGACGACGGGAATCGAACCCGCGTCATCAGTTTGGAAGACTGAGGCTCTACCATTGAGCTACGTCCGCGCATCGCCCGCGGAGCGGGTTACCCCTCCCGCGAGACGCGCGAGGTCATGGTGCCACACCGGCCGCGACGCTTCCGAATCCCTTGCCGCACGCCGCCGCGCGAGCACGCGTCGTACCGTCAGTCGCGCCAGACCAGCAGCAGGGCCCGGTCATCGGACCGGCCGCCCACCGAGTCGACCAGGGTCTTGGCACCCCCGGCGAAGTTGCTGCGCAGGCGACGATCGGCCTGGCCGATCAGGCGGTCGATGCCGATCCCGATGTCGGTGGTGCGGGTCTCGACCATGCCGTCGGTGTAGAGCATCAGCGCGTCACCGGAACGGAGCACGCCACCCGCCTCGTGGAAGTCGGCGTCGGGGATCAGGCCGAGCATCGGACCCTCGGACTCCAAGGGCGTCCAGCGACCGGCCCCGGCGCGCCAGTGCAGGGCCGGCGGGTGCCCGGCGGTCCAGACGGCGAACGCCCCCGACGCCATGTCGACGCTGAGGTGCACGGCCGTGGCGAAGCCGTCCTGCCAGGGGTGGTTGAGCAGATAGGCGTTCGTGGCCGGCAGGAACTCCCGCGGCTCCAACGCCGTCACCAGCCCTCCCATCGCCCCGGCGAGGAGCAGGGCTCGGGTGCCCGCGCGGTCGCCCTTGCCGGACACGTCGACCACGGACACGTCGAGCCGACCCGAGTCGACGTCGCCCACGACGAAGAAGTCGCCGGAGAATCGGGTGCCGCCGGCCGACCGGATGACCGACTCGGCGTGCCAGGGCTCAGACAGCGCGGGCAGCACTCCTTGACCCTGGATGCGGTCGCTGAGGTCGACCAGCATCGACTCGCCCATGCTCCCGGCGATGCCGAGCCGGGAGCGGCGGAACGAGCCGATCATGATGATGAAGGCCAGGAGGAACAGCACGCCGATCGAGACGACGCTGCGCAGGGTGAGGCTCGGCAGCTTCGGCAGCGCCAGGGTCAGCAGCACCAGGTTGTAGATGATGAACCACGGGAGCGCCCGCGGCGCGAGGAACAACCCACCCATGACCATCGGCAGGACGATGACGGTGATCGGCGCCCACTTGGGGACCGCCACCATCGCGGCCCCGACCAGGGTCGCCAGCACGAACAAGCTGACGAGCACCAACCGCTCGGGCTCGGAGCCCCCCACCAGGAATGCGCTCCAACGGCGCCGCGAGCGAGCCGTCGCGGGCCGTCGCCCGGCAGAAGGTGCGGTCATGGTCAAGGCACCGTCCTTCGATGAGGGGTTCACTGTAGAGCCCGCGAGCGGAACTTGCGCTGGCAGTTCGGGCACCAGAAGACGTTGCGCCCCACCAGCACGGCCGTGCGCACGATGCTGCCGCACACCAGGCACGGCTGCCCGGTACGTCGATAGACGTAGACCTCGCCGCCGTGGTCGTCGACGCGGGGCGGCCGCCCCATGGCCTCGGGGGTGTGCTCGGGCCGCACGGTGTCGATCCGGCCCGTTCGCACGCCCTCGGCCATCAGCTCCACGAGGTCGGCCCACATCGCCCGCCACTGCCCGACGCGAAGCGTGCGCCCCGGCCGAAGGGGGTGGATGTGATGCCGGAACAGCACCTCGGCCCGGTAGACGTTGCCGACCCCGGCGAGCACCGCCTGGTCCATCAGCAGGTCGCCGACGGCACGAGGACTCCTCGAGATGCGCGCCCAGGCCCGGCTCGGGTCGGCGTCGGCCCGCAGCGGATCGGGGCCGAGCTTCCCGACGATCTCGTCGCGGCGGGTGGAGGTGACCAGCGCGCACTGCGTGGCCCCGCGCAGGTCGGCGTACGACGTGCGGCCGCCGCCCCCGATCAGCCGCAACCGCACCTGACCGACCGGTGCCGGGACCTCGCTGACCCCGCGGTGCACGTCGAAGCCACCGATCAACCCGAGGTGCACGTGTACGACGCGGTCGGCGTCGAAGTCGAGGAACAGGTGCTTCCCGGCCGACTCTGCGACCAGCAGCGTCGACCCGTCGAGCTGCGTGGCCTCGGTGTCGAAGCGACCCTGCGGACTGCTCACGCGCACCGGGTGCCCGGCGAAGGCATCGGTGAGCTCGGTGGCCAGCCGGTGCAGGGTGTGACCCTCAGGCACGGTCCTCCCCCAGCGCGCCGGCCGGCAGAGGTGGCAGGTCGCCGGTCTGCTCGTAGTCGGCGAGCATCGCGATCCGGCGCACGTGGCGCTGCTCGCCGGTGAACGCCGTCGCCAGGAACAGGTCGACGAAGTGGGTCATCTCGTCGAGGGTGTGCATCCGGCCGCCGACCGAGATCACGTTCGCGTCGTTGTGCTGCCGGGCCAGGACCGCGGTCTCCTCGCTCCACACGAGGGCGGCTCGGACGCCCTTCACCTTGTTCGCCGCGATCTGCTCGCCGTTGCCGGAGCCACCGATGACGACGCCCAGGCTCCCCGCGTCGGCGACCACGGCCTCCGCCGCGCGCAGGCAGAACACGGGGTAGTCATCGACGGCGTCGTAGACGAGGGCCCCGTGGTCGACAGGCTCGTGGCCCTGCGCACGGAGGTGGCCGATCAGTTGTTGCTTCAGGTCGAGACCCGCGTGGTCGGAGCCGAGGTGGACGCGCATGGCGCACATCGTGCCAGCCCGCACCCACGGCGGGAATCGCTCGTCTACAGTCCTGGCATGCTGCGACGCCTCGGGGCGAGCTCACTCGCCCTGGCGGGCGCCGTCACGCTCCTCGCCGGCTGCGGCGCGGGCGGCTCCTCGTCGGCCGCTCCGCCCGACGCGACCGCTCCCCCGAGCTCGTCAGACGTCGGCCGGAGCGCGCCCTTCGACCCGACGCGCCAGGACTTCCGTGCGATCCGGAGGGTCATGGCCGCGCAGGCCAAGGCGGTCGTCGCCGGCGACGAAAAGGGGTTCGTGGCGACGGTCGACCCCCAGCAGCCCGACCTGGTCGCCCGGCAACGGGTGCTGTTCGACAACCTCCGGCAGCTCGACGTCACCCACCTGGCGTACGCCGTCGACACCTCGGCGCTGGTGCCGGCCCGCGTTCCGGGCGGTGACCCGGTCTTCCACCCCGTGGTCGTCGAGCACCTGCAGCTGGCGCAGACGCTATCGGAACCGGTGTCCAACCCCGTCGACATGACGTTCGTACGGCGGCACGGCCACTGGCTGGTGGGGGCGGTCAGCCAGCCGGAGGACAGCGGCCACTTCGACTCGCCCCAGGAGCGCCCCTGGTACGGCGTCCCCGTCGTGGCGCGCCGCGACGGTGCGCTCACCGTCATCGTCGACGCGTCCGCCGCCGACTCGCTCGACCGGCTCACCACGGCCATCCGCGACGACATCACCTACGACGCGCACCTCCTCGGCGTGCCCGCGTCGTACCGCGTGCTGGTGGACGCGACCACGAACGGGCTGGCCTACGACTTCAGCTCCGTCTCGCGGGAGGAGGCGGCGGCCGTGACGTTCGGGCTCACGGCATCGGACCGGCTCGGCAACCACGTCACCGGCCCGGCCGGCACCGCGATCAAGGTCAACCCGAACCTCGTCGACGACGTCGTGTCGGACACCGGGATCCTGCGCCACGAGCTCACCCACTACCTGTTGCGTGAGTATTCCGGCAGCAACCCCAAGCGGCTCACCGAGGGCGTCGCGACCTGGGTGGAGTACTACCCGGACGACTTCTCGGCCCTGCAGGTGCCTGCCACGCTGTACCGCTCCGTGATGCATGCAGACCGAGCCCTGCCGAGCATCGGTCTGTTCAACACCGACCCGACCGTCAACTACCCCGTCTCGCAGGCCGCGGTCGCCTGGCTCGTCGACCATGGCGGCGTCGCGAAGCTCATCGAGCTGATGAAGGCCTACCGGGCCCAGTACCAGGACGTGAATGCCGACGCGCTCACCCCGAGGCTCTTCCGGCAGGTGTACGGCGTGAACGAGGCCGACGTCGTGCAGGGCGCGTTCGCGAAGCTGGCCGAGCTGCAGCACTGACGGACAAAGTCGTTGGACAGCCCTCCGCGGCACGGGTTTCCTGGTGGCATGGCCGAGAAGCAGCGCCCGGAGATCCGCGTGGAGCGTGCGACGGACGATGCCCGCTACCTGGCCACCGACAAGCTGGTCTGGTTCGACAGCGTCAGTAGCGACCCGCTCGACCTGCAGCTGCGGGGCGTTCCCGCGGACCAGCGGTTCTACGCCGAGGTCGTGGGCGCGGAGGTCGACCCCGCGACGTACCCCGGCATCTACGGCGTGCGCCCGATGGAGCTCTCGGTGCCCGACGGGGCCGGTGCCGGCCGCGTCGTCCCCGTAGCCGGTCTCACCTGGGTGGGCGTCCACCCCGACCACCGCCGTCGCGGACTGCTGACCGCGATGCTCGAGCACCACTTCGAGCAGGCGCGTCGCGAGGGGCTTCACCTGTCGGCGCTGCACGCCAGCGAGCCCGGGATCTACGGCCGGCACGGCTACGGGCTGGCGTCCTGGGAGCTGACGATCGAGGTCGGGCGGGGCTCGACGTTCACGGCCCCGCACCTCGAGGACGAGGCCGGCGCCATCGTGACCCGGCTCGGCACCGTGACCGACGACGGCGTCGACCAACGGCGCCGCCGCATCGACCTCGACCTGATGGCCACCAACGTCGGCACCATCGTCGGCAACGAGGCGTTCTACGCCGAGCTCGGGCACGTGACCGCAGAGGAGACGCGCGACAGCGAGCCGCCACGGATCCTGTTCGCGATCCGCGACGGGCGCGACGTCGGGTACGTCGTGTTCAAGCGCACGCACAAGTGGCCGAACTCGCGTCCCGCCGCCGAGGTGGCCGTGCGGCCGATCTCGGGCGGCCCGGTCGCGCGACTGGCCCTCCTGCGACGCGTGGTCGACCTCGACCTCTCCGGGACCGTCAAGGTCGACGGCGTCGCCGGCACGGACCCGATCCTGTCGTGGGTGCAGGGTCCGCGCGGGCTCGGTGGAGTGAACAGCTACGACAGCCTCTGGGTCCGGTTGGTCGACCTGCCGGAGTCCGTCGCGGCGCGCGGCTACGAGGCCGACTGCGACGTGGTGGTCGAGGTGGCCGACGCCTCGGCGCCCTGGAACGCCGGTCGCTGGCGGATCCGGGTCAAGGACGGCACCGGCGACGCGACGCGGACCGATGACGACGCCGAGGTCTCCCTGCCGGTGACGGCCCTGGGCGCGGCGTACCTCGGTGGCGCCAACCTCGCGGAGATGCACCGAGGTGGCGTGATCGCCGAGCACCGACCGGGCGCGGTCCGCGATCTCTGGCAGGCGTTCCGCACCGACGTCGGCCCGTACGCCACGCGCGGCTTCTGACCGCCGGCGTGCTGACGTCCCGAGCAGTCAGCCGGCGAACCTCGCCAGCTCCTCGTCGACGACTGCCGGGTCGAGCTTGGTGAAGACCGGCGTCGGCGGCTCGACCGTCGCGCCCACCGTCACCGGACGGCTCTCCCAGCGCGGCGTCGAGGAGTAGTCACCGGTGATGATCGGGTAGACGTGGAGGCCGGCGCCGTCGTCCGGGTCGAGGTCCTCGACGTGATCGATCCGCGGCATCGGCATGAACTCGCCCTGACCGCCGAAGACCGTCCATACCGCGTTGGCCGAGAACGGCAGGAACGGCGCCAGGATCGTGTTGCAGTCGAGCACGCACTGGGCCGCCACGTGCAGCACGGTCCCGAGCCGCTCGCGCTGCGAGTCGTCCTTCATCTTGTACGGCTCGGTGACGGTCAGGTACTTGTTCAGCTCGCCGACCACCCGCATCGCCTCGGCGGTGGCGCTGCGCAGCCGCTGTCGGCCGAGCAGGTCGCCGACGGTCGCGAACCCCGTACGGACGACCTCGAGCACCGCCTCGTCGACCGGCTCGAGCGTCGCCGCGGCGGGGATCTCGCCGAAGCTCTTCGCGATCATCGTGGCCGTCCGGTTGACCAGGTTGCCCCAACCGGCGACCAGCTCGGAGTTCGTGCGCAGCACGAAGTCCGCCCAGGTGAAGTCGGCGTCCGAGGTCTCCGGACCGGCCGCACAGATGTAGTAGCGCAGCGCGTCGGGCTGGTAGCGGGCGAGCATCTCGCCGACCAGGATCACGTGGCCGCGGCTGGTCGAGAACTGCTTGCTCTCCATCGTCATGAACTCGCTGGAGACCACCTCGGTCGGCAGCTGCAGGTCGCCGTACGGCCCCGGCTCCCCGCCCAGCGCGCCCTTCCCGTCGTACGCCAGGAGCTCGGCCGGCCAGATGACCGAGTGGAAGACGATGTTGTCCTTGCCCATGAAGTAGTAGGAGAGCGCCTCCGGGTCGTTCCACCAGTCGCGCCAGCGCTCGGGATCACCGATCCTGCGGGCCCACTCGATCGACGCCGACAGATAGCCGATGACGGCGTCGAACCAGACGTAGAACCGCTTGGTCGGGTTGTCCCGCCAGCCGTCGAGCGGGATCGGGATGCCCCAGTCGATGTCCCGGGTCATCGCCCGCGGGCGCAGGTCCTCGATCACGTTGAGGGAGAAGTTGATGACGTTCGGCCGCCAGGTGCCGCTCTCCTCGCGGCCCTTGAGGTACGTCGTGAGCGCGTCCGCCAGCTCCGGCAGGTCGAGGAAGAAGTGCTGCGTCTCCACGAACTCCGGTGTCTCGCCGTTGATCTTGCTCCGCGGGTTGATCAGGTCGGTCGGATCGAGCTGGTTGCCGCAGTTGTCGCACTGGTCGCCGCGCGCCTCGCCGTACCCGCAGATCGGGCAGGTGCCCTCGATGTAGCGGTCGGGCAGGGTGCGACCGGTCGACGGACTGACCGCGCCCTTGGCCGTGCGCTCGACCATGTAGCCGTTGCGGTGCACGGTGGTGAACAGCTCCTGGACGACCCGGTAGTGGTTCCCCGTCGTGGTGCGGGTGAACAGGTCGTAGGACAGGCCGAGGTCGACCAGGTCCTGGACGATCACCGCGTTGTTCTTGTCGGCCAGGTCCTTGGCGCTGACCCCCACGGCGTCGGCCGCGACCAGGATCGGTGTGCCGTGCTCGTCGGTGCCCGACACCATCAGTACGTCGTGCCCGGCCATCCTCATGTACCTGCTGAACACGTCGGAGGGCACGCCGAACCCGGCCACGTGGCCGATGTGGCGCGGGCCGTTGGCGTACGGCCAGGCGACGGCGGACAGGACATGACTCATGCCCAGCAGCCTAGTGAGCGAGAGCCAGCGGTGATCGCGCCGTCAGCTGAAGTCGAGCTCGCCGGTGCGGGTGCGCTTGATCTCGAAGAAGTACGGGAAGTCGGCGACCGCGATGGTGCCGTCCCAGAGCCGGCCGGCGTCCTCACCGCGCGGGATGCGGGTCAGCACCGGGCCGAAGAAGGCCGAACCGTTGACCGCGATCGTCGGGGTGCCCACCTCGTCGCCCACCCGGTCGATCGCCTCCTGGTGCGACGCGTGCAGGGCGTCGTCGTACGACGCATCGTCCATCGCCTCGACCAGCTCGGCCGGGAGTCCGGCGTCGGCCAGGGCGCCCTCGACCAGCTCGCGGCCGATCTCCTGCTTCTCGTGGTGGATGCGTTCTCCGAGCGCCGTGTAGAGCGGGAGCAGCGCGTCCGGCCCCAGCTTCTGCTCCGAGGCGATCAGCACGCGACCGACGGGAAGCCCTCGTGCGATCCGTGTCTGATAGTCGGGATCGAGGTCGCGGTCCTTGTTGAGGAAGTACAGGCTCATCACCCGCCACCGCACCCGCACGTCGCGGACCTGCTCGACCTCGAGCATCCAGCGCGACGTGATCCAGGCGAAGGGGCACAGCGGGTCGAACCAGAAGTCAGCGGTGTCGAGGGTGACGGGGCCGGTGGTCTCCGAGGTGGCGTCCATGTCGTGGGAACAAGTTGACGGGGTCGACCATTCCCGTCGCACACCAGATCCGGCCTCGACGTCCCGATCAGCCACGGACCCAGGATCGCTGGTCTGGATTCGTCATACAAACGTGTCCGAACGGGATTGTCGGACGGGTCCCGCCCAATGGCAGGATCGGCCCATGCCTGGTACCAATCTGACCCGGGAAGAGGCCGCTACCCGCGCCGCACTCCTGGACGTCACGTCGTACTCCATCGACCTGGACCTCACGACGGGCGACAAGACCTTCTCCTCCACCACGACGCTCCGCTTCGCGTGCCGCGAGCCCGGGGCGGACACGTTCGCCGATCTCGTGGGCGCCACCGTCGACGAGATCACGCTGAACGGCCGCAGCCTGGACCCCGCGGAGGTGTACGCCGACAGCCGGATCGCGCTGACCGACCTGGAGGCGGACAACGAGCTCGTCGTGCGGGCGGACTGCAGCTACTCCCACTCGGGTGAGGGCCTGCACCGGTTCGTCGACCCGGTGGACGACCGCGTCTACCTCTACACGCAGTTCGAGGTGCCCGACGCCCGTCGCGTGTACACGACGTTCGAGCAGCCCGACCTGAAGTCGGTCTACACCTGGACCGTCGTGGCCCCCGAGAGCTGGAAGGTCGTGTCGAACGCACCGACGCCGGCGCCTGAGCCGCTCGGCGACGGCAGGGCCCGGTGGAGCTTCCCGGAGTCGAAGCGGATGTCGACGTACGTCACGGCGCTGATCGCCGGTGAGTACCACGAGCACCTCGACTCCTACCAGGGCAAGAACGGCCCGATCTCGCTCGGCCACTACTGCCGGCAGGCGCTGGTGGAGCATCTCGACACCGAGGAGCTGCTGCTGATCACCCGGCAGGGCTTCGAGTTCTTCGAGGAGGCCTTCGACTTCCCGTACCCGTTCGAGAAGTACGACCAGCTGTACGTGCCGGAGTACAACTCCGGGGCGATGGAGAACGCCGGTGCGATCACGCTCCGCGACGAGTACCTCCCCCGCAGCAGGCAGGACTCCGCGTTCTACGAGTTCCGCTGCTCGGTGATCCTGCATGAGATGGCGCACATGTGGTTCGGCGACCTGGTGACCATGCGCTGGTGGGACGACCTGTGGCTGAACGAGTCGTTCGCCGAGTGGGCGTGCTACCACGCGGCGGTCGAGAACACGTCGTACACCGAGTCCTGGACGGGCTTCACCAACGCCCGGAAGAACTGGGCGCTGCGCCAGGACCAGCTGCCGTCGACGCACCCGATCGCCGCGGACAACTACGACCTGCGTGCGGTCGAGGTGAACTTCGACGGCATCACCTACGCCAAGGGCGCCTCGGTGCTCAAGCAGCTGGTCGCGTGGGTCGGCATCGACGAGTTCCTGGTCGGTCTCCGCCAGTACTTCAAGGACCACGCCTACGCGAACTCCGAGTTCGTCGACCTGCTGACCGCGCTGGAGAAGGCCTCCGGGCGCGAGCTGGACGCCTGGGCGAAGGAGTGGCTCCAGACCAGCGGCGTCAACACCCTCTCCCCCGCGTTCGAGCTCACCGCAGACGGCGACTACGCGTCGTTCGGGGTCCGGCAGACGGCGGGCGGCGACAACCGGACGCTGCGACGCCACCGCATCGGCATCGGCCTGTACGACGAGCGCGACGGCCGCCTGGTGCGGCGACGCAACGTCGAGGTCGACGTCGAGGGCGAGGGCGAGCTCACGTCGATCGACGAGCTCGTCGGCGAGCGGCAGCCGGACCTGCTGCTGCTCAACGACGGCGACCTCACCTACGCCAAGATCCGCCTCGACGAGCGGTCGCTGGCGACCCTGGTGCGCGGTCTGCGGACCCTCGACGACTCGCTGGCGCGCGCGCTGTGCTGGGGTGCCGCCTGGGACATGACCCGCGACGCCGAGATGGCGGCGTCCGACTACGTCGCGCTCGTCCTGCAGAACATCGGCAGTGAGACCGACGCCTTCGGCATCCGCGCCATCCCGAGCTACGCCGGCATCGCCGTCAACCTCTACTCCGACCCCGCCAAGCGAGCCGGGCTGCGGGCCACCTGGGAGGCCGGGCTGCGCACCCTGCTGCACCAGGCCGAGCCCGGCAGCAACGCCCAGCTGATCTTCGCCCGGCTGTACGCCGCCGCCCTGGTCTCCGACGAGGGCATCGAGGAGGTCGCCGGACTGCTCGACGGCTCGGTGACCGTCGAGGGTCTCGAGATCGACACCGACCTGCGCTGGATGCTCCTGGTCGGGCTCGCTCGCTGTGGTGCGGTCGGCGACGCCGAGATCGACGCCGAGCTGGATCGCGACCCCACGATCTCCGGGCAGGAGAACGCCGCGGCCGCGCGGGCCTCGCGCCCGGACGCCGATGCCAAGGCGGCCGCGTGGACCGAGCTCGTGGCGAACCCCGACGTGCCGAACGAGACGCATCGGTCGATCGCCGGGACGTTCATGCGGTACGGACAGGAGGAGCTGCTCGCGCCGTACGTCGAGAAGTATCTCGCCGCCGCCGACACCGCCTGGGAGGAGCTGGGCACCCACATGGCGTCGAACCTGCTCGAGGACGTCTTCCCGCTCCCACTCGGCAGCCTCGCGCTCGTCCAGCGGATCGACCGCTGGCTGGATGAGTCGCCCGCGACACCCGCTGCCAAGCGCTACGTGAGGGAGGGCCGGGCGGACGTCCTCCGCGCGCTCGCCGCGCAGGAGCGCGACGCAGGCTAAGCCTCGGCGTGCAGGGTCCGCGGCGCTCGGGCGCCCATCGCGAGCATGGTCACGCCCCGGCGAAGCCCGCGCACCAGGTCGCCGCCGGCGAACTCGGTGCGCATCTCGAGCACCGCGAGCGCGACCTCCTGGTCGCTGAGCACGCGGCGTACCTCGGAACCGGTGACGACCTCGATCAGCCGCGCGACCGGGTCGACCATGACCAGAACACTGCGTGCGGGGGTCGACAGCGCCGCGTGCAGCCGCTCGGCGAACTGCCGCGGGTCGCCCTCGCTGGTGCCGACGAACACGGAGAACTCGCAGCGCGACACCCGCTCGGCCGACCGGATGGCCTGGTCGAGGGAGGCGCGCTGGGTCGCGGTGAACTCACGGGCCATCTCGATCACCCCGTGGTCACCAGGTGCCGCCGGCTCCGCCGGTGTCGCGGTCACCGTCCGCGTCGGTCCGCGGCGTCGAGGCGGACTCGAGCTCGGCGGTGTCGCGTCGTCCACCGAACCACTGGTCGTCCGAGCGCGCACCCGCAGGTGCGACCGACTCACCGCGGACGACACCGGGAAGGTAGACCGCCGCCAGGATCCCGAGCGTGATCAGCACCGGGATGCCCACGAACAGCAGCAGGAAGTGGAGGACGGGCACCGGCTGGGGTTTGCTCCACCCGACGGGAATGTCCGCGGACGCCGGCCCGGCGTACGCGATGAGCAGGATCGTGGCGGAGCCCACAACGAGCGCGATGCGCCGCGGGGCCCGGGACTTCGTGGTCACGCGATGAGGATACTGGTCCCCATGCCCGCGGCTCTCACCCTGATCAGCCAGGTCGTGATCAGCCAGGACCAGTGGCAGGACCTCGGCAAGCACCTCGCCAAGAAGGCGGGCGTCCTGGTGCTGATCTTCGTGATCGCGGTGGTGGTGCAGTTCATGCTGCACCGCCTGATCGACCGACTCGTGAGCAGGGCGGAGGAGGGGGTCCTCCCCGGTCGGCTCACCAACGGCAAGCTCGGTCGCAGCTCGAGCGAGCCAACGCCTGGCTCCACGCGTCGTGTGCAGCGCGCCAAGACCGTGGGCACGCTTCTCAAGAGCATCGTCTCGGGGGTCGTGATCGCGATCGCGATCACGATGATGCTCGCCGAGCTGGGCCTCGACATCGCCCCGATCCTGGCCAGCGCGGGGATCCTGGGCGTGGCCCTGGGCTTCGGATCGCAGACGCTGGTCAAGGACTACCTGTCCGGGATCTTCATGATCTTCGAGGACCAGTACGGCGTCGGCGACGTCGTCGACGTCGGTGAGGCGAGCGGCACGGTCGAGGCGGTCAGCCTGCGCGTCACGCGACTGCGCGACACCAACGGGACGGTCTGGTACGTCCGCAACGGCGAGATCATCCGCGTGGGCAACATGAGCCAGAACTGGGCGCGCACCGTGCTGGACGTCCAGATCAGCTCGCGCGAGGACATCTCCCACGTGCGGAGTGTCCTGACCGACGTGATCGAGGACATGTGGCGGGACGACGACTACGAGGGCGTGATCATCGAGGAGCCGGAGATCTGGGGCATCGAGGCGATCACGCCCGACGCGATCACCCTGCGGGTGACCCTCAAGACCGCGCCGATGGAGCAGTGGCGGGTCGCGAGGGTGCTGCGCGAGCGGATCAAGTCGCGGTTCGACCACGAGGGCATCCAGGCGCCGTACCCGACGTCGTACGTGATGAACCAGACGCCCGCCGACACCGAGGCCGCCGAGCAGTGACCACGTTCTACGACGAGATCGGCGGCGAGGAGACGATCACCCGGATCGTCGCCGCGTTCTACCGGGGCGTGGCCGACGACCCGTACCTGAAGGCGATCTACCCCGAGGACGACCTGGGCCCGGCCGAGGAGCGGTTCCGGCTGTTCCTGATGCAGTACTGGGGCGGGCCGACGACGTACTCCGAGCGCCGCGGGCACCCACGGCTACGGATGCGGCACGCGCCGTACCCCGTCACGCCGAAGGCGAAGGAGCACTGGCTGCGCCACTTCCGGGCAGCCCTCGACGAGGTGGAGATGCCGGCGGAGCAGGACGCGCAGTTCTGGGACTACATCACCCACGCCGCGCAGTTCATGGTGAATTCCTTCGACGAGACGTGAGCCGCTGCTCGAGGAGCTCCCGGTGCTTCGGGTGCCACGCCACTGGCCTGTCGTCCTGGTCGACGTTGACCTCCACGATCCGGCTGCGCGCCATCACCCGCTCTGCCTTGATCGGGTCGCGGATCTCCTGCTCGAACGACGCGGACCGGTCTCCGACACCGACGACCCGGCTGCGTACGGCGTAAGGCTCCGAGCGGAGGTTCATCTGGCCGACGTAGTCGATCTCGCTCCGCACGATCACCGTGCCGACCGTGCCGTTGACGCGGGCATCTGCGAAGACGCCGACCAGGAGGTCGACCTGCGCCATCTGGGTGTAGTCGAGGTAGCGGAGGTTGTTGACGTGTCCGAGCAGGTCGACGTCGGAGAAGCGCACGTGGATCGGCCGCTCGACCACCTGGCCCTCCCAGTCCTCTCCTCCCCGGGGAGCGACCCGGTCGGACACCGGCGACGGGCCGAGGCTCTCGGTCAGCCGCCCTCGCTCCTCCGGCGTCATCCGGCGCGGACGCCCGGCGGCGAAGACGTACGGCGCCAGCAGCGTGGTGGCGCGGCCGTGCACGACCGGATCGTCCTCCGGCCCCGTGTACAGCTCGTAGCCGAGCGTGAAGGACGCGGCCCGCACCTCCGTGGCCCACACCGCGACGAAGAGCGGGGCCTGCGCCAGCCGCAGGGGGGCGAGGTAGTCGACGACCGTGTTCACCACGACCAGACCCTCGCCGGGGTTCGGAGTGGGCGACGTGTCGTGGTGGCGCAGCAGGTCCAGCCGCGCCTCCTGGAGGTAGTCCACGAAGGCCACGTTGCTGATCGTGTCGCCGTGCTGGTCGGCCCTTCGCATCTGGCACTCGTACACGTGGCGCACGTCCCGATCCTGCCAGCCGGGGCACACGGCTCCCGACTAGGGTGACGACATGCCCGAAGCCGTACTGGTCGCCGCCGCCCGCTCCCCGATCGGCCGAGCCGTCAAGGGATCGCTGAAGGACGTGCGGCCCGACGACCTCGTCGCCCAGATGGTCCGGACGGCGCTCGACCAGGTCCCCGCTCTCGACCGGCACGACGTGGACGACGTCTACCTCGGCTGCGGCCTCCCTGGCGGCGAGAGCGGGTTCAACATGGCGCGCATCGTCAACGTGATGAACGGGATGGACGATGTGCCCGGCGCCACCATCACCCGGTACTGCGCCTCCTCGGTGCAGACGACCCGGATGGCGTTCCACGCGATCAAGGCGGGCGAGGGCGATGTGTTCGTGTCGGCCGGGGTCGAGACCGTCTCCCGCTACGCCCAGGGCAGCTCCGACTCCTGGCCGAACACCCGTAACCCGCTCTACGCCGAGGCGATGGGACGCACGGCCGACCGGGCCGAGCACGGCTCCGGCGGGGAGGCCTGGCACGATCCGCGCGAGGACGGCGTGGTTCCCGACGCCTACATCGCGATGGGACAGACCGCCGAGAATGTCGCCACGCTCCGGGGGCTGACCCGGCGCGAGCTCGACGAGTTCGGCGTACGGTCGCAGAACCTCGCCGAGAAGGCCCTGGCTGACGGCTTCTGGCAGCGGGAGATCACGGCGGTCACGACGCCGGACGGCACCGTCGTCTCGGCCGACGACGGTCCGCGGCCCGGCGTCACCCTCGAGGGGGTCTCCGGCCTGAAGCCGGTGTTCCGTCCCGACGGCGTCGTCACCGCAGGCAACTGCTGCCCCCTGAACGACGGGGCCGCCGCAGTGATCGTGATGTCGGACACCAGGGCCGCCGAGCTCGGGATCACCCCGCTCGCCCGGATCGTCGCCACCGGGGTGAGTGCGCTGTCGCCGGAGATCATGGGGCTCGGACCGGTCGAGGCGACGCGTCGTGCGCTCGCCCACGCCGGGATGACCATCGGTGACATGGATCTGGTCGAGATCAACGAGGCGTTCGCGGCGCAGGTGGTGCCGTCGTACCAGGACCTCGGCATCGACCTCGACCGCCTGAACGTCAACGGCGGCGCGATCGCCGTCGGGCACCCGTTCGGGATGACCGGGGCGCGTCTGCAGACGACGATGCTGAACTCACTCGACTGGCACGACAAGTCGCTCGGACTCGTCACGATGTGCGTCGGCGGAGGGCAGGGCATGGCCCTGATCCTGGAGCGTCTCTCCTGAGCCGACGCCGCCCGCGACGCGCCGGGTCTGCGGAATCCGAAGGTGTCTCGATACGCTTCCGGTATGTCCGAGGCACGGGGGCCCCGCTGGCTGGACGCTGACCAGCAGGCGTCGTGGCGTGCTTTCGCGGTGGGTGTGACGCTGCTGCTGGACCGTCTCGACGCCGATCTCCAGCGCGCGCACGACCTCTCGCTGACCGAGTACGAGATCCTGGTCCGCCTCTCCGAGCGGCCCGAGCGGTCCATGCGGATGGCGCAGCTGGCCGACGCGCTCGCGCACAGCCGCAGCCGGGTGACCCACACCGTCGCGCGGATGCAGAAGGCCGGGCTCGTCGCCCGCTCCACCTCTCCCGAGGACGGTCGAGGCATCGTGTGCACGCTGACCGAGTACGGCCACGACCTGCTGGTCGAGGCAGCCCCGGTGCACGTCCAAGGTGTGCGCGACTACCTGGTCGACCTGGCCAGCACCGACGACTTCGCGGCCCTCGGGCGAGTCATGAACGCCGTCACCGACGGCCTGATCGAGTGCCACCCCGAGGCGGACCTCCGAGGCTGAGCCCGGCCGCTCAGTCGCGGGTGAGGCGCCGGTGGGTGACCCGGTGCGGCCGCGCGGCCTCGATGCCCAACCGCTCGACCTTGTTCTCCTCGTACGCCGCGAAGTTGCCCTCGAACCAGAACCACTTCGCGTCGTCCTCCTCGTCGCCCTCCCACGCCAGGATGTGGGTGGCGATGCGGTCGAGGAACCACCGGTCGTGAGAGGTGACCACCGCACACCCGGGGAACTCCAGCAGAGCGTCCTCCAGGGACTGCAACGTCTCGACGTCGAGGTCGTTGGTCGGCTCGTCGAGCAGCAGCAGGTTGCCGCCCATCTTCAGCGTGAGCGCGAGGTTCAACCGGTTGCGCTCCCCACCGGACAGGATTCCGGCTCGCTTCTGCTGGTCGGGGCCCTTGAACCCGAACGACGCGACGTAGGCCCGCGAGGGCATCTCGAAGTTCGCGACCTTGATGAAGTCGAGCCCGTCGGAGACGACCTCCCAGACGTTCTTCTGCGGGTCGAGACCACCGCGGCTCTGGTCGACGTAGGAGATCTTCACCGTCTGGCCGACGACGAGGTCGCCCTCGTCGGGCTTCTCCTCGCCCACGATCATCCGGAAGAGCGTGGTCTTGCCGACGCCGTTCGGGCCGATCACACCGACGATGCCGGCCCGGGGCAGCGTGAACGACAGGTCGTGCATCAGCGTGCGGCCCTCGAAACCCTTGGCCAGGTCGTGGGCCTCGAGCACGATGTCGCCCAGCCGCGGGCCGGCCGGGATGTTGATCTCGGCGGTGTCGATCTTGCGGTTGCGGTCGGCCTCGGCGGCCAGCTCGTCGTACCGCGCCAGACGGGACTTGCTCTTCGCCTGCCGCGCCTTCGGGTTGGATCGCACCCACTCCAGCTCGCGCTCGAGCATCTTGGCGCGCTTGGCGTCCTTCTGCCCCTCGACCTTCAGGCGTTCCTTCTTGGTCTCGAGGTACGTCGAGTAGTTGCCCTCGTAAGGGTGCGTCTTGCCCCGGTCCAGCTCGAGGATCCACTGGGCCACGTTGTCGAGGAAGTAGCGGTCGTGGGTGACCGCCAGGACACAACCGGGGTAGCCGGCGAGATGGCCCTCCAGCCACTGCACGGACTCCGCGTCGAGGTGGTTGGTCGGCTCATCGAGCAGCAGCAGGTCGGGCTGCTGGAGCAACAGCTTGCACAGCGCCACCCGGCGACGCTCGCCACCGGACAAGGTGTCGACGATCGCGTCGGGCGGAGGGCAGCGAAGGGCGTCCATCGCCTGGTCGAGCCGGCTGTCGAGGTCCCAGGCCGAGGCGTGGTCGAGGTCGGTCTGGAGCTCACCCATCTCGCCCAGCAGGCGGTCGTAGTCCGCGTCGGGGTCGGCCAGCTCCTCGGAGATCTTGTTGAAGCGGTCGAGCTTCCCCTTGATCTCGTGGACCGCCTCCTCGACGTTGTCGAGCACGGTCGTGCCCTCGGTCAGCGGCGGCTCCTGCTGGAGCATGCCGACGGTCGCCCCGGGGTCGAGGATCGCGTCGCCGTTGTTCGGGTGCTCGAGCCCCGCCATGATCTTCAGCAGGGTCGACTTGCCCGTGCCGTTCGGCCCGACGACACCGATCTTGGCGCCGTGCAGGAACGACAGCGTGACGTTGTCGAGGACCACCTTGTCCCCGTGCGCCTTGCGCACGTTACGCAGGGTGAAGACGTAGTCAGCCATGACCCACAAGCCTACGGGTCACGCCCTGGAATCGCCCGATCGGCGCAGACCCTCAGGCGGCGTCCGCCGGCGCCGGAGCCGCGGCGAGCTTGCGTCGTTGGAACCCGCTCGTGCCACGGTTGAGGTCGTGGCCGACGAACGCCGCCTCGACCTCGAACGTGGTCACCTCGAGCCCCGACTTGTTGGTCCAGACGTGCGCGCTCAGCTTGCCGTGGACGACCACGGGGTCGCCCCGGCGGAGCGACTGCTCGCAGTTCTCCGCGAGGGTGCGCCAGGTGTTCACGGAGTACCACTGGGTGTCGCCGTCCTCCCAGCTGTCGGTCTTGCGCTGGTAGCGACGGGGTGTGGTGGCCACCCGGAAGCTGGCCACCGGCACTCCGCCCGCCTCGCGCAGGCTCACCTCGCCGCCGAGCCAGCCCGACAGCGTCACGAAGGTCTCGTTCATGGGTTCATCTCCTGGTTCGTGAAGGGTCTCGTGGAACGTGGGACCGAGCATCGAGACGGCCACCGACAACCACCGACGACCGCACGAGGGGCTGTGGAGCGGGAGCGCGGCGGTGCCGCCTGTGGACTGAAGGCGGGCTACTTGAGCGCGCGAGCCAGTCCCTGGCGCACGTTGTCGTAGGCCGCGAGCTCGGCGCGGACCGGTGCCACGACCAGCTCGTCGGCCACCGACGCGATCGCCGATCGCAGCCTCCGGTCGGCCGCGCGAGCACGAGAACGAGCGGTCGCCGAGACCAGCAAGCGGCACAGCAACGCCAGCAGGAGCCCGAGCACCACCCCACCGAGCAGGAGGAGCACCGGCACCGGGAAGCCACCTGCGTCGGGGGTGTCCGGTCGGTCGACGCCGAACCACGGGTCGGCGATCAGCACGGCCGACCACACGACACCGGCGATCGCGACGAGCAGCAGCAGCCACTGCAGGACGCGCACAAGTCCCGCCCAGGCAGGCATCCGGCCGGCGTCGAGCTCGGTGGTGGACAGGGCCGCGTCGAGACGGTCGTTGAGGTCGGGCAGCCGCGTCACCGACGCGCGGCGTACGGACTCCGCCCAGGGCCGCGAGAGCGGCGCCGAGACCTCGTCGGCCACGGCCCGGACCTCGGCGTCCACGCGGGCGCGCTGCACCTGGGTCGAGGCGGGCACGGAGGTGCGATGGCGGCCGGTGAAGGCCGAGCCCTCCTTGCCCAGGTCGAGGTGGAGGCGCCTGAGCGGGTCGGGCTTCAGCTTGGAGATCCACGACGTCACCGGCCAGCCGGTGGCACGCCGGCCGCGCACCCGGGTGGCCGACTCGACTGCTTCGACGATGGTCGGCACCCCAGCCGCGTCTGCGAACGCGTCCTGGAGGGCTGCGATGCGCTTCTGCGACAGCTCCGGGTGCCCGCTCGTCCCGGTGGCCTCGTCGAGGCGTGCGGCCGCGCTGCGCAGGTCGGCCTCCAGCCGCGCGCGGGTGACCTTCTTGGCACGCACCCGATCACCGATCGCGGACCGCAGCTCGTCGATCCCCTCGCCGGTGCGGGCACTGGTCGCCAGCACCGGAACCCGATCGAGACCGTCGGCCGCCACGAGCCGGCGTACGTCGTCCAGCATCGACCGCCGGCGGTCGTCGGGCACCTCGTCGATGTGGTTGAGGACCACCAGGATGACGTCCTGGTGGGTGGCCAGCGGGGCGAGGTAGCGGCTGTGGATCGCGGCGTCGGCGTACTTCTGGGGATCCAGCACCCACACCATCAGGTCGGTGAGCTCGATCAGCCGGTCGACCTCGAGATGGTGCGACACCTCGGTCGAGTCGTGGTCGGGCAGGTCGAGCAGGACGACGCCCTGGAGCGCCCGGTCCTCCTTGCCGAGGTCGAGCAGGGAGTCGCGCATGATCTGGTGGCGGGGCGCGATGCCGAGGTAGTCCAGCAGCTCGCTGGCGCCCTCCTTGCCCCAGATGCAGGCGGTCGCCCACGACGTCGTGGGACGGCGTACGCCCACCGAGGAGAGCTCGATGCCCGCCAGGGCATTGAACGTCGAGGACTTCCCGGACCCGGTCGCGCCCCCGATGGCGACGACCGTGTGGTTGGCGGTCAGACCGAGTCGTCGTGCGACCCGGTCGACGGTCGCCTCGGCGTCGTCGACGACCCGGTCGTCGAGGCGGCCTCGAGCTGACTCGCTGGCCCGCCCGAGAGCCTCGACCCGGTCACCCAGATCTGAGCCGCGAGACACGACACTCTTGGCTCCGTCCAACAAGGAGGTCACTCGTCTCCCTCGTGAAAGTGCACGAACGTGTTACTCCCGAGCCTAGTGGGACACGCCGTCCGCCTTGCGCACCCCGGCACGCGCGGTGTCGTCAGAGGGAATGCGTGCCCGCTCGTTCGGCGCCCGCGTACCGCAGGTCATCCACGGCGCGCGCGGCGTTGCGCACCCGCTCGGCCGCCTCGGCGTCGAGGCCGAGGCTGGCCAGCAGGTCGAGATAGCGGTGACGCTCCTCGTCGAGCAGCGCCCGGACACGGATCTCGAGCTTGCCTCGTGCCTGCGCCGCCAGCGAGCGCAACGCCTGGTCGCCGAAGACCGCCTCGAGCAGCTTCTGGCCCAGGAGTGCGCTACCGCCGGCGATGCCGACCTCTGCCCCGGTCAGACCGGCGGTGTTGGCGAAGACCACGACCATCAGCGAGACCGCGAGCCCGTTCACGCCGTACGCCAGGAAGCGGGCGGTGGTGCGCTTGTCGGTGCCCTCCGTGCGCACCATCTCGAGGACGTCCTGCTGCCACTCGCGTACGGCGCGCTCGGCCTGGCGGCGCAGCCCGCGCGACGCCCGCCCGAGGTCCTCGCCGACGTCGGAGAGGAGGTCCTGCCCGGGCGCCAGCGTCCGCCACGACGCCTCGGCCCGCTCGGCGGCCGCCTCCGCGTGCTCGAGGATCAGTGTCTCGAGGCTGGACTCGACCGCCACGCTGACCCGCTCGGCCTGCTGCGGCTTGCCCTTGATCGCGTTGACCATCCGGTCGCGCAGCCAGCCGACCTTGGCCTCGAGGGTCTTCAGCAGCTCGCCGGTGCCGACGAACTCCTGCCACCGCACCAGCACCTCGCCGCGTAAGAGGGTCCCGTCGGCGGTGGCCTCGAGCACCTTCCGGATCTCCTCGTCATACGCCGCATTCGCGCCGGAGCGGAGGCGTTCGGCCGCCTCGGACTGCTCGACACACGCGTCCGCGACCGTGTGGGCCCGGCGAGTCAGCGATCGCACCGCGCCCTCGAGGGTCTGCCTGACCATGGCGGCCCGCGCCTCGGCGTCGCCGCCGAGCTCGGCGAGCCAGCCGCGGATCTCGGAGACGTGTCGAGGTGCGAGCAGACCGTTCTCGTTGAGCGTGACCTCGTTGATGGTGAACAGCGGCGAGTCCTTGAGCCCACGCGCCGCCAGCATCCGGGCCAGGTGGGTGGCCACGGTCTCGACGGCGTCCTCCGGGGTGCGGTCGAGCACGATCGCGACGGCCGCCGAGCGCTCGGCCGCCTGGCGCAGGAAGTCCCACGGAACCTGGTCGGCGTACCGGGCCGCCGACGTGACGAACAACCAGAGGTCGGCCGCGGCGAGCAGCTGAGCCGCGAGGAGTCGGTTGCTCTCCTCGACCGAGTCGACGTCCGGGGCGTCGAGGATCGCCAGCCCCTGGGGAACGACGTCGACCGGCACGAGCTGGAGTGCGTGGGGGTCGTGGGTGGGGTGGTGGATCCGCTCGAGCTCGGGCAGCAGCCGGTCGGCGCCGAACCAGTCGGCGTCGGCCGGGTTGTGCACCAGGACCGGCGACCGGGTCGTCGGCCGGAGCACGCCCGCCTCGGTCACGACCGCCCCGACCAGGGAGTTGACCAGGGTCGACTTGCCGGCCCCGGTCGAGCCGCCGACGACAGCGAGCAGCGGTGCCTCGAGGGTGACGATGCGCGGGATGATGTAGTCCTCGAGCTGGTTGACCATCTCTTCGCGGGCGCGTCGGTGCTCCCGGACGTCGGGCAGCTCGAGCGGCAGCGCGGCTCCTTGCAGCGCCGCGCGCAGTCTCACGAGGGCCGTGAGCATCTGCGGGCCGGCGGTGGTGACGGTCATCGGATGGGTACCACCTGTCCGGGGAAGGCGATCGACGGTCGGAGCGCACTGATCCGGGCAACGTAGTCGTGACCTCGGGCGGCGTAGTCCGGCGGGGGTACGCCGCGGAGGTAACGGTTGTGCAGGAAGCCGAGCTCGATGACCGCCTGCTGATAGTCGCGCATCGCCTGCTCGCCGGCCTCGCCGCCGGTGTCGCGGGCATACGCACGGCTGCGTCGCCGCGCGGTCAGGTCGACCACCCAGGCGATGTCGGTCGCCGGCAGCAGCCCGCGCTGGGCGGCGTCGGCCAGGGCACCGGCGAGCATCCGGCCCTCGGAGTGGCGTACCCAGATTGCGAGCGCGACCGCGGCGAGGAAGGCCGGCGCCATCAGGATCAGGTAGATCGTCACGAAGTTGCCGGGCCCGTAGACGGTCGCGGTGTTCCACACGGCATGGGCGAGCACGGCGCACCCGTACCCGACGACCGGAGCCACGATGCGCGTGGTGCGACTCCGGGAGTTGACCGCGATGCCGACTCCGACGCCCGTGCACGCGGTGAACAGCGGGTGGGCGAACGGGCTGACCAGGCAGCGCACGACGAACGTGCCGGTGAGGGCGTGGACGCCGCCCGGACCGAGGTCGCCGGAGCCGTCGTACGCGCTGGCGAGGTAGAGGATGTTCTCGGTGAAGGCGAAGCCGACGCCCACCATGCCGGCGTAGACGATGCCGTCGAGGACGCCGTCGAGCTCGGCACGACGCCACCACAGCAGGAGCAGGAGGAACAGGCCCTTGCTTGCCTCCTCGGCGACCGGCGCACCGATCTCGAGCATCCGCGTGTCGGAGATGCCGCCGACGAAGCCGCCGACACCCTCGACCAGCAGCGCGATGGCGGTCGCGACGAACACGCCCCACAGCAGACCGCCGACGAGCAGACGGCGCGGCTCGGGCTCGTAGCGGTCGAGCCAGAGCAGGCACGCGATCAGCGGCCCGACCGGGACCGCGGCCAGCAAGGCGGCCAGGATCGTCACCCGCGGTGCGCTGGAGGCACCCACGACCAGGCTCATCGGCACGGCGCACAGAAGCACCAGCGCCGTCACCACGATCGTGAAGACGGCGTTGCCGCGCGGGGCACCGGCCATGGCGAAAGCCTAGCGAAATGGTCGATTCCGCTTCGCATGCGCGAACGGCGCGGGCGTAGTCTGCGGGCGTGAGCGACCAGACGGAGATCAAGCCGGAGACCGCCCCCGATCACGAGCTGCACACCGAGTCACACGACCCGTCGGTGCCCGAGGCCTACTCGACGTTCATGCGTCAGGGCTGGGGCGACCGGGGGCTCGACCTCCCGCCGCACCCGATCGCGCCGTACGCCGCGGCCCGCCGGCAGCGGCTCGCCGAGGCCTTCCCGGGCGAGCGGCTGGTGCTGCCCGCCGGCACCTTCAAGGTGCGGTCCTACGACACCGACTACCGGTTCCGCAGCGACACCGCCCACACCTACGTCTGCGGCAACCAGACCAGCGACGCCGTACTCGTGGTCGAGGAGGGCGAGGCCGTGCTCTACGCGCGGCCGCGGTCGGAGCGCACGACCGACGAGTTCTTCCGCGACCGGCAGTACGGCGAGCTGTGGGTCGGCCGCCGCCCCTCGCTGAAGGAGATCTCCGACTCCCTCGGCCTCGAGGTGCGCCACATCGACGAGCTCGCCGGTCAGCTCGCGAAGGCGGGCAAGACCCGCGTCCACCGCGGGATCTCGGCGACCGTCGACACCCTGGTCGCCCCCGACGAGAGCCTCGACACCGACTTCGCCCGCGTGATCTCCGAGATGCGCCTGATCAAGGACGAGTGGGAGGTCGGCGAGCTCCAGACCGCCTGCGACATCACCACCCTCGGCTTCACCGACGCAGCGGGCGAGATGGACCGTGCGGTCGAGCTCGGCGAGCGCTGGATCGAGGG
>NZ_DASXQG010000090.1:0-151288 GCF_036493135.1 Nocardioides sp. | reverse complement strand
TACGCCGGCTCGAGGAACCCCGTCTCCACCCCGGCTCTCAGAGGTGGGTCCGGGCCGAGAGCGACTCTGCGAACGCGAGCAGGGAGGGCACCGCGTCGGGGCCGTCGGCCGCGGCCGAGACACGGATCGAGAAGTCGTCGGCCGCGAGGGTCCCGGTGTAGCCGTGGTCGGCGTCGCAGTCCGGGTCACCGCAGGTGGCCGGCTCGAGGTCGAGCCGGGCGACGCCGCCCCAGCCGATCGTGAGCACGGCCTCCGCCGGTGGCGTCGGGCCGTCGGTCGGGTTGGTGACCATCCGGGTCACCACGACAGACCTCACCGACGAGAGTGCGATCGCCTCGGTGGAGGTCGAGGTGTACGGCGCCGGCAGCATGTCGTCGCCCTCGTGCTCGTCGGTGTGGGCCAGGATCAGCCGGCTCGGGGTCAGCACCACGACCGTCAGGTGACGGCGTACCTCGTCACGGTCGAAGGTCGGCTCGTGGTGGACGAAGAACGACACGACGTCCTCGCCGGCGACCGCCCGCATGACACCGTCGGCCACGACCTCGGGGTAGTACCCGGTGCGGTCGATCGCCTCCTTCAGACCCTGCATGGGTCGAGTCTGTCACGACGCGCTCAGTTCGGGATGGTGTCATCCACTGCAGCCGGCAGCCTGCGGACGAACCAGTCGGATCGCGGGTCGGCCACGGGGTCGACGCGGGCACGCGCGGTGAGCACCGTGCAGTGGTCCGCGCCGGCCAGGACCAGCGAGAGCTCGAGCGACGAGATCTGCGGCAGGTCGTGCTGGAGCTGGGCCACCCGCGAGATGAGATCCTCCACCGGTTCGACGTCGACCACCTCCGAGCCGCGGTAGCCGAACAGCATCGGCGCGGCCTTGATCTCGCGGGTCATCGCGGCCGGGTCGCGAGCACCCAGCGGCGGGATGCGGTAGGACCGGTCCTCGAGCAGCTCGGTCAGCGGCCCGGAGATGCCGAACGACACCACCGGCCCGAACAGCGGGTCCTCCATGCTCCGGATGCTCAGCGGCACCCCGGGTGACGCGTTCTTCTGGACCACGAAGCCCGCCGTCTCGGAGTCGTCGATCAGCGCTCCCAGACTCTCCCACGCGTCCTTCATCTCGGTCGGCCGGTCGATGTTGCGCCAGACATGGGCGAGGTCGGGTCGCTCCCGCAGCCGGTCGGTGGTCGCCTTGAGCACGACGTCCCAGCCGAGGTCCTTGCCGGCCTTGGTCGCCTCTCTCAGGGAGGTGACCGGCCGGGCCTCCCACAGCTCGACGCCGTACGCCGTGAGCAGGGCGGCCAGGTCGCCCGGCCCTAGCTCGGTGCCGTCGGGATGCTCGACCAGGAGCCGGTGGACGAGCGCCTTGGCCACGCCGGGCTCGATCTCGTCGGGCACCACCGTCGACCCGTTCGGGGTGCGCAACCAGACGGCGTACTCGACGACGCGGGCGAGCGCGCGCACCGCCGCCTCGACCGCGGGGTACGACGGAACAGAGCCGCGGCCGGCCGTGGAGCCGGCGACGTCGGGCACGCGCAGCAGCTCCGGCACGCCCTCGGCACCGAGGAACGACGAGACCAGCGGCTTGTCGGACTGCTCCCCCACGGCCGCGAGCACGTCGGCGACCTCGACCCCCGACACGTCGATCGGCGGGATGTAGACCGCGATCACGGCGTCGACCTCGGGGTCGTCGATGGCGGCGTCGAGCGCGTCCTCGAAGTCCGGACCGGTCGCGTCGGCGCCGAGTGCCACCGACCGGCTGACCACGAGCCCGACAGCCGCCGCGGCATCGGCAGCGAGCAGTCCGAGCGCGTCGGAGTTGCCGACGATGGCGACTCGTCGTCCGCGTGGCAGCGGCTGGTGGGCGACCAGCTGCGCGACGTCGAACATCTCGTCCAGCGTGTCCACCTGGATCACGCCGGCCTGGCGGAACATCGCGTCGACGGCCTGGGGCGGCGCCCCGATCTTGCGCACGGCCTGACCCATCGGGACGCCCTGCGTCGTGCGGCCCGAGCGCATCGCGATGATCGGCTTGCGCAGCGCGACCCGCCGCGCGATCCGGCTGAACTTCCGCGGGTTGCCGATCGACTCGAGGTAGAGGAGCACGACCTCGGTGGAGTCGTCCTCCTCCCAGTACTGCAGCAGGTCGTTGCCCGAGACGTCGGCGCGGTTGCCGGCGCTGACGAACGTCGAAAGACCGAGGCCACGGTTGTTGACCTTCTCCAGGATCGCCGTGCCGAGGGCGCCGGACTGGCAGAAGAACCCGGCCCGACCGCGGGCCGGCTTCTGTGTCGACAGGGACGCGTTCAGGCTGACCTCGGGGTCGGTGTTCACGATGCCCAGGCAGTTCGGCCCGATCACCCGGAGACCGTAGGACCGCGACAGCCCCACCAGCCGGCGCTGCCGCTGCCGGCCCTCCTCGCCGATCTCGGCGAAGCCCGAGGAGATGATGATCAGGCCGTGCACGCCCTTGGCGGCGCAGTCGAGCACCACGTCCTGCACCGCCTCGGCCGGCACCGCCACGATCGCGACGTCGACGTCGCCCGGGATGTCGCCCACGGTGGAGTACGCCGGCAGGCCCGAGACCGCCTTGGCCGTCGAGTTCACGACGTACACCCGGCCGGTGTAGTCGCCGAGGACCAGGTTGCGCACCAGCGCCTGACCGACCGTGTCCTGCCGGCGGGACGCCCCGATCACCGCGATCGAGCGCGGGTTGAAGAACTTCTCGATGGACGCCGCCTCGGCCCGGTGCTCGCGTCCGACCATCACGCCGATCGCGGTGTCGGTCGGCTCGATCGGGAACTCGAGGGTGATCACGCCGTCCTCGAAGCCGCTGACCAACCGGTAGCCGGCGTCGCGAAAGGTCTGGATCATCCGCTGGTTGTCCGGGAGCACCTCGGCCACGAACCGCTCGATGCCGCGCTCGCGGCCCGCTTGGGCGAGGTGCTCGAGGAGCAGCTGGCCGATGCCACGCCCCTGCTGGGCGTCCTCCACCAGGAACGCGACCTCGGCGAGCTCGTCCGGTGCCGAGTCGGGGTCGTCCGCGTCGACCGCATGCCCCTCGTAGCTGCCGAGCGCGATCATCCGCCCGGACAGCAGCATCACGAACGCGACCCGGTGGACGTGGTCGACCTGGGTGAATCGCGCGATGTCGCGCTCGGACAGGTGCGGCATCGGCGAGAAGAAGCGGTAATACTTCGACTGGTCGGAGACGCGCCCGTAGAAGTCGACCAGCAGATCCGCGTCGTCCGGCCGGATCGGCCGGATGTGCGCCGTGCCGCCGTCGCGGAGGAGGACGTCGGCCTCCCAGTGACGGGGGGCGACGTACTCGTCGGCGTTGGCGGCGGTCACGCACGGAAATCTAGCCGCCCGAGGTTTCGCGGTCGTTGCCCAGAGGTCAACGGCGAAGGGCGTACCTCAGGTGCAGGACGCGCTCCCCCTGCACGGCCACGCTCGGGTCGTCCAGGACGATCTCGTCGGTGGACGAGCCCAGGAATTTCTTGCCACGCCCGAGGAAGACCGGAGCGAGGTCGATCGCGAGCTCGTCGGCGAGCCCGGCCGCGACGACCTGGCCCCCGACCTCACCCGCGCAGACGAGCACGGTTCCGTCACCGGCGTGGTCGGTGGCGCGGCGTACGGCGTCCTCGATGCCGTCGGTGCAGAAGGTGTACGGCGCATCGGGGTAGCGCCGCCGCCACTCGTCGGCGTCGCGGTGCGTGACGACGAAGACGCGGTCGCCCGCCATCGTCATCCCGCCCCAGCCGTCGGTGAAGTCGAACAGGTGCCGGCCGATCAGCTGGCAGCGGACGTCGGAGACGTCGAGGTAGTCGGCGGACTGCTGCGACACGTGGAACACGTGGTCGGGATTGAACTTCAGGTCGACGTCGCCGGCCTCGTACCAGTCGAAGATCGGTCCCGGCAGGTCGTCGGGACGGGCGATGAAGCCGTCGAGCGAGGCGACGGCTTGAACGACAACGGTGGCCATGAGGCTCCTCCTCGTATTCAACTTCTTGGTTGAGAACACTCAACCAGAGCCCTCATCGCGTTGTCAACCACATGGTTGCGAACAAGGTGGTGCCCGTGCGGCGTGCCCCGAGCTCCGGCGTCGGCGGCACCGGGGAGAATGCGCGCATGGCACGCGGCAGCACCAAGCAGGACCTCCCCGACGACTTCGAGGAGCACATCCTCGACACCGACATCAAGCAGGAGATGGAGGCGTCGTACCTCGAGTACGCCTACTCGGTCATCTACTCCCGGGCCTTGCCCGACGCGCGCGACGGCCTCAAGCCGGTGCAGCGCCGGATCCTCTACACGATGAACGACATGGGCGTGCGACCCGATCGTGGCCACGTCAAGAGCGCTCGCGTCGTCGGCGAGGTGATGGGTCGCCTGCACCCGCACGGCGACGGCGCCATCTACGACGCGCTCGTGCGGATGGCGCAGCCCTGGTCGATGCGGCTGCCCACGGTGGACGGCCACGGCAACTTCGGTTCTCCCGACGACCCCCCGGCGGCGATGCGCTACACCGAGTGCCGGATGGCGCCGTCCGCGGTCGCGATGACGGCGTCCATCGACGAGGACACCGTCGACTTCAAGGCGAACTACGACAGCCGCGAGCGGGAGCCGGTGGTCCTCCCGGCGGCGATCCCCCACCTCGTGGTCAACGGCGCTACCGGCATCGCGGTCGGGATGGCGACCAACATGGCGCCGCACAACCTGGTCGAGGTCGTCCAGGCGCTGCGCCACCTGGTCACCCACCCCGACGCGACCCTCGACGACGTGATGCGGTTCGTCCCGGGTCCGGACCTGCCGACCGGCGGCATGATCGTCGGGCTCGACGGGGTCCGCGACGCCTACGAGTCGGGCCGGGGCACGTTCCGGATGCGCGCCACGGCACGCGTCGAGCCGGTGGGCCGCCGCAAGGGCATCGTGGTCACCGAGCTGCCGTACGGCGTGGGCACCGAGAAGGTCTCGGAGCGGATCAAGTCGCTGGTGCAGACCAAGAAGCTCCAGGGCATCGCGGACATCAAGGACCTCACCGACCGCGAGCACGGCCTCCGGCTGGTGATCGAGGTCAAGAACGGCTTCGTCCCCGAGGCGCTGCTCGAGCAGCTCTACCGGCTGACTCCGATGGAGGACTCGTTCGGCATCAACAACGTCGCGCTCGTGGACGGCCAGCCGCGGACCCTCGGGCTCAAGGATCTGCTCCAGGTGTTCCTCGAGCACCGCTTCGACGTCGTGCGGCGCCGCTCCGGGTTCCGGCGGCAGAAGGCCGCCGACCGACTCCACCTGGTCGAGGGCCTGCTGGTCGCCATCCTCGACATCGACGAGGTCATCCAGCTGATCCGCTCGTCCGACAACGCCGCGGCCGCCAAGGAGCGGCTGATCGGCGTGTTCGACCTCACCGACGCCCAGGCCGACTACATCCTCGACATGCCGCTGCGCCGGCTCACCAGGTTCTCCCGCCTCGAGCTGGAGAAGGAGAAGGACGAGCTCGAGCGCACCATCGAGGCGCTCGAGGCGATCCTGGCCGACGACCAGCTGCTGCGGAAGGTCGTGTCCGACGAGCTGGCCGAGGTCGCGAAGACGTTCGGCACGCCGCGACGTACCGTCCTGCTCGAGTCCGCGGGCGTCACGGTCACGGCCACCGCGACCTCGCTCGAGGTGGCCGACGACCCTTGCTTCGCCTACCTCTCGTCGTCCGGACTGCTCGCGCGCTCGTCGTCGGACGAGCTCCCGGGCGGCGAGGGCGCCCGGACCAACCACGACGTGATCGTCTCGGCCGTGCGCACGACCGTCCGTGGCGAGATCGCCGCGCTCACCTCGCGCGGCCGCGTCGTACGCCTCAACGTGCTCGACCTTCCGGCCCTTCCGGGCTCGGCCAACCATCCGAACCTCCAAGGCGGTCTGCCCTTCGACCTGGTCCGCTCGCTCCAGCAGGGCGAGCGGGTGCTGGGGCTGTGCGAGCTGCGCGCGGACGGGCCCGGCCTCGCGCTGGGCACCCGGCAGGGCGTGGTGAAGCGGGTGAACCCCGAGGTGCTCGGCAAGGACGAGTGGGACGTGATCGCGCTCAAGGACGGCGACGAAGTGGTCGGTGCGGTCGAGCTCCGCACGGGCGACGAGGAGCTGTGCTTCATCAGCTCCGACGCGCAGCTGCTGCACTTCGGCGCCTCCGGCGTCCGCCCCCAGGGTCGCAGCGGTGGCGGCATGGCCGGCATCAAGCTCGGCGCAGGTCACTCAGTGGTGTGGTTCGGCGCGCTCGGCGCGACGCCCGCGGTGGTGGTGACGGCCAGCGGCTCGTCGACCGCGCTGCCGGGGACCGAGCCGGGCGCGGTCAAGGTGACCCCCTTCTCGGAGTACCCCGGCAAGGGTCGCGCGACCGGTGGGGTCCGCTGCCACCGGTTCCTGAAGGGCGAGGATGCCCTGATCCTCGGCTGGGCCGGCGCCGCACCTGCCCGGGCGGCCGCGGCCAGCGGGTCGCCCGTCGACCTCCCCGAGGCGAACGGCCGTCGCGACGGGAGCGGTACGCCCGGGGCGCAGCCGATCGTCGCGTGCGCCGGTCCGGTGCCGAGCCAGCTCTGACATCGGCTGTGACTCGGCTGTGACCCCCTGTGACCCGCTGTGACTCGGCTGTGACCCGCTGTGACCCTCTGTGACAAGGTGACCTCCATGTCGCTGCGACGTGTCGCCCCGGCGCTGTTGGCCACGTTGCTGCTGGTCGCGGGATGCGGCGGTGGGTCGGGGTCTGGCGACACCGACCCGGCCGGGGCCCTGAAGACCGCCCAGCAGAAGCTCGAGGACACCAGCGGCGTCATGTTGTCGCTGAGCACCGACGACCTGCCCGACGGGGTCCAGGGTCTGAAGTCGGCGTCCGGCACCGTCACCGACGCGCCCGCCTTCGACGGCACCCTCGGAGTCGTCACCAGCCTCGGCTCCTTCTCGGTCCCGGTCAGGTCCGTCGACGGGCGGGTGTACGCCCAGATCCCGCTCACTCCGGGCTGGTCGGAGCTCAATCCCGCCGACTACGGCGCACCCGACCCGGCGCAGCTGGTCAGTGCGGAGAAGGGCGTCCCGTCCCTCCTGGCGGCCACGACCGACCCGAAGAGCGGCAAGGACATCCGTGGCGGCTCCGACAACAGGGAGGTGCTGTCGACGTACACCGGCACCGTGCCGGCCTCGGCGGTCTCCTCGATCATCCCGGGGGCGACGGGCAGCTTCGCCGCGACGTACGCCGTGACGTCGGACGGCGAGCTCCGGCAGGCGACGTTGACCGGCGTCTTCTACGCCGGCCACCCGGCGAACACCTACACGCTCGTCCTCACCGACTACGGCACCAGCAAGGACATCACCGCCCCATGACCGGCTCATGACGCCCCCTGACCGGCTCATGACCGCCCGGCCCCGGTTGCTGCTCGGGCTGGCCTCGGTCGCGGTGGCGTTCGCCGCGGCCGACACGTACGTCGTCGTCCTCGCCCTCCCGGACATGATGGAGTCCGCCGGCATCCCGATCGACCAGCTCCAGCGGGGCGCGCCGATCGTGTCCGGCTTCCTGCTGGGGTACGTCGCGATGTTGCCGCTGATCGGCCGGATGGCCGACCTGCGCGGCCGGGTGCCGGTGCTGGTCGGCTCACTGGTGCTGTTCGCCGCCGGCTCCCTGGTGACCGCCGCGGCGTACGACCTGCCCAGCCTGGTGTTCGGGCGTTTCCTCCAGGGGGTCGGCGGCGGCGGACTGGTCCCGGCGACGCTCGCCCTGGTCGCCGACCTGTATCCGGTGGACCGGCGCGGCGTACCGCTCGGCGTCGTCTCCGCGGTCCAGGAGCTGGGCAGCGTGATCGGCCCTCTGTACGGCGCGGTGATCCTGGCGGTCTCCGACTGGCGGGTGATCTTCGCGGTCAACCTGGTCGTCGGGCTGGTCCTCGCGGCGGCCATCCGAAACCTGCGGTTTGGTCCCAAACCGCAGGAAAACCGACCGGATCCTTGCGGTTTGGGACCAAACCGCACCCCTCCGATCCGTCGCTGGGCCACCTTGGACTGGGGCGGGCTGGTGCTCCTGCTGGTCGGCGCGGCCGCCGCCGCACTGGTCGTGCTGCAGCCGACGTCCCTCGTCATCGACGTGACGTGGGGGCAGCTGTTCATCCCGGTCACCGGCTCGGGCCGCTGGCTCTCCCCGCTCGGGCTCGCCGCGATCGTCGCCGCGGTGCTGTTCCTGGTGCGCTGTGGCACCGCCCGGCGTCCCCTGGTCGACCTCCGGGGCTGGTGGGCCGCCGCCCTGAGTGCCGACCTGCCCGGCGCCCTGTTCCTGGGGGCCGCGCTCGGCGGCGTCATCCTGGCCTTCGCCACCGCCGACCCCCGGGTCGAGGTGTTCGCGCCGCAGGGGTGGTGGTACCTCCTCGCGGCCCTCGTGGCGACCGCGGTGTTCATCTGGCACCTGCGGACCGACGATGCCCCGCTGGTCCCCCGCGGCGCGCTGCGTCGTACGCCGGCCTGGGGCGCGCTCCTGGTCAGCTTCTTCGTCGGCGCGGCCCTGATCGCGGCCCTCATCGACATCCCGATCTTCGCGCGCACCACCGTCTACTCCGACTCACAGCTGCTGGCCGCCCTCGTCCTGGTCCGCTTCCTCGTGGCGCTGCCCGTCGGCGCCGTCGTGGGCGGTTACCTGACGCGCACCGTGTCCGCGGGTGCGGTCGCGGCCGCCGGGATGGTCCTGGCCGCGTTCGCGTTCGTGCTGATGAGTCGCTGGGACCTCACCTCGTTGTCGGCCTGGCCGGCCACCATCCCGCTGGTGGTCGGCGGCTTCGGGTTCGGTCTGGCGCTCGCCCCGGTCAATGCGGCGGTGCTCGCCGCGACCGACTCCGACGTGCACGGCCTGGCCGGTGCCGGCGTGGTCGTCTCGCGGATGATGGGGATGCTCGTGGGCGTGTCCGCACTGACCACGATCGGGCTCCGGCGCTACTACGCCGAGGCCGGCGACCTGCCGCCACCGCTCCAGGTGTGCGGCGGGTCGACCACCCGCTGCGACGCCTTCGACCACCTGCTGCAGGAGGCTGGGATCGCCCAGGAGCAGACGGTGTTCGCCGGCGCGGCCGTCTGCGCGCTGGTGGCGGCCGTGCTCGCCCTGGTGCTGTTCCGAGCCGCCGAGACCCGGGCGTTACCCTCGCGTCCGTGGGTGAACCCGTGAACGACGATGACTTCGCCGACCTCCTCGCCGCCAACGCGGCGTACGCCGAGACCTTCGAGGAGAGTGGCTTCGACGGCGTCGCCCATGCCGGCGTCGCGATCGTGACCTGCATGGACTCCCGCATCGTGCCGCTGGCCATGCTCGGCCTCCGCCACGGTGACGCCAAGATCTTCCGCAACCCCGGCGGCCGCGTCACTGAGCCGGCGCTCGAGGCGCTGGTGCTCGGCGTCCACCTGCTCGGTGTCGAGCGGATCCTCATCGTCCCGCACACCCGCTGCGCGATGGCCTCCTCGACCGAGGAGGAGCTCCACGAGCGGGTCTCCGCGTCGGCGGGCGTCGACGCGTCGTGGCAGCCGTTCCACGTCGTCGCGGACCAGCTCGCGGCCCTCACCGAGGACGTCAACAGCGTGCGCTCCCACCCGCTGATCCCGGAGCGCGTGAAGGTCGGGGGCTTCCTCTACGACGTCGACACGGGGATCCTCACCCGACACGCGTGATCTGGATCGAACCTCCGAGACCCGCAGCCCGTATCTACGTCGGCGCGCCGAACCTCCTCGACCCGTGGGACCGACATGGACGGGAGTCGGCCCGCTGGAGGAGAATCCACACGTGACGCTACTCGAGAGGGAGTCGCAACTCGGGTCGTTGCTCCAGTACACCGACGAGGCTCGCGCGCGTTCGGGACGCCTCGTCCTGATCTCCGGTGAGGCCGGGGTCGGCAAGTCGTCGCTGGTCGAGGAGCTCCAGCACCGGCTGACCGACGCGACCTGGACGTGGGGCGCCTGCGACGGCCTGTTCACCCCCCGCCCCCTCGCGCCGCTGCACGACATCGCCCGCGAGGTCGGCGGCGTCGTCCTCGACGCGGTCCGCGACGGAGTGCCCCGCGAGCAGGTCTTCGACGCGGTCCTGCACTGGCTCTCCGGCGCCGAGGGGCTGGTGGTCCTGGTCATCGAGGACGTCCAGTGGGCCGACGAGGCCACGCTCGACCTGTTGCGGTTCCTCGGCCGGAGGGTCCGCGACCTGCCGGTCCTGCTGGTCGTGACGTTCCGTGACGACGCGATGGCCCCGGCCGATCCGCTGCGCGTCGCGCTCGGCGAGCTCGCCGGTCAGCGCTTCACCCGCCGCATCGACCTGCCGCCACTCACCGCCGCGGGGGTACGACGCCTCGCCGAAGGCACGTCGTACTCCCCTGTCGAGCTGTACGAGCTCACCGGCGGAAACCCGTTCTTCGTCGTGGAGGTCCTCAGCGAGCTGGGCACCCAGGTGCCGGTGTCCGCGCGGGACGCCGTGCTCTCGCGTGCCGCCCGGCTCAGCGACGTGGCCCGGGCCGCGCTGGACCTCGCCTCGCTCGACGCCTGGCGCGTGGACCCGCAGCTGGTCGCCGACGCGGGCGACGTGCCCCTCCAGACCTTCGACGAGCTGCTCGCGGCAGGACTGCTCAAGGCCGACGGCGACTCCCTGCACTTCCGCCACGAGCTCGCCCGCCGCGCGATCGAGTCCGAGGTCCCGCCGCACCGGCGACTGGCCGGACACCAGTCCCTGCTCGCGGCGCTGACCGAGAGCGGCTGCGACGACGAGGCGCGCCTGGCGTACCACGCCGAGGCGGCCCGAGAGCCCGACCTGGTCCGTCGGCACGCGCCGATCGCGGCCCGCCGCGCCGCCGAGCTCGGCGCCCACCGCGAGGCCGTCGCGCAGTACGAGCGCGCGCTGCGGTTCGCGCCGACCGAGGATCGAGAGCTCGCCGAGCTGTACGACGGCTATGCCGACGTCCTCGCCCTGGTGGACCGCTGGCCGGCGGCCGCCGAGGTGCGCCAGAAGGCGATCGACGTGTGGCACGAGCTCGGTGAGGTACGCCGCGAGGGGCACGACCACAGGAAGCTGACCTCGGTGATGTGGCGGCTGTGCCGTGGAGCGGAATCGGTCGCCGCCGAGGAGCGGGCGATCGAGCTGCTCGAGCCGCTCGGCGACGACCCCGAGCTGGCGCGGGCGCTCTCCTCGCACGCGTTCACCACGTGGTCCGACGACCCCGAGGCCACCGAGGCGATGCTGGTGCGCGCCGAGGAGATGGCCAAGGGGCTGGGGGACGTCGCCCTGCGCAGCGACGTGGTGAACAACCATGCGTTCCTGCTCTTCACCCGCCGCCAGGACTGGGCACCACGGATGCGCGAGGCCCTGCGCCTCGGCCTGGAGTCGGGCGGCGAGGCTCAGGTGGGTCGCGCCTACGCCAACGCCTATACGTTCTTCATCGCCCAGTACCGCTTCGCCGAGGGCGAGCGTTTCTGGCGAGACGGCATCGCGTACTGCGACGAGCACGACATCGCGACGTTCGCCACCTGCCTGCGCGGACACCGAGCGGTCGCGCTGCTCGACCTCGGTCGCTGGGACGAGGCGGCCGTCCTGGCCGGACGCGTGCTGGCCACCGAGGCGAGCCCGGTCAACCTGCTGACCTCGCAGGTCACCCTGGGGCTGGTGCGCGCCCGACGTGGCGAGGAGGGCGCGCTCGACATCCTGGACGCTGGCGTCGAGGCTGCCGACAGCCTGGACGAGGCCGAGTGGATCGCGACGACCCGGCTGGCGCGGGCCGAGGTGCACTGGCTGGCCGGTCGCGACGACGCCGCGATCGCCGAACTGAAGGTGATCCGCTCGGTGATGACCGCGATGGACTACGTCCTCGACGCGCAGCTGAGCGTCTGGGAGCAGCGCCTCCTCGGTTCCGCCCACCCGGCGTCGCCGGCGCCCGGCCCGTGGGCGACCTCGCTCGCCGGGGACCATGCCGCCGCCGCGGTGCACTGGGAACGACTCGGCTGCGGCTACTACGCCGCCCTGTCGCTGTACGACTCGTCGAATGACCACCACCTCCGCGACGCGATCACCCGCTTCGAGGGGCTGGGCGCCGAGGCCGCCGCACGCCGTACCCGGCAGCGGATGCGCGAGCTCGGCCACCGCGCCGTACCCACCGGCGCGCGCGCCAGCACGCGGCAGCACCCGCTCGGGCTGACCCGGCGCGAGGATGAGGTCCTGGTGCTCATCTGCGACGGGCTGACGAACGAGGAGATCGCCGAACGCCTGGTGCTGTCCACGCGCACCGTCGACCACCACGTCTCGGCGGTGCTGTCCAAGCTCGGCGTGAGCTCACGTGGTGCGGCCGCCGCCCAGGCCCGGCGCCTGGGCCTGGTGCCTGCCGCAACCTAGGCAGGTCGCAGCTCCGAACCTGGGTAGTTCACCCGATGAGGGGCGGGGCGCGGTCTTCCTACGGTCGTCGGTGAGTCACCACGACATCACCGATCACCAGAAGGAGACAGCTCATGCCGCTCTACATGGATGTGCACCACCTCGACGGCCCGGTCACCGCCGACGACGTCGCGAAGGCACACATGGCCGACCTGCAGGTGCAGGACAAGTACGACGTGAACTACCAGCGCTATTGGGTGGACGAGTCCAACAGCACCATCTTCTGCCTCGTCGAGGCGCCCTCGCCGGACGCCGCGAACACGGTCCACCGGGAGGCGCACGGACTCGTCGCCGACGAGGTCCATGAGGTCAAGGAGGGGTCATGATGCGCGCACCACGCCTGCTGGGGGTCATCGCGCTGGCCATCGTCGCCCTCCTCGCCCCGCTGACCGCACCCGCCACCGCGGGGACCGCGCACCAGGTCGCAGCCGCCAAGGCGGCCACCGCCAGCTTCACGCACCCCGCGGGGGCCAAGAAAGCCGGGTACGCCCTGCTCAAGGACGCCGCCGGCATCGCGTGCATCGACATGAAGGGGATGGGCGGCATGGGCGTGCACTACGCCAACGGCGCGCTCGTGGACGGCAAGATCCAGGTCCGGCACCCGGAGGCGATCGTCTACCGGTTCACCAACAACGGCCACCTCAAGATGGCGGCCCTGGAGTACCTCGTGACGCGCGACGCCTGGCGTGCGAACCACCCGACCGGACGCCCGAGCCTGTTCGGGCACCGGTTCAACCTCACTCCGGCCGGCAACCGGTTCGGGCTGCCGGCGTTCTTCTCTCTCCACGCCTGGCTCTGGTACAACAACCCGGCCGGGAAGTACACGATGTTCAACCCGCGGGTGAACTGTCCCGCCGGGATCTGACCTCAGATCACACGTCCGGGGGCGACGATCAGGCGCGTTGCCTGCCCATGACCACCTGACCGTCTCGTGGACCCGGCCCGATCACCTTCAGCCCGCACGGGCGTGGAGGTACCGGGCCGGGTCCTCGGCGTCTGCGCTCGTCATCAGCACCCAGCGATCGTGCGGCAGGCGCCGAACACCGCGTCGTACACGGTGCCGAGCCGTCAGGCGTCCAACGCCTCGACGTCCACGTCGTAGGCGCCCTGCACCAGGAACTCCTTGCGCGGGGCGACGTCGGAGCCCATCAGGAGCTCGAAGACCTCGGTCGCCGCCTCCGCGTCGTCGATGGTGATCCGGCGCAGGGTGCGGTAGCGGCGGTCCATGGTGGTCTCGGCCAGCTGCTTGGCGTCCATCTCGCCGAGGCCCTTGTATCGCTGGACCGGGTCCTTCCAGCGCAGGCCCTTCTTGGCGAGCTCGGCGAGCTTCCGCTGCAGCTCGGCGTCGGAGTAGGAGTAGACGTACTTCTCCATCCCCTTCTTGGGGTTGGTCAGCTCGATCCGGTGCAACGGCGGGACGGCGGTGAAGACGCGACCGTCGCGGATCAGGTCGGGCATGTACTTGAAGAACAGCGTGGCCAGCAGGCAGCGGATGTGGGCACCGTCGGAGTCGGCGTCGGCCATGAAGATGATCCGGCCGTAGCGACGCGCCTCGAGCTCGAAGGTGCGACCGGAACCGGCGCCGACGACCTGGATGATCGAGGCGCACTCGGCGTTCTTGAGCATGTCGCCGATGGAGGCCTTCTGGACGTTGAGGATCTTGCCGCGGATCGGCAGCAGCGCCTGGAACTCGGAGTTGCGTGCGAGCTTCGCCGTACCGAGGGCCGAGTCTCCCTCGACGATGAAGAGCTCGGTGCGGTCGTTGTCGGTGGCCCGGCAGTCGGCGAGCTTGGCCGGAAGTGCCGAGGACTCCAGCGCGTTCTTCCGGCGCTGGGTGTCGCGCTGCTGCCGGGCCGCGAGCCGGGTCTTGGACGCGGCGACGACCTTCTCCATCACCAGCCTGGCCTGGGCCTTCTGGTCGCGCTTGGTCGAGGTCAGGAACCTCTTCAGCTCCGAGGAGACCACCTTGTTCACCACCGAGCGCACGGCCGGCGTGCCGAGGATCTCCTTGGTCTGGCCCTCGAACTGGGGCTCGGCCAGCCGAACGGTGACGACGGCGGTCATGCCCTCGAGCACGTCGTCCTTGATCACGTTGTCGTCGTTGACCTTCAGCGCCTTGGTCGCGCGCATGACCTCGTTGAACGTCTTGGTGATCGCGGTCTCGAAGCCCGCGAGGTGGGTGCCGCCCTTGGGGGTGGCGATCACGTTCACGTAGGACCGCACCTCGGTGTCGTAGCCGGTGCCCCACCGCACCGCGACGTCCACCGCGAGCTCGCGCTCGACCTCCTGCGGCGTCATGTGTCCCTTGTCGTCGAGCAGCGGCACGGTCTCGGTGAAGGTGTCGGTGCCCTGGAGCCGCAGGATGTCGGTGACCTTCTCGTCGTGCGCGAGGAACTCGGTGAACTCCGCGATGCCGCCGTCGTGGCGGAACTTCTCCTCGACGGGCTGGTCGCCGCGCAGGTCGCGGATCACCAGCTCGAGGCCGGGCACGATGAACGACGTGTGGCGTGCGCGGCCGATCAGGCCGTCCCACTCGAAGTCCGCGTCCTTGGTGAAGATCTGCTGGTCCGGCCAGAACCGGATGCGGGTGCCGGTCTTGGCCTTCGACACCCGGCCACCCTTGCGGCTCAGGCCGGACTTCTGGGTGAACGACCCGGTCGGGCCGTCGCCGTCGAAGACACCCGGCACGCCGCGCCGAAAGCTCATCCCCAGCTGGGACGGTGTGCGGTCGACGTCGACGTCGAGCCGGGCCGACAGCGCGTTCACGACGGACGCGCCCACCCCGTGCAGACCGCCGGTCGCGACGTACGACGACCCGCCGAACTTGCCGCCTGCGTGGAGCTTGGTGAAGACCACCTCGACGCCCGGGAGGCCGGTCTTCGGCTCCTTGTCGACCGGGATGCCGCGGCCGTGGTCGTGCACCTCGGCCGAGCCGTCGCGGTGCAGCGTGACCTCGATCAGGTCGCAGGCGCCGGCCAGGGCTTCGTCCACGCCGTTGTCGATGATCTCCCAGAGGCAGTGCATGAGACCGCGGGTGTCGGTGGACCCGATGTACATGCCCGGGCGCTTCCGGACCGCCTCCAGCCCCTCGAGGACCAGAAGGTGTGCTGCGTTGTAGGTGTTGTCGGCGATCGTGCTGCTCCCGGGTCGGCGGCCCGTCGGTCGAGCCTGTCGAGATCTCGAGCCTACCGGCGACACGCCGAGCCGTTGGGTAGGCACGCTGCCGAGGTGGACGCCGGCCCTGCTCTACCGTGGCGACATCACGAACAGGTCAAGATTCCGATACAGATTTCGGGGATTCCGAACCGCATCAGAGCAGGAACCGTCACACTCAACAACAACAGATCGTCGATCACGGATCGGGCTTCCCAAGGGGTGGAAACTCTCAGGCAGGGGAACCAGGGACGTGATGGGATCGCGTGTCGGACGACACGTCGCGACGGGGGGTCGAAGGAATCTTCTCCAGCCCGGCTACGTTGTAAGCGGCACCGAACGAATGAGAAATGAGGCCGACTGTGACCACTGCCGTTGCCACGAGTTCCGCGCTCAGCGCTGCGGACCGCTGCGACCGTTGCGGAGCTCAGGCCTATCTTCGAGTCGAGCTCCAGTCGGGTGGCGAGCTGTTGTTCTGCGCCCACCACGCCCGAGAGCACGGAGACAAGCTCCGCGAGATCGCAGCGCACGTCATCGACGAGACCGACAAGCTCCGCGAGACGCCTGCCACTGCTCCAGGAGACGAGCACTGACGGCGACCTGACCTGGGGCTCAGCACGAGCCCCGACGGGGGCCCCGGACCGCTGAGGTCCGGGGCCTCCGTCGCTGCTCGGGCGCCGTCGAGGCGTGTGCCAGGCTTCGGCCATGTCGGGAACCGTGTTCGTCTGCGGCCTCCTGGTCGTGGTGGGCCTCTTCGGCATCGTGGTGCCGGTCATCCCCGGCACAATCCTGGTCGCACTAGGCATCGGGATCTGGGCCTCTGAGCAGGGGTCCGTCACGTCGTGGACCGTGTTCGGGATCTCTGCCGCCTTCCTCGTTGCCGGCGCGCTCATGAAGTACGCCGTGCCCGGCCGGCGCCTCAAGCGCACCGTCCCGACAACCACCCTCGTCGTCGCGGGCCTGTGCGCGGTCGTCGGCTTCTTCGTGATCCCCGTCGTCGGGGCCCTGGTCGGGTTCCCGGTCGGGATCTACCTCGCCGAGCTCGTGCGTGTGGGCGTGGACAGGGCCTGGCCGTCGACGAAGGAGGCCCTCAAGGCGGTCGGTGTCAGTATCGTGATCGAGCTCGCCGCGGCGCTCGCGGCGACGACCGTGTGGATCCTGGGTGGGGTCCTGTCGTGATCGCCATCCTCCTGGCGCTGCTCGGCGCCGTGTCGTACGGCGTCTCCGATTTCATCGGCGGCATCTTCGGCAAACGTGCCAGCCCGTGGGCGGTCGCCGCCACCGGCGGGATCGGCGGCGCGGCCAGCGCGACGGTGCTGGCGCTGATCAACCCGGGCAACCCGGCGGCCGTCGATCTCGCCTGGGGAGCCGCCGCCGGGATCGGAAACGGCACCGGGACGGCCTTCCTGTACCGCGGGCTCTCGTCGGGACGGATGGGCGTCGTCGCTCCGGTGAGCGGCGTCCTCGCGGTGATACTGCCGGTCGTGGTCGGCGTCGTCACCGGCGAGCGGCCCGGGCCGCTGGTGTGGCTGGGCATCCTCTCCGCCGTTCCGGCGATCTGGCTGGTCGCGCGCGAACCGGGCGCCGAGGCACCGACCCCGTCGTCCGGATCGGGTGTGCGCGACGGCGTGCTCGCCGGCCTCGGGTTCGGGGTCCTGTTCGCCTGCCTCGGCCAGATCCCGGACGGGGCGGGGTTCTGGCCGCTGGTCCTCAACCAGCTGGTCGGGGTCGTGATGATCGCGCTGGCCGCGACCGCGCTCGGCGCCACCTGGGTGCCGCGCACGCGTCCGGCGTGGGGAGGCGCCTTCGCGGGCGCCCTCGGCGGCCTCGCGACGACCGCGTTCCTGCTGGCCACCCACCACGGGCTGTTGAGCGTCTCGGCCGTGCTCACCTCGCTCTATCCGGCGTTCACCGTCCTGCTGGCGGCCCTGGTGCTGCGCGAGCACATCCACCGGGCGCAGGCGTGGGGTCTGGTGCTGTGCGGGGCCGCGGTCGTCCTGGTCGCGGCGGGCTAGCGCGCGTGCGCCGCACGGGTCGCATCGGAGCGTTTCGCTGCCGAGGGCCTCACCCTGCCCGTACCCTGCTCGGGGGGTAAAGGGACGACCACGGGAAGGCAACGCGGTGGAAACAGCGGAGCAGGCACGCGTCGAAGCGGTGCGTGAGCTCGGCCTGCTCGACACCCCGCCCGAAGAGCGCTTCGACCGCGTCGTCCGCCTCGCCCAGCAGTTCTTCGACGTCGCCACCGTTGCGGTGAACCTGATCGACGACGACCGGCTGTTCGTGAAGTCCGCCGTCGGCTTCGAGTCCGGCGGCAGCCTGCCCCGCGACAACAGCTTCTGCCCGCTCACGATCGACACCCAGCAGACGCTGGTGGTGTCCGACGCGCGCAACGACGCCGACTGGGCCGACCACCCCTTCGTCACGGGAGATCCCAAGGTCCGCTTCTACGCCGCGACCCCGCTGGCCGGTCCGAACGGACAGGTCGTGGGTGCCTTGTGCATGGTCGACCGGGAGCCGCGCGAGCTCAGCTCATCCGACCGCGCGCTGCTCGACGACCTGGCCGGCTGGGTCGAGACGGAGCTCGCGGCCGACGCCGACGCCGTCCAGGCCAAGGAGATCCAGCGGCGCCTGCTCCCCCGCAAGGCACCAGAGGTGCTCGGCTACGACATCGCCGGCCGCTGCCAGCCGGCGTACCACGTCGGGGGCGACTACTACGACTGGCACCTTCTCGACGACACCATGCTGCAGGTGACCGTCGCCGACGTGATGGGCAAGGGCCTGCCCGCCGCCGTCATCGCCGCCGGTCTGCGCACCGCGATGCGCGTCACCTCCCGCGCCCACACCTTGATGGAGGCGGTACGCCGTACGGCCGAGGGCCTCCAGGACGACTTCGGCGACTCCGGCACCTTCGCGACCATGTTCACCGCCCGGCTCCGACCCCAGCAGGGCCACCTCGAGTACGTCGACGCCGGGCACGGGCTCGCGGTGCTCGTCAGCCCGGGGTCACCGACCCGGCAGCTCGCCTCGCGTGATCTGCCCCTCGGCGCCCAGCCGGGCAGCCTCTGGACCAGCAACGAGGCTCGACTCGAGCACGGCGACACCCTGATCGCCGTGAGCGACGGCCTCCTCGACGCCTTCAGTGACCCGGTCGAGGCGGTGCGCGCCGCCGAGCAGCTGGTCGCATCCGCGTCGTCCGCCGACGAGATGGCCGACCGGATCCTTGCCGCCGCCGCCCGAGCCCCGCTGGCAGACGACCTGACTGCCGTCGTCGTCTGCCGGGAGAATGCATGATCCCGCCCGACGACCGACCGTCCGGGCGGTCGTCCTCACGACAGGAGTGGCGCGACGATGGTGGCGCATGACCCGCAGTACGGTCGTCACCGAGGTGATGGCCGCCCGGGACTGTTCCGGAGCACCACCCTCGAGCACCGAACCGTCACGGCGTACGACCGGGCCGATGGCGACCACCGAGGAGCTGCCCTGATGACCGACACGAGTACCGCCGTCCTCCAGCCGACGGGCCGGCTCAACATGGTGGCGGCCCCGGCGTTCAAGAACCTCGTGGAGGAGACCGTCGCCTCCGGCCAGACCCGGATCGTGGTGGATCTCGGCCAGGTCACCTTCATCGACTCCTCCGGTCTGGGCGCCCTCATCTCGGGGCTCAAGGCCACCCGGCAGGCAGGTGGCGACCTCCGCATCGCCGACGTGCCGGAGCAGGTGATGACCGTGCTCCGCCTGACCAACCTGGACCGCGTGCTACGCGCCCACGCCACGGTGGTGGACGCCTCCCATGACTGGTGAGTACCTGCTCGAGGGCCTGGCCGTGCCCGAGAGCCTCAACCTGCTCCACGACCTGCTCGAGCGCGTCGGCAGCGAGCATCCCGACATCGACGCCGGCGACCTGATGCTGTTCGAGACGGCCGTCATCGAGGTCGCCGGGAACGTCGTGGAGCACGGCCGCCCGTCGGGAAGGGTCTCGTGGACGTTCCATCTGTCGGTGCACTCCGACCGGCTCGAGGCGCGCCTGTCCGACAGCGGCGAGGAGTACCCGGGCGGCACGTGGGGGACGTCGATGCCGAAGGACCCGATGCAGGAGGACGGCCGGGGGCTCGCGCTCGCGACGGCGGTGCTCGACGACCTCGACTACGAGCGCACCGGAGACGTCAACCACTGGACGATGTTGCGGCGGCGCGGCTGAGCGGTCGGGCTCACCCGCCCTCCTCCGCGAGGCGCTTGAGGTCCCCGAGCCGGCGGTCCCAGGTCTGGGCGATCCGGTCCAGGTCGCGAGCCAGCGAGCTGAGCCGGCCACCCAGCGCGTGGTGCACCAGCTCACGACCGTGCGTCTCCGCCTCGACCAGGCCTGCGCCCCGGAGCACCTCGAGGTGCTTGACGATCGCCTGCCGCGACACCGGGAGCTCCCGGGCGAGAGCCGACGCAGACGCGGGTGACTCGCCGAGGCGGGTGAGGATCCGCCACCTGGTGTCGTCGGCCAGGGCGGAGAAGACCGCCGTCGGCGCCGAGGTGCTCATGCGCTCTCGACGTACGTCTTGGCGGCTGCCAGCTCGCTCTCCCAGCCGGAGACGTTGCCTTCGCGGTGCTGGAGCCACTCCTCGCGGGTCTTCCCGAGGCCCGAGAAGCCACTCTCGGTGACCGAGAGGGTCACGCCCCCGCCCTCGCGCGGCACGATCCGGAACTCGACCAGCGTCGGCTTGTCGACGCTGAGGTCGAGCCACTGGTAGGCGATGTACGACGTCGGCTCCGACTCGACGGTGACGAGCCGGAACTCGCCGTACTTCGGATGCGTGAGCACGGTGGTCTCGCCCTCCTGGCGGACCTCGGGCTTCGGGTCCACCGCGCCCTCGTTGATCCACCAGCCCGGCCGGGTGACCAGGGACCAGACCCGCTCGGCGCTGGCGTCGATCTCGATGCTGCGGTCGATCCGGTCCAGCGGATCCAGGTCGGTGGCGGCGTGGTTCACGGTGGGCTCCCTTCGTCGATGTGTGCAACTCAAACCTTGCACATTCGGGATCCGAATGCAACTGTCGAGTTGCAATGCGTGGGTGGCCCTCCCGAAGTCGCGGAAAAACTTCGAAATCCGCCGTCATTCTGACGTCACGGGGTGCTGTGAGTCGCGTCTCTTCTCACAGAGGAGGCAAAGACCATGAGTTCATCCCCCCGCGTTGGTGACCTGGGTTGTGCACGCAACCGGGCCATCACGGGACTGCGTATCCGTCTCGACGGCTGCCAGGAGCTCATCGCCGCCCCTGCTCGAGCACTTCCGCTGAGGAGTGCGTCATGACGACCCTGCCCACGGCCTCCGTGGTCACCGTCGCCTGCCCCGCATGGTGCAACGTCACCCAGAGCACCCACCAGCGCGAGCTGCGCTGGGAGGGCCGCGCCCTTCACTGGAGCGATGCCCGCACCGGTGAGGGCTGGGAGATCCGTCACACGGCGGCCACCGACGCGAACGGACATCCGACCAACACCGAGCCCCGGGTCTACGTCACCGCCAACGGTGGCCTGACCCTGGCCGGCGCCGAGGCGCTCGCGCTGACGCTGCTGGCGACGTATGAGGAAGCAACTGGCTGACGGCGTCAGGTCCTGCGGCCGCGCATGGGGCGCCCGCAGGACGTGACTGCCGCCGACCGGGCCGCTCCACGGCGCGCGAACGCGTGGAGTGGCCCTCGGGACCGGAAGCCGAGTCGTCGGCCGCCCACCGGGCGACCCTCCTCCGACGACCGACCTCCGCCCCCCGCGGGCCCCGATCTACCCCGGGGCCGCGGGGGGTGAACCCGTCTCAGAGGCCCGGACCCGGTCGCGGGACCTTGGTCCCCGCCGAAGCTTACGAACGACCCAACTCGCGACACCGCTCTTTCGCCGGGGCCGACGACCTGCCTACACTGGCGCTGAAGCCCGCCGGTGACCCGAGACGCCGGCGGGCTTCCTCGTTGTCCGAGCCCTTTCGTGCTCGTCAGCCGTGCGTGACGCGCACGTCCGCCGCCCGCACATAGGCGATGCGGTGGCCGAACCAGATCTCGTAGTAGCGGTCGTGCCCGACAACATCGGTGCAGTCCAGCGCCACGCCCGCGCAGCGGAACGTCTTCGCGTAGTAGTAGTCGGTCTGCAGATGGCTGTCGGCAAGCACATAGGCCTGGCGCGGCTGGATCGCGTACTGCAGCGGGGTCACCGTCTGGTACGGGATCTGTGAGGGGTACGCCGACCGCTCGGGATAGGCGCGGCCATAGACCGGCACCGGGTCGGCTCCGCGCGGTACGACGACCTGGGCGCGGGTCGGCACCACGCTGTGGTGAGCCTTCGGGTCGGCGATCCAGCCCTTTTCGCCGAGCCACCACACGCCGAGCCAGTCACCCACGCGCTGGGAGACCAGGAGCTGCTGTCCCGCCGCGGCCCGGGCCCCGATGTCCGAGACCTCGGTGGTCGACGGCGAGCCGTCGGGATGGAGCCCGACGTCGGTGACCAACGGGGAGTCCGCGGAGGGACTCTGGTGCAGGTAGACGAAGTTCGTGCCCTGGACGGGGCAGCCGTCATCGGCGTCGCAACCGGTGACCGGCTGCTCGTTGTCGGAGAACCCCGGCTTGACCGTCACCACGTCGCCGTGGGCGTGCCGGTCAGCGGAGATCGGGTGCCCGAGGAGGGTCATGTAGTGCTCCCAGTCCCAGTACGGGCCGGGATCCCAGTGCATGCCGGCGACGTTGGCCGGCGTGATGCCCGGCACCTGGTCGTGACCGATGATGTGGGCCCGGTCGAGCGGCACGCCGTACTCGTGGGCGAGGTGGCGGACGAGGGCCGCGGAGCTCTCGTAGAGCGACTCGGTGTACCAGGTCGCGCCCTGTGCGGCGAAGCCTTCGTGCTCGACACCGATCGAGTGCATGTTCACGTACCAGTTGCCGGCGTGCCAGCCGACGTCCTTCGGGTCCAGGTGCGCCGCGATCTGCCCGTCGGACGAACGGACCGTGTAGTGCCAGCCGAGGTAGGTCGGGTCCTGGACCAGCTGCAGCGCCTCGTCCCAGGAGCCCTCGGTGTCGTGGATGACGATGTCGTCGATCCGCAGGTCTCGCGGCCGGTTCGCGAGGTCGTGGTTGCCGTAGTCGCCGGGGGTGTCGCCGTACTGTTCGTACGGCGCGGGAACCGACTCGCACCCGAGGTACGGCGGGCAGTCGACCCGGGTGTGCCCGGGCTCGGTCAGCTCGAGCGACCGTACCTGTGCCGCGTCGAGCCGGGCCTGGGGATGCGGCGCGAGCCGGACCCGCTGGCCGTCGTCGGTGGTGCGGGCCCGGCCCTTGCGGATGACGGCGTACACCTCACGCGCGAAGCGCAGTGCAGTCCGCTGCTCGCTCGCGGTGCTGTACCGCGCGACGGCTCCGCTCCAGGCATCGAGCCCGTGCGCCGACCCGTGGTGGTAGCTCGCCAGCAGAGCGGACCCTGCGCAGATGTTCGCGACCGGGTCAGTGCGGAGTCGTGACTGCGAGACGCCGACCATCGTGGCCGCCCGGTCGAGGGTGCGGACCTGCGCGGTGGTGAGCCGCGTCGTCCCGGCGTACGACGGGACGCGCGGCTCGGCGCTCCCGTCGCCCTTGCCGAGCGCGTCGAACCGAGCCGACGGCGTGGACGCGACGACGTGGGTCAGGTGCATCGGCCCGTAGCCACCAGCGGTGCTCGGCGACCCGGCGTGGTCGTCCCACCGGGACTCCAGATAGGAGACCCCGAGCAGGACGGCCCGAGGGACGCCGCTGATGCGCGCGGCGCGCGTGAAGACTGCCTGACGGTCGGGCGAGCCCGCGAGACAGGCCCGCCAGCCGGCGCCTCCGCTGGGTCGCCCCGCCGGGGCCGGTGACGTGGTGGCCACGAGGATTGCGGTGATGAGGGCGCCGGCCGCGGAGATGGCTCCGAGCGTGCGCGTCCAAGGTCGTGATGACACGAGTCCTCCCGAGATTTGAAGACCCTCGGACCCTATGCCCAGTCCGCTCGCCCGCGCGACCGGTGCCGGGGTCGTCGCCCGGTTCAGGCCCTGCGGAAGCGCCAGAACTGCTCGACGGCCTCCGCCACGGCCCGATGCTCGGCGTCGGGATCCACGGCGTCCGCTGCCTCGTCGACGGAGACGTACAGCTCGCGGAGCGCACAGTGCTCGGGCTCCAACGTCCCCCGCAGCCTGGCCTCCGAGCGGCGGAGCAGTGGGAGCAGATGACTCATGGCGAGCTTCCCGGCGAGATATGCCTCGAGCCACACGTCGAGATCGCCGGGGTCGTCCAGCACACCACGCAGGGTAGCGGTGATGAAGGCCGGACGGCTCAGCCTGGATCCACGCTCAGTCCAGGTAGTCGCGCAGCACCTGGGAGCGGCTGGGGTGGCGGAGCTTCGACATCGTCTTGCTCTCGATCTGGCGGATCCGCTCGCGGGTCACGCCGTACACCTTGCCGATCTCGTCCAGCGTCTTCGGCTGACCGTCGGTGAGACCGAAGCGCATCGACACCACGCCCGCCTCGCGCTCCGACAGGGTGTCGAGGACGGCGTGCAGCTGCTCCTGAAGCAGGGTGAAGCTGACCGCGTCGGCCGGGACGATCGCCTCGGAGTCCTCGATCAGGTCGCCGAACTCGCTGTCGCCGTCCTCACCGAGCGGAGTGTGCAGCGAGATGGGCTCGCGGCCGTACTTCTGGACCTCGACGACCTTCTCGGGCGTCATGTCCAGCTCTTTGGCGAGCTCCTCCGGGGTCGGCTCGCGCCCGAGGTCCTGCAGCATCTGCCGCTGGACGCGGGCGAGCTTGTTGATCACCTCGACCATGTGCACCGGGATGCGGATGGTGCGGGCCTGGTCAGCCATCGCGCGGGTGATCGCCTGCCGGATCCACCAGGTGGCGTACGTCGAGAACTTGTAGCCCTTGGTGTAGTCGAACTTCTCGACGGCGCGGATCAGACCGAGGTTGCCCTCCTGGATCAGGTCGAGGAAGAGCATGCCGCGGCCGGTGTAGCGCTTGGCCAGGCTGACGACCAGTCGGAGGTTGGCCTCGAGCAGGTGGTTCTTCGCCCGGCGACCGTCCTCCGCGATCCACTCGAGCTCCTCCTCGAGCTTGGCCGAGATCTTGCCGCCCTTGCCGAGCTTCTCCTCCGAGAACAGGCCGGCCTCGATCCGCTTGGCGAGCTCGACCTCCATCTCGGCGTTGAGCAGCGGGACCTTGCCGATCTGCTTGAGGTAGTCCTTCACCGGGTCGGCGGTCGCGCCCGCGACCATGACCTGCTGCTCGGGCTCACCGGCGTCGTCGGCGTCGGAGACGACGAACGTCGCCTCCTTCTCGTCCTCCTCGATTGAGGGATCGGTCGCGACGTCCTTCTCGAACTGCTCGTCGGGGAGGTCGGGCAGCACCTTCTTCCCGTCGGGACCCACCTTGACGTTGTCCAGGGTCACAGCCCCTTTGGCGCCCGCTGCTGCGTCGGCCGTTGCCGCCGACTTCTTGGCAGGGGCAGCCTTCTTCGCCGCGGTCTTCTTGGTGGCCGGAGCCTTCTTGGCGGGACTGGTCCTCGTGGTCGTCGCCTTCTTGGCCGGCGACTTGGTCTCCGTCTTCGTCTGGCTCGTCGTCGTCTTCTTACGCGCGGTCGAGGACACGAACACCTCTCGTGAAAGACATTGTGGGCGCGGCAAGGCCCGGTATGGTCAAGAGCCGCACTGTCATTCTGCCATGGCCCTGGTCGCTGGGACGAAGCGGGAGCCACCCGTAGGACGCTCCGCCCGGCCCCTCGTGACGAAGGTCCCGTGGGTCAGGCGCTGGCCGCCTGGCGGCCGCCTTCTTCTGCTGCTTGTCGGCCCCCGCGTTGGCTGGCGTTGGCTGCCGTGGACCTCCGGCCTCTCACCTGCACAGACGCTGATCCGACTCGTGAGAACCGGTGAACGTTCTCGACTGTCCTGCGGACTCTCCGCGGACTGACAACCAATGGAAGGGAAGCCATGAACACCACCACAACCGACTACGCACGTCAGCTCGCCGCCACCGGCGCCAGGATGCGCCAAGCAGTCGAGGAGTCCGGCCTCGGCCTCGAGACCATCGCGGAGGGCAGCGGGATCCCCGTCGACGAGCTCCGCGACAAGGTGCTCAACGGCACCGGTGAGCTCATCATCCAGGACCTCTACTGCGTGTCGGTGTGTCTCGGCCTCGAGTCCAGCGTCTGGTCGCGCTGGCTCGACCCCGTCGACGAGCCTGAGGCGGCGAGGGCATGACCGGGGCGAGGTGATCCGGACCGCCCGCATCGCCATGGGTCTCACTCAGGCCGAGCTCGGCGCCCTGTTCGGCGAGAGCCGCTGGACATTAGCGAGGTCGAGCGCGGGCAGCGACCCGACCGCGAGGTCATGGAGGTGGCGGGAGCCATCGGGACACACCTGGGTCAGATGAGGGCCTCGACGGAGGCGCTCTCCGCGACCTAGCCTGAACACAACGTCGCCCCTCGTCCCGAGCCGGTGCGACAGCAACGCCCGCCGGGTCTCCCCGGCGGGCGTTGTCACGAGGTGGGGGCCGCCCCAGTGGATGCCCCCGAGCATCCCCGAACAGGCGACCCCCCGGCTGGACCCAGGGGTGCGTGACCCGGGCCAGCTCACTAGTTACGTACCCCATCCATGCACGCAAAAACCGCACTTGCGGGTGAAGACACGTCCGGTGCGCGAGCGGACCCTAAGCGTGTCTGGCGGGTTGTTCCCTGCGTCCCGCTCGGACGAAACTACGGGGGTACGTGGCGCCCCGCTCGACCGGATCAGGCAGCGGCGGGGCGCCCGCGCCCGGCAGGCGCTCCGGACCCCCGACGGAGCACAGCGCCCCGCGGAAACCCCGGTGCCTGCGGGGCGCTGCCATGCACCGTGCCCTAGCCTGAACCCAGGTCGCCCCGTCCCGAGCCGGCGTGACCGTAACGCCCGCTGGTTCCCCCGTGCCGGCGGGCGTTGTCATGCGCGCGTCACGCTAAAGGGCCACATCAACCCGGTGCTCAAGGCCTTGGCTCTGCTCAGGTCACCACGATGAGAAGCGGTCGTAGTAGTCGGCGTGCTGGTTGCGCGTCTCGTGCCCCCAGTCGGACGCGTCGTAGTCGGGCGCTGACTTGATCTGGTCCTTGGTCATCGCCACCATCACGGCCTTGTCGTCGTGGTTGACGTCGTTGATGGCGCCGGCCGGGATGAGGCGCTTCTTGCCGAAGATCCATGGGCCGGTGTCGACGACGACGTAGGACGCTTGGGTCTCATTGGTCGCCTTGTCGACCTTGCCGATCGAACCGTCGGTCGCTTCCACGCTGTAGCCGACGAGGTCGCCTCCCTCGGCCCAGGAGACATCGCGGTAGGTCCATACGCTGCTCATCGGAACTCCCTCCCTAGTTCGAGGAAACTTGCGTACCCAACACCCGGGGTCGCAAAACGTCGCTCGCCACCTCCGAGCTGAGTGGTGACGGGGGACCACTCGGCTAGCAAAGGCGGGTGGTTCGGCCCGCGCGAGGCTGGCGGGCGTTGTCGTGCGGAGGGCCGCGCGGCCGGGACGTCACCCCCACGGCACCTGGGGACGTGATTCACACCTGCGAGGGGACGGACCTCCAGGCGCAACTGAGGTTCAGGCAGCGCCACGCCCGCCGCTTGACTGTTCCGGCGGGCGTTGTCTAGTCATCGTCATCCGGTGTCTGCTCGACGTTGGCCTTCATCTGCGGCAGTCGGGCCCTCACCCTCTCGACGGCACGCTGAACCGTCGGCGAGTCCTTCGCCTGGAGAAGGAACGCGAGAGATCCGAGTGCCAGGCCGGCTGCCCCAGTCGCCTCGCGCTGCTCAAACCCTGGGTCCGGGGCCTTCACGACCTTGACTCCTTCGGCGTCCAGTGCCGCCAGCATCATGGCCAGCATCCTGGGCCCGCCTGGCTCGACCTGGAGAATGAACTGCGCCATGGCCCCAAAGCGTAGGCTCCGCCGGCAATGCTGAATACAGGATCCGCAACGTCACAACGAACGATGAGGGCGAGAAGCAAGAGTTCGAGACCGAGGTGGAGGCCGCGCAGTGGTGGTCTACATACACGAAGGACCACCCTGGCGTCCGTGCCCGGGAAGTCGTCCTCGAGCGCTGGGAGCGCGACAACGAGTGGACGCCGGTAGCCACCCACGACATCAGTGGGGCCTAGTCCGCTGCTGCCCGCAGCTCTGATTGACCCGGCACCGTGTGTGTAGTTTTCGACTGGTGGGTCCGGTGGCTTTCGGCTGGAGATGATGGGCACCCGCCCGCCCGGACGGAGGCGAACAGGCGGGCAGGTGCCCCAGGACGCCTGGCCGAACCCCTGCGGCCAGTTCCTCCGCCGCCGCGCAGCTGTGGAAACGGCGGCGGAGGTGTGCGCCCTACCCCTTGCCGGCGCCCTTGCGGGAGCGGGACGGCTTGGACTCGTCAGGCTCGATCCACCCGGCGTTGCGCAAGAAGGCGATGCGCTCTGCATCCTTCTTGTCATCCAGCGGCAGCGACTCTCCACCGGCGTAGGTCACGCCGGGGTTGTCGGCGTCTCCCTCGAGGTGCACCTGTGTGTTGGCCACGACCCGGTAGCCGCTCATCACGAGATGCCCGTCAGCTTCAGCAGACCGGTCGGCCGCGGGACGGTCACCAGGAGGCGTTCCTCGGCTCTCACAAGAGTCGTGCTGGCCGTGAACTGAGTAGTGCCCTGGTTCGCGGTCTCGACCTCGCGGGATCTGGCCTCCGGGTCGGCGAGCTGCTCGGGCTCCAGGTCTCCGACGTCGACTTCCTGCGCCGTGAGATACGCGTCGAGCGCCAACGTGACCAGGCGGGCCGGATCCAGCCGGTGAAGTCCAAGACGTCTCGACAGGTCGTACCCGTCGGCCAGGTGGTCATCGACGCGCTCGCAGCACACCTTGCGGCCTACCCGAGCGATGGCGCGATCGTGGTCGACGAGCTCGCCGAACCGATGCGATACCGGCGCTGGCGCAGCCTGATGGAAGCGGCCGCGGCCTCGATCGACGTCGACATCACCAGCCACGACCTACGGCACTTCTACGCCTCGGCCCTCATCCGCCGGCGGCGCCTCGGTCAAGCAGGTCCAGCACCGACTCGGGCACGCCACCGCGGTCATCACGCTGAACACCTACGCGCACCTGTGGCCCGGCGACGACGACCGGACACGGGATGTCATCGACGCAGCCCTGAGCCCACTTGCGGACTCTCTGCGGACTCAGGAGGCCTCCGATGGATGAACATGCAGGTCAGAGGGCTTGCGCCTTGACCTCAGCCTTCTTCTGCTGCTTGTAGTCGCGGACCTTCTGGAGGGACGCGGTGTCGGTCACGTCGGCCACCGAGCGGTATCCCTCGAGTGCGTAGTCCCCCACGGCCTTCTCCCAGCCGTCCGGCCGTACGTCGAGCTGCTTGGCCAGGAGCGCGGTGAAGATCTGGGCCTTCTGCTTGCCGAACCCGGGCAGCTCCATCACCCGCTTCAGCAGGTCGGCCCCCGAGGTGGCCTCGGTCCACAGCCTTTCGGTGTGGCCGCCGTACTTCTCCTCCATGATCGCCGCCAGCGTCTGCAGCCGCTCGGCCATGGATCCCGGGAACCGATGGATCGCCGGCGGCGTCGAGCACAGAGCCTTGAACTCGGCCGGATCGGCGGCCGCGATCGTGGCCGGCTCGATGCTGCCGAACCGGTCCAGCACCTTCGCCGGTCCGCGGAACGCGTGCTCCATGGGGTACTGCTGGTCGAGCATCATCCCCACGAGCAGGGCGAACGGGCTGTCGCTGAGCACCTCGTCGGCGTGGGCGTCGCCGGTGATGTGGATGGTCATGGGGCCATCCTGCCCCAAGCACGCACGTCCCGGATCGTGCACCGGCCGCCTCGGACCCGGTCCGCGCCGGCCGGTGAGGAGGCGACGTCAGCCAATCCTCGGCACCGACCTGCCCGTTGATCGAACGTTCGTCCAACACGTGCAAGACCCGGAGACAGAGCGCGCACCCGACGTGATCGCTCCCGATCCGACTCACTCATCCCATCTCGACTTGCCCACACCTGAACGGCCACCGATCAGGAGCAGTTCGGTGGGGATCTCGACCGACGACGGGTCGGCGATCAGCCCACCTTGACCGCGAGCACCGGGCAGGGGGCGTCGAGCAGGATGCGCTGGGCGTTGCTGCCGAGGATCAGCTTGCCGACCGGGGTGCGCCGGCGCAGGCCGATCACGATCAGGTCGGCATCGCTGTCCTCGGCGATCCCGATCAGGTCCTCCGCGGGCTCGAAGCCGCGGACCAGCTGGCGCACGTCGTACTCGAGTCCGGAGGCCTGGAGCTTCGCCTCGAGGGTGGACAGGTCGCTCTCGGAGCGGACCGAGGTCGCGCCGTCGTACTCACGGCCGCCGCGATGGGAGTTCACCACGATCAGCGCGGCGCCCCGGAGCTTCGCCTCGACGATCCCCTGGTCGACCGCAGCCTCGCCCTCGGGCTTGGGCACGTAGCCCACGACCACCGCTCCCATGGTCCCTCCTCCGCGTCCGTCGAGACGTCCCCCGGGCCCGTACCCACGGCAACCTATCCCACGGTCGCGGGCCCGGCGCCGGCGTTCCTTGTGGAGGACGACCCGGCCGATCGGAGTAGGTCGGGCAGGCTGACGGGATGCCGGTCCTGCTCGCCCCTCTCGAGTTCGCCGAGCGGCGTCTGCTGCGAACGGCGGTGCTCGCGCTCGCCACCGCCGACCACCGACGACACGTGCCGGCGACCCTGCACGTGGGCCTTCCGGGCGGCGAGGTCACGACCGTGGCCGACGACCCCGGCTGGGACCACGGGCTCCGCACGGAGATCGTGGGCGCGGTGCTCCGGGCCCGCCGGGACCCGCCGTGGGTGTGGGTGACACGGTCCGGCCCACTCACGCTGCAGGACGCCGACGCGGCCTGGCTCGGACCGACGCTGGCCGCGGCCGCCGAGCGCGGGATCGACGTTGCGTACGTCGTGGTCACCCGGCACGGCTGGACCGACCCACGCTCGGGCCTGCGTCAGGAGTGGAAGCGGATCCGGCAGCGATCCCGGCGCGGCTGACCGTCGAGCTCAGTCCCAGGTGTGGACGGGCTCGTTGGTGTGCATGCGGTCGCGGTACTCCAGCAGGGTCGCCCGGAGTACGTCGTACCGGTCCTCCCCGGTCCGCCGGTGCATCCGGTCGACGAACCAGCTCGCCCCGTTCACGCCCAGCAGGCAGCGCTGCTCGATCATGCCCAGCAGACGATCACGTTCGTCGGCTCCGACGCCCCACGACTCCAGCCCGGCGTGCGCCATCGGCAGCAGCCGTCGGAGCACCAGCTCGGTCGCCTTCACCTCGCCGAGACCGGGCCAGTAGATCGTGGCGTCGATCCCGTCCTCGGCCGCCGTCTCGAAGTTCTCCTCGGCCGCCTGGAACGACATCTGCGACCACAGCGGGCGGTCGCTCTCGGCGAGGTTCCGGACCAGGCCGAAGTAGAACGCCGCGTTGGCGATCAGGTCCGCGACCGTCGGTCCTGCCGGCAGGACACGGTTCTCCACGCGCAGGTGGGGCGTGGCGTCGTTGATGTCGTAGATCGGCCGGTTCCAGCGGTAGATGGTGCCGTTGTGCAGGCGCAGCTCGCCCAGGGTCGGGGTGCCGCCCTCCTCGAGCACGGCCACGGGATCCTCCTCCGTGGTGATCGGGAGCAGCGCCGGGAAGTAGCGCACGTTCTCCTCGAACAGGTCGAAGACCGAGTTGATCCAGCGCTCGCCGAACCACACTCGCGGCCGCACGCCTTGCGCCTTGAGCTCCTCGCTGCGGGTGTCCGCCGCTTGCTCGAACAGCGGGATCCGCGTCTCGTGCCACAGCTCCTTGCCCAGGCAGTACGGCGAGTTCGCCCCCACCGCGAGCTGCACCGACGACACGACCTGCGAGGCGTTCCAGTACGCCGCGAACTGGTCGGGCGACGTCTGCACGTGGAACTGCGTGCTGGTGCAGGCGCCCTCCGGCAGGATCGAGTCGGCGGTCGTGATCAGCCGCTCCGGCCCCGTGATGTCGATCCGAATGTCCTCTCCGCGCGCGGAGAGGATCTGCTCGCTGAGCAACCGGTACCGCGGGTTGGCACTCATGTGCGACGGGCTCAGGTGCCCGGGGGCGAGGGTCGGCAGGATCCCGATCATCACCTGGTGGGCGCCGACCGCGGACGACCGTGCCTCCGCGTCGTTCAGCGACCGCCGCAGGTTCTCCTCGAACGTCTTGAGCCCGGAGTCGCGTAACCGGGCCGGCGGCACGTTGATCTCGATGTTGAACTGGCCGAGCTCGGTCTGGAACGCCGGGTCCGCGATCGCCGCCAGTGCCTCCGCGTTCTTCAGCGCCGGGTCGCCCTGCTCGTCCACGAGGTTGAGCTCGACCTCCAGGCCGGTCATCGGGTCGTCGGTGTGGAACTGGTGCTCGCTGAGCATCCGCTCGAACACGTCGAGGCAGCGGTGGACCTTCTCGCGATAGCGCGTGCGGTCGGCCCGAGAGAACTCTTGTGCGTCGACGTCCTCCCCCATGCGGTCACACTAGGGGCGCCCCCACGCCCTGGGAAGCGCGCGAGCTCAGGCGCTGTCCACCACCTCCTCCCATGCGGCCGGTGGCACGGCCCGCACCAGGCACTCGGCGAGACACGTGCCCAGCGGGTGCTCGGGATCCACGTCGAAGCACCGGTCGAGCGCGCACCACGCCAGGGCGCCGTCCCCGGACATCCAGGCACAGAACGCGGTCACCGCGGCGGTGTCGGGCACCTGCGGATCGGGGGCACCGCGCAGCAGCGCGGCCCAGACACGTAGATGGTCGTGAGCGGTCTCGCGCGTCACGGCGTACAGCGCCGCGTCGCGGACCTCGATCCGGGTGATGGCCCCGAGCACGCGAGCCGCCCCGTCGTCGTCGGGCGGCTCGCCCCGGTCGACCCAGCCGGTGACCAGCTCGCCGACCGGCGTGACGTCCGCCGGCCCGGGCTCCGGCAGGCTCTCGATCAGCCGACCCCACCGCGTCCGCTGACCCGCGACGGGAGCCACCGTCGCCCGCAGCTCCGCGCGGCTGGCGTGCGTGACGCGTCCCGCGAAGACGGCCTCCGCCGTGAAGGGGTGGCACGCGTCGTCGTACGGAACCATCGGTGGCTCGGTGGCCCCGGCTCGGACAGGCACGCTGCACCAGGCTCCGTCGTGGGCACGCAGCACGTCGACGACGCCGATGCCCTCGGCGACGAACGCGGGCACCAGCGCCGCTGCGAGCCGACCCGCCACCGCTGCGGCACCGGAGTAGACGACGAACGCCACGTGGTCGACCTGATGCGTCCGGCTCGGTGCCACCAGCACCTCGATCACCTCGGCCAGGGCGGCGTCGTCGGCCGAGGGTGGAAGGTCGAGGCGCGCATGGAAGCTCCGCACCGCGCCGAAGGTCAGCATCACGAGCGACTCCTGCGGGTGGAAGCCGAGGACGACGGGCACGGCCGCGAGGAGGTCCTCGGGGCCGCTGGCGGTCAGCACGGTGGTCATGGCACGACGTTGCCCGCGCGGGCCGACGCCGACGACGGGCACGCGGCCGGCCTGTGGAGGCCGCGGCCCGGGCCGGTGCTTGTGGATCCCAAGCGGGCTCGCGACCACGCCGTGGGTGGCTGTCGGACGTCGGGGATAGGTTGCGACCATGCGTCAGGAGGCCTCGGTGATGCACCTGGACCTCGACGCCTTCTTCGCCTCCGTCGAGCAGCGCGACAAGCCGTCGCTGCGCGGCAAGCCCGTGGTGGTCGGCGGCATCGGGGGCCGCGGGGTGGTGAGCACCGCGTCGTACGAGGCCCGCAGGTACGGCGTGCGCTCGGCGATGTCCACCCGCGAGGCCCGGTCGCGCTGCCCCCACGCGGCGTTCCTGAACCCGCGCTTCCAGGCCTACCGTGAGAGCAGCGTGAAGGTGATGGAGGTGCTCCGCGACGTCTCTCCCCTGGTCGAGCCCCTCTCCCTCGACGAGGCGTTCGTCGACCTCGCCGCCGCCGGCCTCTCGTCGTACGACGACGACAGCGTGCGTGCCCTCGCCGAGGACGTGCGTGAGCGGGTCCGCGTCGTCACCGGCGGGCTGACCGCGTCGGTCGGTCTCGGCACCTCGAAGTTCATCGCCAAGGTCGCCAGCGACCTGGACAAGCCCGACGGCCTGGTCCTGGTCAGCGCCGGTGCAGAACAGGAGCTCCTGCGCCCCATGCACGTCACGGTGATCCCCGGCGTTGGGCCGGCCACCGCGGAACGACTACGGCGCGCGGGCATCACCACCGTCGCCGACCTGGAGCGGGTCAGTGAGGACGAGCTGGTCCGGCTGCTCGGCAAGGCCCACGGTCACGGCCTCCACCTCTTCGCCCGGGCGGAGGACGACCGCCCCGTCGTCCCCGAGCGTGAGACCAAGTCGGTCAGCGTCGAGGGCACCTACGACACCGACCTCACCGACCGGCGGCTGATGGAAGGGCTCGTCAGCAGGCAGGCGCTGAACGTCGCCGAGCGGCTGCGCACGAGCGGGCTGTCCGGGCGCACCATCACGCTCAAGGTCCGCCTCCACGACTTCACGACCTTGTCCAGATCGACCACCCGCGACGCTCCGACCGACGCCGGGCCGACGATCGCCCGGCTGGCCCGCGGATTGCTCGGCGAGCTCGACCTCACCGGCGGTGTGCGTCTGCTCGGAGTCGGCGTGTCCGGCCTGGCCGACTGGATCCAGGACGACCTGTTCGGCGAGGAGCACCCCGAGGAGGACGACGTACCGGTCGAAGCGCTCCCCGACCTCCCCGACCTCCGTACCTGGGTGCCGGGCATGGACGTCGTGCACCAGGAGCTCGGCCGCGGCTGGGTCTGGGGCGCCGGACGCGGCATCGTCACGGTGCGGTTCGAGACGGCGGAGACGCAGCCCGGTCCGGTGCGGTCCCTGGTCGCCGACGATCCGGCGCTGACCGCCTGGCGCGGGCCGGCCTGAGTTCCGGCGCGCCCCTTGACAGCGGGCAGACCCACGGATCACCCTGACTTTGTTCCCTATCGCGCACGTTGGTGCGTGGTACGCAACACCCCCGAATCAAGCGTATGAGGAGTAACCGCCCATGGCAGAGGTCCCTGGTCACGCGCGCGCCGTGGTGATCGGCGCCGGAATCGTCGGCAACAGCCTCGTCTACCACCTGGCCCGGCTCGGCTGGCGCGACATCGTGCAGATCGACAAGGGTGCGCTGCCCAACCCGGGCGGCTCCACCGGCCACGCGTCCAACTTCATCTTCCTGACCGACCACTCCCGCGAGATCACCGATCTGACGCTGGACTCGGTCCGGCAGTACCAGGAGATGGGCGTGTTCACGCAGTCGGGCGGGTTCGAGGTCGCCCGCACCGAGGAGCGGATGGAGGAGCTGCGCCGGAGGATGTCGTCGGCCAAGGCCTGGGGCATCGAGGCCGAGCTGGTCAGCCCGGAGTTCGTCCAGGAGAAGGTGCCCTTCCTGGAGAAGGACCAGATCATCGGAGCCCTCTGGCAGCCCGGCGTCGGCGTCGTCGACTCCCTGCGGGCGGGCACGATCATGCGCGAGCGCGCGCTGGAGCTGGGCGCGCTGACCGTCGTCCCCAACGTCGAGGTCACCGGGTTGGGTGTGGAGCACGGACGGATCACCACCGTCCACACCTCCGGCGGCGACATCGAGGCGGAGGCGGTGGTCATCGCCGCCGGCGTCTGGAGCCCGAAGATCGGCGACATGGCGGGCGTGAGCATCCCCCTCACCCCGGCCGTGCACCAGATGATCAGCGTCGGACCCTGCCCGCAGCTCGCCGAGCGCGAGGGCGAGATCTCGTTCCCGATCGTGCGCGACATGGACACCTTCTGCTACGAACGGCAGCACGGCGCCGACATGGAGGTCGGGTCGTACGCCCACCGCGCGATCCTGGTGGAGCCCGAGGACATCCCGTCGATCGACCAGGCCAAGCTCTCCCCGACCGAGCTGCCGTTCACCAGCGACGACTTCGACCCGCAGCTCGAGCAGGCCTACGAGCTGATGCCCGACCTGCTCGGTGCCGAGGGTGCGGAGATCCGCTACGCCATCAACGGGCTGCTCTCCCTGACCTGCGACGGACTGCCGATCCTCGGGGAGAGCAACGTGCGAGGGCTCTGGACGGCCGCCGCCGTCTGGATCAAGGAGGGTCCCGGCGTCGGCCGCGCGGTCGCCGAGTGGATGACTCACGGGCAGAGCGAGATCGACGTGAACCACAGCGACATCGCGCGGTTCCATCCCCACCAGTTGCGGCGCGAGCACACCCGGCTGCGCACCACCGAGTCGTTCATCAAGACCTACGGGATCATCCACCCCGCCGAGCAGTACGAGTCCGATCGTGACCAGCGCCGCTCCCCCATGTGGGACTCGCAGGTCAAGCTCGGCGCGATGTTCTTCGAGACCGCCGGCTGGGAGCGTCCGTTCTGGTACGAGTCGAACGCGTTCCTCCTCGACGAGTACGGCGACAAGGTCATGCCCCGCGAGCACGAGTGGGACTCGCGCTGGTGGAGCCCGATCATCAACGCCGAACACCTGCGCATGCGCGAGGCCGCCGGAGTGATCGACCTCAGCGCGTTCCAGGTCCTCGACATCGAAGGCCCGGGCGCACTCGACTCGGTGCAGCGCACCTGCGTCGCGCAGTGCGACGTACCGGTGGGGCGGGTCGTCTACACCCCCGTGCTCGACTCGGCGGGCGGCTTCCGCTCCGACCTGACGGTGATGCGGCTCGGCGAGGACCACTTCCGGGTCGTGACCGGTGGTGCCCACGGGATGGCGGACCGCAAGTGGTTCACCGACCACCTGACCGACGACGGGGCCACGACTCTGACCGACCGCACCGACGAGATCTCCACGATCGGCCTGTGGGGACCCCAGGCACGGGCGATCGCGTCGACCCTCACCGACGTGGACCTCTCCCACGACGCCTTCGGCTTCCTGACCTGTCGCGAGATCCAGCTGGCCGGGGTGCCGGTCCTGGCGTCCCGGATCTCCTACGTCGGCGAGCTCGGCTGGGAGCTCTACGTCGCCATGGACGACGCGGCCGCCGTCTGGAGCGCGTTGGTCGACACCCGGGGCTCCCACGGGACGGTCCCGGTGGGCATCGGGGTCTACGGCGCCACCGGCCGGATAGAGAAGGGCTACCGCGCGTACGGCGCCGAGCTCGACGGCGAGCGCACGATCGTCGAGGCGGCCATGCAGCGACCCAAGGTGAAGGCCGCCGACTTCGTGGGCAAGGAGGCGTACCTGGCCCAGCGCGAGGAGGCACCCCTCACGGTGCTCTGCACGATGACCGTCGACGACCACACCTCGGCCAGCGGCGTGAAGCGCTACATGCTCGGCGGCGAGCCGATCCTGACCCGCGACGGCGGCACCCTGACCGACGGGCACGGGCACCATCCCTATGTCACGTCCGCCTGCTCCGGCCCGTCGCTGGGCAAGCACGTGCTGATGGCCTACCTGCCGCCCGACGAGGCGGTCGTCGGCAACCAGCTCGCGGTCTCCTATATGGAGGAGCTGTACCCGGTCACGGTCGGGTCGGTCGACGCGACGCCGTTGCTCGACCCCGCCAACGAGCGGATCAAGGGAGCCTGAGGTGACCGACGAAGGACCGCGGGTGCTCGTGTGCGTCAAGCGGGTGCCCGACTCGTCGAGCCAGGTGGTCCTCACCCCAGACCAGCAGGCGGTCGACGGACGCATGGCCGGGTACACGGTCAGCCCTCACGAAGAGTGCGCGATCGAGCTCGCCGTACGACTGGCCGAGGCGACCGGCGGAGTGGCCACCGCGCTGAGTCTCGGACCCAGCGAGTCGGCCGAGCAGCTCCGCAACGCGCTGGCCGTCGGCTGCACCGCCGCCGTGCACGTCGTGGCCGACGCGGTCGCGTTCGGGCCCACGGACGTCGCGCGGGAGATCGCGGCCGTCGTGAAGGCGCACGGCGACGAGGGCCGCGGCTACGACCTGGTCCTGCTCGGCAACGACGCCGCGGACACCGGCGACTTCCAGGTCGGGATCCGGCTCGCGTACGCGCTCGGCCTGCCCGTGGTGAACGGGGTCTCGACCCTCGAGGTCGTCGACGGCATGGTGTCCGCTCACGTGGACGGCCCGGACGGAGCCGAGACCTACTCGGTGCCGACCCCGATGGTGGCCACGATCCTCGAGGGCGGCGTCGAGCCGCGGTACCCGAGCCTGAAGGGACGGATGGCGGCCAAGAAGGTCGAGATCGAGGAGCGCTCGCCGTCCGCCGACCCGGTCGGGTCCGAGCGGGTTCAGCTCACGCTCCCGCCGCCCTCCCCCAGCAGCGTCGAGATCCTCGGGGAAGGCCCGGAGGCCGCGGCGGCAGTGGTCGACCTCTTCGAGAAGCTGGGGGTCCGCTGATGATCCTGGTCTGGCTGGAGTGTGACGCAGCGGGCGTCACCGACATCTCCCTCGAGACCGTCGCGTTCGCCCGCTCCCTGTCCGCCGCCGGAGGCGGCATCGCCATCCGGGCGGCGCTGATCGGCGACGTGCCCGATGCGGTCAGGGACCAGCTGGCGGCCCACGGCGTGAACGACGTGCACCACGTCAGCGGCTCGTCGTACGACGCGTACTCGGGCGCCGCCTGGGCCTCGGCCCTCCAGGACATCCGCGAACGCACCGGTTGCGTCGTCGTGGCCGCGGCCGGGAGTCCCCGGGGCAACGAGGTGATCGCCCACCTCGCGGCTCGCCTCGACGTCCCGATGGCCGCCAACGTCCTGTCCTTCTCGGGGCTCTCGCCGTTCGCGGTGACCCGACAGGTGGCCGGCGGTGCCGCGCTGGAGGAGATGCGACTCGCCCGGCGTCCCGCCGTGTTCACCGTGGCCGGCCACTCGTGGGTCGCTACACCGGCCGACACCCCGACGTCTCCGACCTGGCACGAGGAGAGCCCGCCGGTCGCCGAGGCCGATCTGGTCGCCCGGGTGACCGCTCGTGGCGAGACCAAGGAGGAAGGTCCCGGGGCCCTGACCACGGCCCGGGTCGTGGTCGGCGCCGGTCGCGGCGCGGGCGGTCCCGGCGGCTTCGACCACGTCATCGAGCTCGCCGACCTCCTCGACGGAGCGCTCGGCGTCTCCCGGGTGGTCACCAGCCTCGGCTGGCGCCCCCACCACGAGCAGGTCGGCCAGACCGGCAGCCGGATCTCGCCGGAGCTGTACGTCCCGTGCGGCATCAGCGGTGCCATCCAGCACTGGGCCGGCTGCTCCAGCTCCAAGACGATCCTCGCGATCAACACCGACGCCGAGGCACCGATGGTCACCAAGGCGCACTACGCGGTCATCGGCGACATGCACGAGGTCGTGCCGGCCGTGGTCGACGAGCTGAAGCGCCGGCGCGGGTGAGCCGGCTCAACGACCCCGGGTGAACCTGACCGGCTCGCCCGGTCGCAGCTGCGCGCACTGCCACAGGTCGCGCTCGTCGACGACGGCCACGACCGGGTAGCCGCCCGTGGTCGGGTGGTCCGCGAGGAACACCACCGGCCGCCCGTCGGGTGGCACCTGCACCGCCCCGAGCACCATCCCCTCGCTGGGCAGCTCAGCCGCCGTCAGGAGCGGCAGCGGCTCGCCTCGGAGTCGCATGCCGATCCGGTCGGCGCTTGTGGAGACGACGTACGACGTCTGGCAGAGCAGGTCGATCGCGTCCCCCTCGACGCGGTCGGCACGCGGTCCCGGACTGATGCGGAGCGGGCCGGCGACCAGCGGACGCGGCGTGTCGGCCGCCGCCGGCGAGCCGGTCGGTGATCCGACGTCGAGCCTGTCCCCTGCCGTCACCGGCGGCGGCCCGAGATGGCCCAGGGTGTCGCTTGATCGCGAGCCCAGCACGTGTTCGACCTCGATCCCGCCGGCGACCGCGACGTAGGACCGCAGGCTGCTGGACGGCGTTCCCAGCCGGAGCTCGCTCCCGGCCGTCAGTCGCACCGGCGCAGCGAACTCGCGCGACCGGCCGTCGACGGTGACGTCGCAGGGCGCGCCGGTGACCGCGGCCCAGCACGCCTCGTCGGTGGTGAGGGCCAGTCCGCCGAGCAGCACCTCCAGGCACGCGGCCTCCGGCTCGTTGCCGACAAGCCGGTTCGCGAGCGATGCGGCCGGCGGGTCGAGGGCACCAGACCTCGGGACACCGAGGTGCGCCCAGCCCGGACGGCCCAGGTCCTGCACGAGGACCGAGGGACCGACTGCCCGGACGTTGAGCGTCATGTCGTGACGAACCGCACCCGGGTGCCCGGTGCCAGCAGGGCCGGGTGCGCGCGATCGGTGTCCCAGAGGTCGGCGTCGGTGTGACCGATGATCTGCCAGCCTCCCGGTGAGTCGGTCGGATAGACCCCGCACCAGGTCCCCGCCACCGCGACCGAGCCCGCGGGCACCCGGGTGCGGGGCGTCGCGAGCCGCGGGACCTCCGCCTCGAGACCGGACAAATAGGCGAACCCCGGCGCGAAGCCGCAGAACGCCGAGACGAACGCCGCGGCCCGGTGCTGGGCGGGCACCTCCTCAACCGGGCATCCCCACGCCTCGGCGACGGCCTCGAGGTCGGGTCCGTCGTAGGTCACCGCCAGCTCGACCTCTGGTCCGACTCCCGTTGCGCCCGGACTCCAGTCCGACAGAGCGCCGGCCAGGCCGTCCCGGTCTCCGAGTCCGTCGAGGAGGACGGAGCACGCTCCGGGGACCACCTCACGCGCCAGCCCGTGCCCACGTGCCCAGGTCGCGAGCGAAACCGCGTGCTCCGTCGAGTCGACCTCGACCAGGACGGCGTTCCGGCCGACGGAAAGGACCTGCATGGTTGATATCTTCCTCGCCCAGCCGCGACGTGCTCAGGCGACGAGCACGCGCGGGTAGGAGATGTCGGGCCGCCAGCGTGCTGAAGGTGGTGCGGTCGAGTCGTAGACCCGTCCGCTCGGCGTGGTGATCTCCAGCGTGTGACGGTCGCCGGGTGAGGGCCGAACCCGCCAACCGCAGGTCTCTGTGGCGTGGTTGCGGGCCTCGCAGAGCCCCTGGCCGTTCTCCTGGCTGGTTTCACCGTCTTGGGCCGCGCGTTCGGCGTGGTCGTGGTGTCGGATCGGGGCGTCGCACCAGGGGGTGCGGCAGAACTGGTCGCGCAATCGGATCAGGGAGCCGAGTCCGTCGGGGAAGCAGCGGGACCGTGCGTCGGCTGCGACCAGCGTCCCGGTCTCGGGCCTCACGTACAGTCGCTTGAGCTGCGCCAGTCGCTGTTCAGAGGCGGTCTCGACGAGCGGTGGAAGCCGCCCACCGGCGGGGATGACAGCGCGCTGGGGGTCGTCGACTTCTCGATCTTCCCGCACCTGGGCATGCCGCCCGAGAACCTGATGGCCGACGCCGAGGTGTGGGCGGCCGGCCTTCCCGGTCCGGCGTACGCGATCGACGACGACACCGCCATCAAGGTGACAGACGGCACCGTCGATGTGATCTCCGAGGGCACCTGGCGGCACTTCCCTCATGAGCGCCGAGCGCTGCCTACGATCCCCTCGCGCAGAGGATCCGCTACCTCGACAAGCTCGCCGAGAGCTCGCGAAGGGAAAGGCGCTCGACAACGTGCTGCGGAAGATCAGGCGGGACTGACGTTTCGGATCGAGTAACCGATCTCCTCGTCGGCGGCGTTCGCGTCCCGGTCGACCCACACGGATGCGGGATAGTCCTGGCCCTCCGGCCACCTCACCCGCACCTGGTAGGCGTTCTCGGTGTTGGCGGCGTCGATGACGTCGTTGATGCTCACCCGCATCCAGTCACCGGCAGAGTCGCCGGCTGCGTGGCCTCTTCCCGTGTGGGCGTACACGGCGTCGATCGCCTTCCCGACCCGGACGGTGACCACGACCGGAACACCGCCGTCGGCGCAGAAGCAGTCCACCCGCAGGGTGTAGGTGTAGTCCGCGACGTCGTACGCCGGCCACGGGCCATCGATCGGGTGCGGATCCGGAGCGCTGGGTGCCGGCTCGGGCGAGCCGTCGGTGCCGTCCGCGCCAAGGTTGCCGACCGAACCGCAGCCGGCGAGGAGCACAGCCGCGCCGGCCAGAAGCGGAACCAGGTGCCTCTTCATGGCGGTCTGACGGCCGATCGGCCGGTGGGGTTCCGGCACTGGTCAGAAATAGGTGAGGGGCTCTCGATGGTATGAGCACCAAGAGCCCCTCGATGATCGCGCGGTGGCGCCCGATCCCGGACAAGCACTCCGACCCCGCCTGCCGCCACCGGCCGGCGCCGCGAGCAAGCTCGCGATCTGGATCTTCCTTCTTCTCCGCTCCTTCCCACCGCAAGCGGCGGGTTGGTAGTGAGAGTTCTATGCCCCGCGACACCCCGCGCGCAAGGGGTTCGCGAGGAGATTTCGGGACAAATCTCGGCGCTCGGCGTGTCCTCCACAGACCGCCCTTGCTCCTCCACAGAAGCGGGCCCATCCTCCACAGAACGACCCCTCGGTCTGTGGAGAAGTCCGGTCAGTCGACGAATGCCGCGACGGTGTACGACGCAGCCTCGAGGGCCCGTCGTACGGCGTGCGCGTGGGCGACCGCACCGGGCGAGTCACCGTGCACGCACAGCGACGCGACCCCCGGCGCCAACCGCACGGCCTGGGCCGCGACCTCCTCCTCACTGTCGAGGAGAGCCCCCGGGAGGCTCCGGTCGATCAGCCGACCCTGGGCGTAGCCGCGGTCCGGGAACCCCTCCTCGTACGTCGCGCGCCCGGCCGCCGCGGCGAGGGCGAGCAGCCGTGATCCGGGGAACCCCAGCACGGCCAGCTCCCCCGACCCGGCCAGCACCGCGTCCGCCTGCTCCGCGTCGTCGGTGACCCGGTGGTAGAGCGCGCCATGCGGCTTCACGTAGGACACCCGCGTCCCCTCCCCCGCGGCGAGGTCCGACAGCAGGGCGACCTGCTCGGCGACCTGGTCCCGGAGCAGGTCGTGCGGCACGTCGAGCGCCACCCGTCCGAATTTCTCGCGGTCCCGGTACGACACCTGCGCCCCGACCGTCACGCCCAGCCGGGCCGCCTCGGCGCAGACGGTGCGCATGATCGCAGGCGTGCCCGCGTGGAAGCCGCACGCCACGTTCGCCGACGTGATCACGGCGAGCAGTCCGGCGTCGTCGGTGACCTCCTCGCCCAGGTCGGCGTTGAGATCGACGTGGGGCGACGGCTCAGTCGGCATCGGGGATGTCGAGGGCCCGGTAGTCGAGGGTCACCCGATAGCCCAGCTTGTCGTAGAGCGCCCGGGCGTTCGGGTTGTGGGCGAACACGTTGAGACCGAGGTAGGGGTGGCCGGCGTCCCGGCAGTGCACGGCCGCGGCGTTCATGATCGCGGCCCCGTAACCGCGCCGGCGCTGGTCGGACCGCACCTCGATGTTGTAGACGAACGCCATCGCCTCGTCGGTGCTGAGCCACAGGTCGCCGACGACCTGGTTGCCCACGCGCGCCACGAGGAACTCCATGCCGGGCGACTCCAGACCGGCCGGGATCAGCTCGCCCATCTGGGTACGGCTGCGCTCGAGCGCCTGCTCGGGAGAGAGGCCCGTGGACGCGAGCTCCTGGGCGTAGCCCTCCACTTCTCCGTCCGACCAGACGTCGAACTCCTCGGCGGTCATCGGATGCAGCACCAACGGCGACGGGTCGGCGATCGGGCGGTCGAGCGGCAGCACCATGTTCGTGGCCCGGACTCGGAGCCCGGGCAGGGAGCCGATCGTCTGCTGCACGGAGTCGTCCGGGGCGACGCCGATGCCGACCATCCGGGCACCTTGGCCGCGTGCCCGCTCGATCAGCGCCGACAGGAGCTCCGGAGCATCCGTCGTGCGTTCGAGCGTCACGTCGTACACCACGAGCTCCTCGGCCTCGGACCCCAGCCACAGCCCACCGACGACGTCGTCACCGTCGACGACATCGACCCACGAGGAGATGTCCGCCTTCCGCTCGACGACCTCTTCGGCCTGGGTGCGCGCATCGTTCGGATCGACGAAACGGGTGGCGACGCGTCGCGCGGCCATCCGCGACACGGCCGCAGTCGTTCGGTCGGGGTCGGCGCGAACATCGCGGAGCTGGAGCACGTCGCGATGCTAGTGCTGCTGGTTCGCCACGGCGCGTGCGGGACCAGCCGTTAGGGTCCGCATCATGACGAGCTCCGCCGCGGACGCGCCCCAGGCGCCACCGGTCGCCGACCGGCAGCCGGTCACGACCGAGCACCACGGACGCACCCGCACCGATGAGTACGACTGGCTGCGGGCCAAAGGGTCTCCGGAGGTCACGGCGTACCTCGAGGCCGAGAACGCGTGGACCGCTGCGAGCACCGACCACCTGGCCGGCCTGCGCGAGGCGATCTACGGCGAGATCAAGGCGCGCACCAAGGAGACCGACCTGTCGGTGCCCTCCCGCAACCGCGGCTGGTGGTACTACAGCCGGTCCTTCGAGGGTCGCGAGTACGGCGCCTCCTGCCGGGTGAGGGTGCGCGACGAGGACGACTGGACGCCGCCGTCTCCGGACGAGGACGCCGGCCCGGACCAGCCCGCCGTGGCCGGCGAGGAGCTGCTGCTGGACCACGACGCCCTGGCGGAGGGCCACGACTTCTACAGCGTGGGCGGCGTGACCGTCAGCCCCGACGGCACCCGGCTCGCCTACTCGACCGACACCGTGGGCAACGAGCGCTTCGTGCTCGAGGTCAAGGACCTGACCACCGGTGAGCTGCTCCCGGACCGGATCGAGGACGTCCTGGGTGGCGGCGTCTGGAGCCCCGACGGACGCGATCTCTACTACTGCACGGTCGACGAGGCCTGGCGCCGGGACAAGGTGTGGCGGCACCGGGTCGGCTCGACGGACGACGACGAGCTGGTGTTCCACGAGACCGACGAGCGGTTCTGGGTCGGCATCGGCCGGAGCCGCACCCAGCGGTTCCTGGTGATCGCCACGGCGTCCAAGAACACCACCGAGAACATCTATCTCGACTGCACGGACCCGGACGCGGAGTGGGTCGTGTTCCATCCGCGCGAGGAGGGCCTGCAGTACGGCCTCGAGCACGCCGTGATCGCCGGTGAGGACCTCTTCCTCGTGCAGCACAACCACACGGGCGCCGACTTCGAGATCGGGAGCTGTCCGATCGCGGCCACGCCTCCGTCCGGCTGGACGCCGCTCATCCCGTACGACGAGCACGTGCGGCTCGACGACGTCGCGGCCTTCGCCGGCCACCTGGTCGTCCACCAGCGAAGCGGCGGGCTCACCCAGCTCCGGATCATCGAGCTCGGTGACGAGGGCCCCGGCGACGACTACCTGATGGAGTTCCCTCAGGAGGTCTACACGGTGGGCGGCGGGGGTGGCGCGCAGTTCCACCAGCCGACCGTCCGTGTGCACTACACCTCCTTGTCGGTGCCGGCCTCCGTGTACGACTACGACGTACGTCGCCGCGAGCTGACGCTCCTCAAGCAGCAGCCGGTCCGCGGCCACGACCCCGCGGCGTACGAGGAGCACCGGCTGTGGGCGACCGCCGACGACGGGGAGCGCGTGCCGATCTCGCTGGTCTGCCGCAGAGGGGTGCGTGGAGACGAGGGCAAGGAGCGCCCGATCCCGTTGCTGCTGTACGGGTACGGCGCCTACGAGATCTCGATCGACCCGGGATTCTCGGTCCCCTGGATGTCGCTGCTCGACCGCGGCGCCGGGGTGGCGATTGCCCATGTCCGCGGCGGCGGCGAGATGGGCCGCCGGTGGTACGACGACGGCAAGCTGCTGCACAAGCGCCACACGTTCTCCGACTTCGCCGCCTGCGCGCAGCACCTCGTCGACACCGGATGGACCACCCCGGACACGGTGGTCGCCGAGGGCGGCTCGGCCGGCGGGCTGCTGATCGGCGTGGTGGCCAACGAGCATCCCGCCCTGTTCGGCGGGCTCGTGGCCGAGGTCCCCTTCGTCGACGCCCTCACCTCGATGCTCGACGCGAGCCTCCCGCTCACCGTCACCGAGTACGACGAGTGGGGCAACCCCGAGGCCGACCCGGAGACCTACGACTACCTCGCCGGCTATGCGCCGTACGAGAACGTCGGGCCGCAGGACTACCCACCGATCCTGGCCACGACGTCGGTCAACGACACCCGAGTTCTGTACGTCGAGCCCGCCAAGTGGGTCGCCCGGCTGCGGGCGACGGCGCCCGATGAGCAGCGTCGGCCCGACGTGTTGCTGAAGACCGAGATGTCGGCCGGCCACGGAGGCGTGTCCGGCCGCTACCGCTCCTGGCACGACCGGGCGTTCATCCAGGCCTGGATGCTCGACCGGATGGGCCTGGCCGACGTCGTGCCGCTCGCCTAGCGGGCAAGCTCGCCGCGGCCTTCGCTGCGGCCCGTCCTCGCTCACCTAGCGAGCAAGCTCGCCGCGGCGTTCGCTGCGGTGAGCTGCCCGGACTTCGTCCGAGCAACCCGTCCTCGCTCACCCCTGAGAACTTTCTGAGAGTTCCGCGGCGACGCAACTCCGAGAACCTCCCACTCGTCTGGACGGGTGAAGGATCCCAACGGCCCGACCGGGAATCCCCCCGCCACCTGGAGCGTTGGAGTCGATGTGGGTACTACCCGCGAGTAGGACCACACACAGGAGGGCGTCATGGCAGCACGAACCATCAGCGCGACCCGCGAGATCGAGGGGCGCGACAGCGTTGGGCTGTACCTCGACGAGATCGCTCGCACGCCGCTGCTGGACGCTGCCGCCGAGGTCGAGCTGTCCAAGACGATCGAGGCCGGCCTGTACGCCGAGCACCTGCTTGCCGAGGGCCGCGTGGGTCGCAAGAAGGGCGGGGCCCCGATGACCGCGACCGAGGCCGAGCTCGAGTGGCTCGCCGAGGAGGGCCGGAAGGCCGTCACCCAGTTCATCAACGCGAACCTGCGGCTCGTGGTGTCCATCGCCCGCAAGTACGGCCGGGCGCAGATGCCCATGCTCGACCTGATCCAGGAGGGCAACACCGGCCTGATCCGCGCCGTCGAGAAGTTCGACTACGCCAAGGGCTACAAGTTCTCGACGTACGCCACGTGGTGGGTGCGTCAGGCCATCACCCGCGGCATCGCGCAGCAGGCGCGCGTCGTACGCCTGCCCGTGCACGTCGTCGAGGAGCTCAACCAGGTCGGCGGGGCCCGTCGTACGCTCGAGCGCCAGCTGGGCCGCGACCCTGAGCCGCAGGAGATCGCCACCGAGCTCGGCATGGACATCGACCGGGTCCTCGACCTGATGGCGTGGGGCCGCGACCACGTCAGCCTGGACACTCCGGTCGACGAGGACGGAGACACATCGCTGGGTGACCTGATGGCCCAGGAGACGTCGCCGGGTCCGGACGACACGGTTCTCGACGTGGAGGCGCGCGAGCGGCTCGAGGCCCTCGTCGGCAAGCTCGACGACCGGGCCGCCGACATCATCCGCGCCCGCTACGGGCTGCTCGACGGACGTCAGCACAAGCTGGCCGACATCGGCGCCCGTCACGGCATCTCCGCCGAGCGGGTCCGCCAGCTCGAGCGCGAGGCGCTGCAGAAGCTCCGTCGCCTCGGCGATCCCGACCTGGCCGCTTGAAGCCGGTCTAGCTGACTGAACCGGTCAGTTCCTCGAAGACCTCCGCCACACGCTGGCGGAGGTCTTCGGTCGTCCCGGAGTTCTCGACGACGTAGGTGGCCGCCGCCAGCCGTTCGGACCGCGAAGCCTGGGCCTGGACCCGGGCCCGGGCCTCGGGCTCGGTCCAGCCGCGTTCGCGCAACGCGCGCTCGACCTGGACCTCTTCCGGTACGTCGATCACCACGACCGCGTCGAAGCTCGCGGCCAGCCCGGTCTCGACGAGCAGCGGGATGTCGTGGACGACAAGGACGCCGGCCGGCGCGGCCTGCTCGATCTCGGCGGCCCTGGCCCGAACCAGTGGATGCACGATCGCCTCGAGCGCGGCCCGTCGGGTCGGGTCGGCGAACACCAGTGCCCCCAACTTCGCCCGGTCGAGCCGTCCGTCCTCGGTCAGCACCTCGGCCCCGAACTCCGCCACCACCGCGTCCAGACCCGACGTGCCGGGCTCGACGACCTCACGCGCGAGGGAGTCCGCATCCACTACCACGGCACCCAGGTCGCGCAGCATCGCCGAGACCGTGCTCTTGCCCGACGCGACCCCGCCGGTCAGTCCGACACGCATGGCGTCATGCTCCCATCACCGACGTGCCGGTTGACGCCGGGAACGCGCGAGCCCCTGGCCACGGTGCCGCCCAGGTGCTTAGGTGTCAGCCTCCCTCATTTCTCCGGCGTACCACTGAAAGGGATTGCGCTGTGTCTCGGATCAGAAGAAAGTCGCTGACGGCTGCTGCCCTCGTCAGCACCGTTCTCGCGGTCAGCATGCTCGGGCTGCCGAGCCAGGCCGCCACCGGCGGTGGAGCTCGCCCGGCCGCCGTGCGTGGAGGTGAGGCCACCGCCCGCACACCTGTCAACCACGACGCCCGCCGGCTGAGCGGCACGCCGCTGGTGAGGTCCGACCGCCGGCAGGTCAACGACCGCACCAAGGCCGACCAGGTCTACTACCGCAGTCTGGGCAGCCAGGCCGTCGTCGACATGGACTCGCTCACTCACACGGTCCGCGACCTCGGCCGGCTCGACGGGTACCTCACCGGGCGCTCCTCGGCCCCGGCCCGGACCATCGCCCTGCGCTACGTCCGGAGCCACCTCTCCGCGCTCGGACTGCACCAGGGCGACCTGAAGACCCTGCGGTTCCGGCAGGACTACGTCGACCCCTCGGGCGTCCACAGCCTGTCCTGGACCCAGGCCGTCCGCGGCGCGACGGTCTTCGGCAACGGCTTGATCGTCCGGGTCACCCGCGACGGTCGCGTCGTCGAGGTGCAGGGCAGCCCCGTGTCAGGGCTCGCCCGACTGGCCGCGGCCGCTCCCACCACCACTCGAGTGACGGCCAGCCAGGCCCGTTCCGACTCGGCCCGCAACGTCGGCACCAGCCCGGCGCGCGCCTCGGTCGAGGCGAACCGCGGCGGCTCCTCGCCGACGACGGTCTGGAGCAACAACGACTTCGCCAAGCGCGTCTGGTTCCTCACGCGCACCGGCCTGCGGCCCGGCTGGTCGACGTACGTCCAGACATCGACCGGTGGTTACCAGCACGTGATCGACGCGGCCGACGGTCGCGTCCTGTTCCGTCGGTCCACCACCGATGACGCCAACGGCGACGCGTTCGTGTACGACAATTACCCGGGCGCCGCCCAGGGAGGCAAGCGAAAGGTCGTCAACTTCTTCAAGAAGGGCTGGCTACCGAAGACCGCGACGTTCCTCCAAGGGAACTCCGTCACGGCGTTCTCGGACGTCAACGACGACAACGCGATCAACCCCGGCGAGACGACGCCGGTCCCGGGCACCAAGGGCGGCGCCCAGTTCGACCTGAAGACGTTCGGCACCGAGGCGTCGAGCTTCTGCCAGGACTGGGTGTGCACCTGGAACCCGAACGTCGTCGGCTCCTGGCGGGACAACCGCGAGGAGGCCACCACCAACGGCTTCTATCTCGCGAGCAACTTCCACGACTACCTGCAGAAGCCGCCGATCAGCTTCACCCCCGCGGCCGGTAACTTCACCGCCCAGGGCGGTGACCCGGTGATGCTCAACACGCTGGACGGTGCGGACACCAACAACGGCATGCCCGACGGCGGGCACATCAACAACGCCAACATGAGCACGCCGCCGGACGGCTTCTCGCCGACCATGCAGATGTACCTGTTCCACGTCCCGTTCGCCACGGACGCGCAGGACGGCTTCGTGCCATCGACCGGTTCGCTGGAGGCCGACGTCGAGTACCACGAGTACACGCACGGCCTGTCGAACCGCCTGGTGATCGACGCCCAAGGAAACTCCACGCTGAACGACATCCAGGCGGGTTCCATGGGCGAGGCGTGGAGCGACTACTACGCGATGGACTACCTCGTCACGAACGGCTTCTTCAAGGACACCAAGAAGTCGGGTGACCTGCTCGTCGGCAAGTACGTCGCGGCCGACCAGCACCTGATCCGGACCATGGCCATCGACTGCGCGGTCGGAGCCTCGACTCCGGGCTGCGTGTCGGGCTTCGACCCGACCGTCAGCGGCGGCTACGTGTACGGCGACTTCCCGAACGTCGCGGGCGGTCCCGAGGTGCACGGCAGCGGTGAGATCTGGGGCCAGACGCTGTGGGACCTGCGCACCGCGCTGGGCCACGACGTGGCGGACAACCTGATCACGCGTGGGATGACGCTCTCGGCCGAGGATCCCGACTTCCTCGACATGCGCAACGCCATCCTGCGTGCCGACCTGGTCGCCTACGGAGGCACGTTCGCCGACACCATCTGGCAGGTCTTCGCCCACCGCGGCATGGGCTTCTTCGCCGGATCGGTCGACTCGGCGGACGCCGGCCCGGCGAGCGACTTCCACGTGCCGCCTCCCCCGGGTACGCCGCACAACGGGGTCGTGTCCGGCATCGTGACCGACACGGTCACCGGCGACCCGATCGCCGGCGCCGTGGTCCAGGTGACCGGACAAGGTGACCAGTACTCGACCACCACGAACGCCCAGGGTCGGTACGCGATCGGCGGCCTCGTGGTCGGGACGTACGCCAAGGTCGCGGCGAGTGCTCCCGGCTACTTCGGGGCCGCTCAACCCGGCCAGGCCGCCTCCGGCCCGCCCACGTTCGGGACGAGCTTCAGCATCGTGCACGACTGGGCCGCCACCTCCGGCGGCGCGGCGGTGGCCGACTTCAACGGTCCGGACTTCTCCGCGTTCGGCTGCGGTCCGAATGGTGCCTTCGACACCAGCCTGACGTCCGGATGGGGTAGCACGACCGGTGACGATGCCGGCACCCCGACGAACCAGTTCATCGACAAGTTCGTGGTCGTGAAGCTGCCGCAACCGGTGGACATCACCGCGTTCGAGATCGACCCGTCCGCCACCTGCGGGGACGGGCTGAGCGCCTCGACGAGCGAGGTGACGATCGCCGTGTCACCGGACGGGAGCACCTATACCGACGTGTTCGACAACACCGGGAACGGGTTCACCCACGCCGACGACGGTCGCCTCAACTCGGTGACCCCGACCGGCCCGGCGGACGGCGTCCGGTTCGTCAAGCTCACCATCCACAGCAACCAGACGCCGTCGTTCAGCACCAGCTGTCCGAACGGCGCGTTCTCCGGTTGCGCGTTCACCGACCTGACGGAGCTCGCGATCCTCGGATCGCCCAGCGCCTGATCGTCATCCGCTGACCACGAGGGCCCGGACCGTTCGGTCCGGGCCCTCGTGCGTCACGGGTCAACCCGGGAGGATCATCCAGAGGCCGGCGAAGCCGCGACGAAGCGGCCGTGGCGTACCCCCTGATCGCAGCGGAACCCGCACATGCTCGTGGGGACGGTCAGGCTCCGCCGCCGGTGAGCTTCTCGCGGAGCGCCTGCAGCGCCTCGTCCGAGGCGAGCGAGCCGCCGGACTCCTCGCCGGTCTCCACCTCTTCGGTCGAGCCGGAGGAGTACGTCGTGGCCTCGCCGGCCTCGACCTCGGCCTGCTTGGCCTCCTCCTGCTGCTTGATGTGGGCCTCCCAGCGGGCGTGTGCCTGGGCGTACTGGTCCTCCCAGACCTTGCGCTGCTCGTCGTAGCCGTCGAGCCACTCGCCCGTCTCCGGGTCGAAGCCCTCGGGGTAGATGTAGTTGCCCTGCTCGTCGTACGTCGCGGCCATGCCGTAGAGCGTCGGGTCGAACTCCTCGGCGTCCGCGGCGGTGGCGGTCTCGTTGGCCTGCTTCAGCGACAGCGAGATCCGGCGACGCTCGAGGTCGATGTCGATGATCTTGACCATGACGTCGTCGTTGACCTGGACGACCTGCTCCGGGATCTCCACGTGGCGCTCGGCCAGCTCGGAGATGTGGACCAGGCCCTCGATGCCCTCCTCGACGCGGACGAACGAGCCGAAGGGCACCAGCTTGGTGACCTTGCCGGGCACGATCTGGCCGATCTGGTGGGTGCGGGCGAAGTGCTGCCAGGGATCCTCCTGCGTCGCCTTCAGCGACAGCGAGACGCGCTCGCGGTCCATGTCGACGTCGAGCACCTCGACGGTGACCTCGTCACCGACGGCCACGACCTCGCTCGGGTGGTCGATGTGCTTCCACGACAGCTCCGAGACGTGCACGAGCCCGTCCACACCACCGAGGTCGACGAACGCGCCGAAGTTCACGATGGAGGACACGACACCCTTGCGGATCTGGCCCTTCTGGAGCTGGGTCAGGAAGCCGTGGCGCACCTCGGACTGGGTCTGCTCCAGCCAGGCGCGACGCGATAGCACGACGTTGTTGCGGTTCTTGTCGAGCTCGATGATCTTCGCCTCGAGCGTCTGGCCGACGTACGGCTGCAGGTCGCGCACGCGGCGCATCTCGACCAGCGACGCCGGCAGGAAGCCGCGGAGTCCGATGTCGAGGATCAGGCCGCCCTTGACGACCTCGATGACGGTGCCCTCGACGACGCCGTCCTCCTCCTTGACCTGCTCGATCGTGCCCCAGGCGCGCTCGTACTGGGCGCGCTTCTTGGACAGGATCAGCCGACCCTCCTTGTCCTCCTTCTGGAGCACCAGGGCCTCGACCTTGTCACCGACGCTGACGACGTCGTTGGGGTCGACGTCGTGCTTGATCGACAGCTCACGCGAGGGGATGACGCCCTCGGTCTTGTAGCCGATGTCGAGCAGGACCTCGTCTCGATCGACCTTGACGATGGTGCCATCCACGATGTCACCGTCGTTGAAGTACTTGATGGTGCCGTCGATCGCGGCGAGGACGTCCTCTTGGGACCCGATGTCGTTGACCGCCACCTGGGGCGCGTCGATTTCCGCGTAAGCGAAGGTGCTGCTCGTCATATGGGAGGTATTTCCTTGGATGGGTGGAGTTGTGGGCGGGCACGCGTGAGGTCCTGGCCACTACCATCGGGGTCTCCGCGGTCGACCACGGTGTTTGAACTGCCGACCACAGTGTTGAGATAGCGAGCCGGTGTCCGCTCCGTTCGGGACGTCGGCAGACTCCAAGCGCCTTGCGAGTCTACGCGGAGCGCGTGTGACCCGTCCAACTCACGCGGACTGCTCGGGAGGTCGAGCGCCTCCGCCGCTGTCGTGATGAGTTGTCGCGCCCGAACCCGTCATACCTGGTGCGGACACGACAACGGGACACGACGAGGCGGAAGGATGACTGATGAGTGCTGACACGCTGCTGAAGGAGCTCGGCATGAGTGGTCTGACCGAGGTCGACGAGGCGGCGTTCTCGGAGCTGGCGGAGCGACACCGGCGGGAGCTGCACGTGCACTGCTACCGGATGCTCGGGTCGTTCGAGGACGCCGAGGACACCGTGCAGGAGACGTTCCTCCGTGCGTGGCGGCGGCGGGAGACCTTCGAAGGACGGTCGACGTTCCGGGCCTGGCTGTACCGGATCGCCACCAACGCCTGCCTGGACCTGCTCGCCAAGCGCCGGCCCGAGCCCGCGACCGGCGGCGAGGTGCTCTGGCTGCAGCCCTACCCGGACGGTCTGCTCGACGAGCTGCCCTCGGGCGACGCGGACGAGCCGGAGATCGTCGCCGTCGCGCGGGAGACGATCGAGCTGGCGTACGTGGTGGCGGTCCAGCACCTTGCGCCGCGTCCGCGGGCCGTGCTGATCCTGCGCGACGTGCTCGGCTGGCCGGCGAAGGACGTCGCGGAGCTGCTCGGGGACTCCGTCAACTCCGTGAACAGCGCGCTGCAGCGGGCCCGCGCCGGCATGCGGGAACACCTGCCCGCCGAGCGGCAGGACTGGACCGGTGGCGGGGAGGACACGGAGACGCGCGAGCTGGTACGACGCTTCACGGACGCGAGCGTGGCCACGGACATCGACGCGCTTGCCACGATGCTGCGCGACGACGTGCGCTGCTCGATGCCGCCCACACCGGGTCTGTACGTCGGCCGCGACGCGGTGGTGAACGACTGGGTCGAGGACGGGTTCGTGGGCATGAAGGGTCTGCGCGGCGTGCCGACCTCCGCGAACCGGCAGCCCGCCGTCGCCTTCTACCTCTGGCGGGAGTCGGAGGGCGCGTACCTGCCACTGACGCTCGACGTCCTGCGCGTCACCGGCGGCGCGATCACCGAGATCATCACGTTCCACGACGACCAGTTCCCGCGGTTCGGGCTGCCGGAGCGCCTGACATGAACCGCACGCATGACATCGAGGTCGCCGCCGACCGCGCGTCCGGGCCGACCAGCGACACCCACCGACTCCGCAGGCTCGCCGTCACCGGCTCGATCGCCACGCTCGCGGCGATGGTGGCCACCACCTTCGCCGCTGCGCTCGGTCGGGCCGTCGGCGTCGACTTCGAGGTCCCCGAGGGTGGCGAAACGATCCCCGTACCCGGATTCGCCGTGGTGACGGGCTTCTTCTCGCTGGTGGGCGTCGTCCTTGCCGTTGCTCTTGTTCGTTGGAGCGCTCGCCCCGCCGAACGTTTCGTGTGGACGGCGGTGTCGCTGACCGTGATCTCGTTGGTCCCGCCGTTCCTCGTCGGTGCGAGCGCCACCACCACCGCCGCCCTCCTCGGGCTCCACCTCGTCGCCGCGGCGGTGATGATCCCCACCCTGGCGCGGAGCCTGAGCACGTGAATGCTCGTCGTCACCTCGCGCCGGCCGACCGCATCGGTTGGCGTCATGTCCACGTCACGCGCCTCCAGCAGGGGTAGCGCCCTCACGTCGGCGGGTGGGTGTCTCTTGCGCGCCCTACGGCAGCCCGTGGAGATCCCGTGTCCGAGCGATGGCCAGCAAGTGCTCGTGGGCCTGATCCGCCACGGGGTTCTCGCCACGCCTGACCGCGAGGTCGACCAGGGCCCAGAGATCGGCGGCGCGGGCCAGGCTCTGCGCCTCCGCCGCCGTCCCGCCGCGACGGTCGCACCAGGCCGCCAGCACGGCCTCGGCGTAGGGCGGCCGGCGGTCGAAGCGGAGCAGGTTGCCGAGATCGGTGAACGGATGGCCGGAGTGGGCGAACTCCCAGTCCAGCAGCCCGGTCACGGTCAGGGTCTCCGGGTCGACCAGCATGTTCTTCGGGTTGGCATCGGAGTGGACCAGGCAGGTGCGTCCCACGGTGTCGAGGCGCGACTGAGCCTCGGCGGCCACACTCTCGAGCCCGGCGAGCAGGTCCGGGTCCCACCCCAGGCTGCCGGCGTGCACGTCGACGAACCCGGGCAGGCCGTCGGTCACGCCGAAGTCGCCGATGGTCAGGTCGGCGTCGACGAACGGCCCGGCCTTCAGGGTCGGCATCCCCGCGAGGTCGGCGAGGAGCTCGCCGAAGTGGCAGCCGAGACCGGCCGTGGCTGAGTCGTCGAGGGTCGGCAGCAGGAGGTCGCCGCGCTCCCCGGGGAGGAACGACGTGACCAGGAGGCCGGGTCGGGCCGCGGCGGTGACGGCACGACGTACCTCCAGGACGTCGGGCACCGGCGCCAGCCCGCGCACCAGCCGGAGCACCGCCGCGTCGATCTCCGGGGCCGCGTCGTCGCGCCGCCCGGGCGGATAGATCCGCACCACCGAACGCTCGCCCGCCGCGTCGGCGACGAAGGTCTGACCCGACCAGCCGCCGGCGAGCGGGGTCAGGTCCGAGAAGTCCACGCTCCTCACACTCCCACACGGTCAGGAAGGCGCCAGTAGGGTCGCGAGCGTGGAGGACCACCTGCCGCAGCGTGTGCGCGTCGAGCGCCGTGCGGTCAGCGAGGAGGAGTCGCGGCTGGCCAACGGGCCGGACTGGGACCGGTACGCCGACGAGTACCAGGCGACCCATGGCGGGTTCCTCGGCAACACCGGGTTCGTCTGGGGTCCCGAGGGACTGACGGAGGAAGAGGCCGGGGTGCTCGGTGATCTGGCCGGGCGTGACGTGCTGGAGGTCGGCTCGGGGGCCGGGCAGTGCTCCCGCTGGGTGCGCGTGCACGGCGGTACGTCGTACGGCCTCGACCTGTCGGCGCGCCAGCTCCAGCACTCGCGGCGCATCGACGAGGAGAGCGGCATCGCGGTGCCGTCGGTGCGGGCGACCGCCACCGCGCTGCCCTTCGCGGACGCCGCGTTCGACGTCGTGTTCTGCTCGTTCGGCGCGATGCAGTTCATCGCGGACCTCGACATCGCGGTCGCCGAGGTGGCCCGGGTGCTGCGGCCGGGCGGCCGCTTCGCGTTCTCGATCACCCACCCCACCCGCTGGAGCTTCCCCGACGACCCCTCGGAGGCCGGGCTGACCGCGACGTCGTCGTACTGGGACCGCACGCCGTACGTCGAGGTGGACGACGAGAGCGGGGGCGTGGCCTATGTCGAGCACCACCGAACGCTCGGCGACTGGGTGGCCGTGCTGGTCGGGGCGGGGTTCCGGATCGTGGCGCTGCTCGAGCCGGAGTGGCCCGAGGATCACGACCGTGTCTGGGGCGGGTGGTCGCGGGAGCGCGGCCGGCTCACTCCGGGGACGGCGCTGTTCGCCGCCGACCTGGACCGGTGACCCACCGGCGTCAGCTGGGCAGGAACTTCACCGAGCGTCGACGAAGGGCGAACGCACCGAGACCCAGCCCGCCGAGCACGATCGCGAGCAACGCCCGCGCGACGTTCTGGGAGCCCTGACCGTTGCTGCCGTTGATCTCGAAGTCGTAGGCCATCAGCCCCATGGAGCCCGCCGGCGCGCCGTAGATCATCCCGTCGGTGTGAGCGCGCTTCGCGCCCTCGGCCAGGGTCGCGTAGAGCTTTCCGTACTGCTGGGCGGTGTCCTGCCCGGCCTGGACGATCTTGACCACGCCTCGCTCCGACAGCTCGTTGGCACCGTTCTTCAGCTTCGGAGCGCCGACCCGCGCCTGCTGCATGCCGTCCGCGAGCTGACCGCTGCCGTCGGCGGCAGTGTTCAGACCGTCCGAGAGCTGGTGTGCCCCATCGTCTAGCTGGCCGAGGCCGTTCGACAGCGCCGTAGCACCGCACCTCAGGGTCTTGGTGGGATCACAGCCCGGGGTCGGCGATCCGAGCCCGGCCAGGATCTGTTGGCGCAGCGTGTCGACCAGCAGCGGGATGCCGCCCCGGATCGCCAGCGCGGCCTCGCGGATGCCGCAGTCGTCGGCTGTGGTCTTGGTCCGCTGCGCGGCGGCGCAGTCCTTCAGAGCGTGGGGGTTGGACAGCCCAGCACGCAGCTGGTCGAGCCCCGCCCCCTTGTTCAGCAGCTGCGTATCGGCCTTGTCGCCGATCGTGGTCAGGCTGGTCCGGAGCAGAGACAGCTGCTGGTCGAACAGGTCGCCTGATCGGGTGCTGTCGAACAGCCTGGCCAGAGCGTCGACGTCCTGCTGGCAGGTGGCGTCGTTCTGGCACCCGATGGTGGCCTTGATCGTCTCCAGCTTCTTGAGGATGAGGCCCTCCGTGACGACCGTCACGTGACCGAGCACGATCGGGTTGTCCGTCCGTATCTGGGACTGGCTCTGCCCGACCGACTGCGCGAGCGCCCTCACCGCGTCGATCGCCCCGCAGTTCTTGGGCTCCTTGCCGGCGACGGTGGCCGCGAGACAGTCGTTCCCCGGGCCTACCTCGAGTCCCTGCTGGATGGCGTTCAGCCCGCCGAGCACGGTCTTCTTGGTCGGGGGGTCGTTGACGGTCCCGACTCCCTGCGCGATCTGGGTGAGGGCGCCCAGCAGCAGCTGGTACTTCTCGTTGTGCGCCAGGGTGTTCGGCAGGACCGACAAGGCGGTGTGCAGCTTGGTCAGGCCGGCGGTGAGCTTCTGACCCCCGAGGTCGGCCTGACTGGCGCCGTCGGCCAGTTGCGCGGCCCCGGGCGCGGCCTGGCCGGAGAGCCCGTCGTTCAGCTGGTGGGCGCCGTCGTTGAGCTTGATCAGCCCGTCGAGCAGCCGCCCGGCACCGTCACGAAGCCGCAGGAGGTTGTCGTTGATCGTCGTGGCGCCCTCGGCCAGCTTGTCCCCGGTGTCCGCCCCCGTCTGATAGCTGTCGGCCGCCGTCGCAAAGGTCGGGTTGGTCAGGGGGTCCACCGGTACCGCCGTGAACGAGACCGGCGGAACCAGGCCATCGGTCAGGTGCGCGGTGTAGCCGAAGGACACCTTGTCGGCGCCGATCGGCGGGAACAGCGTCAGGAGGTACTCCATCTGCGTTCCGCCGTGACCATCACCACCCATGCTCGCCGCCACGGACTGCACGTTGGAGAAGTTCTTCGGCAGGTCGAAGACCACCGTCCCCACGATCGGAATGGGAACGTACCCGGTCTCGGTCTTGGTGCCACCTGCGCCATCGGTGAAGGTGAGCGGCACCTGCTTGGTGGTGAGGTTCATGACCGTGTAGGTGACCTCGACGTCACCGGTGGCGCCGACGAGATCGCCGGCAGAGACCTTGTGGCCGTCGAGCACGTACTCGACATCGACCGACAGCGGGAGCTTCGACGAGTCGAACGTGCTCACGCTGCGGTCCTGCGCGACGCCGTTCACGTCGTAGTGCTTCTCGATCGCGCCGTCCTTCGCATCCGGGCTGCCGAAGCCGTTGAGGTTGCGCAGGCCGTTGGTGTCGACGGGGTTCTTGACCGTGACCGATCCGTCGCCGGTCAAGGTCAGCTGCTCGTAGATGCGCGAGCTATCGATTCCTCCGTCGGCGTTCAGGTAGGTCTGCACGGTCTCGGTGTTGACGGTGGATACGTCGCTCGTGCCAGTGTCGGTGGCGAAGGCCGAGCCGGGGCCGAGCCCCGCGACGGCCGTGACCGCGAGCACGGCGGTGAGCCGCGTGGCGCGCCCGGTGAGTGGGGCCTTCATCGAGCGTCTCCCCGCATCATCTCGCCGAGCCGGGTCTCTTCCGCGGGCTGCCCCTCGGAGGTCGTCGAAGGTGGGGGCGGGGGCGGTGTGGGGTTGCCGTCCACTCGCTCATCGGACTCGGTGTTCTGCGGTGCGACGAGAGCGGCCGCGAAGAAGCCGAACGCGACCGCCAGCAGGACGCTCGTCGACGTCGACAGCGATGTGCTCAACACCTGGCTAGGAGCTTCGATGTAGGTCGTCTCGTAGCTCCCCGTCAGGACAGCGGCACCGAGGAGGGTGCTCCACAGGGGGATCCGGTCACGACTCAGCGCAGCGGCCAAGCTGCAGATCGCCACCACCAGACCGACCGCGATCGCGTGGCCAGCCGCCGTGTCGGGAAGGAACCCGGCGCGCAGGAGGTAAGCCAACCACGAGGCGGAAAAGCCCACGAGAAACCCGATCAGTCGCCACTGCGGCGAGCGATGCGGGACGAGGGCGATCACTGCGCCGCTCGAGGCACCCATCAGGGCGACGGACTCAACGTCGAGGCCGAGGCTCGAGCTCAGCAAGACGAGGACGACGGCAGCGACGACGAGCACGCCGCCCGTGAGCAGGGTTGTGCGCACGGTTCTCCCTCCCGAGCGACACGCATCAGCACGCCGCGCGACTCTTCCACGGCGCATCCCGCGGCGCGGATGGGCGGAGAATATACCGAGCCAGGAGGTCTGACGAACCGACGAGTAACCTCGGGTGCCGCGGTCCGTCTCGGCGGGTCTGCCGGAAGCGCCCAGGGCTCGATGACTGAAACCCGAGGGATTCGTGCACGCGTGCGCCGCTGCGTGCGTGAGCAGTCATTCAGTCATCTAGGCTGCCGCCCATGGCATCGGCAGCGGGGTCGTCGAACGCTGCCGCGAAGCTCCGCGGCAGCGGCGGGGTGGCCCTCGCGATGCTGGTCCTCAACGTCACGACGTACGGCTTCACGATCGCCTCGGCCCACATCCTCGGGCCGACGGACTACGGCGCCCTCGCGGCCTGGATGAACCTGCTGCTGGTCGTCAACGTCGGTGCGCTCGGCCTCCAGGCGACCGCGGCCCGCCGCCTCTCCTCGGGCGAGCACGACCTGGACGACGTGGAGCCGCACCTGGTCCGGCTGACCCTGGTCAGCTCGATCGCGCTCGGCGTCGTCCTGCTGGCGCTGACTCCGGTCATCAACGTCACGCTGCAGCTCGACGACCTGCTGATGGCCGCACTCCTCGGCGTCACCGCCGTGCCGCTGACCCTGGTCGGAGGCCTGACCGGCATCCTCCAGGGTGAGCGGCGCTGGGGCGCCCTGTCGGCGGTCCAGATCTGCATCGGCGCCCCGCGCCTGGTCGTCGGCGTCGCGCTGATGGCGTGGCGGCCCGAGCCCCGCTGGGGCGCGATCGCCGTGGCGGTGACGATGATCGTGCCGGTCGTCGTCGGCCTGCACGCGCTCCGGCACCGGCACCTCCGCCCCGGGGTGGAACGCGAGGGTCTCCGCTCCCTGGTCATGGAGATGGTCCACAACTCGCAGGCCCTCCTCGCGTTCTTCGCCGTCAGCAACGTCGACCTGATCGTGGCTCGGCACACCCTGGACTCCCACGACGCGGGGCTCTACGCCGCCGGGCTGATCATGGCCAAGGCCGTGCTCTTCCTACCGCAGTTCGTCTCGATCGTCGCGTTCCCCTCGATGGCCTCCGGCGACAGTCCACGGACGTTCGTGATGGCGGTGGGTGCCGTCATCGCCCTGGGGGCCGTCGCCACACTGGGCACGGCCCTGCTACCCGGGCTCGCGCTGATCTTCGTGGGAGGCTCGGAGTACGAGGGGGTCCAGTCGCGGTTGTGGATCTTCGCGGTGCTCGGCACCGTGCTGGCCGTCTTGATGATGGTCGTCTACGCCCTGCTCGCGCGGGGCCGCCAGCGCAGCGTCTACCTCACCTGGGTCGCGCTCGCCGCGATCATCGGGTTCGGACTGAAGGTCCACACCATCGGCGACCTGCTCACCGTCGTGATCGCCGTGGACACGGTCCTGGTCCTGGTGCTCCTGGTGGCCCACCAGCGCAGCGCCGGAAAGCCGATCCGCGCCGGGGCCGTGACCGAGCCGTACCCCGCCGGCTGACGTCGAGGTGGCGCGCTCAGTGCGCCGCGTCGTGCCAGGATCGGCCGGTGCCGACCGAGACGTCGAGCGGCACGGCCAGGTCCGCCGCGCCGCCCATCTCACGGCGGACTATCTCCTCCAGCTTCGAGCGCTCACCCTCCGCCACCTCGAACACCAGCTCGTCGTGCACCTGGAGCAGCATCCGGGATCCCAGGCCGGCCTCGCGGATCGCGCCGTCCACGTGGAGCATCGCGACCTTGATCAAGTCGGCCGCGGAGCCCTGGATCGGGGCGTTGAGCGCCATCCGCTCGGCCATCTCACGCCGCTGGCGGATGTCGCTGCTGAGGTCGGGCAGGTAGCGCCGTCGACCGAGGAGGGTCTCGGTGAAGCCGGTACGGCGTGCCTCGTCGACCACGCCGGCGAGGTAGTCGCGAACGCCGCCGAAGGTCTGGAAGTACTCGTCCATCAGCCCGCGGGCCTCGCTCGGGTCGATCCGCAGCTGCTGGCCGAGCCCGAAGGCCGAGAGGCCGTAGGCGAGGCCGTAGTTCATCGCCTTGATCTTCGCCCGCTGTCCCGGCGTGACCTCCTCGGCGGGGACACCGAACACCCGTGACGCGGTGATGGAGTGGAAGTCGTACCCGGACTTGAACGCCTCGATCAGCCCGGCGTCCTCCGACAGGTGGGCCATGATCCGCATCTCGATCTGGCTGTAGTCGGCGGTCATCAGGCAGTCGTAGCCCTTGCCGACGACGAACCCCTCGCGGATGCGTCGCCCCTCTTCGGTGCGGATCGGGATGTTCTGCAGGTTGGGCTCGGTGGACGACAGCCGCCCGGTGGCCGCGATCGTCTGGTTGAACGTCGTGTGGATCCGGCCGTCGGACTGGACGGTCTTCAGCAGGCCCTCGATCGTCTGCCGGAGCCGGCTGACGTCGCGGTGGCGCAGCAACGCCATCAGGAACGGGTGCTCGGTCTTCTCGTACAGGCCCTGCAGCGCATCGGCGTCCGTCGTGTAACCGGTCTTGGTGCGCTTGGTCTTCGGCATGCCGAGCTCCTCGAACAGCACGACCTGCAGCTGCTTGGGCGAGCCGAGGTTGATCTCCTTGCCGATCACCCGGAAGGCCTCGGCCGCCGCGTCGCGGACCTCGGTGGCGAAGTGGCTCTCCAGCGACTCGAGGTGGTCGAGGTCGACGGCGATGCCGGTCTGCTCCATCGATGCCAGCAGGTCGACCAGCGGCAGCTCGACGTCGGCCAGCAGCCGCGCGCCACCGGTCTGCTCGATCTCACCGTCGAGGGTGTCGGCGAGGTCGAGTACGGCGCGCGCGTGCAGCATCGCCGTCTCCGCAACGCCTCCCCCGCTCGCGTCGTCGTCGAACAGCAGCTCCTCCTGACCTTCGTCGGCCGACCCCTGCTTGAGCTCGCGCTTGAGGTAGCGCAGGGTCAGGTCGGCCAGGTCGTAGGAGCGCTGGTCCGGGCGCACGAGGTAGGCCGCGAGGGCGGTGTCGCTGACCAGCCCCTTGAGCGGCCAGCCGCGCGCGGCCAGAGCCAGGATCGGACCCTTGGCGTCGTGGAGCACCTTGGCCCGGCTGGGGTCGCCGAGCCACGTCATCACGGCGGCGTCGTCCTCGGGCGTGACCTCGGCGGCGTCGATCCACGCCGCCTGCCCGTCGGCCGCGGCCAGCGCCAGCCCGCGCACCTCACCGGTGCCGGCGCCCCAGCCACCGTGCACGGTCAGCCCGGTGCGCGTCTGCGCGCCCGCGTGCTCGGCCAGCCAGTCGGCGGCCTGGCCGCCCGCCAGCGTCGCGCCGGAGAGCTCGAAGCCCGAGTCGTCGATGTCGTCGTGCTGCACGTCCCACGACTCCAGGAGGCGCTCGCGCAGGACCCGGAACTCCAGCGAGTCGAAGAGCGTGTGCACGAGCTGCCGGTCCCAGGACTGGGCCTCGAGGTCGGCCGGCGCCACCTCGAGGTCGAGGTCGCGGACCAGCGCGTTGAGTCGCCGGTTGCGGATGACGTCGGAGAGGTGCTCGCGGAGCGCCTCGCCCTTCTTGCCGGAGATCTTGTCGGCGTGGGTGATCACGCCCTCGAGCCCGTCGTACTCCTTCAGCCAGCGGGCCGCGAAGCCGGGACCCACTCCGGGGACGCCGGGCAGGTTGTCGGAGGTCTCGCCGACGATCGCGGCGAGCTCGGGGTAGCGCTCGGGACGCACGCCGTACCGCTCCTCGACGGCCTCGGGTGTCATGCGCGCCAGCTCCGAGACCCCCCGCATGGGGTACAGCACGGTGGAGCTCTCGGTGACCAGCTGGAAGGCATCGCGGTCGCCGGTCAGGATCAGCACCTCGTAGCCCTCGGCAAGGGCCTCGGTGACCAGCGTGGCGATGATGTCGTCGGCCTCGTAGCCGTCCTTCGCGAGGTGGATGATGCGGAGCGCGTCGAGCACCTCGTTGATCAGCGGCAGCTGGCTGGAGAACTCCTCGGGCGTCTTGTTCCGCTTGGCCTTGTACTCGGCGTACTCCTGGAGACGGAAGGTCTGGCGGGACTTGTCGAAGGCGACCGCGATGTGGGTGGGCTGCTCGTCGCGCAGCACGTTGATCAGCATCGAGGTGAACCCGAAGACGGCGTTGGTGTGCTGGCCGGTGGTGGTCGAGAAGTTCTCCACCGGCAACGCGAAGAAGGCGCGGTAGGCCAGCGAGTGGCCGTCGAGGAGCAGCAGTCGAGGCCGGGACGTGGTCTCTGCATCGGGCACCTGCCGACTCTATCCAGAGCCTCCGACAGCCGGGTGCGGCCCATCCGGCAGGATGACGGCATGCACGACGCCAGGGACGACGACCGGCTGCTCGCGGCGTTCATCGCCGGCGACGACGAGGGCATGGGCGCCCTCAACCAGAAGATGGGCGTGAAGATCGTCGAGGCGTCGGCCGAGCGAGTCGTCGCGACCATGCCCGTCGAGGGCAACACCCAGCCCTACGGGCTGCTCCACGGCGGAGCGTCGGTGGTCCTGGCCGAGAGCCTCGGCTCGCTCGGGTCCGCGATCCACGCCCACCCCGACCGGATCTCGGTGGGCGTCGACATCAACGCCACCCACCATCGCGCCGCGACCGGCGGGCTGGTGACCGGAGTCGCGACCCCCCTGCACCTGGGACGGAGCATGACCTCCTACGAGGTCGTGATCACCGACGAGCAGGACCGGCGCGTGTGCACCTGCCGGATCACCTGCGCCCTGCTGCCCAAGGCGCGAGACTAGGGCGTTCCTCTCCGTCCTCGGCCGTCGCAGCAGGCCACGGGACAGGCGGGACAGGAAGACCTGCGCTAGCTCCCGGCACCGGACCGCGCGTGCCGCAGGCTGCGGCGTACGGCGAGCACCTGCGTGACCTGCTTCGCGACGGGGTAGCGGGCCACCAGCTTCGAGCGGACGGCCGGGGTCGGCGCCATCCGGAGCACAGCCTGAGGACCGAGCGCGAGGCGCGCCATGAATCGGTTCGCCTCGCGTGAGCCGGACGCGGTCGCGGTGCCCACGTGCCCGATGCCGAACTCCTCGGCCCAGGTCACCGCCGCCTCGACCAGCGCCTTCCCGATGCCTCGGCGGCGGAAGGCGGGCACGACGGCGGCGTTGTGCACCTGGAGGACCGGCTCGGGGTTCACCGGTGAGTAGGTGCCGGCCTTGAGGAAGGCCGCGCCGGCGAACTCACCGTCGAACTCGGCGACGACCAGCCGTTCTCCGGGACGGTCGACGAGCTGCTCGATGGCGGTCGCGAGGTCGTGCAGCTGCTCGTCCGCGCCGCGACGAAGGAACGGGGCCCAGAGCTCGGCCAACAGTTCGACGTCGGCCAGGGTCGCGTCCCGCAGGCTGAGCAAGGACCGACTCATGCGGTCCTCCTACGAATTCCGGGGTGGTTGACGAGGGGGCGAGGCGTTTTCATCCGTTGACCTCCGGGCCGACGAAGGAACGGCACCATCCGGTCCCCCCGTCGATGCCGCACCGGCAGACTACGCTCAGTCAGCCCCGTTTGTCCCCGCCTCTCGAGGAGTCATGTGATCGCCGGTTCCGGCACCGCCGTCAACGTCGTGACGGTGCTGGTCGGGTCCTCGATCGGCGTGCTCGCGGGCAACCGTCTGCCGGACCGCACGCGCGACCTGGTGACCGACGCCCTGGGCCTGGTGACCCTGCTGATCGCGGGGCTCTCGGCGGTCGCGGTGAACGACCCGGCGTTGGCCGCGAAGGTGGGGCCGCACGCTCCGTTGCTGATCGTCCTCGGGTCCCTGGTGGTCGGCGGCATCGTCGGCTCGCTGCTGCGCCTGGAGCAGCGCGTCGAGAGCCTCGGCGGGCAGCTGCAGCGACGGCTGTCGGGTGAGACGGACTCGGCAGAGCGGGCGCGGTTCATCGAGGGGTTCGTGACCGCGTCGCTGGTGTTCTGCACCGGCCCGCTGACGATCCTCGGCTCGCTGTCCGACGGGCTCGGCCACGGGGCGGACCAGCTCTACCTGAAGGCCACGCTCGACGGGTTCGCGGCGATCGCCTTCGCCGCGTCGTTCGGCTGGGGGGTGGCGGCGAGCGCCCTGACCGTGCTGGTGGTGCAGGGCGGGATCACGGCGTTCGGCGCCCTGCTGGGCGACGTACTCCCGGACGCGGAGCTGGCCGCGATCACCGCCGCCGGCGGGCTGATGCTCGTGGGCGTGGCCCTGCGGTTGCTCCGGATCCGCGAGATCGCGGTCGCCGACCTGCTCCCGGGCCTCGTGGTTGCTCCGCTCCTCGTGGAGCTGGTGGCTGCGTTCCGCTAGAGGTCTCCACCGAGGTACGCCGCCTTCACCGACTCGTCGCCGGAGAGCTCCGCGCCGGTGCCCGAGCGGACGATCTCGCCGGTCTCGAGCACGTGCGCCTGGTGCGCGCGACGTAGCGCCTGAGCGGCGTTCTGCTCGACCAGCAGCACCGTGGTGCCCTGCTCGTTGATCTCGGTGATGATCGAGAAGATCTGCTGGATCAGGCGCGGCGCGAGCCCCATCGACGGCTCGTCGAGGAGCACCAGCCGCGGGCTGGCCATCAGCGCCCGGCCGATGGCCAGCATCTGCTGCTCGCCGCCGGACATCGTGCCCGCCGACTGGCTGACGCGCTCCTCGAGCCGCGGGAACAGTTGGAAGACCCGCTCGAGGTCTTCGCGGTAGGCCGCGGTCCGGCGGTCCGTGCGTACGTAGGCGCCCATGTCGAGGTTCTCGCGCACCGTCATGCCGGGAAAGCATCCCCGCCCCTCGGGTGACTGGCTGATTCCCAGCTTGACCCTCTCGTACGGCGGCAGTCGGGTGATGTCCTTGCCGTCGAAGACGATCTTTCCGTCGCGGACCTTCCGCAGCCCCGAGATCGTCTTCAACGTGGTCGTCTTGCCGGCGCCGTTGGCACCGATCAGCGTGGTCACCTCGCCCTCGGTGCAGCTGAAGGAGATGTCACGGATCGCCTCGATGTGGCCATAGTTGACGCACAGGCCCTCGACCTCAAGAAGCATCTTCGTCGTCCACTCCCAGGTAGGCCGCGATCACGGCCGGGTCGTCGCGGATCTCGGCCGGTGGGCCCTCGGCGATCTTGCGGCCGAACTCCAGCACCACGACGCGGTCGGTGACTCCCATGACCAGGCGCATGTCGTGCTCGATCAGCAGCACGGTGTAGCCGTCGTCGCGGACCTTCCGGATCAGGTCCATCAGCCGCTGCTTCTCGGCTGGGTTGAAGCCTGCTGCCGGCTCGTCGAGACAGAGCAGCTTCGGCCTGGTCCCCATCGCCCGGGCGATCTCGAGGCGACGCTGGTCGCCGTACGAGAGATTCTCGGCCAGCTCGTTCGCGCGACCGCCGACACCGACGAAGTCGAGGAGCGCGTAGGCCGCCTCGATCGACTCGGCCTCGGTCCGGCGGTGGAGCGGGGTGCGGAGGAGCGCGTTGAACAGCCCGACCTTGCTGTTGGCGTCGACACCGACCAGGACGTTCTCGAGGGCGGTCATGGACTTGAAGAGCCGGATGTTCTGGAATGTCCGCGCGATCCCGAGCTTGGTGATCTGGAAGCGCTTCATCTTCGCCAGCGGCCTGCCGTCGAAACGGATCTGGCCGCTGGTCGCCTGGTAGACGCCCGTCATCACGTTGAAGCACGTCGTCTTGCCCGCGCCGTTGGGCCCGATCAGGCCCAGGATCTCGCCCTCCTTGATGTCGAAGGAGACCGATTCGAGTGCCGACACACCTCCGAACCTGATCGTGACGTCGTCGACCTCGAGCAGTGCCTTGCGGGTGTCGGTGTCAGGCATCGATGACCTCCCCTTCGAGCTCCTCGACCTCCGCCTGGGCGCGCAGAGCGCGCCGGGTCCGCCGAGGAGGCAGGATGCCTTGGGGCCGGAACGTGACGATCACCATCAGGCTCAGACCGAAGATGAGCAACCGGTAGTCGCTCAGAGTCCTGAATCTCTCCGGCAGGTAGGCGACCAGGACACCGCCCAGGATCGCCCCCCACCGGTTGCCGGCGCCACCGATGATCACGGCGGCCACGAACAGCATCGACAGGAGCAGGGGGAAGGCGTCCGGGCTGATGAACCCGCCCTGCCCGGCCGCGAGCAACGAGCCGGCCAGTCCGCCGATGGCTGCCCCGAGCATGAAGGCGAGGAGCTTGTAGCGGAAGGTCGGCACCCCCATCAGCTCTGCGGCGTCCTCGTCCTCGCGCGTCGCCTCCCACGCCCGGCCGACCCGGCTGTTGTTCACCATCATGTCGGCCACGAGCACGACCAGGATGAACGTGAGGATCAGCCAGTAGTAGGGGATCGCGTCGAGCACACCGAACGTGAGGAACGGCGTCTTGTGCAGGTTGTCGACCGACGGCACCAGACCGTTCCAGGCGAGGTGGGGGATCTGGAACAGCCCGTCCTGGTCGGTCCCGATCGGGTCGGGTCCGATGCTGGGTGGCGGCGGGATGTTCTTGATGCCTGCCGCACTGCCCAGCCAGGGGGTGTTCTTGGCGACCAGGCTGATGATCTCGCCGAAGCCGAGAGTCACGATGGCGAGGTAGTCGCCGCGCACCCGGATGGCTGGAGCCCCCAACATCAGACCGCTCACCGTGGTGACGATCATCGCGCACGGCAGCACCAGGAAGAAGGGCCAGTGCCCGTGCTGGGAGGTCAAGACGCCCGTCGTGTAGGCGCCCACGGCGTAGAACCCGACGTACCCGAGGTCGAGCAGGCCGGCGTAGCCGATCACGATGTTGAGGCCGAGGGCCACCAGTGCGAAGGACGCGGCGCTCGCCATCACTCCGCCGAAGTCGGAGGCGGGCGTCGTGATGAACGGAGGCTGGATCAACGGCAGGGCGTAGGCCAGCAGCACGCCAAGGGCGATCATGACGACGCGGCTCAGACGGGATCGCAGGAAGGACGGCAGCTGGATCTGGAGCGGACGTCCTGACCGGCGCGACGAGCGGGTCGACCCCGGCGCGGTGGTGCTCATGCGCGTGCCTTCCCGAGGGACTCGCCGAGGATGCCGGTCGGCCGGACCAGCAGGATCAGCACCAGCAGCACGAACGTGACGACGTCCTTCCACTGCGTACCGAACACCGCCGAGCCCCAGTTCTCCATCACGCCGAGCAACAGCCCGCCGATCAGCGCTCCGCGGAGGTTACCGATGCCTCCCATGACGGCCGCGGTGAACGCCTTGACACCGATCAGGAAGCCGGCGTCCTGGCGAGTGGTGCCGATCCGCAACATGTAGAGCGTCGCGGCGGCCCCTGCCATCAGGCCACCGATCAGGAACGTCGTGCGGATGACGCTGGTCGAGTTCACACCCATCAGGGCGGCTGCTTCGGGGTCCTGGGCCACCGATCGGATGCCGCGTCCCAGCCGGGTGCGGCGCACGATGACGTCGAGGGCGAACATCATCCCCAGGGCGGCACCGATCACCAGGAGGTCGATGTCGGTGACGCCGTACCCGGCGAACTCGAAGACCTTGTGGGGGTCGACCGTGACCGGCGAGGAGTAGACGTTGCGCGCCTGGGCGACGTAGCTCTCGAGATTGTCCTGGAGCCCGAACCAGCCCGCGAACTTGTCCCGGAGCCCCATGATCTCGGCCAGCGAGAACGACGCGCCGATGGAGGAGATCAGGATGACCAGCTTGGGCGACCCACGCCTGATCAGCGGTCGGTAGGCGAGACGTTCGACCAGGAGTGCGACGGCCGCGGAGGTCACCATCGCCACGATCGCGCACAGCCCCAGCAGGCCGAGGGTGCCACCCAGACCCTGGGAGACCGACGTCGTCCCGTGGACGAACACCGCGACCCAGGCCGTGGCAAAGGTCCCGTACATGAAGACTTCGGAGTGGGCGAAGTTGATGAGCTGGAGGACGCCGTACACCATCGTGTAACCCAGGGCGACCAGGGCGTAGATCGCACCGAGCGCAAGGCCGGTGATGGTCAGCTCGGCGAAGTGGCTGAACAGGAATCCGAAGTCCACCGTTGTCCCTCCGGTCGGGTGGAAGCCAGCGGTTGTGGCCGGGAGTCATGACTCCCGGCCACAACCTTGGTGGTTGATTCCTCCGTGGAGACGGGCTACTTGATCAGCGTCGGGTTGGCCGTGTCGAGCTTCCCGCCCGTGACCTTGTACACGTAGATCGTCTGCGCAGAGATGTCGCCCTTGCTGTCGAACTTGATGGGACCGCTGACGCCGGTCTTGTCGTAGCCGCCGATGAACGTGTTCATGTCGGCGTGACTCGTCTTGCCTGCCTCGATGCCGGCCAGGAAGATGTTCGCGGCGTCGTAGGACTGGGTCGAGTACAGACCCGAGTCCTTGCCGTTGAGGGCCTTGTACTTCGCGTTGAAGTCGGCCGGAGCAGGAGCCGCCGGAGCAGACAGGACGGCGCCCTCAGCGGCCTGTGCGCCCGCCGTAGAGACGAATGCCGGGTCCTCAGAGCCGTCACCGGACATGAACAGCCCCTTGTAGCCGGCCTGACGCAGCTGCTTGCAGAGCAGCCCGCCCTCCGGGTAGTACCCCGCGTAGAACACCGCGTCGGGTGACGCAGACGTCACCTTGGTGACCGTCGGCCCGAAGTCCGTCTGCTTCTGCTGCACCGCGTCCTCGCCGGACATGGACGAGCCGAGCGCAGTCTTGACGAACCCGGCCAGACCCACGCTGTAGTCCTGGTCGTCGTGGACGAGGTAGATCTTCTTGGCGCCGGCGGTGTCCTCCATGTACTTCACGTCGGCCGCACCCTGGATGCTGTCGTTGCCGATCACGCGGTGCCACGTGGTCCAGCCCGACTGGGTGATGGTCGCGTTGGTGGCCGACGGCGAGATGGACGGCAGCCCCGCTGCGTAGAAGGTCTTGCCGGTCGCCAGCGACTCACCGGAGAAGCCGGGACCGATCAATCCGACGATCGAGGTGTCCTGGACGATCTTGGTCGCCAGCGGGGTGGCCTTCACGGGGTCGCCCTGCGAGTCGGACACCTTGAGGCCGACCGTGCAGTCGGTGTGGGCCTTGTTGTACTCGTCGAGGGCGAGCTTGATGCCTCCGACCATGTTCTGACCCAGCGCGCCGGCATCACCCGTCGTGGCTCCCAGGAAGGCCAGGTTGTAGTGGCCGCAGCTGCTTCCGCCACCGGCGGTGTTGCTGCTGTTGCTGCTGCCACATGCTGTGAGCGCGAGACCTGCCGCCGCGATGGCGGCGAAGGCTCGAAGATTGGGCTTGATCCCCACTTTTCCTCCGTCAGGGCACGGCCGCACCACGTCGTGCGGCGTTGTCGAGATGCCGGGGAAACCTAGCACCTTCGGGGGTCCGTCTCGTCCCTCGACATGGCTAATTTGCATGTTTGCAACGTTCTCGGGCGCGAGCGGACCGCCCACGAGGGTCCACCGTCCCGTCGGAGGGGCCCTCCGGCCCTAGCCCCCGCCCCGACCCTTGTCCTGGCCGACCCCGTGCTCGACGACCCCGTCGGCGACCTCGCGCATGGAGCGGCGGAGGTCCATCGCGGTCTTCTGGATCCAGCGGAACGCCTCCGGCTCGGAGAGCCCGAGCTCCTTCTGCAGGACGCCCTTCGCCCGCTCGACCGACTTGCGGGCCGCCAGCTGCTCGCCGAGGTCGACGATTTCGCGCTCGAGCTCACCGAGCTCGGTGAACCGGCTCACGGCGATCTCGATCGCCGGCACCAGGTCGCTGCGGGTGAACGGCTTGACAAGGTAGGCCATCGCGCCGGCGTCGCGGGCCCGATCGACCAGCTCGCGCTGGGAGAACGCGGTCAGGATCACCACCGGGGCGATCCTGGCTTGGGCGATCCGCTCGGCCGCGGCGATGCCGTCGAGCACGGGCATCTTCACGTCCAGGATCACCAGGTCGGGGCGCTCCTGCTCGGCCATGTCGACCGCGGCGGCACCGTCCGCGGCTTGTCCCACGACGACGTACCCCTCCTCGACGAGCATCTCCGCGAGGTCCATCCGGATCAGCGCCTCGTCCTCGGCGATGACGACGCGACGCGGCTCCGTGCTGGTCACGGGGTCAGGCTATCCGGGCGGTCTGCGGGGCCGGTGGTCCGGTAGGTTGGGCGGCCGATCGGCCCCGGTAGCCCAACGGCAGAGGCGATGGTCTCAAACACCATTCAGTGTGAGTTCGAATCTCACCCGGGGCACCAACCCATGACGGTCACGGCGGCCTCCCGGCGCTTGATTGTCCGTTTCGACCGGGCGCGTTCTTGGATCGATCGATTGGTCACAAATCGCACGCCAGACAGCTGATTCTCTGCGGTTTGTGACCAATCGATGCACCTCTCCGAAGGCCGGCGACGGAGGCTGAACCATAGCGCCACCGGGAGGACGACGACCCAACCCTGGATCGGCTGACGTCCGGAGGCCTCACGTCCGCCGATAGGCCGGCGCAACCTCGTTGATCGCGTCGCCCATCCGGTGGATGCGCAGGGCGTTGGTGGAGCCGGGGATCCCCGGAGGTGAGCCGGCGATGATCACGACCAGGTCGCCCTGGTCCACCCGGCCGATCTCGAGCAACGCCTCGTCGACCTGGCGGACCATCTCGTCGGTGTGCTCGACGTCCTGGGTCAGGAACGTCTCGACGCCCCAGGTCAGCGACAGCTGTGAGCGCACCTTGGCCACCGGGGTGAAGGCCAGGAGCGGGACCCGGCCGCGGTAGCGGGACATCCGGCGCGCGGAGTCGCCGGACTGGGTGAAGGCGACGAGGTACTTCGCATCCACGCGGTCCGCGACCTCGGCGGCGGCCTTGGCGATCACGCCACCACGGGTGAGTGGCTGCCAGTCGATCGCGGCCATCTTGGCCAGCTCGTGATCCTCGGTCGAGGAGATGATGCGGGCCATCGTCTCGACGGTCTCGATCGGGTACTCCCCCACGCTGGTCTCGCCGGACAGCATCACCGCGTCGGTGCCGTCGAGGACGGCGTTCGCGACGTCGGAGGCCTCGGCCCGGGTCGGCGCGGGGTTGCTGACCATCGACTCCAGCATCTGCGTGGCCACGATCACCGGTTTGGCGTTGCGCCGCGCCTTGTCGATCACCCGCTTCTGAAGGAACGGCACGTCCTCCAGGGGACACTCCACGCCGAGGTCTCCGCGGGCCACCATGAAGGCGTCGAAGGCGTCGATGACCTCGTCGAGGTTGTCGATCGCCTGCGGCTTCTCGATCTTCGCGATCACCGGGAGCATGACCCCCTCCTCGCGCATGATCCGGCGGACGTCCTCGACGTCGGCGGCAGACCGCACGAACGACAGGGCGATGAAGTCGACCGACATCCGGAGAGCCCAACGCAGGTCCTCGACGTCCTTCGCCGACATCGCCGGCACGCTGACCGCGACACCCGGCAGGTTGAGGCCCTTGTGGTCACTGACCTTGCCGCCGACCTCGACCCGTGTGGTCACGGCGTCGTCCTCGACCTTCACCACGCGAAGCCGGAGCTTGCCGTCGTCGATCAGGATCGGGTCGCCCTCGGCGACGTCCCCCGGCAGGCCCTTGTAGGTCGTACCGCTGATGGAGGCGTCCCCCTCGACGTCGCGGGTCGTGATCACGAACTCGTCGCCCGTGACCAGCTTGACCTTCCCCGCCGCGAACGTCTCCAGCCGGATCTTCGGACCCTGCAGGTCGGCCACGATCCCGACACCGTGGCCGGTCGCGTCCGACGCCTGTCGCACGAGCTCGTACCGGTGCCGGTGGTCGTCGTGGTTGCCATGACTCATGTTCAGCCGGGCGACGTCCATGCCGGCCTCGACCAGTCGGAGGATCATCTCCGGGGAGTCGACGGCGGGGCCGAGCGTGCACACGATCTTGGCTCTACGCACGGCACTCAACCTAGCGCGGCTTGGATCGTTCAAACGTGCCGACGTGCGGAGGGAGAATGTCAGGACTCCGTCACACGACCAGAGGCCGCTCGGTCGGCGGGATCGGACTGGGCAAGGAGGTCTCCCCCGTCAGGTACCGGTCGACCGCGGCCGCCGCGGCCCGCCCCTCGGCGATCGCCCAGACGATCAGCGACTGGCCGCGCCCGGCGTCGCCGGCGACGAAGACGCCGTCCACACTCGCGGCGTACGACGCGTCGCGGGCGACGTTGCCCCGCTCGTCGAGATCGACGCCGAGCTGCTCGACCAGGCCCGCGCGCTGCGGGCCGGTGAACCCCATCGCCAGCAGCACCAGCTGGGCCGGGATCTCGCGCTCCGTGCCGTCCACCGGCTGGAACGACGCGTCGACCTCGACCAGCCGGAGCGCCCGGACCCGGCCGTCCTGGTCCCCGAGGAACTCCTGGGTCGACACGGCGTACACCCGGTCGCCGGCCTCCTCGTGGGCCGAGGAGACGCGGAAGATCATGGGATACGAGGGCCAGGGTTGGTGGCCGGGGCGCGACATGGGTGGGTGCGCAAGAATCTCCAGCTGCGTGATCGTCGCCGCCCGCTGGCGGATCGCGGTGCCGAGACAGTCGGCGCCGGTGTCACCGCCGCCGATGATGACGACGTCCTTGCCGTCCGCGGTGACCTGGTCGGCCACCTCCTCGCCGAGCGAGGCGCGGTTGGACTGCGGGAGGTAGTCCATCGCCTGGTGGATCCCGCCGAGCTCACGCCCGGGCACGGGCAGCTCGCGCGGGATCGTCGAGCCGATGGCGAGCACGACCGCGTCGTACCGCTCGCGGAGCCGGTCGCCGGTCAGCTCGGCGCCCACCTCGACCCCCGCCCGGAAGATCGTGCCTTCCCGTCGCATCTGGTCGAGCCGGCGGTCGAGCACCGCCTTCTCCATCTTGAACTCGGGGATGCCGTAGCGGAGCAGGCCGCCGATCTTCTCGGCGCGCTCGTACACCGCGACGGTGTGCCCGGCCCGGGTCAGCTGCTGGGCAGCGGCGAGCCCGGACGGGCCGGATCCGACCACCGCGACCGTCCGGCCCGAGAGCCACTCCGGCGGACGCGGCCGGACGTAGCCGGAGTCCCAGGCCCGGTCGATGATCGCCACCTCGACGTTCTTGATCGTGACCGGGTCCTGGTTGATCCCGAGCACGCACGCCGTCTCGCACGGCGCCGGGCAGAGCCGGCCGGTGAACTCCGGGAAGTTGTTGGTCGCGTGGAGCCGGCCCATCGCGCCGTCCCAGTCGTCGCGGTGGACCAGGTCGTTCCACTCCGGGATCAGGTTGCCGAGGGGGCAGCCCTGGTGGCAGAAGGGGATGCCGCAGTCCATGCACCGCGACGCCTGCGTCGAGATGATCGGCAGCAGGGCACGTCCGGGTCCGCCGGGGTAGACCTCCCGCCAGTCGTGGACGCGCTCCTCGACGGGACGTCGTTCGGCGACCTCGCGGTCGTACCGCAGGAACCCTCGAGGGTCAGCCATGGAGCACCTCCATGATCCGCTTGTCGACCGCATCGCCGTCGAGCCCGTCGCGCTCCGCCTCGGCACGAGCCTCCAGCACCCGCCGGTAGTCGCGCGGCATCACCTCGGTGAAACGGGCGACTGTTCCGGACCAGTCGGCGAGCAGCCCGGCCGCGACCTCCGACCCGGTCTCCTCCTGGTGGCGTACGACGAGCGCCCGGAGCTCCTCGGCGACGTCGTCGGGCACCGGGCCGAGGTCCACGAGCTCCGGGTTGACCCGTTCCTCGTCGAGGTCCAGGACGTACGCCGTGCCACCGCTCATGCCGGCCGCGACGTTGCGCCCGGTCGGGCCGAGCACCAGCACGCGGCCGCCGGTCATGTACTCGCAGGCGTGGTCACCCACACCCTCGACGACAGCGGTGACGCCGGAGTTGCGGACGCAGAACCGCTCACCCACGCCCCCGCGGACGAAGATCTCACCGGACGTCGCGCCGTAGCCGATGACGTTGCCGGCGATGATCTGCTCGTGCGCGGCGAACGTGGCCGCCCGGTCGGGCCGGATCACCAGGCGGCCGCCGGACAGGCCCTTGCCGACGTAGTCGTTGGCGTCGCCCTCGAGCCGGAGCGTGATGCCGCGGGGCAGGAAGGCCCCGAACGACTGTCCGGCCGACCCGACCAGGGTCAGGTCGATGGTGTCCGCGGGCAGCCCCTCCGCGCCGTACCGCCGGGTCACCTCGTGGCCGAGCATCGTGCCGACGGTCCGGTTCACGTTGCGGACCGGGAGCTGGGCGCGGACCGGTTCGGCGTCCTCGAGGGCCGGCCGGGCGATCCGGATGAGCTCGATGTCGAGCGCCCGGTCGAGCCCGTGGTCCTGGGCCTTGGTACGGCGGAGGTCCTGGCCGGCGAACTGCTCCCCCACCTCGGCCACGTGCAGGATCGGCGAGAGGTCGAGCCCGGCCGCCTTCCAGTGGTCGAGGGCACGGGTGATGTCGAGCGCGTGCACCTGACCGATCGCCTCGTCGAGGGTGCGGAAGCCGAGCTCGGCGAGGAGCTCGCGGACCTCCTCCGCGATGTACTCGAAGAACGTGACCACGAACTCCGGCTTGCCCGAGAACCGCTCGCGGAGGACCGGGTTCTGCGTCGCGACGCCCACCGGGCAGGTGTCCAGGTGGCAGACCCGCATCATGATGCACCCGCTCACGACCAGCGGCGCGGTGGCGAACCCGAACTCCTCGGCCCCGAGCAATGCCGCGATCACGACGTCCCGCCCGGTCTTCAGCTGGCCGTCGGCCTGGACGACGATCCGGTCGCGCAGCCCGTTGATCAACAGGGTCTGCTGGGTCTCGGCCAGGCCGAGCTCCCACGGGCCACCGGCGTGCTTGAGCGAGGTCAGTGGCGACGCGCCCGTGCCGCCGTCGTGCCCGGAGATCAGGACGACGTCGGCGTGCGCCTTGGAGACACCCGCCGCGACCGTGCCCACCCCGACCTCGGCGACCAACTTCACGTGGACGCGAGCCGAGGGGTTGGCGTTCTTGAGGTCGTGGACCAGCTGCGCGAGGTCCTCGATCGAGTAGATGTCGTGGTGCGGCGGCGGGCTGATCAGACCCACGCCCGGCGTCGAGTGCCGGGTCTTGGCGATCCATGGGTACACCTTGTGGCCGGGTAGCTGGCCGCCCTCGCCGGGCTTGGCGCCCTGGGCCATCTTGATCTGGAGGTCGTCGGCGTTGGTCAGGTAGTCGCTGGTGACACCGAACCGCCCGGACGCGACCTGCTTGACGGCACTCCGGCGCTCCGCGTCGTGGAGCCGGTCGGTGTCCTCGCCGCCCTCGCCGGTGTTGGACTTCCCGCCGATCCGGTTCATCGCGATCGCCAGGGTCTCGTGGGCCTCGCCGCTGATCGAGCCGTAGGACATCGCGCCGGTGGAGAAGCGCCTCACGATCTCGCTGACGGGCTCCACCTCGTCGATCGGGATGGGCCGCCGGCCGGTGGTGACGGCGTCCTTGAACCGGAACAGCCCGCGGAGCGTCATCAGCCGCTCGGACTGCTGGTCGACGCGGCCGGTGTACTGCTTGAAGACGTCGTAGCGCTGCGAGCGCGTGGAGTGCTGGAGCCGGAACACGGTCTCGGGGTCGAACAGGTGGGGCTCGCCGTCCCGGCGCCACTGGTACTCGCCGCCCACCGCGATCTCGCGATGCGCCGGGCTGATCCCGCCGCGCGGGTACGCCGTACGGTGCCGGCGGGCGACCTCCTCGGCGATCACGTCCAGACCCACCCCACCGAGCCTGGAGGCGGTGCCGGTGAAGTACCGGTCGACCAGGGTCTGGGAGAGCCCGACCGCCTCGAAGATCTGCGCACCGGTGTAGGACGCGACGGTGGAGACGCCCATCTTGGACATCACCTTCAGCACGCCCTTGCCGAGACCCTTGATCAGATTCGTGACCGCGGCCTCGGGCTGGACGGTGACGTAGTAGCCGTCACGGGCGAGGTCCTCGACGGACTCCATGGCGAGGTAGGGGTTGACCGCGGCCGCGCCGTACCCGATCAGGAGGGCGACGTGGTGGACCTCGCGCACGTCGCCGGCCTCGACGAGCAGGCCGACCTGGGTGCGGGTCTTCTCGCGGACGAGGTGGTGGTGGACCGCCCCGGTGAGCAACAGTGACGGGATCGGAGCGAGCTCGGCGGTGCAGTGCCGGTCGGACAGCACGATCACCCGCGCGCCGTCGGCGATGGCGGCGGAGACCTCGGCGCAGACCTCGTCGATGCGCCGCGCCATCGCCTCGCCGCCGCCGTCGACCTCGTAGAGACCGCGGCTGACGTGCGTGATGAACCCGGGCATGTCGCCGTCGCGGTTGATGTGCCGGATCTTGGCGAGGTCGTCGTTGTCGAACACCGGAAACGGCAGCACGATCTGGCGGCACGTGGCCGGCGTCGGCTCGAGCAGGTTGGCCTCCGGGCCGATCGTCCCGGCCAGCGAGGTCACCAGCTCCTCGCGGATCGCGTCGAGCGGTGGGTTGGTGACCTGCGCGAACATCTGCGCGAAGTAGTCGAACAACAGCCGCGGCCGGACGCTGAGCACCGCGATCGGGGTGTCGGTGCCCATCGAGCCGATCGGCTCGGCACCACTGTTGGCCATCGGGGTGAGCAGGACCCGCAGCTCCTCCTGGGTGTAGCCGAAGACCTGCTGGCGACGCGTCACCGACGCATGGGTGTGGATCACGTGCTCGCGCTCGGGGATGTCGTCGAGACGCATCAGGCCGGCGTGGAGCCACTCGTCATACGGGTGCTCGGCGGCGAGTTCGCCCTTGATCTCGTCGTCCTCGATGATCCGGTGCTCCTCGATGTCGACCAGGAACATCCGGCCCGGCTGGAGCCTGCCCTTGCGGACGATCGTCGCCGGGTCGAGGTCGAGCACGCCGACCTCGGAGGCGAGCACGACCAGTCCGTCGTCGGTGACCCAGTAGCGGCTGGGGCGCAGGCCGTTGCGGTCGAGAACGGCGCCGATCTGGGAGCCGTCGGTGAAGACGACGCAGGCGGGGCCGTCCCAGGGCTCCATCAGGGAGGCATGGAACTCGTAGAAGGACCGGCGCTTCGGGTCCATCTCCTGGTGGTTCTCCCAGGCCTCCGGGATCATCATCAGCACCGAGTGGGGCAGGCTGCGACCGCCCATGTGGAGGAGCTCGAGGACCTCGTCGAAGCTGGCCGAGTCGGAGGCCCCCGGCGTACAGATCGGGAAGAGCCGCTCGAGGTCGCCCGGGATCAGGTCGCTGGTCAGCAGCGCCTCGCGGGCCCGCATCCAGTTGCGGTTGCCCATCACGGTGTTGATCTCGCCGTTGTGCGCGATGTATCGGAACGGGTGGGCCAGCGGCCAGCTCGGGAACGTGTTGGTCGAGAAGCGCGAGTGGACGACGGCGAGCGCGGTCGTGACCCGCTCGTCGGCGAGGTCGGGGTAGAACGCGTCGAGCTGAGCGGTGGTGAGCATGCCCTTGTAGAGCAGCGTCCGGCCGCTGAGCGAGCCGAAGTAGACGTCGGTCTCGTGCTCGGCGCGCTTGCGCAGGCAGAACGCCATCCGCTCCAGGGCCATCCCCGTGATCCGGAGACCGGTGGCCTCGAGGAACAGCTGGCTGAACAGCGGCATCACGCCGGCCGCGGTCGCACCGAGGCTGCTCGGGTCGACCGGTACGTCGCGCCACCCGAGAACGGTCAGTCCCTCCTCGTCGGCCAGCTCCTCGATCCGCTGACGGGTCTTGGCGACGGTGTCGGCGTCGCCGTCCAGGAACGCCGTGCCCACGGCGTACGTGCCGAGCGGCGGGAGCTCGAAGTCGACCACGTCTCGCAGGTACGCGTCGGGGATCTGCAGCAGGATGCCCGCACCGTCGCCGGAGTTGGCCTCCGCGCCGGCTGCGCCGCGGTGGTCGAGGTTGCGGAGGGCGGTGAGCGCCTGCTGGAGGATGTCGTGGCTGGCCTCGCCGGTGAGCGTGGCGACGAAGGCCACCCCACAGGCGTCGTGCTCGAAGCGTGGGTCGTACAGGCCCTGAGCGGGTGGGCCCGAGTGCAGCATCCGCATCTCTGCTCCCGTCGTCGGCGCCCGCGTCTGCGACGTACGGGCGATCGGGCGAGGCGTGCAGGGGACGGCGTTGGCCCAAGCGCGGTCAGGCTAGCAAGGGGTACGACGTCTGCCGGGAGGCTGCTTGAGGGACGGACACCCCGTGTCGCGGCACCGGCATCCTGGACGGGGCCGAAGCGCGCGATCGGGTCAGGCGTCGTCGGGGCCCCGGTCCTGGGCTGAGGCCCCGGCCTCGGACACGTAGGTCCAGGTGTCGCCGTCCCGTCGCTCGATCCGCCGGAACGACGGGCCCCCGGTGGCGCGTCGGTGCCGCTCGGCCCAGACGACCGCCTCACCGTCGTTGGGCCACTCGGCCTGGTCCAACGGCTCGTGGTTCTGGTCGAGCAGGCGATACAACGAGTGGGTCTGGGGTTCCGGGTCGGTCATACCGCTCACAGTCGCACGCGCAGCCGCATCTTTGAAGCGTCCACCCACAGTCGGCGGCCGAGTGGCGTCGGCCGGCGAGGTCGCGGCTCGGCCACGGGTTCGGGCTCGGCCTCAGTCGCGGGGTTCGGGTTCGGGTTCTCGCTCGGCTCCGGGTTGGGACCCCACGTCCGTGATGGACGGCTCCTCCCCGGCACCGAGGGCGCGGTCGGCGGCGAGGCGCTTCTCGGTGTAGATCTCCGCGTCGCGGCCGGGATGCGTCCGACCGACCACGAAGAAGTACGTCGCGGCCAGGACGAAGAGCACGATCGAGGTCCAGACGTTGAGCCGCAGCCCGAGGACGTGCTGGTACTCGACATCGTCGATGCGAAGCATCTCGATCCAGCCGCGGCCGGCCGTGTAGGCCATCACGTAGAGCGCCATGACCCGGCCGTGGCCGAGCTTCCATCTCCGGTCGGCCCAGAGCACGAACCCGAAGGCGCCGAGGTCCCAGATGCACTCGTAGAGGAACGTCGGCTGGAAGGTGGCGTACTGCTCGTAGCCGGGTGGTCGGTTCCCGACGTCGATCTTCAGCGCCCACGGCTGGGTCGACGGCCTGCCGAACAGCTCCTGGTTGAACCAGTTGCCCCAGCGGCCGAGGGCCTGCGCGATCAGGACACCGGGTGCCATCGCGTCGAGGACCGGAGGCACCCGGATGCCCTTGCTCTTCGCGCCGATCCAGACGCCGACGGCCCCGAGCGCGATGGCGCCCCAGATGCCGAGACCGCCGCGCCAGACGTACAGAGCGTCGATCGGCGTCTTCCCCGCACCGAAGTAGAGGTCGTGGTCGGTGATCACGTGGTACAGCCGGCCCCCGATGACGCCGAACGGCACGGCCCACAGGGCCAGGTCGGTGACCTCGCCCTTGAGACCACCGCGGTTGACCCAGCGGCGCTCGCCGATCCAGATCGCGGCGATGATGCCGGCGATGATGCACAGGGCATAGCCCCGCAGCGGGAGCGGGCCGAGGTACCAGACACCCTCGGAGGGACTCGGGATGAACAGCGGGGTCACAGGGAGGCCTCGGGTCCTAGTTGAGCAGCTGGTGGATGTCGTGGGCGAACTCTGGCGCGGTGGTCCCGAGCGTCCAGACGACCGGCACGGTGTCCTTGCCGTCGACGCCGAGGACCTGCGTGCCGTGCGAGACGTCGTACCCGCCGGAGGGCAGCCGGCGTCCCTTCGCGATCGGGACGCCCACGTCGGTGGCGACCTTCTTGATCGTGTCGAGTGACCCGGTGACCCCGACGAACGACGACGAGAAGTGGTCGAGCCAGTGCCGGATCACCGGGCCGGTGTCGCGCGCCGGGTCGGTGGTGACGAAGACAACCTGGACGTTGCTCCGGTCGGCGTCGTCGAGCTGGAGCATGGCCGAGGCCAGCGTGGCCATCGTCGTCGGGCACTCGTCGGGGCAGTGGGTGTAGCCGAAGAACACCAGCGTGAGCCGCTTGTCGGTGCTGTTCGCCAATGAGTACGGCGAGCCGTCGGTGTCGGTGAGCTCGGTCGCCGGCACGTGGTAGGGCTGGTGGAGTACGGCTCCGGAGAACGTGTCGGCGGAGCTCTTCGAGCAGGCGCTCAGAGCGGTGCCCAGGACGAGCACGAGCACGAGCAGCGCGGCCTTAGCCCGGACCTGTGGACGGGCGGCGTCGCGCAGCAGGCGGCCTTCCACGGATCCAGGCTCAGGCACGGCGTACTCCCCGGGCGAGGTCGTCGGTGAGCGCGGTCAAGGCGCCGAGTGCCTGCGAGGTGTCGTCGTGGTCGAGCAGGCACCGGACGAACGCCGAGCCCACGATCACCCCGTCGGCGTACGACGCGATCTCGGCCGCCTGGTCGCCGTTGCTCACGCCGAGCCCGACCGCCACCGGCGTGTCCGTGACCGCCTTCGCGCGAGCGACCAGCGGCCCGGCCAGGTCGCTGGTCGTCGCACGGGCACCGGTCACGCCCATCACCGCGGCCGCGTAGACGAAGCCGCGGCAGGCCGCGGTCGTCATCGTGATCCGCTCGTCGGTCGACGAGGGTGCCACCAGGAAGATCTTGTCGAGGTCGTGCGCGTCGGCCGCGGCGATCCACGCACCGCCGCTGTCGGGGGTGAGGTCGGGCGTGATCAGGCCGGCCCCACCGGCGTTCGTCAGATCGGCTGCGAATCGCTCGATCCCGTACCGCTGCACGGGGTTCCAGTACGTCATCACGAGCGTGGGCGTCCCGGTCGCGGCGACGGCCTCGACGGTGCGCAGCACGTCGCGCGTGCCCACCCCGGCGTCCAGGGCGCGCTGGGCCGCGGCCTGGACGGTCGGCCCGTCCATCACCGGGTCGCTGTAGGGCAGCCCCACCTCGATCACGTCGCACCCGGCCTCGACCATCGCCCTGAGGGCGTCGATCGCGCCGTCGACGCTCGGGAAGCCGGCCGGGAGGTAGCCGACGAGCGCAGCCCGGTCGTCGGCGCGGGCCTTCTCGAAGGCGATCGAGACGCTCACCGGGCCTCCCCCAGGTGGAACCACTCGACCGCGGTGCCCATGTCCTTGTCGCCGCGCCCGGAGAGGTTGATCAGCAGGATGTCGTCGGGGCCGTAGTCCTTGGCCACCTGCAGCGCGCCGGCCACCGCGTGCGCCGACTCGATGGCCGGGATGATCCCCTCCGTCCGGCTCAGCAGGGCGAACGCGTCCATGGCCTCGGCATCCGTCACCGACGTGTACGCGGCGCGCCCGGACGCGGCCAGGTGGGCGTGCTGAGGGCCGACACCGGGGTAGTCCAGCCCCGCGGAGATCGAGTGCGACTCGATGGTCTGGCCGTCCTCGTCCTGGAGGACGTAGGTGCGGGCGCCGTGCAGCACCCCTGGATCGCCCGCCTGGATGGTCGCGGCGTGACGACCCGTCTCGAACCCGTCTCCCCCGGCCTCGAAGCCGTGGATCTCGACGTCGTCGTCGAGGAACGCGGTGAACAGCCCGATCGCGTTCGACCCGCCGCCGACGCAGGCCACGACGCCGCGCGGCAGCACGCCGTACTGCTCGAGGCACTGCGCCCGCGCCTCGTCGCCGATGCTGCGTGTGAAGTCGCGGACCATGCTCGGGAACGGGTGCGGCCCGGCCGCCGTACCGAACAGGTAGGCCGTGTGGTCGACCGACGCGACCCAGTCGCGCAGCGCCTCGTTGATCGCGTCCTTGAGCGTCGCACTGCCGGAGTCGACCGGGACCACCGTGGTGCCGAGCAGCCGCATGCGGGCGACGTTGAGCGCCTGCCGCTTCACGTCGACGGAGCCCATGTAGACGGTGCAATCGAGACCGAAGTACGCCGCGGCGGTGGCGCTGGCGACCCCGTGCTGCCCCGCGCCGGTCTCGGCGATCACCCGGGTCTTGCCCATCCGGCGGGTGAGCAGCGCCTGGCCGAGCACGTTGCGGATCTTGTGCGCACCGGTGTGGTTGAGGTCCTCGCGCTTGAGCAGGATCCGGCAGCCCGCCAGCTCCGACAGCCGGGTCGCCTCGTAGAGCGGGCTCGGCAGCCCGGCGTACTCGCGGCCGATGGTCGCGAGCTCGTCGGTGAACGTCGGGTCGGCCATCGCCGCGTGCCAGGCGACGGTCAGCTCGTCGAGCGCCGTGACCAGGGCCTCGGGCATGTAGCGCCCGCCCCAGCCGTCGGCCTCGCCACCGAACCAGCCGCGCTCGTCGGCGTCCCAGCGAGTCACCGGACAACTCCGGTCATCGCCCGGACCGCGCCCTCGGGGTCGCCGTCCTTGACCAGCGCCTCGCCGACCAGGACCACGTCGGCCCCCTCGCCGACGTAGCGGCGTACGTCGTCGGCGGAGCCGACGCCGCTCTCGGCGACGGTGACCACGTCGTCGGGGAGCAGCGGCGCGAGCTTGCCGAACGTCGCGGAGTCGACGTCGAGCGTCTTCAGGTTCCGCGCGTTCACCCCGACCAGGCCGGCACCCAGCGCGACGGCTCGCTCGGCCTCCGGCTCGTCGTGCACCTCGACCAGGGGCGTCAGCCCCAGCTCGCGGGCCGCGTCGTACAGCCGGTCGAGCAGGTCGCCCGGCAGCGCGGCGACGATCAGTAGGGCGAGGTCGGCGCCGTGGGCGCGCGCCTCGAGGAGCTGGTAGCCGTCGACGACGAAGTCCTTGCGCAGCACCGGAACGCCGACCGCGGCCCGCACGGCGTCGAGATCCGCGAGGCTGCCGCCGAACCGGCGTTCCTCGGTGAGCACGCTGACGGCTGCGGCTCCCCCGCGTTCGTACGCCGCGGCCAGCATCGCGGGGTCGGGGATGTCGGCCAGGTCGCCCTTGCTCGGACTCCGGCGCTTGATCTCGGCGATCACCGAGGAGCCGGCGGCCCGGAAGTGCGGCATCGCATCACGCGGCGGCGGTACGTCGAGCAGCCGCGCGCGGAGGTCGGCCTCGGACGTCTCACTCCGCCGTCGAGCGAGGTCCTCGCGCACGCCCGCGACGATGTCGTCGAGCACGGACATGAGGGGACCTCCGGGGATGCGCGGAAACGCCGACAAGCCTCTCACGCGACCCCTGGGCGGCCGGCAGGGTGTCCGCCGCCTCCGGTCAGGGCGCCAGCCAGCTTCCGGGGAGGTTCCGGGCGATCGTGAACGCGACCACGAGTACCACGAGCCCGACCTCGACGGCCCTCGGCAGGGCGGGGACGACGCGCATCTCTCGGCCGGTCCATGCGCCGTAGCTCCAGCGCGCGAAGAACACCAGGGCGAACGGGATCGCGAGCACGAGGAGGAGGTTGCTCGAGGCCGCCTGGCCGAGGTGTCCGTTGCCGAGATCGTTGACGCCGCGGAGGCCCCCGCAGGCGGGGCAGTACAGGCCGGTCACGGCGTAGAGCGGGCAGACGCCCCAGGAATGGGTGACGTGGGGGTCGCGGACGTGCAGGGCGAACGTCGCGGCGGCCACCGTCGCGGCGCAGACGATCGGCCCCCGGATCCGCTCCGAGCGCGGTCGGAGGGTCGTGGGCGTCGCCGTGACGGTCATCAGTGGCCGGGGCCGTTGAGCCCCATCCGGGCCATCACCACGAAGACGACCAGGGACGTGACGCCGAGGGCGACGCCGACCCAGAAGATCGGCATGCTCACGGGGTTGAACATCAAGCCGATCCCGCCCACCACGAAGCCGAGCATCGCGACCGCCACCGCGGCCCACGCGGCCGGGGTGTTGCCGTGGTTGTCAGACATGCAGGCTCCTCAACGGGCTCCTCAGCGGGTTCGGTGACGGCATCCTAGTAGTCGGTGGGGTCCGTCGGATCGCGCCCCTGGTCGATGGCGCGCCACAGGTCGACGTCCTCCATGTCGGCCGGGTCCTGCGGCTCCGGAGGGCCGGTGGGCGCGTCGTACCGGCTTCCCATCTCGGGCCACGCGGCGACGTACCGCACCGCGACGACCGCCGCGAGGAGCGCGAGCACGGCCGCGACGAGAGCGACGTACCACCAGGCGGTCGTGTGCGCCCCGGTCGGGACGCGACCGAGGTCGACGGTCGCGTGGCGGGCCGAGTCCAGTGCGGACCCGCGGCCGACGACCGCGGTGGCGACCAGGCCGACGGCCACCAGTGCTCCCAGCACGGCAACCGCACGGCGGAGGCGTCCCCGGGTGACTAGGAGGACGCCCCAGCAGGCGAGCCCGACCAGGCCCAGCGCGGCCGCGAGGGGCACGTGGCCGCCTGACTTGTCGACCAGCGGCGAGCCGGCGCCACCGTCCGGCGCAGCCCAGGGTTTGCCTCCTGCGAACGCGCCGAGGCCGGTGCCCACGACACCGAGGACCACCGACGGGACGAACCAGCGGCGGCGGTCAGCGGCCGGCTGTGTCATCGCTCTCCCAGACCCGGCCGTCATCGAAGCAGGTGCGGGTACCGGTGTGGCAGGCCGGGCCCTCCTGGTCGACCTGGAGCAGGACCGTGTCGCCGTCGCAGTCCAGGCTGACCCGGCGGACCCACTGCCGGTGGCCCGAGGTGTCGCCCTTGGTCCAGTACTCCGCGCGGCTGCGGCTCCAGTACGTCGCGCGTCCCGTGGCCAGCGTGCGGGCCAGCGCCTCGTCGTCCATCCAGCCGAGCATCAGCACCTCGCCGGTGTCGTGCTGCTGGGCGATCGCCGGGACCAGGCCGGCCTCGTTGCGCTTCAGGCGCGCCGCGACGGCGGCGTCGAGGTCCATGTCGGTCATTGTCCCATCGGGGTGGCCACGCGCCGCGCCGGCCGTCATCGGCCGTCCTCGGCCGTCAGCGGCCGTCAGCGGCCGTCAGCGGCCGTCTTCGGCCGTCCTCGGCCGTCCTCGACCGCGTGACGTTCGGGACGGAAGGTAAAAACTTCGCGGACGGCCGTGGCGCCGCTGGTTCGCCCTCGCCGGGACCGAGGGCGTGGCCGACACCCGGGGCTCGGGGTTCACGGCGCGGACGTCCGGCGGGCGCAACCGGGCTGAGAACCACGGCCGGATGGATGGGGGCGTAGGAGCGCACGATCTGATGGCGCCGAACCTCGCCAGGCGTCGTAATGGCTGGTCCTGCAGGGGTTCCGGTGCGGATCGAGCAGGGCGGTCACGCAGCCACACGGCACGGTGGAGACGGCTCTCGTGGAGGTGTCACGACTCCCGGCGGGCTCTCACTGGTCATCCTCGTCACCCGGTGCCGGGGCGGACAGACCCGCCGGAGTGGTCGCTTGACCGCGCGGCAGCCGCCGCGGCTCCTGAGTCAAGTTTCTGCAAACCCACCCCCGAGCCGGGTCGTGGTTCGCTACCTTCTCGTCAAGGTGGCCACACCCCCCAAGCCCATGGCCACTTGCTACGAACGGCGCTCGCGCTCTCCATGCGAGCGCCGTTCTGGATTTCAGGTGTCCGGCAGGTCCGCCGCCAGGTGGAGTCCTGAGCGGAAGCGACCACCGCCGCCTTCGAGCACCGCATCGGCCACCGAGGCCAGGTCGTGGGGGTCGCCGAAGAGGGCACGCCGGAGCGCCTGATCGAGGTCGGCTGCGACCGCGTGCCCTGGCGTTCGTCGAGGGACTCGAGCTCCCGCACCAGCCACTTGCCGGTGCCGTTCCAGGTCGCCACCGGCATCCCGCTTCTCGGCGACCCCCTCGGTCACCGGACCCGGACCGCGCTCGAGAGCGTCGGCGCAGTGGCGCCCGGTCCGGGCCGTCACACCCGGTCCGGATCGGGGTGTGCCCCCACGGGTCGGTGCTCGGGGTCGTTGTTGAACGCGGTGTGCCACCAACGGAGGGTGCAGATGCGCCGTTGTGGAACGGGGTGTTCCACAACGGACGGTCACGGGCTCCCGTTGTGGGCACAGGGTGTTCCACAACGGACGGTCACGTGCTCCCGTTGGTGGCACAGGGTGTTCCACAATGGTCTGGTCCGGCCCGTGGTTGGGGGCACAGCGTGCGCCCGAACGACCGTCAGCGCCCGGCCCGACGCACGGGGTGACCGGCGCCGGCCAGGACATCCTTCACCTCGCTGATCGAGACCGTGCCGAAGTGGAAGACCGTGGCGGCCAGGACGGCGTCCGCGCCGGCGTCGACGGCCGGCGGGAAGTCCGCGGCCGCACCGGCGCCGCCCGACGCGATCACCGGCACCGCGACCGCCGCCCGGACCAGACGGATCAGGCCGAGGTCGAAGCCGGACCCGGTGCCGTCGGCATCCATGGCGTTGAGCAGGATCTCGCCGGCGCCGAGCTCGGCCCCGCGGGTCGCCCAGACGATCGCGTCCAGCCCGGCCGACTGCCGGCCGCCGTGCGTGGTCACCTCGAAGCCCGAGTCGCTCCCGGCCGTACGGCGAGCGTCCACCGACAGAACCAGCACCTGCGAACCGAACCGGTCGGCGATCTCGGCCACCAGCTCGGGTCGCCGGATCGCGGCGGTGTTGACCGCGACCTTGTCCGCGCCGGCCCGCAGGAGCCGATCGACGTCGTCGACCGAGGCGACTCCCCCGCCGACCGTCAGCGGGATGAACACCTCCTCGGCCGTGCGGGAGACGATCTCCATGGTCGTCGACCGCCCCTCGTGGGACGCCGAGATGTCGAGGAAGGTCAGCTCGTCGGCGCCCGCCGCGTCGTACCGCCGCGCGAGGTCGACCGGATCGCCGGCGTCGCGGAGGTTCTCGAAGTTCACGCCCTTCACCACGCGCCCGGCGTCGACGTCGAGGCACGGGATCACCCGGACGGCGAGACTCACGAGGCCCCCCGTGTCAGCGCCAGCGCATCCTCGAGCGTGAACCGCCCCTCGTAGAGGGCCGTCCCGATGATCGCGCCCTCGACGCCCTCCGACACCAGCCCGGCGAGCGCCTCGAGGTCCGCAAGCTCGGTGATCCCCCCGCTGGCGACGACCGGACGGTCGGTCACGTCGCACACGTCGCGCAGGAGCTGAAGGTTGGGCCCTTGCAGCATGCCGTCCTTGTTGACGTCCGTGACGACGTAGCGAGCGCAGCCTTCGGCGTCCAACCGGGCGAGGACGTCGTACAGGTCACCGCCCTCGCGGGTCCAGCCGCGCGCCGCGAGGGTCCGGCCGCGTACGTCGAGCCCCACGGCCACCCGGTCGCCCCACTGCGCGATCGCCCCGGCACACCATTCCGGCTGCTCGAGGGCCGCCGTCCCGATGTTCACCCGGCGGCAGCCGGTCGCCATCGCCGCGGCGAGCGACTCGTCGTCGCGAATGCCACCGCTCAGCTCCACCTGGACGTCGACCCGGGCGACGATCGAGGCCAGCAGCTCGCGGTTGTGGCCGCGGCCGAACGCGGCGTCGAGGTCGACGAGGTGGATCCACCCGGCCCCGGCGGCCTGCCAGCGCAGGGCCGCCTCGACCGGGTCGCCGAACGTCTTCTCCGAACCGGCCACGCCCTGGACCAGCTGCACGGCCCGGCCACCCGCGACGTCGACCGCGGGCAGCAGCTCCAGGGAACCCATGGCGAGGAACCTAACCGCGTCGCACTCGGTGCCGAGCGCCCGTCTCGCGGCGGACGGCGGTCACCACGTCGCCGATCTCCACCGGCCGGGTCGTGTCGACCACGACCGTCCGCGGCGCTCCGAGTGCCTCGGGCCGCTCGGCCGCGTCCCGGATCCGCGCCAGCGTGTCCTCATCGGGCGGCAGGTGCGGCCACGGCCGCTCGCGCGCGACGTACCGCTCGATCGCGACGACGGCCGGCACCTGGCAGCGCACCTCGACGAGACGATCCCACCACGGCTCGAGCAGGTCGACGATCCGCTCCGTGTCGCGGCGCGGCGCGATCCAGATGTCGACCACCGCCTCGCCTCCGAACGCCTCCACCCGCCGCAGCAGCTCGGCCTCGGCGTCGTACCGGAGCCAGTCGCGCGGCGTGTCCTCGGCCTCGACGGCCAGCTCCTCCTTGATCTCGTCGAGGGAGACCAGCGCACACCCGAGCCGCTCCGCGAGCGCGGTCGCCAGGCCGGTCTTGCCCGAGGCCGGGACGCCGGTCACCACGATCAGCGGGCTCGGCGTCCCGGCCCCTGGCTCAGGACGCCTCACAGGGACGCCACCCAGTTCCGCAGCAGGACGGCGCCGGCGTCACCGGACTTCTCCGGATGGAACTGGGTGGCGCAGAGGGGGCCGTTCTCGACCGCGGCCACGAAGCGGTCGCCGCGATGCTCCGACCACGTGACGAGCGGGGCGCGGGTCCGGCCGTCGGTGCGCAGGCGCCAGGTGCGCGCGGCGTACGAGTGGACGAAGTAGAACCGCTCCCCCTCGACGCCGGCGAAGAGCACGGAGCCGTCGGGCACGTCGACGGTGTTCCAGCCCATGTGCGGCACCACCGGAGCCTGGAGCCGCTCGATCGCACCCGGCCACTCGTCGCAGCCCTCGGTCTCCACACCGTGCTCGACCCCGCGCTCGAAGAGCACCTGCATGCCCACGCAGATGCCGAGCACCGCCCTGCCCCCGGCGAGCCGACGCCCAATCGCCCGCGGACCGTCGACGGCCCGAAGCCCGGTCATGCACGCCGCGAACGCGCCCACCCCGGGTACGACGAGCCCGTCGGCCTCCTCCGCCGTCACCCGGTCGGAGGTGAGCTCCACCGCGGCACCGGCTCGCTCGAGGGCGCGGACGGCAGAGCGGAGGTTCCCGGAGCCGTAGTCGAGGACGACCACGTTCTTGGTCAGAGGGACCCCTTGGTGGAGGGCACGCCGCTCTCGCGTGGGTCGATCGCGACGGCATCGCGGAAGGCACGGGCGAAGGCCTTGAACTGGGCCTCGACCACGTGGTGCGGGTCCCGGCCGGACAGCACCCGCACGTGCACGGCGATCTGCGCGTGGAACGCGAGGGTCTCGAACACGTGACGGGTCAAGGAACCTGCGTAGTCGCCGCCGATCACGACGTACGCCTGGCCGTCGGGCTCGCCGATCTGCACGCAGTAGGGCCGGCCGGAGACGTCGACGGCACACTGCACGAGCGCCTCGTCCAGCGGCACCATCGCGTCACCGAACCGGCGGATGCCCTGCTTGTCGCCGAGTGCCTCGCGGAGCGCCTGGCCCAGCACGATCGCAGTGTCCTCGACCGAGTGGTGGGCGTCGATGTGTGTGTCGCCGTCGGTGGTGACGGTGAGGTCGACGAGGGCGTGGCGCGCGAACGACGCCAACATGTGGTCGTAGAACCCGACGCCGGTCGACACGTCGGCGCGGCCCGAGCCGTCGAGGTCGACCTCGACGTGGACCTTGGACTCCTTGGTCTGCCGGTCCAGTGATGCGGTGCGGCTCATGGTCGTGCCTCTCTCGGGTCGGCGGTCACGGAGGTGAGCGCCTGACGGAATGCTGCCATCTCGGCCGCGGTCCCGATCGAGACCCGCAGCCACCCGTCGGGACCGGTTTCGCGGATCAGGACTCCGCGGTCGAGCAGTCCCTGCCAAACATCGTGCCGGTCCGGGAATTTCCCGAAGAGCACGAAGTTGGCGTCGCTGTCGGCGACGCTGAACCCATGGGCGCGCAGCCACTCCACGGTCCCGTCGCGCTCGGCACGGAGCCGGTCGACCGCGCCCAGCAGCTCGTCGGCGTGCCGGAGCGCCGCCCGCGCGACGGCCTGGGTCACCGAGGACAGGTGGTAGGGCAGCCGGACGACGCGGAGCGCGTCGCAGACCTCTGCCGACGCGGCGAGGTACCCGACCCGCGCACCCGCCAGGGCGAAGGCCTTGCTCATGGTCCGGGTCACCACCAGGTTCGGGTACGTCGGCAGCAGCTCCAGCGCGCTCGGCGTACCGGCCCGGCGGAACTCGGCGTACGCCTCGTCGACGACGAGCACACCGCCGTCGAGGGCCTCGCAGAGCGCCCCGATCATGTCTGGTGGGAGAGCGGTGCCCGTCGGGTTGTTCGGCGACGGAAGGAGGACGACGTGCGGTCGACGCTCGCGTACCAGGGCGACGGCGTGGTCCGGGTCGAGCGTGAAGTCCTGGTCCCGGTGGCCGACCTCCCAGCCGGTGTGGGTGTCACGGGCGTACTCCGGATACATCGAGTACGTCGGCGCGAAGCTCAACGCGAGCCGGCTGGGGCCGCCGAAGGCCTGGAGCAGGTGGAGCATCACCTCGTTCGAGCCGTTCGCGGCCCAGACCTGGGCCGGCGTGACGCCGTGCCCGAGGTACGCCGCGAGCGCCTCACGCAGGGCGACGAACTCGCGGTCCGGGTAGCGGTTGAGGTCGCGGGCGGCCTCGGCAACGGCGCGCTCGATGTCCGCGAGGACGGCCGTCGACGGTGGGTAGGGGTTCTCGTTGACGTTGAGGAGGACCGGGACGTCGAGCTGCGGAGCGCCGTAGGGCTCGATGCCGCGCAGCTCCTCCCGCAGCAACCCGGGCGGCAGCGGGCTCATCGACGGAACCGGACCCGGACGGCCTCACCGTGTCCGGGCAGGTCCTCCGCCTCGGCGAGCGTGACGACGTGGTCGGCGACCTCGGCGAGCGCGTCGCGCGAGTAGTCGACGACGTGCACGGCCTTGCGGAACGCCCGCACCGACAGCCCGGACGAGTGGCGCGCGCAGCCGGCGGTCGGCAGCACGTGGTTGGAGCCGGCGCAGTAGTCGCCGAGCGACACCGGGGCATGCGGTCCGACGAAGATCGCCCCGGCGTTGTGCACGCGGGCGACCAGCGACGCGGCATCGGCGGTCTGGATCTCGAGGTGCTCGGCGGCATAGGCGTTCACGACGTCGAGCCCCTGGTCGAGGTCGTCGACCAGGACGATCCCCGACTGCCGGCCCCCGAGCGCCGCCTCGATCCGCTCGGTGTGCCGGGTGGCGTGCACCTGCTTCTCCAGCTCGGCCTGGACATCGTCGGCCAGCCGGAGCGAGTCGGTGACGAGCACGCTCGCGGCCTGCGGGTCGTGCTCGGCCTGGCTGACCAGGTCGGCCGCGACGTACGCCGCGTCCGCGGTGTCGTCGGCGAGGATCGCGATCTCGGTCGGACCGGCCTCCGCGTCGATGCCGACACGTCCCTTCAGCAGACGCTTCGCCGCGACGGTGTAGATGTTGCCGGGGCCGGTGACCAGGTCGACCCGCTCGCACTCCCCCGCGCCGTAGGCGAACATCGCGATCGCCTGCGCACCGCCGACGGCATACACCTCGTCGACGCCCAGCAGCGCGCAGGCCGCCAGGATCGTCGGCTCGGGGAGGCCGCCGTGGGCCCGGCGCGGCGAGCTCGCGAGCGCTATCGACGAGACGCCCGCGACCTGGGCCGGGACGACGTTCATCACCACGCTCGAGACCAGGGGCGCCAGGCCACCGGGCGCGTAGAGCCCCACGCGGCGGACCGGGACCATCCGCTGGGTGACGGTCGCGCCCGCGCCGAGGGAGGTGGTGACGTCGTGCTCGAGCTCGGCCTCACAGGTACGTCGCAGCCGCGCGATCGACTCCTGGAGCCCGGCCCGGACCGCCGGGTCGAGCTCGGCCAGGGCTCGGTCGAGAGCGTCCTGCGGGACGCGCAGCTGCTCGGGGGCGACCCCGTCGAACCGCTCGGAGAACTCCCGGATCGCCTCGACCCCGCGCATCCGGACGGCCTCGCAGATCGGGCGCACCGTCTCGAGGGCAGCGTCGACGTCCACGTCCGCCCTCGGCACCACCTCTCGGTAGTCATCGGGCGTACGGCCGCGCAGGTCTATGCGCCGGATCATGTGGAGAATTCTAGGTGGGGCGCGCAGGTGTCCTCGCCACGGCCTCCGGGCATGGACGACTACCGTGAGCGCATGAGCGACACGCTCCCGATGTTCCCGCTGAACACGGTCCTGTTCCCCGGCATGAGCGTGCCGCTGCAGGTCTTCGAGGACCGCTACCGCGCGTTGGTCCACCATCTGCTCCGCGTGGAGGACCCGACGGAGCGCGTCTTCGGGTCGGTCGGCATCCGCGAGGGCTACGAGGTCGGGGAGCACGGCGCGCAGTGGCTGTTCCGGGTCGGGTGCCGGGTGAAGATGACCGAGGTCGAGGCGCACGACGACGGCACGTTCGAGCTGGTCGCGGTCGGGCTCGACCGGATCGAGCTGGAGCACCTCGACACCACCGGCGCCTACCCGGTCGGTCGGGTCACGCCCCTGGCCGAGCACGCGGTGGCGGTCCCGGACGCGGTGGCGGAGGGGGCGCGGACGACGTTCGAGGCCTACTGCGAGGCGCTGCTCGAGATCGACCGTGAGCCGCCGGCCGGCGACCTTCCACGCGACCCGACGCACCTCTCCTGGGCGCTGGCCGCCCTCACCCCGCTGAGCCTCGCGGAGCGCCAGGCGCTGCTCGAGGCCGAGGACGCCGCCGACCGGCTGCGGATGGTCACCGACGTGCTGCGCGCAGAGGTCCGCACCATGCACGTGTTCCCGTCACTGCCGGCCACCGAGATCGCCCGCACCCGGTGGTCACCCAACTGATCCGGCCGCCGGCGCGGATCAGTTCGTGGTGACCTTGAACGAGAACTTGATCGTGCCGCCGTCGTTCCGGGTCGACATCCCCATCGCACGCAGTGGGGTGATGTTGTCCAGGGTCTGCCGGTCGCCGGCCGCCGCCTTGGTGATCGCGGGCTCCAGGGAGTCCAGGTTCACGTAGAACACCGAGCTCCCATCCCCGGCGTCGGGAACGACGCCGCGGAAGGTGTCGTCGTCGCCGAGGTTCCCGCCGTCCAGCAGGTGCTGGCGGTAGGCGGCAGTCGGGCCGATCGCCACGAGGTCTCCGGACGAGTCCGAGCCCAGGAACCCGAGGTCGTTGCCGGCCTTCGCCCGGATCTTGTCGAGCACGCGCTCGATCGCTGCGGGGTCGCCCTTGACCGTGACCCCGATCGGGAGCCCCGACAGGCTGTCGCCGTTCTCTGCGGCCTCGAGGTCGATGTCCTTGCCGACCGAGATCGAGACACCCGAGCCGAGGAGCGTCTCGATGTCCGCCGGAACGTCGAAACCGGTCTCGCGGGAGAGCTCGCGCGTGGCGTCGTCCTGGGACATGCCATGACCGAAGAGGCTGGACATCTGGCCGAGCTGGCGGTCCATCCAGCCCTTCGGGAAGGTCAGGCCGGCTGCGGCGGCGGTGTCGTCGGGAAGCCGCTGCACGAGAGCGCCGCCGTCGTTCCCGGTGACCTCCGACAGCTGCCCCGCGCTGCCGTCGGCGGCCAAAGCGAACTCCAGGCCGTCACCGGTGAAGCGAAGCGTGGCGGCACCACCCTTGAAGCTCGACAGGGCCTTGGTGAACGGGTCGTCCCCGGTAGCGGCGGAGCCGGATCCGGTCGCGGTCATCGTCGTCGTGCTCGACGTCGTGAAGGACTCGCCCGCACCGATCAACGTCCCTTCGAACAGGCCGCTCAGCTGTTGGGCCAGCACCCGACCGGCCGCGGGTGAGGCGTAGGCGTTGACCACACCGGCGTCGCCGACGGCCTTGGTCCACTTCTGGTACGTCGCGTCGTCGGCCAGCGTGCCCTGGTCGGTCGCCTGCGACACCTCGTCGGCGACCTGCTGCGACTGCGCCAGCACCGCCCAGCCGTCGTGGACGACGAAGCCGGCCGCCGGCTCCTCGGTGTCGCAGCTGTTGAGCGCGGTGAAGGCGTCGCGGGCCTTGCCCTCGTCCTTCACCTGGACCACGATCACGAAGTCGGGCTTGTCGGCACCGACGTCGACGACGGCCGCGGCCGCGCGCTCGCCGAGCCAGGGGTCGATGTCGTGGTCGTAGGTGAGGTTGGTGCAGTGGGTGCCCTCGAGGATCGAGTCTCCGACCTTCCGCCGGATGTCGTCGACGCTGTTCACGCCGACCTCGTCCTTGAAGGCCGGGAACTTGTTGAGTGTCCGGAACGCGTCGATCTTCTGGCCGCCCGCCGGGTCGAGGTCGATGCTGAGGTACCCGACCGTCGACGACGGCAGCGCCTCCGCGGGCTGAGCGCCCTGCTGGAAGAAGTTGAGTGCGGCCCAGGCGCCGGCGCCGAGCCCGGCGAGCAGGACGACACCGCCACCGATCCACCAGGCGCGGCGGCGACCGCGTCCGCCACCGGAACCCGCTTCGGTCGGCGGAGTCTGCCCGGGGGGGAGCGGAGCCCCGCCGCCGTACTCGAGGTACTCGGGCGTGCCGGCAGGCGGGTGTTGCTCGGACATGGCGTGATCTCCCCCGTGAGAAGCGCGCGCGGGTGTGCGACGTAGGCGAGCGGGAAGCCTACCCGCGCCGGGACTGCGAGGTGTCGGCTTCGCGACGATCCGTCGACCGCGTTTCCGGGTCGTGGCCACCGGACGCGCCGGGCCAGGCGAAGTAGATCAGCGCCAGCACGAACAGCGAGGTCATCGGCCAGATGAGGAAGGGGGTCTTACCGGTGACGCTGAGATTGCCGGGAACCGTGGTGTGTCCGCTCGTGTGCGCCGCGATCGACGCCGGGTCTGCCGGGCCGAGCTGAGTGCCGACACGCCACATCAGCGCGGCACCGATCGCCGACCCGACGATGACGAAGAGCAGGACCCACAGCTCGCGGCCGCGCGTCAGTGTCGTCACCGCCAAGGCGAGCAAGGCACTGGCGAGCCCGCCCACCAGCGCGTAGAGGCCGGTGCCGGTGAACACACGCCGCAGCGACGCGTAGCTGTCGAAGAGCACCTGGTGACGGTCGATGATCTGGCCGGGCGGGTTCCAGATCCACTCCCAGACCACCCCCGCGACCGCGCCGACCACGGCGTACGCCAGGAGCACCAACAGGGCGGTCCGCAGCACGCTGCCCGAGGCCAGGAGCCCGGCTCTCGCCGGCTGGTCGTGCTCGCTCATCCGCTCAGGCACCCGGGACCGAGAAGCTGCTTGAGGTCGGCGAACAGCGGCGCACCGGCGGCCACCCGGAGGTTGTCGTCGACCCGCATGACCGTGGTCTGCTGACGACCGAGCAGACGCAGGTGCACCTCCGTCACGCCCGGGTGGGTGCGCAGGACCTCCTTGAGCTGGTCGACCACCGGCGGCGTGCAGCGGGTGATCGGCAGGCTCACCACGACCGGACCGCTGGGCCCGTCGTTCAGGTCGGGGACGGTGAGCTCCTCACCGCGGATCTCCGGCTGGTCCTTGCTGCGGGAGAGCTTGCCGCGGACGGTGACGATCGCGTCCTCGGCGAGCAGACTGCCGGCGAGCAGGTAGGTGCCCGGGAAGAGCAGTACGTCGATCGCGCCGTCGAGGTCCTCGATCGTGACCACCGCCCAGGTGTCGCCCTTGCGGGTGATCTTGCGCTGGACGGACGTGATCAGCCCGGTCACCTGGATCGGGCTGTTGTCGGGCCGCTCCTCGTCGAGCATGAGCTGGCCGATGCTGCAGTCGGACGCTCCGGCCAGGACGTGCTCGAGCCCCATCAGCGGGTGGTCGGAGACGTAGAGGCCGAGCATCTCCCGCTCGTGGCCGAGCAGCGTCATCTTGTCCCACTCGTCGATGTCGGGGACGGCGACGGTGAGGTCGAAGATCGGAGCCGCGTCGCCACCGCCCATGAGGTCGTCGAAGAGAGAGTCCTGGCCGCCGCCGGAGTCCTTCTTGATCGAGGAGTAGCGGTCGACGGCCTGCTCGTGGATCGCGACCAACGCGCGGCGCTTGTGCTTCAAGTCGTCGAACGCGCCGGCCTTGATCAGGGAGTCGATCACCCGCTTGTTGCACGCCAGCGGGTCGACCTTGTCGAGGAAGTCGTTGAAGTGCTCGTAGCGGCCCTTCGCGACGCGCGCCTCGACGACCTTGTCGACGACGTTCGCGCCGACGTTCCGGATGGCGGTCAGGCCGAAGCGGATGTCACCGCCGACCGGCGTGAACGTCGCGTCGGACTCGTTGACGTCGGGCGGGAGCACCTGGATCTTCATCCGACGGCACTCGTTGAGGTAGATCGCCATCTTGTCCTTGTCGTCCTTCACCGACGTCAGGAGCGCGGCCATGTACTCGGCCGGGTAGTTCGCCTTGAGGTACGCCGTCCAGTAGGACACCAGCCCGTACGCCGCGGCGTGCGCCTTGTTGAACGCGTAGTCGCTGAAGGGGACCAGGACACCCCACAAGGCGTCGATGGCGCCCTGGGAGTAGCCGTTCTTCGCCATGCCGGCCGCGAACGGGACCTTCTCGGCATCGATGATCTCGCGCTTCTTCTTGCCCATCGCCTTGCGGAGCAGGTCGGCGGCCCCGAGGGAGTAGCCCGCGACCTTGCGGACGATGGCGAGCACGTGCTCCTGGTAGACGGTCAGGCCGTACGTCTCGTCGAGGATCTCGGCGAGCGGCTCGGCGAGCTCGGGGTGGATCGGGTCGAGCGGCTCGCGACCGGTCTTGCGGCGGGCGTACTTGTTGTGGGAGTCCATCCCCATCGGGCCGGGTCGGTACAGCGCGCCCACCGCGCAGATGTCGGCGAACCGGTCGGGCCGCATGCTGCGAAGCAGCGCCCGCATCGGCCCGCCGTCAAGCTGGAAGACGCCGAGAGTGTCGCCCCGCTGGAGGAGGGCGTACGTCGCGGGGTCGTCGAGGGCGAGATCCTCCACGACGACGGTCTCGCCACGGTTGCGCTCGATGTTCTTCACCGTGTCGTCGAGGACGGTGAGGTTGCGCAGGCCCAGGAAGTCCATCTTGATCAGCCCGAGGTGCTCGCACATCGGGTAATCGAACTGGGTGATGATCGCGCCGTCCTGCGGCCGCCGGATCAGCGGGATGATGTCGAGCAGCGGCTCGCTCGACATGATCACGCCCGCGGCGTGGACGCCCCACTGCCGCTTGAGGCCCTCCAGACCCCTCGCGGTGTCGACCACGGTCTTCACGTCCTGGTCGGACTCGTAGAGCGCGCGGAACTCGCCGCCCTCGCCGTACCGACGGTGCTCGGCGTCGAAGATGTCGTTGAGCGGGATGTCCTTGCCCATGACCGCGGCCGGCATCGCCTTGGTGATGCGGTCGCCCATGGCGAACGGGTAGCCGAGGATGCGGCTGGAGTCCTTGATCGCCTGCTTGGCCTTGATCGTCCCGTAGGTGACGATCATCGAGACGCGATCCTCGCCGTACTTCTCGGTGACGTAGCGGATCACCTCTCCCCGCCGGCGCTCGTCGAAGTCGATGTCGAAGTCGGGCATCGAGACGCGCTCGGGGTTCAAGAAGCGCTCGAACAGCAGGCCGTGCTCGATCGGATCGAGGTCGGTGATGCGCATCGCGTAGGCGCACATCGAGCCCGCGCCGGAGCCTCGGCCGGGGCCGACGCGGATGCCGTTGTCCTTGGCCCAGTTGATGAAGTCGGCGACGACCAGGAAGTAGCCGGGGAAGCCCATCTGGAGGATGACGTTCATCTCGAAGTCGGCGCGCTCGCGCACGGCCGTGGAGATGCCGCCCGGGTAGCGGCGCTGGAGACCGGCCTCGACCTCCTGCCGGAACCACGACTCCTCGGTGTGGCTCTCGGGCACCGGGAACCGCGGCATGTAGGTGCCGTTGCCCTCGGTGAAGCTCACCTCGCAGCGCTCGGCGATCAGGAGGGTGTTGTCGCACGCCTCCTTCATGCCGTGCTTGCCCTCCCACAGCTCGCGCATCTCGGCGGCGGACTTGATGTAGTAGCCGTCGCCGTCGAGCTTGAACCGCTTGGGGTCGCTCATCACCGAGCCCGACGAGACGCACAGCAGGTGCTCGTGAGCGGGTGCGTCCTCTCGGTAGACGTAGTGCGAGTCGTTGGTGGCGATCACCGGGATGGACAGCTCGCGGCTGAGCTGGAGCAGACCGTCACGGACGCGCTTCTCGACGGCCAGGTCGTGGTCCATCAGCTCGATGAAGTAGTTGTCCTTGCCGAGGATGTCCTGGAACTCGGCGGCGCTCGCGCGGGCCTTGGCGTAGTCGCCGATGCGCAGCCAGGTCTGCACCTCACCGCCCGGACACCCGGTCGTCCCGATCAGCCCGGCGGCGTACTCGCTGAGCAGCTCGCGGTCGGCGCGCGGCTGGTAGTAGTAGCCCTCCATGCTGGCCCGGCTGGAGAGCCGGAACAGGTTGTGCATGCCGGCGGTGCTCTCCGCGAGCAGGGTCATGTGGGTGTAGGCACCCGAGCCGCTGACGTCGTCCTCGCCGCCGTCGTTCCAACGGACGCGCTTCTTCTCGTAGCGGCTGGTGTTGGGCGTGAGGTAGGCCTCCATGCCGATGATCGGCTTGATCCCCGCCGCGGTGGCCTTGCTGTAGAAGTCGTAGGCCCCGAACACGTTGCCGTGGTCGGTCATCGCGATGCTGCTCATACCGAGCTCCGACGTACGCCGGAACAGGTCATCCAGTCGAGCCGCCCCGTCGAGCATGGAGTACTCGGTGTGGACGTGGAGGTGGACGAAGTCCCCACCACCCTGAGCAGCACTGGCAGAGTCGGACGACATGGACGGGGAGGTCCTCCTCAGCGGCACGAGCGGTCGGGATTCAGAGGTCGGGCAGGCGGACGCGCGGCCTGGACGAACCGGCTGGGGGAAGGACGTCAGCCTACGCGACCACGTCTGCGATCCTGGCAGGGCGCACCGACAGTCCTCGCACGCCCCGGCGGGCCCGTCCGACCTGACCACCTGGCGGTCCTTCGGAAGGCCCCGGAAGGGCTCACATCCGGTCGGGAATCGAGAAGCCCGCGCTCGCGGGGTTACCTAGGCTCGTGTCGTTCACGACGACGAGGCGAGAGGAAGGAATCATGGCGAAGAGCGCGACCAGGGGTCAGGGCGGGGACGCGGGCGGCTGGACCGCCGAGGAGCGGGCCGCGATGAAGGAGCACGCCGACGAGCTGAAACGGGCCGGCGGCAAGGGAGCGGCGAAGGCGGCCGAGGAGGCCCAGGCGTGCCTGGACAAGATCGCGGAGATGCCGGCGTCGGATCGGGTCATCGCCGAGCGAATCCATGCCATCGTGACCGAGACGGCGCCGGAGCTCGCGGTGAAGACGTGGTACGGGATGCCGGCGTACGCCCAGGACGGCAAGGTGCTGTGCTTCTTCCAGCCTGCGGACAAGTTCAAGGCGCGCTACTGCACGCTCGGGTTCCAGGACGTCGCCGCCCTGGACGACGGCAGCATGTGGCCCACGTCCTTCGCCCTCACCGAGCTCACCACCGCCGATGAGAAGAGGATCGCGGCGCTGGTGAAGAAGGCCGTGGGCTGACCAGCTAGGTGCGCCGCCACGGGGCGCTGCTTGACGCTGCCACGCTTCGCGGGGCACGGTGGCGGGGAGCGTCAGCAACGGCGTCAGGACGCAATGGCGAGAGCTCGCTGCAGCAGGGCCTCGGCTGCGCGCCCGGCCGAGTCGTCTCCCCCGGATGGCCAGCGGTGCACTCGGCACCACGTCTGAGGGTCTCGTGGATGTGCAGCAGTGTGCCGGCGCCGTCGACCGAGGGAGGCACACATGAGCAGCGCCGACACCAACCCCGAGACCGCGGCCGGCAGTCCACCGGTGGAGCCCGGGGAGATGAGGCTCGAGGTCGTGGTCCTGGCGGTCTCGGACGTCGACCGGGCGAAGACTTTCTATGAATCGCTGGGCTGGCGGCTCGATGCCGACCTACCGGTGGACGACGGCTATCGGGTGGTCCAGCTGACGCCTCCGGGCTCCGCCTGCTCGATCATCTTCGGCACCGGGGTCACGTCGGCCCGACCCGGCTCGGCCGAGGGGCTTCAGCTCTCGGTGTACGACATCGAGGAGGCCCGGGCCGACCTCGTCGCGCGCGGCGTCGAGGTCAGCGAGCCGTTCCACGACGTGACGGGCATCTTCCATCACGCCGGGACCGACGGTCGCGAGACCGGCACCGCCCCCGGACGAGCGGACTACGGCTCGTTCATGTCCTTCTCCGACCCGGACGGCAACGGCTGGCTGCTCCAGGAGATCAAGACCCGGCTGCCGGGTCGCTGAGAGGAGTCGACATGGCCACGACGTACGAATCCGTGAGCGACCTCGCGCAGGCCCTGAGGCGGGCCGCCGAGGCGCACGGTCGGCATGAGGAGCGGACGGGCGAGGCCGATCCGGACTGGCCGGACTGGTACGCGCTGTACATGGTTCGTGAGGGCGCCGGCGAGGAGCTGCCGACATGAGCGAGTACGACGTGATCGTGCTCGGCGGCGGGTCGCCGGGCGAGCACTGTGCCGGCGCCCTGGCCGAGGGCGGTCTGCGGGTGGCCGTGGTGGAGCGCGAGCTCGTGGGCGGCGAGTGCTCGTACTGGGCCTGCATCCCGTCGAAGTCGCTGCTGCGTCCGGGCGAGGCGGTCCAGGGAGCGCGCGAGGCGGCCGCGACCGCCGAGGTCGACATCGCGGCGGCCCTCGCCTGGCGTGACTTCATGGTCTCGGACCACTCCGACGCCGGGCAGGAGCGCTGGCTGGCGGGCGAGGGCATCGCCCTGCTGCGCGGCACAGGCCGGCTCGCCGGCCCGGGCGTCGTCGAGGTCGACGGCGCACGCCATACCGCCGACCACGTCGTGCTCGCGAACGGCGCCGAGGCGTTCGTGCCGCCGGTGCCCGGGCTGCGTGACCTCGCGGGCGTCTGGACCAGCCGCGAGGCGACCTCGATGAAGGCCGTTCCGCGCCGGCTGCTGATCATGGGTGGCGGGCCGGTCGGTGTCGAGATGGCGCAGGCGGTGCGCCGGCTCGGGGGCGAGGTCGTCGTGATCGACCGGTCCGAGCACGTGCTCGCCCGGGAGCCCGCGGCGCTCGGTGAGGCGCTGGGCGAGGTCCTCCGCCGTGACGGCATCGAGCTCGCGTTGTCCGTCGGCGTGACCACCGCACGGCGCGATGGCGAGGACTACGTCGTGGAGCTCGACGACGGCCGAGAGCTGCGCGGTGACCGGCTCCTGGTCGCCACCGGCCGGCGTCCGCGGGTGGACGGCATCGGCCTCGACACCGTCGGTGTCGAGCCCGGCGCGCACGGTGTTCCGGTCGATGCGTACCTGCGCGTGGCGGAGAAGCTCTGGGCGATCGGCGACGTCACCGGCCTCTGGCCGCTGACCCACGTCGGCAAGTACCAGGGCGAGGTCGTCGCCACGAACATCCTCGGCGGATCGCGAGAGGCCAACTACGAGGCAGTCCCACGGGTGACCTACACCGACCCGCAGGCCGCCGCGGTCGGAGCTGCCGACGACCGTTTCAGCGCCTCGGCCCGGTTGGCGGACGTGGCGAAGACCGCGACGTACACCCACGCGTACGCCGAGAGCAACGGCTACCTGACGCTGGTCAGCGACGGTCAACGCCTGACCGGAGCTCACGCCCTCGGCCCCGAGGCGGGCGAGTGGATGCAGCAGGCCACCCTGGCCATTCGCGCGCACGTCCCGCTCGACGTCCTCATCGACACCATCCAGCCCTTCCCGACGTTCTCGGAGATCTACGTCGCCGCGCTGAAGGCGCTCGGTGCCGAGATCGCGGCCCCGTCGTGACCGCAGGCGGCACGACGGGCCTGGCGGGGCAGACCGTGGTCGTGATCGGCGGCAGCGCCGGCATCGGCCTGGAGACGGCGAGGCTGGCCCGGGCCGAGGGCGCCGACGTCGTCCTGACCGGCCGCACCCCGGAGCGGCTCGAAAGCGCCGCCACCGAGGTCGGTGCGCGGAGCACGGCCGCCTTCGACGCCCACGACTCCGCTGCGCTCGAACGGTTCTTCGGTGAACTGGACGGGCCGATCGACCACGTGCTGGCCACGGCGGGGCGCCCGTACTACTCGACCCTGGCCGACATGGACTTCGACGACGTGCGCACCGCGCTCCAGGAGCATCCGCTGCTGATGCTCGGCGTCGCGCGCCGCGCACAGGGCCTGGTCCGGCCGGGTGGGTCGCTGCTGTTCATGAGCGGCACCGGCGGCCGTCGGACGGGCCCGGGTCTGGGGATCATCTCCGCGATGACGGCGGCGCTCCCCGCCCTGACCGCCAACCTGGCGATCGAGATCGCGCCGATCCGGGTCAACCTGATCGCCGCCGGCTTCGTCGACACACCCCTGTCGGCGTCGTTGCTCGGCGACCAGCTCGAGGCCCGCCGCCGCGAGCTGCGTACGACGCTGCCGATCGGACGCGTCGTCCGGTCCGACGACGTGGCGAGCCTGGCGGTCCACCTCATGATCAACACGGCGCTCACCGGCGCGACGTACGATATCGACGGCGGCCAGCAGTTCGTCTTCCGGTGACCAGAACCCACCTCAGACCCGACCGGATCGTCCAGCACGACCTGGACAGCCAGGAGTACGCCGACCCCGAGCACGACCCGATGATTCCGCACCCGCTCGTCCTGAAGCCCGGGCTGGTGGTCCACAGCGTCGACAACGGCTACTGGTTCTGGGGATGCAGTGCCGGATCGGTGTCGTCGTACACCCGGACCGCAGCGAGCCTGCCGCTCGGGCCACGGGCGAACACGGCGACCCCGGCCTGCGGCAGCGGCGTCGTACCCTCCCGCAGGAGGTTGTACTCCAGGGCACTCACCGGGCCGTCTTCGACCAGAGCGCAGGTCTCCAGCGGGATGCCGACACCGTGGGAGAGCTCTCGTTCGTAGTAGACGCGCAGACCGTCCGGACCGGTGTGGACGCCACTGCCGCCCGCCGGCTCGCGGAGATACCCGTCCGGCTCGAAGGCCCAGACGACGGCGTCGACGTCGCCGGTCGCGTGAGCACGTAGGTACGCCGCCACGGCGTCCGGCACGACCAGCCCTGGGTCTGGCTGGAGGAGGGGCGGACGGTTCGCATGCCGACCCGTGAGCGGCTGACTGGTGAAGTAGACCCGCACCTCGTCGATCCGCCCGTCGACCGTCCGGTCGGCGACGATGGCGACGGGCAGGCTCACCGGGCCGTCGTCCATCTCGAGGTGGACGACCACCTCCTCGAAGCCCCGGCGCTCGAGAACGGCGTGCTCGACGTCCTCGACCGAGGCGCGGTGCTGCCGGAGCCAGGCGCTGGTCTCGATGACGAACGCCCGGAATGCGGCCTCGCCCTTGACCCGCCCGCGGACGGGATCGTGCACCTCGGGTTGCACGCTGAACGACTCGACCAACGGGTCGGGATCCCCGGCCAGCAAGCCGTCGAAGTAGGGCACCGCGACGAGCGCGTCCCGCCGACGCTTGTCCAGGATCTCCTGCAGCGCCGGCGCCGTGAACAGCTCGGGGGCCCAAGGCATGGGCGCAAGCGTCCCACAACCGCCGGGCGCGGCGGCTGGACGGACACCTGGCTACGGCGGTCTACGCTTCGCGGATGACCCTCGATGAGGTCGCTCGGTATGCGGAGTCCCTGCCGCAGGTCAAACGCAAGGGCACCGAGTCGCGTCCGGCGTGGTACGTCGACAACCGCCTGGTCGTGCGCATGCAGGACCCGAACACGGTGGTGATCCGGGTGCCTCTGAGCAGGCGAGAGTCGCTGCTGGAGACCTACCCGGACTGCTTCGGCGTACCGCCTCGGATGGAGGCGCACCACAAGGTCGAGGCCTACCTCGACCGGGCGCAGCCTCGCGCGCTGTTCACGGCCATCGACCTGGCGTGGGAGATGCAGCGACGCTGAGAGAAGCCGACCACACCGGTGCTCTCTGCTCCCTGAGTGCTTGATCTGCGACAAGCACGCCGCCGCCGACCCGGGCCTCGAGGTCCATCGCGACGACCTCGTCGACGTCGGACACCTGCCGGCAGGCCCAGCTCAGCTCGAGCGCCGGCTCGACCCCTGGGGCCGCCACGCCATCCTGACGTCCGGTGCCTTCTCCTCGTTGCCGGACCCGTCGGTGCGCTCGACCTCGACCAGGCCGCGCCGCTCGTACAGGCGCCGGGCGCCGACGTTGCTCTCGAAGACCCACAGCTCGTAGCCGTCGGGGTGGGTGGCCTCGACCACGTCGAGCAGCAAGGAGCCGAGGCCCCGTCCCTTGAGGTCGGGGCGGACGTAGATCCCGTCGAGGAAGGTCGGCGTGCAGAGCGCGAAGCCGAGGACCTCGCCGTCGGCCTCGGCGACCCAGACGGTGTGGTCCGGCTCGGCGGTCAGGTGCCGGCGGTAGTAGTCCCGGTGCTCCTCGTCGGTGTGGACCGCCGGCGGCATCTGCGGGATCGCGGCCCGGCGGGCCTCGGAGTACAGGTCCGCGAGGACCTCGGCGTCGTCCGTGCCACCGTGGCGTACCGACACCTCGGGAGGGTCCGCGTCAATGGGAGTCACGGATGACCTCCAGGGCATGGGCCAGGTCGTCGGGGTACGGCGACTCGTACTCGACGTACTCGCCGGAGTCGGGGTGCTCGAAGCCGAGACGTACGGCGTGCAGCCACTGCCGCTGCAGGCCGACCCGCTGCGCGAGAGTCGGATCGGCGCCGTACGTCAGATCCCCCAGGCACGGGTGCTTGAGGGCGGCCATGTGTACCCGGATCTGGTGGGTACGCCCGGTCTCGAGGTGCACCTCGAGCAGCGAGGCGAACCGGTGCGCCTCGAGCGTCTCGTAGTGGGTCACGCTGTGCCGGCCGTCGGCCATCACCGCGAACTTGTAGTCCGCCTTCGGGTGCCGGCCGATCGGCGCGTCGATGGTCCCGCTGAGCGGGTCGGGGTGACCCTGCACGAGCGTGTGGTAGACCTTGTCGACCGTGCGCTGACGGAAGGCGTTCTTCAGCACGGAGTAGGCGTGCTCGCTCTTGCAGATCACCATCACGCCCGAGGTGCCGACGTCGAGCCGCTGCACGATGCCCTGGCGCTCGGAAGCACCGCCGGTCGCGATCCGGAAGCCCGCCGCCGCGAGATGACCGACGACCGTGGGACCGGACCACCCGGGCGACGGGTGTACGGCGATCCCGACCGGCTTGTCGAGCACCACGATGGACTCGTCGTCGTGGATGATCCGGATCCCCTCGACCAGCTCCGGCTTGACCTCAAGTGGATCCGCGACGGCTGGGAGCGTGGCCTCGAGCATCGACCCGGCGTGCACGCGGTCGCTCTTGCCGGCCACCTCGCCGTCGACGTGCACGTGTCCGTCGGCGATCAGAGCTGCGGCGCGGGTCCGGGAGACCCCGAACATCCGGGCCATCGCCGCGTCGACACGCTCCCCGGCCAGACCCTCGGGGACGGAGACCACTCGCTGCTCCGCGCCGATGGGCTGGCTCACGATCGCGCGTGGCGGGCGCCGGTGATGCCGATGCCCCGCCAGGTCTGCAGGATGATCAGGACGACGGCAGCGTCGATGAGCATGTCCGCCACGTTGAACACCGGCCAGTGCGGGAACTCGAGGAAGTCGACGACGTGCCCGCGCAGGAAACCCGGCGCGCGGAACACCCGGTCGGTGAGGTTGCCGCACACGCCGGCGAGGAGCAGTCCGAGCGCGACCGCCCAGGTGCGGTCACCGAGTCGACGTCCGAACCGGATCACCACACCCGCGGCGATCACTGCGATCACGGACAGGATCAGCGTGTACGACGTGCCCGTGCTGAACGCGGCGCCCGGGTTGCGAACGAGGTCGAGACGCAGAAGTCCGTCCACGACGTCGACCGGGTCGTCGGGCGTCAGGTGGGCGACGGCGAGCACCTTGGTGACGAGGTCGACGGCGTACGCCCCGACGGCGACGACCGCGAACAGCAGTCGATGCCTGTTCGTGGAGGTGGAGGGGTGCGCGGCGGGATCGGTGGAACTCAGCGACGTTCCTCGCGTTGCTTGCATGTCAGGCACAGTGTGGCACGCGGGAATGCCATGGACCGCCCCTTGCCGATGGGGTTGCCGCAGGACTCACAGATGCCGTAGGTGCCGTCGGCGATCCGGGCCAGGGCCCGGTCGATCTGGGCGAGCTTCTCCCGCTCGTTGTTGAGCAGCGTCAGCTCCTGGTCGCGCTCGAAGCTGGTCGCCCCCATGTCGGCCTGGTCGTGCCCCGCGCCGTCGCCGGCATCACGCATCAGGCCGGCGAGGTCTTCCTCCTGGGCCGCGAGCGTGCGGATGACGCGCGCCCGGTCGTCGTTGAGGTCGGAGATGACCTCGTCGATCTCGGCCTTCGTCCACGGCTTCTCACCCGGCAGGACCGGCAGGTTGGCCGGATTGACCGCACCCTTGCGCGCCCTGGCGCGAGCCTTCGGGGGCGGTGCCTTCGTCGCGGGAGCCTTGGTGGCCGGTGCGGCCTTCTTGACGACGGCCTTCTTGGCCGGCGCTGCCTTCTTCGTCACGGCCTTCTTGGCCGGTGCCGCCTTCTTCGCGGGTGCCTTCTTGGCCGGGGCAGCCTTCTTCACCGTCGCCTTCTTGGCCGGGGCTGCCTCCTTCACCGCCGCCTTCTTCGCGGGAGCGGCCTTCTTCGCGGGTGCCTTCTTGGCCGGGGCAGCCTTCTTCACCGCCGCCTTCTTCACCGCCGCCTTCTTTGCGGGAACCTTCTTCGCCGGCGCGGCCTTCTTCACCGCCGCCTTCTTGGCCGGCGCGGCAGCCGCGTTCTTGGTGGCCCGGGCCGCGCCGGCGCCCGCAGGCCGCCGCGAAACCGCCTTGCGCGCGGCAGAGGCGGCCTTGCCGGCGAGCGACCGGGTCGTGCTGCGTGCCATGGGAACCTTCCGGGGCCGTGGAGCGCGTGAGCGGGAGCAGCTGGAGCGGGCTGCACGGCGTCAATGGGTCGCACCGTGCGTCGGGAGGGTATAGCCCCCGGACCGTTCACTCAAAGCAGCCACGCCTGTCGGACACCCCCGGGCGTACGGCGTACCGGTCGCGCCCACCTTTCCCGGGGTCACACCACAAACGGCCGACACCCACAGGTGCCGGCCGTCCGAGAGGTGGTGACGCAGGTTCAGCCCTCGTCGTCGCCGAGGACCGAGCGGAGCCGCTTCGGCTGGGAGAGCCCGGCCTCGTGCGTCGTCGGGTCGGCCGAGCCGGAGGTCTCGAGGGCCTCGAGCTGCTGGCTGAAGTAGGTCTTGAGGCGCGAGCGGTACTCGCGCTCGAAGGCCCGCAGGTTGTCGACCTCGTGGGACAAGGTGTCGCGCTCGCGCTCGAGGTCACCGAAGAGCTGGGTACGGCGCTCGGCGGTCTCGGCGTCCAGGGACTGGGCGCGGCCCCGCGCGTCGGCCTCGAGCTTGTCGGCGTTCGACTTCGACTCGCCCTCGAGACGCTCGGCCTTGGTCCGGGCCTCGCCGATGATCTTGTCGGCCTCGCTCTTGGCGTCCTCGACGAGCTGGTCGGCGTTGCGGCTGGCCAGCTCGAGCAGACGCGCCGCGGCGTTCGAGGCATCGCCCACGGTCTCGACCCGGATCGTCTCGACACCCGCGGCGACCGCGCCGACGGCCGGCGTCTGCTGGGTCGGGACGGGCTCGGGCTCCCGCTCGGGCTCCGGCTCGGGCGTCGCCGCCATGGGTTCCGGGGCGGGCGGTTCCGGCGTCGGAGCCGGCGCCGCTTCGACGGCACCGCTCTGTGCCGCGGAGAGCTTCGTGCGGAGGTCGTCGTTCTCGCGAGTGAGCCGAGCGAGCTCGGCCTCCACCTCGTCGAGGAACTGGTCTACCTCGCCCATGTCGTAGCCCTCGCGGAGCCGGACAGGAGTAAAGCGCTTGTTGCTCACGTCCTCAGGCGTCAGCGGCATGACCTCACCCAATTCCTAGTTTCGCGGTCTGACAAGTCTCTCGGTCGAACAATAGCCCCTCGCCTGCCGGGTCGGTGACTCCGCGGCGCCGCCGGGTCGACGGGACGGACGACGATGTCACCGCAGGTCGCAAGGGGTGTGAGATCAGCTCTGGTTGAAGAAGCCGCCCTCGATCAGGCGTTCCTTCTCCTCCGCCGCCACCGAGACGTTCGGCGGAGAGAGCAGGAACACCTTGGCGGTCACCCGCTCGATGGTGCCGCGGGTGGCGAAGACCAGTCCGGCGGCGAAGTCGACGAGGCGTTTGGCGTCCGCATCGTCCATCTCCGAGAGGTTCATGATCACCGGAACGCCGTCGCGGAAGTTCTCACCGACGGTGCGCGCCTCGTTGTACGTGCGCGGGTGGAGGGTCGTGATGCGGGACAGCTCGGAGACGACGGCGGGTGCCGGGGCGTGGGCGCGACGGCGCTGCGAGATGTCGGCGACGGGTGCGGGCTGGGCCTTCGCGGGCACTGACGTACGACGCGACTGCTGGGGCTCGCCGTCGGCGTAGCCCTGCTCGTCGTACTCGTCGTCGTAGACGCCGGTGTCCTCGAGCAGGCCGAGGTACTCGCCGATCTTGCGCATCGCGCCGCTCATGGATCCATCCTCCAGGTTCCCGGTGACCCCGCTGCCGTGTGTGTCGACGGCGCAGCCCCTGTCGTGGTTGTGACGCTACTTGATCTCGGGACGCGCACCGAGGATTGCGGACCCGACACGCACATGTGTCGCCCCGGCCGCGATCGCGGCCTCGAAGTCGCTGCTCATGCCCGCCGAGAGCCAGCCGGCATCCGGATGCTCGTGGACGAACGACGCGCCCACCTCGGCGAGGCGTCCGAACGCGTCGTGCGGGTCCTCCTCGAGCGGCGCCACCGCCATCAGTCCGCGCAGCCGGAGCATCCCGGACTCGTCGACGGCAGCGGCGAGCGACGCCAGGTCTGCGGCGTCCGCTCCCGAGCGCCCCTCCCGATCCGGCGGGTCCAGGCTGACCTGGAGCAGGACGTCGACCTCGCGCGATCGCTCGTGGGCTCCGCGGTTCAGCGCGTTCACCAGCTTCACCCGGTCGACGGACTCGACGACGTCGGCGTACGACCCGACGGCCGCGGCCTTGTTGCTCTGCAGTCCACCGATGAAGTGCCAACGCAGCCCGAGGTCGCCGCACTCGGCGACCTTGTCACCCGCCTCGGGGTGGCGGTTCTCGCCGACGTCGGTGACGCCGAGCTCCGCCAGCAGCCGGACGTCGGAGGCCGGGAAGAACTTGGTGACGACGACCAGTGTCACGTCGTCGGGGTCGCGTCCCGAGACTGTCGCGGCGTCGGCGATGCGCCGGCGTACGTCGTCGAGCCCGGCCGCGATCTCGTCCCGGCGCGTCATTCGCGTCTCCGGATCACGCCGGCCTGGCGACCGGACCGCTTGCCCTCGCGGCGGTAGGAGAACAGCTCGGACGACTCCCGGGTGCAGGCCGACAGATCGACGACCGTGACACCGTCGCGCTCGAGCTGGGTGCGGACGCCGGCACCGACGTCGAGCGACGGCGTCCCCCACGAGGTCGTGGCTCGCGTGGCCGGCTCGACGGCCGCGACGTCGTCCTGCAGCTGCTGCGGCACCTCGTAGCAGCGGCCGCAGACGTGCGGGCCGACCCAGGCGGTGATCGTCGTGGCACCGAGGTCGCGCATCGCCGCCAGGGTGGCCGGGACGATCCCCGCGACCACGCCCGGGCGGCCGCAGTGGCAGGCGCCGATCACGCCGGCGTCGACGTCCGCGAACAGCACCGGCACGCAGTCGGCGGCCCGGACGCTCAGGGTGACGCCGCGCTCCGTCGTGACGAGTGCGTCGCCGATGCCGTGGAGGTGCCCGTGGACGTCGTGGCGCGGGCCGTCCGGACCGACCGCCACGACCTCACTGCCGTGCACCTGGCCGAGCTCGGCGAGACGCTCGATCCCCTCGCCGGGGGCGAAGTCGTCCATCAGCAGGCGGTGGTTCTCCGCCATCGCCTGCGGGTCGTCACCCCCAGACCAGCCCAGGTTGAGCGAGTCGAAGGGCGCGCCGCTGACCCCGCCGTGCCGGTCGGTGAAGGCCAGCTCGACGGGGCCGTGGGTCAGACGTGAGGCGTACAACTCCTTGATCGTAGGCAGGCTCGACAGCCGGCCGGTTACTTCAGGAAGTCCGGGATGTCGAGGTCGTCGTCGTCGAACTCCAGCTGTGGCCGCGGGGGCTGCTGCGGCTGCTGGCGGGCACCGGCACCGACGGGCTCGCGCTCGGTCTCGGGTGACGACTCCTGCCCGGACTCCTGCGCCTTGCTCGCCGCGAGGGCCTGCGCCGCGAGGCGAACCTGCTCCTGGGTCTGCTGCGGCTGGTTACGACGCAGCCCGCCGTCGTGCTCGCGCCGCTTCGGCATGCCTCCGTCGAAGCCGGCCGCGATCACCGTGACCCGGACCTCGTCGCCGAGGGCGTCGTCGATGGTCGCGCCGAAGATGATGTTGGCCTCGGGGTGTGCGGCCTGCGACACCAGCGCGGCGGCCTCGTTGATCTCGAACAGCCCGAGGTCCGAGCCGCCGGCGATCGAGAGCAGGACGCCGTGGGCCCCGTCGATGCTGGCCTCGAGCAGCGGGCTCGAGACCGCCATCTCGGCGGCGCTCACGGACCGGTCGTCGCCGCGGGCCGAGCCAATGCCCATCAGGGCCGAGCCGGCGTTGGCCATGACGGACTTCACGTCGGCGAAGTCGAGGTTGATCAGCCCGGGTGTGGTGATCAGGTCGGTGATCCCGCTGACGCCCTGGAGCAACACCTGGTCGGCCTGCTTGAAGGCGTCGAGGACGCTGACGCTGCGGTCGCTGATCGAGAGCAGCCGGTCGTTCGGAATCACGATGAGGGTGTCGACCTCCTCGCGGAGCTTGGCGATCCCCTCCTCGGCGGCACCGGCACGGCGACGCCCCTCGAACGCGAACGGACGTGTCACCACGCCGATCGTCAGCGCGCCCAGGCTACGGGCGATCCGGGCCACCACCGGCGCACCACCGGTGCCGGTGCCGCCGCCCTCGCCCGCGGTCACGAAGACCATGTCGGCGCCCTTGAGCACCTCCTCGATCTCGTCCGCGTGATCCTCGGCGGCCCTCTCGCCGACCTCGGGGTTGGCGCCCGCACCCAGGCCGCGGGTGAGCTCGCGCCCGATGTCGAGCTTGACGTCCGCGTCGCTCATCAGGAGTGCCTGGGCGTCGGTGTTGATCGCGATGAACTCGACGCCCTTGAGACCCACGTCGATCATCCGGTTCACGGCGTTGACGCCGCCACCGCCGATGCCGACCACCTTGATGATGGCCAGATAGTTCTGCGCTGCTGCCACGATTCAAGCCTCCGGTGATCGGCCCGGCCGGCGGCCGGACGACTGTTTGGTCGACGTCCGGCGGTACGCCGGACGACAGACAATGTCTGGGGAAGACACGCGGTGTTCCTCAACCGTCACCCTCAACTGGAGGGTTATAGTTATGTCAACCTCGTGTTGCCGACGACGTTAGGGACTCGTCGGGTGTGATCCCCGCAGACACGCCGGGGTCGCAACGACGTACGGCTGGAAGTGCGCGCTCGTCAGCCGCTGGTGACCGGTTGCCCGGGGACGCTGACGTCGTAGGTACGGGCCGGATGGCCTAGCAGCTTCACCAGGACCTCGGCCTTGAGCACCGACTGGGCGTCGCTCCCCCAGAGCACCGTGGCGCCGCTGCGCATCGTCAGCGTCACCTGGTCGATCCCGCGGACGCCCACGTGGTCCACGCGCGCGGCGAGGCCGGAGGGCAGGGACCCGATCACCCGGGCGGCCTCGGCCAGGGCGTCACTGCTGACCGTGGCGGTCGACAGCACGCGGGGCATGCCTGCCGGTGGTCGGGCATAGGTACGGAACAGGACCCCGTCGGAGTCCATCGCCTGGAAGCGACCGGCGATCTCGACGACCGCGACCGGGTGGCGCTCCGTGATCCGGATCAGGACGCCGTCGGGCCAGTCGCGCGAGACGTCGACGTGCTTGACGGGCGCCAGACCGGCGACCCGCGCGCGGATGGCGCCGAGGTCGAGCTCGACAAGGTGGGCGCCGTCGGGCACCCCCGCGGCGGCGAGGACCTGCTGCTGGCTGAGCAGTGACGAGCCCTGGACGTCGACGTGCTTCACGGTCAGCGTGGAGCTGATGAACACCAGCCAGACCCCGACCACCGACAGCACGACCAGGAGCACCGAGCCGATCACGTAGCGCCAGACCAGCCAGCGGCGCAGCCACTGTCGCCGGGCGAACCGCCGGCGAGACCGGTCGGCCGGGTCGCGGCGTTCGCTTCCCTTCAACGGGTTGCGCGGCAGGGTGATCAAGGCCTAGTCCTCCCGCCGGTCGTCGAGCAGGGCCAGCACCTGCGGCCCGACGCTCGTGACGCTACCGGCGCCGAGGGTCAGAACCAGGTCACCAGGCCGGGCGTGCCGCGCGAGTTCTGCCGCGACCTCGGCCAGGTCGGGCACGAAGTGCACCCGGTCCGACGGCAGCGGTACGGCGTCTGCCACCAGGCGGCCGGTCACGGCCGGGTCGGGGTCTTCGCGCGCGACGTACACGTCGAGGACGACGACCTCGTCGGCCGCGCCCAGGGCCCGGCCCATCGCCTCGCCGAAGATCCGGGTGCGCGAGACGAGATGCGGCTGGAAGGCCACGACCACGCGGCCGTCGCCGGCCAGGGCACGCGCGGCCTCGAGGTCGCCGGCGATCTCGGCCGGATGGTGGGCGTAGGAGTCGTACACCCGCACTCCCCCGGCCTCACCCTTGGCCTCCATCCGGCGCCCGGTGCCGGTGAACTCCCCGAGCCCCCGCGCGAGGTCGGCGTATCGATGACCGAGGCTCAGGCCCATCACCAGGGCTGCGGCGGCGTCGAGCACGTAGTGCCGCCCGGGCACCTGCAGGGTGACCCGTGCCCCCGTGCGCTCGCCCTGCGAGAGCGCGAACGACGGCGTCGAGCCGGCCAGGTCGACGTCGGCCACCCGCCAGTCGTGGTCGGGTCCCTCCCCGACGGAGAGGGCGATCAGGTCGTGCTCCCGCGCGGGCTCCAGGAGCGCGCGGGCACCGGGATCGTCGCCGCACACGACGAGCGTGCCGTGCGGCTCCATCGTGCGGACGAAGTCCGCGAAGGCCGCGTGGTAGGCCTCCTCGCTCCCCCAGACGTCGAGGTGATCGGCGTCGACGTTGGTCACGACGGCCGCGCGAGGTCGATAGACGAGGAACGCGCCGTCGCTCTCGTCCGCCTCCGCCACGAACAGGTCGCCGCTGCCGGCGTCGGCGTTGAGGCCCGTCGCGGCCAGCACCCCGCCGATCGCGTACGTCGGGTCCGCACCGGCGGCCAGCAGCGCCATGGTCAGCATCGAGGTGGTCGTGGTCTTGCCGTGCGTGCCCGCCACGGCGACCACCTCCTTGCCGGCCATCGTCGACTTCAGACCGGCGGAGCGGGGCAGGATCCGCAGGCCGCGCGCCCGTCCCTCGAGCACCTCCGGGTTGTCGTCATGGGCGGCGGTGGTGACCACGAGCGTGTCGGCGTCGCCGACGTGCACCGCGTCGTACCCGAGGTGGACCGGGACGCCGAGCTCGCGCAAGGGGGGCAGGAACGGCGTGTCCTGGTCGTCGCTGCCGGTGACCGGGACGCCCTGCCTCGCCATGATCCGCGCGATCGCCGACAGCCCCGCACCGCCGATGCCCACGAAGTGCACCCGGCCCAGCTCCGACTCCGGCGGGATGACGCCGGGGACGGGGATCCTCATCCCGCGTCGCCCGCCGCGAGGATCATCGTCGCCAGCTTCTGGTCCGCGTCCAGCGGGATCAGGTGCGCCGCCGCGGCGCCCATGGCCGCCAGGCGCTCGCCGTCCCGCAGGAGTGGTACGACGTGCGCGGCGACCCACGCGGACGTGAGATCGGCGTCGTCGACCAGCAGCCCTCCCCCGGCCTCGATCACCGCCTTCGCGTTGAGCGCCTGCTCACCGTTCCCGATCGGCAGGGGCACGAAGACCGCGGGCAGCCCGACGCCCGACACCTCGGTGACCGTGTTGGAGCCGGACCTGCAGAGCACCGCGTCGGCCGCCGAGTAGGCGAGGTCCATCCGGTCGACGTAGCCGAGCACGACGTACGGCACGCCCGCCTCCGGCGCCTCGGTCTCGTGGGAGGGCCCGGTGACGTGCAGTACCTGCACTCCCGCCTCGGCGAACGCCGAGGCCGCGCCGAGCACGGCCCGGTTGATGGACGCGGCGCCCTGCGAGCCGCCCGTGACCAGTAGCACGGGCAGGTCCGTGCGCAGCCCGAACGTCGCCAGCGCCTCGTCGCGCAGAGCTGCCCGGTCGAGGGTCGAGATCATCCGCCGGATCGGCAGCCCGACGTACGTCGCGTGCCGGAGCGGGGTGTCCGGGAAGGAGGTGGCGACGTGCTCGGTGAACCGGGCGCCCAGCTTGTTGGCGACGCCGGGCAGCGTGTTGCCCTCGTGCACGACCAATGGGACGTGCCGCTTCCGGGCGGCGAGGTACGCGGGCACCGAGACGAACCCGCCGAAGCCGCAGACGACGTCGGGCCGGATCCGGTCGATCACGTCGAGCGCCGCGCGTCGCGCGGCGCGGAGGCGACCGGGCAGCCGGGCCAGGTCGGCGTTGGGGCGGCGCGGCAGCGGCACGCTGGGCACGAACTCCAGCGGGTAGCCGGCGGCGGGGATGAGCTGGGCCTCGATCCGCTCGCGCGTGCCCAGACAGGTGATCTCGACGCCAGGCGAAAGTCGCTGCAGTGCGTCGGCCGTCGCGAGCAGCGGGGAGGTGTGGCCGGCCGAGCCCCCTCCCGCGAGCAGGATCCTCACCGACCTACAGCCCCGGACCGTCGACGCGGCCGGCCGTCACGCCGCTGTTGCGGCCCTTCTTCCGCTGGGCGAGGGCGCGGGCCGCCTCCGGCTCACGGCGCGCGAAACCGACCAGCATGCCGAGTGCCACCAATGACGGCACCAGTGCCGAGCCGCCGTAGGAGACCAACGGCAGCGGGATGCCGATGACCGGGAGGAGTGCGAGGACCATGCCCACGTTGATCATCATCTGCCCGATGATCCACACCACGATGCCGAAGGTCATGTAGCGGACGAACGGGTCCTTGGTACGACGCGCGACGCGGATCGCGGCGTACGCGATGGTCATGAACAGGCCGATCACCAGCAGCGTCCCCACCAGACCGAGCTCCTCGCCGAGCACCGCGAAGATGAAGTCGGTGTGGGCCTCGGGCAGGTTGCCCCACTTCTGCTGGCTGGCGCCGATGCCCTGTCCGAACAGGCCACCGGACGAGAGCGCGAAGAGACCATGGGCCGGCTGCCAGCCGGCGCTGTTGTAGTCGCGCATCGGGTCGGTGAACGTCGTGATGCGCGTCAGCCGCTCGGGGTCGGTCGCGGCCAGCGCCCCGGCGAACACCGAGATCACCAGGAACGACAGGGCGAACATGCGGGCCGGCGCCCCGACCACCCAGAGCATCCCGAGCAGGATCGCGAACAGCACCAGAGCCGTGCCGAGGTCGTGGCCGAAGATCACGAGCCCGGTGGCCACGAGCATGCCGGGCAGCACCGGCATCATCACCTCGTGCAGGTTGCCGAGCCGGCGGTCCTTGTTCGCGTAGACGTGCGCCGCCCAGAGCACCAGCGCGAGCTTGGCGATCTCCGAGGGCTGGATCTGGATCGGGCCGAGCGCCAGCCAGTTCGTGTTGCCGTTGCGGGTCACGCCGAACAACGAGGTGAGCAGCAGCAGTCCGAGCGAGACGAAGTAGCCGGGCCAGGCCAGACGGCGTACCCAGCGCTGCGGGAGGTGGCCGGCGACCCAGGCGCACGGCAGGCCGATCGCCACCCAGGTCAGCTGCTTGACGACGACGGCGTAGGAGTTCTGGTCGTAGTTCTGGAACGCGTACACGCTGGACGCGCTGAACACCATGATCAAGCCGATGGTCAGCAGCAGGGCCGAGGCGCCGAGCAGCAGGTAGTACGACGTGAGGGGCCGCGCGAGCGCGTCGTGCAACGCGGCGAACCACGAGGAGACACCCGTGCGGCCGGGCGGGGCCTGGGTACGCCGCGAGGTACGGCGCAGCGGGCTCACGATGGCCATGGGTCCTCGACGATCCCCTTCTTGGTCAGCGCTTGGTCAGCGCTTGGTCGGCGCTTGGTCGGCGCTTGATCGGCGCTGCGTCCGCGGTCGGCTAGGCGGTCAGTCCTCGCACCGCCGCGGCGAAGGCATCGCCCCGGTCGGCGTAGTTCGCGAACATGTCCATCGAGGCGCAGCCGGGGGCCAGCAGGACGGTGTCGCCCGGCTGAGCGAGGTCCCGCGCGGCCACGACCGCGCGTTCCATGGCGGCATGTCCGGTGCCAGTCTCGTCGGCGTCGACGGCGATGACCGGCACATCCGGCGCGTGTCGCGCGAGGGCCCCCGCGATCACGTCGCGGTCACGGCCGATCAGGACGGCGGCGCGGAGCCGGTCGCGGGTGGCCTCGACCAGCTCGTCGAAGTGGGCGCCCTTGGCCAGACCCCCGGCGACCCACACGACGTGGTCGTAGCCCAGTAGGGAAGACCGAGCGGCGTGCGGGTTGGTGGCCTTCGAGTCGTCGACGTACGTGACGCCCGCGACGGTGCGGACTGTGGCGATCCGGTGGCCGTCGAACCGGAAGCCGCGCAGGCCGTCGCGCACCGCGGCCTGGGGTACGCCGTGCGCCCGCGCCAGGGCCGCGGCGGCCAGTGCATTGGCGACGACGTGCGGCGCGGGGCTCGGCAGGTCGTCGATCGTGCAGAGCTCGGCCGCGCTGGACTGCCGCTCGGCGATGAACGCCCGGTCGACCAGGATCTGGTCGACGACGCCGACCATCCCGACCCCCGGCATGCCGAGCGTGAAGCCGATCGCGCGCGCACCCTCCTCGACGTCGGCGTCGCGGACCAGCCGCTCGGTCTCGGGGTCGGCCACGTTGTAGACGCACGCTCGCTGCGCGTGCCGGTAGATCCGGCCCTTGTCGGTGGCGTAGTCGGCCAGGCCGTGCGGTCCGTCGTACCAGTCGAGGTGGTCTTCGGCGAGGTTGAGCACCACTGCGGACTCGGCGCTCATCGACTCGGTGTAGTGCAGCTGGAAGCTGGACAGCTCCACCGCGAACACGTCGTACGGCGTCGGGTCCATCACCGCCTCGACCAGCGGCAGCCCGACGTTCCCGACAGCCACGCTGCGCAGACCGGCGGCCCGCAGGATCGAGTCGAGCATCTGCACGGTCGTGGTCTTGCCGTTGGTGCCGGTGACCGCGAGCCAGGGCGTGGGCCGCCTGCCGGGGCCGTCGTCGCGCAGCCGCCAGGCCAGCTCGACCTCGCCCCACACCGGGACCCGACGCTCGTGGGCCTGGGCGATCAGCGGTGCGGACGGCTTCCAACCGGGCGACACGACGAGCACGTCCGTGTCACCGGGCAGGGTCTCCGTCGTCCCGGCGCCGAGCCGGATGTCGGCGCCGAGGACGCCGAGCAGCTCGGCCTTCTCCTCGTTGCCGTCGGCCTTCTCGTCGAGCGCGACCACCGACGCCCCGAGGTGGAGGAGGTTGTCGGCAGCCGCGAAGCCGCTGACGCCGAAGCCGGCGACTGCTGCCCGGACGCCGGACCAGTCGTCGTGACGCCCGAGCGACCTGACGTCTGCGCTCACGCTCGCGCGACCCAGGCGGCGTAGAAGACGCCGAGTCCACCGGCGACGCACAGTCCGGTGATGATCCAGAACCGGATCACCACCGTGACCTGCTCCCAGCCGAGCAGCTCGAAGTGGTGCTGGAGGGGCGCCATCCGGAAGACCCGGTGCCCGCGTTCGACCCGGAACACGGTCCGGACGATCCCGAACCGCCGCGACGCCTTGAAGAACCCGACCTGCAGCATCACCGACAGCGTGATCACGACGAACAGACCGCCGATGACCAGCAGGAGCAGCTCGGTGCGGGTCAGGATGGCCAGCCCCGCCATCGCGCCGCCGAGCGAGAGGGATCCCGTGTCACCCATGAAGATCTGGGCGGGCGGTGCGTTCCACCACAGGAACCCGAAGCAGGCTCCGGTGATCGCGGCCGCGACCAGGGCGAGGTCGAGCGGGTCGCGCACCTCGTAGCAGGCGGGCACGTTGTGGATCGCGCAGTTCTGGTTGTTCTGCCAGATGTTGACGAACATGAAGGCGCCGAACACCATCACGCAGGCCCCGGTGGCCAGCCCGTCGAGCCCGTCGGTGAGGTTCACCGCGTTGCTGGTGCCGGTGATCATCACCCAGACGAGCAGGATCGCCACGATCGTGGGCAGCACGAACTTCGTGTCGCGGATGAAGGACAGGTTGCGGGACGCCGGGGCGATGCCGTCGCCGTCCTCGAAGACCCCGGTGATGGCCAGCCAGCCGAAGACCAGTGCGATCACGGTCTGCCCGACCATCTTGGCCTTGCTGCGCAGCCCCAGGGAGCGCTGCTTGGAGACCTTGATGTAGTCGTCGAGGAAGCCGACCACGCCCATCCCGACGAACAGGAAGATCAGCAGGAGTGCGGACGCCGACGGTTCGTTCTGCGTGATCAGCTCGGCCAGGAAGTAGGCCAGCACGGTCGACGCGATGATGACGACGCCGCCCATCGTGGGTGTGCCGCGCTTCGTGTGGTGGCTGGTCGGGCCGTCGTCGCGGATCTCCTGGCCGTAGCCGAGCTGGGTGAACAGCGGAATGGCCGCGCGGGTCCCGAGCAGCGAGAACAACAGGGCGAGTCCTCCGCCCAGAAGAATCGCCTTCATCGACTCGGGCTCCCGCCTTCCTGATCCTGGGCCGGCTCGCCGATCAGCTCGTCGGCCACGTGTTCGAGGGCAGCGCCGCGTGACGCCTTGACCAGGACCACGTCCCGGGCGACGACATTGTGTCGCAGCCACTCGGTCGCCTGGTCACGGCCCGCCGTCGGCACGGCCTCCCCCGACCAGCCCGGCGTACGACGAGCGCCGACGGCGATGGCCTCGGCCGCCTCGCCGACCGTTACCACGACGTCGATCCCGAGGCGGGCGACGTACTCCCCCACCTCGGTGTGGTCCGTGGCAGACGAGGCGCCGAGCTCGAGCATCTCGCCGAGGACCGCGATCGTGCGCCGACCGCCGCGCGCGCCGATCGCGGCCAGCGCGTCCAGGGCAGCCGCCATCGAGGCCGGGTTCGCGTTGTAGGCGTCGTTGACGACCACGAGCCCGTCGCCGCGTTCGTGCAGGGCCATCCGCCACGACGACAGCGAGCGAGCGCGCGCGAGGGTGTCGACGATCGCGTCCCAACCGATCCCGGCGGAGACCGCCATCGCGGCGGCCGCCGCGGCGTTCGGCACCTGGTGCGCGCCGGCCTCGAGCAGGCGAACCGGCGTCCACGTGCCGTCGTACCCGAGCTCGAACGCGGGCCGGCCGAGATCGTCGAGCTCCATGCCGCGCCAGCGGACGTCTCCGTCGCGACCGAAGGTGACCACCGACGCGGACGTCAGGGCCGCCATCGCGGCGACCAGTTCGTCGTCGGCGTTCAGCACCGCGGTGCCGTCGGTGGGCAGCGCCTCGACGATCTCTCCCTTGGCACGGGCGATGGCCGCTCGCGAGCCGAACTCGCCGATGTGGGCGGTGCCGACGTTGAGCACGGCGGCGACGTGCGGGGGGGCGACCGAGCACAGCTCGGCGATGTGGCCGACGCCGCGCGCGCCCATCTCGACGGCGAGGAAGCGGGTCTCGGGGGTGGCGCGGAGCACGGTCAGTGGGACGCCGATCTCGTTGTTGCGGTTGCCCAGCGTCGCGATCGTCGGTCCACCCGGAGCCAGGAGCTGCGCGAGGTAGTCCTTGGTGCCCGTCTTGCCCTGCGAGCCGGTGAGCGCGAGCACGGTGGCATCGAGTGCGTCGACGACGTGCCGGCCGAGGCGGCCGAGGGACGCCACCGGGTCGGCGACCACGACGGTCGGGACGCCGGTGGACCGCGAGCCGAGGACACCGGTTGCCCCGGCTTCCACCGCCGCCCGGGCGAAGTCGTGACCGTCGACATGTTCCCCGGCGATCGCGACGAACAACCCGCCGCCCGCCTCGGGGGCACGGGTGTCGACGAACGCCGGGGCCGTCACGGTCGCGGAGCCGTCGCCCGCGTCCGCGAGGCGGCCGCCGACGACCGTGGCGAGCTCGGCCAGGCTCAGAGCGATCACCGGCGCAGCTCCTCGCGGACGACGACGCGGTCGTCGAACGGGTGCAGCACGCCGGCGATCTCTTGGCCGCTCTCGTGCCCCTTGCCGGCGACCAGGACGACGTCCCCGGCCCGCGCACGTCGTAGGGCCTCGGCGATGGCGGCACGACGGTCACCGATCTCGAGCACCTCGGCGGTCCCGCCGCTGGTCCCGTCCAGGATCGAGCGGCGGATCGCGGCAGGGTCCTCGGTGCGCGGGTTGTCGTCGGTGACCACGAGCAGGTCCGCGTCGCGCGCGGCGATCTCACCCATGAACGGCCGCTTGCCGGGATCGCGATCTCCCCCGGCGCCGAGCACGACGATCAGGCGACCGCGGGTGAGCGGCCGGAGGGTGGCGAGCGCGGCAGCGACGGCGTCGGGCTTGTGGGCGTAGTCGACGACGACCGCGAAGTCCTGGCCCTCGTCGATGCGCTCCAGGCGCCCCGGCACCCCCGGGCCGTCCGCGATCGCGCGCGCCACCGCTGTGGCGTCGTAACCGGCGGTCGCCGCGGCGGCGATCGCCGCGAGCGTGTTGGCCACGTTGAAGAACCCGGGAATCGGGCAGCCGGCGGCGACGTCCACGTCCGGCCCGAGCACCCGGAACGTCGCGCCGGTCGGCGACAGCACGAGGCCGGCGATCCCCCAGTCCGCGTCGCGGCCGGTCGCCGAGAGCGTCTGCACGGGCACCTTCGCCCGGCCGGCCATCCGCTCGCCCCAGGCGTCGTCGACGAAGACCAACCCGCGCACGGAGTGGTCCGGGTCGAGCAGCCTCGCCTTGGCCGCGAAGTAGTCGTCCATGTCGCGGTGGAAGTCGAGGTGGTCGCGCCCGAGGTTCAAGAAGACACCGACGTCGAAGACGATGCCGCCGACCCGGCCCATCACCAGCGCATGGCTGGAGACCTCCATCGCGCACGCCTCGGCGCCGGCATCCACCATCCGCCGGAACAGGCGCTGCAGGTCCGGCGCCTCGGGCGTGGTCAGGATGCTGGTGACGTCCTCCCCCAGGATCCGCGTGCCCACCGTGCCGATCACCGCCGCCGGGACACCGGCGCCGGTGAGGCCGCTCTCGAGCAGGCGTGTCGTGGTGGTCTTCCCCTGGGTGCCGGTGACGCCGATCATCCGTAGCCGGGCGGCGGGCTCGCCGTATACCAGGGCGGCGACGCGGCCGAGCACCGGCCGCACCTCCGGGACGACGAGCGCCGGGACACCGTCACCGACCAGGCCGGCGCCTTCTGCGTCCGTCAGCACCGCGGCCGCTCCGGCGTCGTGGGCCTGCTGCCAGTACGTCGCGCCGTGGCCGTGCGCGCCCGGCAGCGCGGCGTAGAGGTCGCCCCGCGAGACCCGGCGGGAGTCGAGGGTGGCGCCGGTGACCGAGGTCGTGAGGTCGCCGGTCCCCAGCACGGTCAGGCCCTCGGCCATCAGCCGGTCGAGGAGCTCGGCGAGGGCCAGTGCGTCGGTGTCGCTCGCCACGGGCAGAGGCTATCGGGCTGCGATCGCGGGCAGAGTCACCATGTCGTGGGGATGTGCGAGGGCTGCGCTCCGGTCGGGGGTACGCCGTACCGGCGCAGCGCGAACGACATGATCTTGCTGAACGCCGGCCCGGCGATGGTTCCGCCACCGCCGCCGTTCTTGGGGTTCTGCACGACGACGTACACCGTGAACCGCGGGTTGTCCGCCGGCGCGAACCCCGCGAACGAGACGGTGAACTGGCCGTTGTAGCAGCCACACGTCGGACCGACGCGCTGCGCCGTACCGGTCTTGCCGGCCACGACGTAACCCGGCACCTGCGCGCTCGGAGCGACCCCGACGGCGGGGTCGACGACGCGCTCCATCATCTGCGTCATCTGGTGGGCGGCGTTCTGGCTGACGACTCGGTGGCTGGTCGCCTCGTCGGTGCCGACGACCTGACCGAGGTTGGTGGTGGCCCTGCCCTCGATCAGGCTCGGGTCGATGTGGACGCCGCCGTTGGCGATGGTGTTGACCGCCGCCGCCATCTGCACGCCGTTGACCGAGACGCTCTGGCCGAAGGCGATGCGGTCCTGGAGCATCCCGTTCCACTGGGCGGTGCTCGGCAGCAGGCCGGGCGTCTCACCGTTGACGCCGATGTCGGTGCGCTGCCCGAGGCCGAACCTGGTGAGGTACCTCCGCAGCTGGCCGTGCTGGTAGAGCCGGGACGACTTCGCCGTACCGATGTTCGACGACTGGGCGATCACTCCGGCGAGCGTCAGCTTGAGGTTCCCGTGGGCGAACCAGTCGTGGATGATCCGGTCGCCGCTCTTGAGCTGGCCCGGCACCAGCAGCCGGGTGCGGTCGGTGACCTTGCCGGCATCGATCAGGCCGCTGAGGGTGAGCACCTTCTCTACCGATCCCGGCTCGTACGGGCTGGTCATCGCCAGCGAGTTGCGGTCCTTCGGCGGCGAGGCCTGCGGGTTGCTCGCGTCGTACGTCGGGTAGTCGGCGAGCGAGAGGATCTCGCCGGTACGACGATCCATCACCACCGCGAAGCCGGAGTCACCTCGCGCCCCCAGCACCGTCTGCCGCAGGACCCGTTGGGTGTACCACTGCAGGTCCTCGTCGATGGTGGTGTGCAGGTCGGTGCCGTTGACTCCCGGCGTCACCGTGCTGTGGCCCAGCGGGATGCGGTTGCCGGCACCGACCTCGTAGGTCTCCGAGCCGTCCGAGCCCGCCAGCTCCTTGTCGAAGGTCAGCTCGAGACCCGCCAGCGGTCCGTCGGTGCCCATGAAGCCGACCAGGTTGGCGGCGACGTCGTGGTCGGGGTAGATCCGCAGCGGGTCGTTGCGCGTGGCCAGTCCCTTGTAGCCGGCGTCGGTGGCCGCGTTGACGACGCGGACCGCCAGCGAGGCCGGCACGCGACGGGCGATGTAGGCGAAGCGGGAGCCCTTCTGGGTCAGCGCGCGCAGCGTCGTGAAGTAGTCGACGTGCAACCGCCGGGCCAGGAAGCGGGCCAGGTCGGGCGCCGTCTTCGTCGTCTGCACCGGGTCGGCGACGACCATCCGGGCGGCGACGGAGTCGGCCAGGGCCCGGCCGTTGCGGTCGAGGATCTTGCCGCGCGTGGCGGGGAGCTCGACGGTGACGGTGCCGCCGGTCGAGGCCGCCAGGGTCGCGTACTTCTCCGGCTCGATGCCCTGGAGCTGCACGAGTCGGGCCCCGAAGAACGACATCACCAGGGCGATGAACACGAAGCCGGTCCGTAGCCGCAGCGGCGCCGAGCCGCGCAGCGAACGACGTACCCGGGCCCGCGCCGCCGCACCCGGGCGGCGGTTGCGCGCGGCCGGCGTACGACCGGAGCGGCCGCGCGGGCTGGAGGTGGGCACCGTAGGGGTTCCTGATCCGTCTCAGTGGTTACGGGTGTGTCCGGTGTTGCTTGTGTGGCTGGTGTGGTCATTTCTACCCGTGCGATGGCCGTTGTCGTGTGACCCGCGCGCCGTGTTGCCTGTCGAGTTCCCGCCGTCGTGGTGGGTCGCCGGCTCGTGCACGACGGTCACGTGCGCCGGCGGGTCGAGCTCGGCGGGCTTCATCGGCGGCGGCGCCAGCAGCCGGAGCGGGTCGAGCCGCGTGGCCGGGACGGGGTGACCCAGCACCTTGCCTGTGCGCAGGTCGAGGACGGCCGGGCTGTCCGGCAGCACCATCCCCATCCGCTGGGCCTTGAGGGCGATGCTCTGCGGGTCACGGAGCTTGTCGAGATCCATCTGCAGCGACTGCCGCTGGGCCTGCAACGCGTCGGACTGGCGCTGGAGGTCGGTCACCGCGAACGACGCCTGCTGCATCGAGGTGTTGAAGAGGAGCAGGCCGACGATCCCGCCGACCGCGAGCATCGAGATCACCAGCAGGAACGGCACCGGGCTGGTACGGCGTCGCGTGCGCTTGGGGACGACGGTCAGCCGCGCGCGCTCGAGGGCGGCGCCCGCAAGTCGTGGGACACGGGCGCGGAGGGCTGGTGCGGTGCTGCTCATGTCAGGCGGCTCCCTTGCCTCGGCGATCGTGGGTGGTGGTGCGGGGGCGGACTCGTTCCACGGCTCGCAGCCGGACCGACGCGGCACGCGGGTTGTCGGCGATCTCTGTGTCGTCGGCTCGTTCCGCGCCGCGGGTGACCAGGCGGAGCGCCGGCTGGCGGTCCTCCGGGACGAACGGGAGGTCCGGCGGGACGTCGACCTGCGTGACGGCGGCGAACGCCCGCTTGACGAGGCGGTCCTCGAGCGAGTGGTAGGACTCGACGACCACGCGCCCGCCGACCGTGACGACGTCGATCGCAGCCGGGATCGCGCGACCGAGCACACCGAGCTCGTCGTTGACCTCCATCCGCAGTGCCTGGAAGGTGCGTTTGGCCGGATGTCCTCCGGTACGCCGTGCGGGGGCGGGGATCTGCTCATAGAGGAGCTCGACGAGCCGCGCGGACGTCGAGAACGGCTCGAGGTCGCGCTCACGGACGACGGCGGCGGCGATCCGCGGGGCGAACCGCTCCTCGCCGTACTCCCGGAGCACCCGGGTCAGCTCGTCTCGCGGGTAGGTGTTGAGCACGTCGGCCGCGGTCGGGCCGATGGTCGGGTCCATCCGCATGTCGAGGGGCGCGTCCTCGCGGTAGGCGAAACCGCGGTCGGCGACGTCGAGCTGCATCGAGGAGACGCCGAGGTCGAACAGGACTCCGTCCGCATGGTCGAGGCCGAGGCCGGTGAGCACGTCCGGGATCTCGTCGTACGTCGCGTGGACGCCGACGAAGCGGTCGCCGAACGACGCCAGCCGCTCGCCGGCCAGCCGCAACGCCTCCGGGTCGCGGTCGATGCCGACGACCCGGGCGAGTTCGCACCGGGCGAGCACGGCCTCGCTGTGGCCGCCCAGCCCGAGTGTCGCGTCCACGAGCACAGCACCCTCGTGGCCGAGCGCAGGCTGCAGCAGGGCAACGACCCGGTCGAGGAGCACCGGGACGTGGGAAGGGGTGGTCATCGCTCGACCTAGCGCCCTGCGCTGGAGACGTGGGCCAGCAGGAGGAATCCCGCGGCGACGGCCATCGACGTGGTCGCGGAGAACGCCATCATCACGATCACGTCGCGCGCCTGGTGGCGGACGCGGCGCACGCCGTTCGCCGCGACCGGCGCTGCAGTGGATGTGAGACTCATCGGTTCGACCCCGCTCGATGGCACTGACGGACTGGTGGTTGCTGTGGTGCTGGTGAAACAGGATTCGCCCAGTCAGGTCCCTGCCCGCTCCCTCGAGCCCGGGCCATCAGGTCGGCGTCGGGTACGACGTGGGGAAGGTCGTCTGGAACCGGGGAAGGTGCCCCAGATGACGGGAGCGGGCGCGAGACCTCGCTGTGCGAATCCTGTTTTCTCTTGTGTGTGGTCGGTGGGTGGTCGGTGGAGGCGCCTCGGGGCTAGGCCGGGAAGACGTCCTCGCTCATGTCGGCGAACGTCTGGCTGTGCTCGTCCTCCCAGGCGGCGATCCGGTCCGGGTCCCAGATCTCCACCCGGTTCAGTGCGCCGATCACGACCACCTCGCGGTCGAGTCCGGCGTACTCCTTCAGCACCGGCGGGATCGTGATCCGCCCCTGCTTGTCGGGCCTGTCCTCGGTGGCCCGCATCGCCAGGAACCGCCCGTACTCACGTGCCTGGCGGACGGTGAGCGGTGCCTCCTGGATGCGGTTGGTCATGGCCGCGAAGTCGGCGAGCGGGAAGACGTTGAGGCAGAAGTCCTGACCCTTCGTCACCACGAGTCCCTCCGCGAGCTGCTCCCTGAACTTGGCGGGCAGGAAGAGCCGGTTCTTCTCATCCAGCTTGGGGGTGTAGGAGCCCACGAACATCCGGGCACCTCCACCTGGCTCGACCCATCCTCCACTTTCCGCCACCATACTCCACTTTGCTCCACCGTCAACCACATTCACCCAAGTCGCAGCGGTCGTTCCGCGCGTCGGCGGGGTCCTCGGGGCGGACGATTCAGGCGGCACCACGGGAGAGGTGGAGCGAAGTGGGGCATCGGGAACGCTGGCGGGGAGTGGAGTGGAGGAGGAGGCTGGAGTCGGGCCGGGCGACGGGCCGGGCGCGGACCGACGGCTTCCGGGGCAATCCGCAACCGAACCGTTATCCCGGGAGTCAGAACCAACGTGGCGCCCGCCACGTAGGTTGTCCTGCACGACCTGTCGCGGCCGGCTGACGGAGTGCGCCCGAGAGGCGGGTCGCACGGGTGGGCGCCACGTGCGCGACGTTGAGAAGGAAGGGACGGCTCGTGCCTGGTCCGGTATCTCAGGGGGCAGATCTCGACACCCTCAGCAGGGTGGTCGAGAGGGTCCGCGGCAACATCACGCGCGTCATCGAGGGCAAGCCCGACGTCATCTCTGCGGCGATCACGGTGCTCCTGGCCGAGGGTCATCTCCTGATCGAGGACGTGCCGGGTGTCGGCAAGACGATGCTGGCCAAGTCCCTGGCGCGGAGCATCGACAGCTCGGTACGGCGCATCCAGTTCACCCCCGACCTGCTGCCGTCGGACGTCACCGGCGTCTCGGTCTACAACCAGGAGAGTCGCGAGTTCGAATTCCGGCCGGGCGGTGTGTTCGCCAACATCGTGGTGGGCGACGAGATCAACCGTGCGTCGCCGAAGACCCAGTCGGCGCTGCTGGAGTGCATGGAGGAGCGGCAGGTCACCGTCGACAACACGACGTACACCCTCGAGCCGCCGTTCATGGTCATCGCGACCCAGAACCCGATCGAGATGGAGGGCACCTACGCCCTTCCCGAGGCACAGCGCGACCGTTTCATGGTGCGACTGTCCGTCGGTTACCCGGTCGAGGCCGCCGAGATCGCGATGCTCGACTCCCACACCATGTCCAGCCCGCTGGACGACCTCGAGCCGGTCACCGACGCGGTCGAGATCCGCAAGCTGATCGAGATCGTCACCCAGGTCCACGTCTCGCAGGCCGTGCAGCGCTACACCGTGGCCCTGGCCGCGGCCACGCGCCGTACGTCGGAGCTCGCGCTCGGCGCCTCGCCGCGAGCCTCGCTCCACCTGGTGCGGGCGGCCAAGGCCTCGGCCGCGATCCAGGGTCGCGACTACGTGTTGCCCGATGACGTGCTGGGACTGGCGCCGGGCGTGCTCACGCACCGGCTGATCCCCAGCGTCGAGGCGGCCATGGGAGGCCGCACCACGGCCAGCATCTTGGAAAGCCTCATGAGCTCGGTACCCGTCCCCGAGGGGACCCGTGCGTGAGGCCCTCTCCGGTCTGACCGTCCGCGGACGGGCGTTCCTCGCTGCGGGGATCACCGCCGTCGTCTGCGCGATCCTGCTCGGGCAGCCGACCCTGACCCGGGTCGGTGTCCTGATCGCCGCGCTCCCCCTGCTCACCGCGATGACCCTGGGTCGCAGTCGCTACCGGCTGGCCCTGGTGCGCAGTGTGGGGCCGCAGACCGTGACCGCCGGGCAGCCGGCGACCGTCCAGCTGACCATGACCAACGAGGGACGCACACCGTCCGGCGTGCTGATGCTCGAGGACCACGTCCCCTACGTCCTCGGCACGCGGCCGCGGTTCGTCCTCGACGGCATCGGCCATGGCTGGCGGCGCCATGCGACGTACCAGGTGAGGTCCGACGTACGCGGGCGCTACGAGATCGGCCCGATGAGCGTGCGGGTGAGCGACCCGTTCGGCCTGGTCGAGCTCGGTCGCTCGTTCCGCAGCACGGCGACGCTGACGGTGACGCCGCGCACCGTGCCGCTGCCGCCGATCCCGCTCGGAGGCGCCTGGACCGGCTCAGGCGACAACCGCCCGCGCGCGTTCGCGATCGGCAGTGCCGAGGACGTCACCGTGCGTGAGTACCGACGGGGCGACGACCTCCGCCGGGTCCACTGGCGGAGCTCGGCGCGTTTCGGCGAGCTGATGGTCCGCCGCGAGGAGCAGCCGTGGCAGTCACGCGCCACGCTGTTCGTCGACAACCGCCTGTCGGCCCACCAGGGACAGGGCATCGCCTCCTCGCTCGAGGCCGCGGTGTCGGCCGCCGCCTCGATCGCGGTCCACCTGGGACAGCGCGGCTTCACCGTCCGGCTGGTCACCTCGTCCGGTGACGACCTGAGCACGACCTGGCACACGCGCGACCCGGAGCTCAACACGCGGGCCATGCTCGAGGCGCTCGCCGTCGTCCAGCCCGTGACCAACACCCGCATCGACACCGGATGGCTCGCAGAGTCCACGCACGGCGGTCTGCTGCTCGCGGTGATCGGTGCGATCACCGAGGCCGACGGACCGAGGCTGCGGCGGATGCACCACCACGCCGGCACGGCTCTCGCGCTCGCCCTGGACGTCTCGGCCTGGGCGCCGAGCAGCGGTGCCGGACTGGGCGTGGTGCCCAACTCGGCGCGGCCGCTGCTGGTTCGACAGGGCTGGCGCGCCGTCACCCTGCGACCGCGCGACCGGCTCGACCTGGTCTGGCAGGACCTCGGCCGCACCAGCGCCCACGCGGCTCGGTCGGGTGCTGCCGCGGACGAGATCCGACCCATCACCCAGGGGGGCAGATGAAAGCGATGTCTGCCGACGCCCGCCGCGATCTGCCGCTGGCGGCCGTCGCCGCCGCGACGACGTGGCTCACGATGTTGTCGTGGAAGGGGTTCAGCGACGAGTGGGGTGCGTTCCTCGGCCCGCTGATCCTCGTGGCCACCGTGGTGCCGGTCGCCGGCACCGTTCTCCGCGCCGCCCCGATCCCGCGACGGGTGGGTGTCCTTCTGCACGTGCTGGTGATCGCTGCGCTGGTCTGGCTGATGCTCGGGGGCTCACCGATCCACCCGGTCTCGAGCACCCATGACCTCGCCGACCGGATCGGCGAAGCCTGGACCAGCGCCGAGACCTACCAGCCGCCCATCCCGACCACGGTCCCCGGCATCGCGCCGCTGCTGATCCCGTGCGGCGCGCTCGCCCTCTTCGTGGTGGACGTCCTCGCCTGCTGGATGCGGCGGGTGCCGCTCGCAGGTCTGCCGCTGCTCGCGGTCTACTGCGTACCGATCAGCGTGATCGGCGACGGCGTCTCCTGGCTCGTCTTCCTGCTCGCGGCCTCCGGCTTCCTGCTGATGATGTTCCTGCACGAGTCGGCGCACATCACCCGCTGGGGAAGGCCGCTCGGCGGTTCCGCAGCGTCCGCGGATCCCAACGGCTTCGGCGTCCGCACGGGCGCCAGCAAGACCAGCGCCACCACGGTCGGCAGTGTCGCGGTCGTGCTCGCGGTGATCCTCCCGGTCTTCATCCCGACCCTTCATCTGGACGGGCTCGGACTTTTCGGGCCGGGCGGGAGCGGCGACGGCGTCAAGGTCGTCAACCCGGTCGCCGACATGAACCGCAATCTGCACCGGGGCTCGGACGTCCCGCTGCTGACGGTGAAGACCCTGGACACGAACCCGTCGTACCTGCGGATCGCGGTGCTCACCCAGTTCAACGGGGTGGAATGGACCAGCGGCAACCGCTCGATCGTCCAGGGCCAGACCGCCAACGGCCTGCTGCCCTTCCCCGAGCAGGGCCTGGCGGACACGGTGATCACCGACCCGCAGAACTACACCGTCACCGCGACCAGCCAGTTCGACTCGCGTTGGCTGCCGACGATGTTCCCGGTGTCGAGCGTGAACGCGCTGGGCGACTGGCACTGGGACGCCGGCACCATGGACTTCATCGCCAGCAACGACTCGACCAACACCGCCGGCCTGACCTGGACGATGAGTGGGCTCAAGCCGCAGCTGTCCAACTACTCGATGACCAACTCGCTGACCGCGCCGCTGTCGATCCAGGAGCCGTACACCGCGCTGCCGAGCACCCTGCCGAACCTGGTCAGCGATCTGGCGGACAGGGTGACCAAGGGCGCCACCTCCCGCTTCGAGCGCGCGGTGATGCTGCAGGACTGGTTCCGCACCAACGGTGGCTTCCGGTACAGCCTGAAGAGGGCGGGGGGTGACAGCAACGAAGCGTTGCTGCGGTTCCTCGTCAAGGGCAAGGGCGGACGGGTCGGCTACTGCGAGCAGTTCGCCGCGGCCTTCGCGGTGATGGCGCGCACGCTGGACATCCCGGCCCGCGTCGCGATCGGCTTCCTGGAGCCGAAGAAGACCGGCAACGACCGGTACGAGTACAGCTCCTACGACATGCACGCCTGGCCCGAGGTGTACTTCCGCGGATCGGGTTGGGTGACCTTCGAGCCCACCCCCGCCAGCAGCGCGCCCGGCGGTGCCGGAGCCGTGCCGAAGTACACGGTCGGTCAGGTGACGAAGCCGTCCAACCCGAAGGGCACCAAGAACCCGAGTCGGGTGCCCACCGACCCGAGCAGCAAGCCGACATCGGGGCTCAACGACACGACGACGAACACCGGCTCCTCGGGCTCGGGCCCGACGATCCCGTGGATCGGTATCCTCATCGGCGTCCTGGTGCTCGGCTTGCTGGGCGCCATCGCCTTGGTGCCGGGCGCGGTGCGGCGTCGCCGTCGCAGTCGGCGACTCGACGGTGGTGTGGAGGAGGCGTGGCTCGAGCTGCGTGACACGGCCGTTGACCTCGGTGTCGCCTGGCCGGGCAGCCGGTCCCCGCACGAGACGGGCTCCCTGCTCGCCGCCTGGTTCGGACCCGATCCGGACGGCGCCCCGCTCGTCCGTCCGCCGCGCGGACGCGGTCTCGCGCCCGGTGCCGAGGACGCGCTCGACCGGATCGTGCTCACCCTGGAGCGAGTGCGGTACGCCCGGTATGCCGATGACGTTCCCGGCGCCCTGGCCGAGGACGTGCACACCTGCATCGCGTCGCTGGAGAACGGCTGCCCGCGGAGCACGCTGCGCCGGGCCCGCTGGTTCCCGCGCTCGCTGTGGGGCGGTGGCCGTCGGGCCGCAGCGCGGGCCGATCTCGAGCGGGAGCCGGAGGCCGTAGCGGCCGGCGGCGTGGTCGACCACGTCGGCTGACCCTGGGGCCCGGCTGACCTGGGGCTCGGGTGTCGTCGGTGGGTCAGGCTTCGTCGTCGTGTCGGCGGCGCCATGGGGAGCCGAACCGATCGAGCATCGAGCCGGCCTGCTGACCGCCGCGGACCGCGGGCTTGTGGGCGCTCGACGTACCGCGGAGCGCGGCGAGGCCGACGGTGGCCGAGGCGAGCATGACCACGAAGCCGAGGATGCCGACCAGGGTGATCCGACCGATGGCGCCGGCCATCATCACGCCGATGCCGGCCACGAAGCAGACGCCGGCCAGGATCGCGCGGCGCTGGGCGGCGCGGCGCAGGTTGGTGCCGCGAAGGGTAGAGGCGAGCTTGGGGTCCTCCTGGACGAGGGCGCGTTCCATCTGCTCGAGCGCTCGCAGTTCTTCCTCGGAGAGCGGCACGGGAACCTCCCCTCACAGGTGACAGCCTCATGGCCAGTGTAAGCAGCCACTCGGGCATCCGGTAGGCAGCCGGATGAAATTGTGACTATCGGTTCGGCGAACGCACCTCCCCCGGTTCGGATGAAAGTCGGACGGGGTCAGGAGAGCAGGCTGGCCGGCCGGACGGTGCCGGTCCCGAACCTGCGGACGATCCGGTCGGCGGCTCGGTCGGCTTCGGACCAACCGTGGTCACGCTGGCCGAGGAGCAGCTGACGATGGACGCGCTCACGCGGCACGAGCCCTTCGAGCCGCACTCCCACCAGCCGGATGCGGGCGCGCTGCAGCCCCAGCGCGTCGTACGACCGGACCGCCTCGTGGAAGACCTCCTGGGTGACGTCGGTGGCCTCGGCGAGGGTGCGCGAGCGGGTGATCGTGGTGAAGTCGGCGAACCGCACGGTGATGGTGACGGTGCGGCCGGCCACGCCGGCGACACGCATGCGGGTCGTCACCCGGTCGGTCAGGCGGAGCAGCTCGCGGACGATCACCTCGCGGTCGTCGGTGTCGTGGCCGAAGGTCTCGCTGGCACCCATGGACTTGTCGGGGTCGCCCAGGAACGAGAACGAGCTGGCGTTGCGGGCGACGACCTGCCGGTCGTCGATGCCCCAGGCGAGGTCGTGGAGGTGACGGCCGAGGTGGTCGCCGACCGCGCGCCGGAGGGTGCGCACCGGGGTGTGGGCGATGTCGCCGACCGTCGCCAGCCCGAACCGGTGGAGCAGCTCGGAGGTCTTCTCCCCCACGCCGTACAGCTCGCCGACGTCGAGCGGGTGGAGCAGTGTGGTCACCGAGGACGGGGTGCAGACGAAGACGCCGTCGGGCTTGGCCCAGCGACTCGCCATCTTGGCCAGTGTCATCGACCCCGCGACGCCCACCGAGCAGGTGATGCCCTGCTCGTCGTGGATGGTGGCGCGGAGATGCTCGGCGATCTCGACCGGCGCGCCGAGTCGCCGGGTCGAGCCGCGGACGTCGAGGAAAGCCTCGTCCAGCGAGAGCACCTCGACCAGCGGGGTGATCCGACGGAAGTTCTCCATCACCGATGCCGAGACCGTCGTGAAGGTGTCGAAGTCGGGTGAGACCACCTCGGCGTCGGGGCACATCCGACGGGCCCGGGTCATCGGCATCCCGGAGCGGACGCCGGTCTTCCGGGCAAGATAGTCGGCGGACAGCACGACGCCGCGATAGCCTCCGCCGACGATGACCGGGACGTCACGCAGCTCGGGACGGTCGCGGACGACGACGCTGGCGTAGAAGGCGTCCATGTCGACGTGCAGGATCGGCGTCTGCGTCATGTCCTCGGTCATGACGCCTCGTGGTCAGCGATGCGCGAGCAGGTGGAGCTGGGTGGCCAGCGGGAGGTACTCCGGCCGGGTGGCGACGGCCTGCTCCAGCTCGACCAGGGCGGCTGTGGCGCCCGGCTCGAGGTCGAGCAGCGAACCCGGGACGAGATCGGTGAACACCCGGACCGCGTGCACGGTGTCGACGACGAACCCGGCACCGCTCGCCAGCGCGGTGAGCTCGTCATAGCTGTGGCGGCGACCGATGCGCCCGCTCGGAGCCACGGGGTCGGCCGGCTCGAGCATCTCCAGCGCCTGCTGGAAGTGGCCGGCCATGGCCCGGGCGATGACGGCGGCGTGACGCTGGGCGACCAGCAGGCTGAGCACTCCCCCGGGCCGCACCACGCGAGCCAGGGTCGCCAGCGCGGCGGCCGGGTCGTCGACGACCTCGAGGACGCCATGGCACAAGACGACGTCGGCGCTGTCGGGCCCGACGACGTCGAGCAGGCTGGACAGGTCGCCCTGTCGGCCGGTGACCGCGACGTCGTGCTCACGGGCCCGGCGGTCGAGCGCCGCGAGGGCGTCGGGGCTGGGGTCGACCACGGTGACCCGGTGGCCGAGCTCCCCGACCCGGACCGCGAGCCCGCCGGTGCCGCCACCGATGTCGAGGACGTCGCGCGGCCCACGTACGAGCACAGGCTCGAGCCCGGACCACACCACGGCGGTGCGGGTGCTTCCCCGGCCGGTGCGCTCGTTCGCGGGGGTGGACATGCGCGCCAGCCTAGGGCTTTCACCCCGGGCTCCCGGGGCTGCGGTGCCACAGCTTGCGGGCGACGTCCTTGACCGCCTCGCCGGGCGGCTTCACGTCGGCGTACGGCGACATCTGGAAGCCGCTGGAGTGGGTCAGCACCCGGTGCCGGGTGACCTCCTCGAACGCCGGCACGACGGCGAGGTGGGCGCGGACCGCGTCGACGCCGTCCTGCTGCCAGCGGGCGTGGAGGTCGGTCAGCGGCCAGGCACCGGTGGCGCGCAGGGAGATGCCGCGGTGGCCGGTCCGGCGTACCTCCCCGCGGACCACGAGCAACCAGGAGCCGAACACGGTGGCGGCGTAGGGGCCCTGGGCGTCCTCGAAGAACGTCGCGTCGACCGGGCCGGTGCCGTCGTCGAGGGTCAGGAACACCACTCGTCGGCCGGACCGGACCGGCGGGGTCTGGGTGGCGACCTTGACCCCTGCGACCAGGATCTCGGACCTGCTGCGCTGGCGGAGGAGGTCCTGGCTGCGGACGGCGCCGAGGGCGTCGAGGAAGTCGGCGTAGGTGTCGACGACGTGACGGCTGGCGTCGAGGCCGAGGATCTCCAGCTCGGCGCGCATCCGCTCCTCGGCGTTCATCTCGGGCAGTCCGCTGACGTGCTCCTGCGGCTCGTCACCCAGGTCGAGGGTCAGCTGGACCGAGGTGACCGGGCGCGGGTCGGCGGTCGCGCGGGACTGGGCGGCCGCCTTGGCCCACACCCCCTGGCTGGCCAGCGGGTGGCGCTCGAGCGGGACCGAGCCCTCGCGGGCACCCGGGTCGGTGCTGGTGCGGGCGGCGGCGTCGGCGACCCGGACGTCGGACGGCCGCGGCACCGGCGTACCTCTTCCTCTCAGCCGGCCCGCGGCGAGCCCTCGGGCCCGGCCGGCGCGTTGCACCGCCCGCGCATGTCGGTCGAGCTCGGCGACCTGGAGCAGCAGGTCGCGACGGGTGACCTTGGTCCGCCGACGCACGCCTCCGGTCGCCCCCACGGTGGAGCCGAGACCGTAGACGGAGTCGAACGCCCCGGCCAGCACCAGTCGCTCGGCGATCGGGCGGGAGACCTGCGCGCGGTGCCAGAAATCGGTCAGCGAGTGGTAGGGGCTCGCTGCGACGATGCGCTCGACCTCGCCGGCGTTGATGCCCTTGACCTCGGCCAGCGCCAGCCGGATGCCCCAGGCCCGGCCGTCGGGCCAGCCGCGCTCGGAGGGGTCGGGGCGAGAGGTCTGCCCGAGCACGATCGGCGGCGGCTCGTCCAGCGACGACATCCGCTCCACGACGTACGTCTTCTCGCTGGCGTTCACATCGAGGCCGAGGATCGCGATGCCGCACTGGCGGGCGTCCTCGAGGATCAGCCGCTTGGGATACATGCCGGGGTCGTGGGTGAGCACGCCGGCCAGGAAGTGGGCCGGCCAGTGGGCCTTGAGCCAGGCCGACTGGTAGGTCGGCAGCGCGAACGCCGCGGCGTGCGCCTTGCAGAAGCCGAACGACGCGAACGCCTCGATCACCTTCCAGACCGCCTCGACCACGGGCAGGGAGTACCCGCGGCCGAGGGCGGCCGGAAAGAACCAGAGCTTGGTCTCGGCCATCCCCTCGACGTCACCGAGCGCCCGGCGCTTCTCGTCTGCCTCGGCGTTGGTGAGCCCGCCGAACTGGGCGATCATCTCGATCACCTGCTCGTGGAAGACCACCACGCCGTTGGTCTCGCGCAGGATCGGACGCAGGTCGTCGTGGAGGTACGTCGCCTCCGACCAGCCGTGCTTGGTCTCGAGGTAGGGCGTGATCATGTCGCTCTTGACCGGCCCCGGCCGGAACAGCGAGATGTCGGTGATGATCTGCTCGAAGGTCTCGATGCCGGACCTGCCGACCAGCTCGCGCTGACCCGGCGACTCGATCTGGAACACCCCGAGGGTGCGGGCCTGGCTGATCATGTGGAACGTCGCGGGGTCGTCGAACGGCACCTGCTCCTCGTCGTCGAGGTCGATCTCGCCGCCGCCGGTGTGCCGGACCAGGTCGACGGCGTGGGCCATCGAGGACTGCATCCGGATGCCGAGCACGTCGAGCTTGAGCAGCCCGAGGTCCTCCACGTCGTCCTTGTCGAACTGGCTCATCGGGAACCCGACGAAGCTGGCCTCGACCGGGGTGCGGTCGAGCAGGGTCGCGTCGGAGAGCAGCACCCCGCACGGGTGGACGGCGATGTGGCGCGGCAGCCCGTCGAGCCGCTCGACGAGGTCGAAGAACAGGTCGAGCCGCTCGTGGTCGAGCCCGGCCGCACGCAGCTCGGGCAGGTCGCGCATCGCCATCCGGGCGTCGCGGGCACGGATGTGGGGGAAGGCCTTGGCGATCGCGTCGGTCTCGCCGGGCGGCATCCCGAGCGCGGCGCCGACGTCGCGGACGGCGTGGCGGACGCGGTAGGTGTCCATCATCGAGACGCACACGCAGCGCTCGCCGCCGTAGCGGTCGAGGATCGCGCGGTAGATGTCCTCGCGCCGGGCGGACTCGACGTCGATGTCGATGTCGGGCAGCGACGCGCGCAGCGGCGAGAGGAACCGCTCCATCAGCAGGCCGTGGCGGATCGGGTCGACCCCGGAGATGCCGAGCAGGTAGTTGACCAGCGAGCCGGCACCCGAACCGCGCCCCGCGCAGCGCACCCCCATGTCGCGGATCAGGTCGGTGACGTCGCCGACGGTCAGGAAGTACGACGCGTAGCCCAGGCCGCGGATCATCTCCAGCTCGTCGTCGAGCCGCTTCCAGATGCGCTGGCGCGGGGCCGAGCCGTAGCGACGGCCGATCGCCCCCTCGCAGCGGGCACGGAGCAGATCGTCGGCGGGTGAACCGCTGACGAACGACGGGAGGAGCGCCGATCCGGTGCTCGTGACCTCGAACTCCGGGAAGTGCACCTCGCCCAGCCCGAGGTCGGCGCGCGGGTCGAGCGCGCATCGGTCGGCGACCTGCCGGGTCTGCGCCAGCAGCCGCTGCGCTCCACGATCGGAGTCACCGAGCCCGGACAGCCGCGCGATCTCCTCGGCCATCTCCAGCATCTGCTTGCCGGACTTGAGGAAGCCCTCGGCGTTGGCCCGGTCTACGTGGCGTCGGTCGAGGGCGACCAGACGACGGGACGCGTCGAGGACGTCGACGACCGGGGCGTCGCGACGGTCGGTGTAGCGCACGGCGTTGGTCAGCACCGTGCCCAGCCCGACGCTACGGGCGAGGCCCGCCATCCGCGCGGCATGGGGCGTGGTGCCCGGACCCCAGGCGGCGCCGTGCCCCTGGGGCAGCCGGTGGGAGACCAGCTCGACGAGGAGGTTCTCCGCGGGCACCACCTCGCGCCACGGCGCCAGCGCAGCTCGGGCCAGGTCGTCGCGGCGACGGGCCACGGCCGCACCGAGCTCGGAGGCCGGGCCGAGCAGCACCACGACGTCGCCGCTCTCGAGCCAGGGCGCGAGCACCGCAAGGTCGGCCACCGGGGCACCGCGCTCGCCGGCGAGCTGGACCGCGGAGACCAGCCGGCACACCGCTGCCCACCCGGCCCGGCCGCCGGCGTGGCTCGCGTCGGCCAGGAAGGTCACCCGCGGCACCCGGCGGTCGTCGCGGAACGCGCCACCGCGCACCGGGGTGCGCGGTCGGTGGTTTCGAGACGCCCGCTGCGCGGGCTCCTCGACCACCGGAGAAACCGCGAGGTCGACGCCCAGCACCGGCCGGAGCCCGGCGGCCCGGCACGCCAACGCATGCTTGACCGCGCCGTAGGTGCCGTCGCGGTCGGTGAGGGCGAGGGTGTCCATCTCGTGCTCGGCGGCGCGCTCGACGAGCACGTGCGGATGGGAGGCGCCGTACTGCCGGGAGTAGCCCGACGCCACGTGCAGGTGGACGAAGGGGTCCATCGCGGGCCGGCCGGATCAGCCGGCGCGGGTATGACGGACCGGCTCGACCAGGACGCACAGCTGGGGCGAGACGGCGTGGGGCGCGAGGCCCAACGCCTGCTCGACCACGGCCATGAACCGGTCGGCGTCGCGGACCAGGTCGTCGGCCTCGCGCTCGGTCACCGCCCGGGTGGAGCCGGCCTCGGCGGCAGCACGCTTGGCGGCACCGGCGGCGAAGAACGTCGCCCACTCGGCCAGCTCGGGCGCGACCTCGGCGAGCAGCACCCAGGCGTTCTTCTGCGGGCGGCGGCGGGCCCCCGGAGAGCCGGCCGGGCGGGCCCGGGCGGCCAGCAGCGCCGCGGCGGCGCGCAGGGCGGCGACGTGGGCACAGGCATAGCGGGTGGGAACGTCGCGGGCGACCACCGCGTCGCGCAGCGACTCGGCGGCGCGGGCGAGGTAGGAGTGGGTGGTCGCCGGCAGGGAGACCGGCCGGGTGAAGGGACTCATGGCACCGTCCTCAGTCCGCGCAGCCGACGAGCGCCCAGCGGCCGTCGCTCCAGTCGAAGGCAAGGTCGAAGACACCGCCCCCGTCGACGGCAGGGTCATCAAGCTCGGCACCGACGGGTCGGCCGGGCCCCCGCCCGGCCTCGACGCGCCACAGCTCGCGCTCGGCGAGCAGATCGGCGCCCGGTGGTCTCGACAAGCTCGACCGACGGTCGGTGGGCGGCTCGTCGTCGGAGCCGATCACCGCCCGCGCTCCGCCGGACTGCCACCACGGCCCGGTCTCCACCCAGTGGGCGATCACCGCCCGGACCTTCCACAGCCGGCCCCGCCACAGGAACTGCTCGGGACCCTCCATCCCCGACACCAGACCCATCCGGGTCTCGACCGGATCGTCGTACCGCCTCATGCCCGCTCCCCTCACCTCGTCGCTCACCTCGTGCGCTCGGTCGACCCCGGTGGATCCCCGGCCCGGTGCGGACGGGGGTCGAGGTCGTCCACCCCGGGCTGGGGTGTTCGAACAGATGTTCGAACACCAGAACGGTACACCGCCCCACCGACATCGCACCAGGGGCAGGCGAGAGGTGGTGGAGAACGGGTCAGGCGGAGTGGGTCGCCGGACCGTCGGTGGGCTTCCCGGCGACGGCGGACTCATCGTCCGCGCCCGGACCGCCGACCCAGGGCCCGCGCACGTGGGCCCGGGTGTCCGGGTGCCACAGGCACAGCACGGCCACGCCCGCGACCACCAGCGAGAGGACGGCCGCGACGACGAAGACCGGTGGTGGCGCGAGCACGAACCCCAGGGCGATGCTCGCGTAAGCGCCCCCCAGCACCAGCGCGCACAGGCCCAGCTGACCCCATCGGTACCCCAGGCGCAGGAACACCGCGAGCACCCACACGATCATCGCGCCGACCACCAGCATGGTCACCCCCACCGGCAGGAACGACGGCGGCGCGAACCCGGCCCGCTCCAGCTCGGCGCGGCCGCCCTGGTCGAACGCCTCGCGGGCGCCCACGTGGTGCGAGGCCCAGGCTCCGACCAGGTCGTCGTAGAACACCGCCATCAGCATGACGGTCAGGCCGAGCACGCCGATCAGACCCCAGGCGGCGCGGATCGCGAGGTCCACCGATCGCGGCACGGGCAGCGCCGTCTCGGTGCGCTCGGGGGACCGATCCACGTCCGTCCCTTCCGGCTAGGGTCGGCGCATGAACGCCCCCGAGCCTGCCGCCGTCACCCGGTTCAAGGAGGCCCACTCCGCCGTCGGTGGCGGGGGCCGCGTGGTCATCCTGCCAGACACTGTCCACACCGCGGTCCTGGCCGCCGAGGCCCTCGGCTGCGAGGTCGGAGCGATCGCCAACAGCCTGCTGTTCGACGCCGAGGGGGCGCCGGTGCTGATCCTCACCTCCGGTGCGCATCGCGTCGACACGGCGGTGACCGCCGGGCGGATCGGCGCACCGGCCTTGAAGCGGGCGAGCCCCGACTTCGTCCGCACCCACACCGGCCAGGTCATCGGCGGCGTCTCGCCGCTCGGCCATCCCACCCCGGTGTCGACATGGCTGGACGTCGCGCTCCGTCAGTACGACGAGATCTGGGCCGCCGCGGGCCACCCCGCGGCCGTCTTCTCCACGACGTACGACGAGCTGCTCGCGATGACCGGCGCCACCGAGGTCGAGGTCGACTGACCGGAGGGAGACCGTGGAGATCTGGATCAACCCGGACTGCAACAAGTGCCGGACCGCGCTGGCCGACCTCGATGCCGCCGGTGTCGACTACACCGTGCGCCGCTACCTCGACGACCCGCCGTCGCGCGCCGAGCTCGAGGGCGTGCTCGCCGCGCTGGGCCTGGAGCCGTGGGACATCGCCCGGCAGAAGGAGGGGGCCGAGGAGGGGCTGAGGTTCCCGCGCGACGCCGAGCACCGCGACGACTGGCTGGACGGCCTGGCCGCCCATCCGCGGGCGATCCAGCGACCGATCATCACCGCGGCCGACGGCACCACCGTCGTCGGCCGCGACCCGGACTCGGTGGCGAGAGCCATCGCGCATGAACGCGCGTAGCACCCGATGACCACCCTGGCCTTCGTCTTCTCCAGCGGCTGGGGCAGCGGGCTCAACTGCTATCTCGTGGTGCTCGTCCTGGGGATCGCCGACCGGGTCCACGACACCGAACAGGTGCCGAACGTCCTCCAGCGCTGGGACGTCCTCGGCGTGGCGGCGTTCTTCTACGCGATGGAGTTCGTCGCCGACAAGATCCCCTACGTCGACTCCACCTGGGACCTCGTGTCGACCGCGATCCGCCCGACCGCGGGCGCCGTCGTCGGCGTCCTGATCGCCGGCCAGGCCGACTCCCTCAACGGTGCCGTCGCCGCCGTCGTGGGCGGCGGCACCGCCCTGCTCTCCCATGCCGTGAAGGCCGGCTCCCGGCTCGCCCTCAACTCCTCTCCCGAGCCGGTCACCAACATCGGTGCCAGCCTCACCGAGGACGTCGCGGTGCTCGGCGTGGTGTGGTTCGCCATCGAGCACCCCGAGGCCGCCGCCGCGATCGCGGCGGTGCTGCTGATCGCCGGCTTGGGGATGCTCTATCTCCTGGGCCGGCTGGTCCGGCGCGGCTGGCGGCGGTGGAAGGGTCGCGAGCTCCCCCAACCGGCCTCCTAGCGGCCCTGCCCCTAAGGTGCGCCCATGGCCCGGGTGGTGGTGATCGGTGGCGGGTTCGGCGGCCTCGCCTCCGCGCTGCGGCTGGCCAAGCTCGGCCACACCGTGACGCTGGTCGAGGAGCGCGATCTCGGAGGCCCGCTGGTGCCGTTCACGCGGGACGGCTTCGTCTGGGAGGCGGCAACCCACACGCTCCTGCCCGCCGTGATTCGCGACCTGTTCCGGAAGACCGGCCGGCCGCTGGAGAAGGAGCTCGAGCTCGCTCCGCTCGACTGCCTGCGCGAGCACTGGTTCGAGGACGACACCTCGCTCGTGCTCTCGGCCGGTCGCACCCCGCAGTACGACGCGTTCGAGGCGCTCGGTGCGGGTCTCGGCACCCAGTGGGTCGAGTACGTCGCGTCGTACGCCGACGACTGGGCCGTGGTGAGGCGGGGGTACGCCGAGTCGCCTTGGGATCCCGACCGATTGTCGCCCGAGCTGGCCTCCCGGTTCGACTCGCGCGAGACCCTGCGCAAGCGGTTGCGCGTACGTCTTCGCGACGAACGCCTCCGGCTGGTCGCGGCGTACCCGTTCGCCGTCGACGGTCACGACATCCGCGGCGTCCCCGCGTGGGCCGGACTCACGGCGTACCTCGAGCAGCGGTTCGGCGCCTGGGCCTTCGAGGGCGGGACGGCGTCGATGCTCGGGGCGCTGGTGCGCCGGCTACAGACGCGCGGGGTCGCGGTCGTGGACGCGCGGGCCGAGGACGTCGTCGTCCGCGACGGCCGGGCCGCCGCCGTCGCGACGACGGTCGGCGACCTGGACGCGGACGTGGTGGTGTGCGCCGTCGACCCGCGGCGGCTGCCCGCACTGGCCGGATACGTGCGCCGCACGATGCCGGCCCTCCCTGCGGCGACGACGTACGTCGGGCTGGAGGGTGACGTCGGCGACCTCCCGCACGAGGTGGTGGTGCACGGCGATCCGATGCTGGTCGTGCGCACCCTCGGCCGGGCGCCCGCCAGTCATCATGCCTGGACGATCCAGCGCCGTGGCAGCCGGGACGAGGACCCGATCGCCGCCCTGGCGCGGCACGGGCTCGACGTCCGCGAGCAGGTGGTGACCCGGACCGACCTCTCCGCGCGCGAGCTGGTGGAGCGTTGGGGCGGCACGCCGCTCGGTGTCGCCTGGCAGGGGCGTGGGACGGTCAGGCGGCGGCTCGGGCCGGGCACGCCGCTGCCCGGGGTGTACGCCGCTGGGGCGCATGCGACGCCGGGGTCGGGGCTGCCGTACGTCGGTCTGTCCGCCGCGCTGGTCGCCCAGGTCGTGGGACCGGCGGGTTAGCGGAGCTGGAAGACGACCGTGACGGCGGCATCGATCCCCTGCTCGCCGGGTTCGAGCTCCAGCGACACCGGGGCCGCCATTCCCTTCGCGAGGCGGGTCCCGACCCGGACTCCGCCCTCGAGGACGTCCTGGGGCTCGCCCAGCTCGGCACCCGCCAGCAGCGCCAGATGGGTCGCGCGCCCGACGGCGTCGGCGTACGCCGCTTCTCGGGCGGCGGTCTCGGCCGCAGCGCGGTCGACCACCTCCAGCGAGACGCCCTCGATCTGCAGCCGATCGCCCACCGACTCGGCCAGGGCGGAGAGCAGCGCGCCGGCCGCGCCGATGTCGGAGCAGCGGATCGTCAGGGAGTGGCGTGCCTCGAAGCCGTTCGGGTTGCCCTGCTGGTCGTGGCTCGGCCAGATCTGCACCGCCGTCGACCCGACCCGCTCCGGCGTGGTGTGGTCGCGGCCGGTCGCGACGATCTGTCGCGCGGCGCTGTCTGCGCCCGCGAGCGCGTCGGCGACACCGGCGGCGCGATGGACCGCCGAGACCCGGACCACGGCGGAGTCGGGAACGGCCCGGGCTTGGCCGTGTCCGGTGACCGTGACCGTGCGCATGGGGCCATCCTGCCCCGAGTGACGATGCGCTGCGTCAGACCGGGATCTTCAGGGCGGCGAAGATCTCCCGCGTGGCCTTGGACCGGTTGAGCGTGTAGAAGTGCAGCCCCGGCGCACCTGCCTCGAGCAGCTGCTCGCAGAGCTCGGTGGCGATCCGGATCCCCTCGGCACGCAACGCGGCCGGGTCGTCCTCGAGAGGCAGGATCCGGGCCAGCGTCTCGGCCGGCATCTCGCGCCCCGACAAGCGCACCATCGTCCGCATCGAGCTCAGGTTGAGGATCGGCATGATGCCCGGGACGATCGGGAAGTCCGCGCCGACCTCGGCGGCACGGCGTACCAGGCCGGTGTAGTCGGAGGCGCGGAGCACCATCTCGGTGATCGCGAACTCGGCGCCCGCGTCGTACTTGGCCTTCAGCACCCTCGCGTCGTGCTCGAGGTCCGGGGCGTCGCGGTGGCCCTCGGGGAACGCCGCGACGCCGACGGAGAGGTCGCCGCGGGCCTGGAGGAACGCGACCAGCTCCGATGCGTACTCGAGGCCGCCGGGCGTGGACTCCCACGGCGTGCCCGGTCCGCCCGGTGGGTCGCCACGCAGGGCCAGGACGTTGCGGATACCGGCACGGCGCAGCTCGCCGACGATCGTGGAGAGCTCGTCGGTGGTGTGCCCCACGCAGGTGAGGTGGGCCATCGGCAGCATCGAGGTGTCGTGCGCGATCCGCCGGGTGATCGCCACGGTGCGCTCGCGGGTGCCGCCACCCGCGCCGTACGTCACGGAGACGAAGGTGGGGTGCAGGTCCTCCAGCTCGCTGATCGAACGCCACAGCACCTCCTCGCCGTCGGCGTCCTTGGGCGGGAAGAACTCGAACGAGAACGAGTGCCCGCCGCTGCGTAGGAGCTGGCCGATGGCCGAGAGATCGGGCATGCGTGCGAGTGTAGGGAGTCGGGTCGTGTGACCGGGCTTCCGCGATCCCGACGGCCGGACGCGGCGGCCCCGGCACCGCCTCCTAGGCTCGCCCCGTGACCGACACCGCACCCGCGTGGGACCAGGCCGCGTTCCGCGGTCGGGTGCAGGCGGCGCTCGACGAGTTCCTCGCCGAGCAGGCCGAGCGGCTCGCTCCGCTCGGCGACGACGCTTCCCGGCTGCTGGCCGAGGCCCGGGCTTCGGTATCGGGTGGGAAGCGGTTCCGCGCGGCGTTCTGCTACTGGGGGTTCCACGCGGTCGCCGGCACGTCGTACGACGACTCGGACGAGGACGCGCTGGTGCGGGCCTGCGCGTCGCTGGAGCTGCTCCACGCCAGCGCGCTGGTGCACGACGACTACATGGACGCCTCCGACACCCGCCGCGGGCGGCCGGCGACGCACCGCGGGTTCTCCGCCGAGCACCGTGCCGACGGATGGCGAGGTGACCCCGAGCAGTACGGCGCGTCCGCGGCGATCCTGCTCGGCGACCTGCTGCTGAGCTGGTCCGACGAGCTGCTCCGCCGGTGCGGGTTGCCGCTGGATCGAGTGGTGGCGGCGCTCGACGTCTTCGACCGGTGTCGGTCGGAGGTGATCGCCGGGCAGTTCCTCGACGTCTCGGTGCAGGCGCGAGGCGTCGCCGACGTCGACGCGGCGATGACCGTGCTGCGCTACAAGTCCGCGAAGTACTCCATCGAGCGGCCGCTGCACATCGGCGCCACCCTGGCCGGCGGCACGGACGAGCAACTGCGGCAGCTCAGCGCGTTCGGCCTGCCACTGGGCGAGGCGTTCCAGCTGCGGGACGACCTGCTCGGCGTGTACGGCGACCCGTCCGCCACCGGGAAACCGGCCGGTGGCGACCTGGTCGAGGGCAAGCGGACGGTCCTGGTGGCCCTCGCACTCGACGGCGCCCCGGCCGAGGATGCCGCGCGGCTCGACGCTGCGCTGGGCCGGGCGCTGTCGGCGGACGAGGTGACCGAGCTGCGCCGGATCATCGACGACTCCGGCGCCCATCGACAGGTCGAGCAGGTGATCGCCGAGCTGGCCGGCAGGGCCACCGGGACGCTCGCCCGGGCGGACCTCGACGCGCACGCCCGCGACGTACTCCTCGAACTGGCGACCGCCGCTACCGACCGGGTCGTCTGAATCCTTTGCATCGGGCAGGTGTCACAACGGCGCGATCGCGCGGTTATGACAGTCGATGGCGGCTTTCAGCTGTCACAACGGCGCGATCGCGCGGTTAGAGCATCCGCAGACCGGCTCCCACCCGGCCATCAGTCGAGGGAGGTGACGCCGTCGATCGTGGGGCCGTCACCGCGGAGGAGTACGGCGAAGCGGCCGCCCTTGTCGGCGTTCACGCGTCCGCCGAGCACCGAGAGCGCCACCGAGAAGGCCCGGTGATCCTCGCGGGCCAGCGGGCCCCAGCCGTCCCAGAGCAGCACCCATCCCTCGCTGTCGCCGGCGGTGACGTCGCCGAGGCAGTCGGCCAGGGCATCGAAGTTCTGGCCGTAGTAGTCCGGGAAGTGCAGCGACTTCCCCACGGCCTCGAGGAACTCGGCCTTGGTGGTGTGCTGCCAGCCGTCGACCTCGGCGAACCGCCAGCCGGCGTGCTCGACGGTGTGGCGCACGTCCTCGACCGGGAAGTGCCCGTGCCATCGGTAGATCCCGGGCTCGACGTGGTGCGCCAGGAGTCCGGCCAGTCCGCTCATGGAGAGATCCTCTCGAACGTTCGGTAGTGGTCGTCGGTCCAGTACAGCTCTCCCCCGGAGCCCTCGATGATGCGCCGGGCGCCGCGGTCACTCGCACCCGGGGTGGGCACGGTGTACTCGTGGTAATAGCCGGAAGACTCCGCGGGGAGCAACCCCTCGCGGTTCTCGAAGACGATCCCGTCGCGGTCGTACGGGAAGGGCCCACCCGCCTCGATCAGCGCAACCGTGACGGCCGCTTCCGTCGGAAGGTGCGCGAGGGAGACGCGCGGCAGGACGGTCGGGTCGGCGTTTCCGTCGCGGCTGCCGCCGGAGAAGCCGCCCTGGTTGAGCGCCCAGGTGAGGATCGCCAGGGCCAGGACCGCGACCAGGCCGATCCACAGCCGGCCGCGGGCGGGCATGGGTTCAGAGGCCCATGGCCTGCGCACGCCGTTTCACCTCTGAGCCGCGGTTCTCACGGAGCGCGTCGATCGGGCGGCCGGGCAGGTCGGCGTCGGTGAACAGCCAAGCGATGCACTCGCGGTCGTCGTACCCGCCGTCGTGCAGAACCGTCAGCAGTCCCGGCAGCCCCTTGACCACGAGCCTGTCGTCGAGGAACGCGGCGGGGACGCGTGGCCCGGCGCCGACGGTGGGTACGGCGGCGGCCAGCTCGTGGACCTTGATCATGGTGCGCACCTTCGCCGGGGTCACTCCGAGCAGCTGCGCGGCCTCGTCCCAGTCCAGCCACTCGTCGACGAGGCGTGAGAGATCTGCATCGGCCAGCGACGTCATGGCACAACTGTGGCACCTGACCTGGGGGTACGGCGCGCCGGGGCGCGATGAATGGGGTCCCGGCGGCCCGATCCGTAGGATGGGCGGACCTGGTCACTTCCCCGACCGGGTGTATGGAGGGTCGACGTGGAGGCAGACACGCGCGCCCACGGGGGCAGCGCCACCGTTGTCGACCCCGTGACCGGGCACCTCCTCGACGGCCGCTACCGGATCGGCCGGCGCATCGCCCGGGGCGGCATGGCCAGCGTGTACGAGGCACTCGACACCCGGCTCGACCGCACCTGCGCGGTCAAGATCATGCACCACGGCCTCGGTGACGACGCGGAGTTCGCCGACCGGTTCAAGCGCGAGGCCCGGGCGGCCGCCCGCCTCAACCACCCGAACGTCGTCAACGTCTTCGACCAGGGCGACGACCCCGCGATCGACGGCGGAACGCTGTACCTGGTCATGGAGCTGGTCCCCGGCCACACCCTGCGCGACGTGATCCGCGACGAGGCGCCGATGCCGCCGGCCAAAGCGCTGTCGATCATGGAGCCGATCGTCTCCGCACTCGCCGCCGCTCACCGGTCCGGCCTCATCCACCGCGACATCAAGCCGGAGAACGTCCTGATCGCGAACGAGCAGTCGGCTGGTCGGGTCAAGGTCGCCGACTTCGGCCTGGCCAAGGCGGTCACCGCCGACACCCAGCACACCGCGACCGGCGGCGTCATCATCGGCACGGTCTCCTACTTGGCGCCGGAGCTCGTGGTCGACGGCACCAGCGACGCGCGCGCCGACGTGTACGCCGCGGGCGTGGTCCTGTACGAGCTGCTCACCGGCGAGAAGCCGCATGCGGGTGAGTCCCCGATCGCGATCGCCTACAAGCACGTCCACGAGGACGTCCCGCCGCCGTCGCGTCTCGCGCCCGGCGTGCCGCCGTACGTCGACGCGTTCGTCGCCCGCGCGACCGCCCGCGATCGCGCGCATCGGCCGGCCGATGCCGGGGTCCTGCTCCACCAGCTCCACCGGGTCTCGCAGGCCCTGGCCGGTGGGGTCTGGGACGACGAGGAGCTCACCTCCGACCTCGCCCTTCCGCCCACGAAGGCCGAGCCGTACGAGCCTTCCGGGCCGTCCGAGCCGGTCACCGAGGACACCAACGCCTTCGAGATCCTGCCGATCGCGGAGCCGTTCGAGGCGGCCGCCCCCGCCACGCCGCTGCCCTTCGAGCCGCAACCTCTCGCCGTACCGCCGAGCGAGCCCCCGGTGCGCGTGGTGACGCACCCCCACGGACCGCGCCGCTCGCGGCGCGGCCCGGTGCTCCTCGCCGTGGCGCTGGCCATCGCCGTGGCCGCCGGACTCGGCGCCTACTGGTTCGGCTGGGCCCGCTACACCGCGACGCCCGGCGTCATCGGACTCACCCAGCAGGCCGCCACCACCAAGCTCGACCACGCCGGACTCGACGTGAAGATCGGCGACCCGTCGTACTCCGAGGACGTCGCCAAGGGCCGCGTCGTCAGCACCGACCCGAAACCCGGGGCGCGCGTGCTCGACCACGGGACGGTCACCCTGAGCATCTCCCTCGGCAAGGAGCGCTACGCCGTCCCGAAGGTCGCGCGGATGACCGTCGACCAGGCCCAGGACGCGCTGCTCAAGCGGCACCTGACCTATGGCCGGTCGTTCCTCCGCTACGACGACTCGGCGCCCAAGGGCATGGTCCTCGGCAGCAACCCCGCGGCCGGCCAACGCGAGACGCCCGGGTTCCAGGTCGACCTGATCGTGAGCAAGGGACCCCGCCCGATCCACGTCCGCGACTGGACCGGCAAGAGCGCCGACCGCGCCGTACGCGTGATGCGGGCGCAGGGCCTGCAGGTCAACACCGGGAACCAGCTGTTCTCCGACTCGGTGCCCGACGGACACGTCATCTCGCAGTCCCCGCTGGCGGGCCGCGTCGTACACCGCGGCGACACGGTGTCGCTGACGGTCTCGAGGGGGCCCGAGCTGGTCCAGATCCCCGGCGACCTGCGGGCCATGGGTGTGGAGGCCGCCACCGACCTGCTGAAGGGACTCGGCTTCAAGGTCGAGGTCGAGCACGCCGACATCTATGTCGGCCTCGGCTACGTCGTCGGATCCGACCCCAGCCCCGGCTCGATGGCACGCAAGGGCAGCACCGTCGTCCTGAAGGTCGTCTGACCGTCGACGTGCCCTAGCGTGGGCGCGTGCCCTCGGAGTCCCGTCGCCTGACGCTGCTCGCGACGGCGGCACTGCTGGCGGTGACGGCGTGCTGGGGCTCGACGTTCTTCCTGATCCACGACCTGCTCGAGCGGGTGCCGACCCTGGACTTCCTGGCCATCCGGTTCGCGATCGCCAGCGTCACCCTGGTCCTCCTCGCGCCCAAGGCCCTCGGCCGGCTCACCCGAGACACGCGGCGGCAGGCCGTCGTGCTCGGCTGCCTGTACGGCGTCGCGCAGATCCTGCAGACCGCCGGGCTCGCGACGACCCCGGCCAGCATCTCCGGGTTCATCACCGGCATGTACGTCGTGGCGACGCCGGTCTTCGCGGCGCTGCTCCTGCGCTCCCGGATCGGGATGATGACCTGGGTCGCGGTCGCGCTGGCGATGGCCGGACTCGGAGTCCTCACCCTCAGCGGCTTCTCCGTCGGGTACGGCGAGGCGCTGATCTTCGTCGCCGCGATGATCTACGCGCTCCACATCGTCGGTCTGGGCGCCTGGTCGCAGCCCGGGCAGGCACTGGGGATGGCGACCGTGCAGCTGATCGTGATCACCGTGATCTGTCTGGTCTGCACCGCGCCGAACGGCCTCGTGCTCCCGGACCGCACCAGCGACTGGGTCAGCATCCTCTACATGGCGGTCTTCGCCGGTGCCGGCGCGATGATCGGCCAGACCTGGGCCCAGGCCCACCTCCCTCCGACCCGGGCGGCGATCATCATGGCCATGGAGCCGGTGTTCGCGGCGCTCTTCGCGGTGGTCCTCGGCGGTGAGAGTGCCAGCGTCCGGATGATCTTCGGCGGCCTGCTGGTGCTCGCCGCGATGCTGATCGCCGAGCTCGCGCCCCGGCGCAAGGTGGAGGCCGAGGTCACGCACCTGACCGTCTGAAGGCGGACCGGGCTGGGGTCGGAGCCCGAACTCCACCTAGATTGAACCTCATGGACGGCCAGACGGAGCGGTGCGCCCACTGCGGTACACCGTCCACCGACGGCGGCCGCTTCTGCATCAACTGCGGCGCCGAGCTCGGCACCGAGCCCACCAACCCGCGGATCTTCCCGTCGGCCACGGACACCGCCGAGCGGGTGTACGACGTACCGGCTCCGTTGTACGCCGCTCCGGCCGTTTCCCCAGGCCCGGTCGCCCCACCTCCCGGGTCCAGCACACCTCCGGGCCCGACGCACCTCGCGCCGAGCCCCCGACCTCGTCGCGCCGGACCCGGTCCCGGCCTGTGGGTCGGCGTCGCGGCCGCGATGGTCGTGGTGCTGGTGCTCGGCGGCTTCCTCCTCCTCCACGGCCGCGGCGGTGGCGGTGGTCCCAGCACGTCGGCGACTCCCCCGATCGTGCCGAAGACCCATTCGTCACCCAGCTCGCCCACGAGCTCGGAGTCCTCGCCGACCGCACCCTCGTCGTCGCCCTCGGTCCAGGTGACCGGTCCGCCGACGAACGTGGCCGGTTTCGCCCAGGCCTCGGCTCCCGACCACGCGCCCGCCGGGGTCGACTTCGGCGGTCGCCCGGTCACCTACGTCGCGGCCAACATGGTCGACGGTCGCAACGACACGTGCTGGCGCACCACGGGCGATGCGACCGGCATGGAGCTGACGTTCCGGCTGGACCAGCCGACCCGGCTCACCCGGTTGGGGCTCGTCAACGGGTACGCCAAGATCGCGTACTCCAACGGGCGTTCCTATGACTGGTACAAGGGCAACCGCCGCGTCCTGTCCGTCGAGTGGATCTTCGACGACGGCAGCAGCGTCACCCAGCAGTTCGGCGACGACCGCGGCATGCAGCAGACCGCGATCCATCCGGTGACCACGAGCACGGTCAGGGTCCGGATCACGTCGGTCTCGCCGCCCGGCAAGGGCCGCGCCGCTCGTGACGACACCGCGATCAGCGAGGTGCTGCTGCTCGGCCGGACCGGCTGACCCTCAGAGCTTCGACAGCACCGCAGCCGCGGCCTCGGCGTCCGGCCGGCTCACGTCGAGGTGGGTGACGATCCGGACCGCGGCCGGGCCGACCGGAGAGACCAGCACGCCTTCCTCGCGCGCGCCGGCGACGAACGCCGCGGCGTCGTCTCGCGGGACGACGACGATGTTGGTGTCCACGGTCGCCGGGTCGAGACCGCACGCGTCGGCGAGCAGCCGGGCGTTCGCATGGTCGTCGGCCAGCCGGTCGACGTGGTGGTCGAGCGCGTACAGCCCGGCCGCGGCCAGGATGCCGACCTGCCGCATCCCGCCGCCCATCCGCTTACGACGTACCCGCGCCTCGGCGATGGCATCGGCGGTGCCGACCACCAGCGAGCCGACCGGGGCGCCGAGCCCCTTCGACAGGCATACGGAGATCACGTCCGCGCAGGCGCCGTACGACGCGAACGGGGCGCCGGTGGCCACGTGTGCGTTCCACAGCCGGGCGCCGTCGAGGTGGACCCCGATACCCACGGAGGTCGCGTAAGCGCGGAGCGCCTGGAGGTCCTCGAGCGGGAGGACCGTGCCGCCCGCGAAGTTGTGGGTGTTCTCGATCGAGACCGCTGCGGTGCGGACGAAGAACGGGCCCATGTCCGGGGCGTACATCGACTCGATCGCGGCCTGGTCGATCTGGCCGCGCGGGTCGCGCCAGGTGCGCATGGTCAGACCGGTGAGGGCGCCGTGGGCTCCGAGCTCGGCGCGGGCGATGTGGGCGGACGCCTCGCAGAGCACCTCCTGCCCCGCCTGGACGAGGGACGCCACCGCGAGCACGTTGGCCATCGAGCCGGTCGGGGTGAACAGCGCGTCCTCCTTGCCGAACATCGCCGCCACGCGCTGCTGGAGCTCGAGGACGGTGGGGTCCTCGCCGTATACGTCGTCGCCGACCTCGGCCTCGGCCATCACCTTCCGCATGGCGTCGGTCGGGCGCGTGATCGTGTCGGATCGGAGGTCGATGGTCACGGCGCCACGGTAGTGGCGGCCTGTGCAGATCAGTCGAGGTGGTGGAGCCGATCCCACAGCGTCGGCCACGGGAGGCGGGGGTCGGTGCAGACCGCGACCGGCTCGCCC